>NZ_JBEXYR010000003.1:0-309643 GCF_040631005.1 Micromonospora sp. NPDC005707
TTAACCATCGCCGCCGCACCTTAGTAGGAAAATTTCCTTTACAACAGGGGGTACTCGCGGCGGGCGCCCGCCTCCGTCTTCACCCTGAGCTGCCCGGACGGCACCCCTGCCGCCCGGGCGTCCGGCTGCGATACCGTCGCCTCGGCCGCCCGCCGCGAGTACCCCCTGTTGTAAAGGAAATTTTCCTACTAAGGTGCGGCGGAGAAGGTTAATGCCAAACGCCCCGAGGGAGATATGGCGTGAACAGGTGGAAGCGGCTGGCCCCGGTCACCGCCATCGTGGCCTCGGCCGCGATGGTGCTCTCCGGGTGCGGTGGCTCGGGCGACGACGACAAGGCCGGCGACAACAGCAAGCTGACGGTCTGGATGATGGGTGAGGGCGGCGACGCCCAGACCGCGTTCCTCGACGGCGTCGAGGCGGAGTTCAAGAAGAAGCACCCCGAGACCGACGTCGTGGTGCAGTACATCCCCTGGCTCGAGGCGCCGAAGAAGTTCCAGGCCGCGCTCGCCGGCGGGGAGGGACCCGACGTCACCGAGCTGGGCAACACCGAGACGCAGGGCTGGGCGGCGCAGGAGGCCCTCGCCGACGTCACGGAGAAGTTCAACGGCTGGTCCGAGGGCAAGGACATCCTTCCCGACCTCGTGAAGAACGCCCAGCTCGACGGCAAGCAGTACGGCGTCCCGTGGTACGCCGGCGTGCGGGCCATCTACTACCGCACCGACTGGTTCGCCGAGGCGGGGGTGAAGCCGCCGACGACCTGGGACGAGCTGGTCGCCGCCGCGAAGGCCGTCCAGGCCAAGAAGCCGGGCACCTACGGCATCGCCCTGCCCGGCAACTCGGAGCTGCCGTTCTACTCGTTCCTCTGGGCGGCCGGCGCGGAGATCGCCACCAAGGACGGCGACAGCTGGAAGTCCGGCTACAACACGCCGGAGGCGCAGAAGGCGGTCAAGTTCTGGACCGACCTCGTGACCGTGCACAAGGTGGCCCCGCCGGCCGCCGCCGCCTGGAACGAGGTCGACGCCCGCACCCAGTTCGCCACCGGCAAGGCCGCCATGGCATTCGCCGGTAGCTGGCAGGGCGGCGCGATGAAGAAGGACAACCCCGACATCGAGAAGGTGTGGGGCACGTTCCCGATCCCGGGTCCGGACGGCAAGGCCGCCCCGGCCTTCGCCGGTGGCTCCGACATCGCCCTCTGGAAGGACAGCAAGCGGCAGGCCCTCGCCTGGGACTACCTGACCGTGCTGCTCAGCAAGCAGAAGGACCAGGAGTTCGCCAGCAGCCTCGGCTTCTTCCCGGTCTACAAGGACCTGGTCGGCGGCGGCAACTACGCCAACGACAAGGTGATGGCGGCGTTCGCCACCACGATGCAGAACACCAAGCTGACCCCGCTCACCCCGAAGTGGGTGGAGGTGAGCCGGACCAAGACGGTGACCCAGGCCATGAACAGCTCGGTCATCAAGGGCCAGAAGACGGTCGAGAAGGCCACCGCCGACGCGGCCACCGAGATGGAAAGCATCCTCAACGCCAAGTGACCACGCTGACCGAGGTCACCGGCGAGGCCGCCGCGCGGGAGACCCCCGCGCGGCGGCGCCGCCGTGTGGACCGCCTTCCGTACCTGCTGCTCCTGCCCTGCCTGGCGATCATCGCGGTGCTGCTGCTCTGGCCGCTCGGCCAGGTCGTGATGATGTCCTTCTACAAGCTGGACAGCGTCCGGCAGCTGCGGGGCGACCGCGAGTGGCCGTGGGTGGGCCTGGCCAACTACGCGCAGATCCTCGGCGACCCGTTCTTCCGTACGGTGCTGCGCAACACCGTGCTCTTCGCCGTGGCCAACGTGGTGCTCACCATGATCCTCGGCACCCTGGTCGGGCTGCTGCTCAACCGGCTCGGCAGGAAGATGGCCACCTTCGTGGCGAGCTGCGTGATGCTGGCCTGGGCCACCCCGGCGCTGACCGGCACCATCGTCTGGAAGTGGATCTTCGACGACACCAGCGGCCTGGTGACCTGGCTGTTCAACAAGCTTCCGGACGGGCTCTCCACGGCCCTGTTCGGGCGCAGCGACTGGACCGGCTACGGCTGGTTCAACGACCCGCTGCTCTTCTTCGGCATCCTGACCCTCGTGGTCGTCTGGCACTCGTTCCCGTTCATCGCCGTCAGCGTGCTGGCCGGGCTGAAGAGCGTGCCGAGCGAGCTGCAGGAGGCCGCCCGGGTCGACGGGGCCGGCCCGTGGCGGGTCTTCTGGTCGGTCACCTTCCCGATGCTGCGGCCGGTCTTCGGCATCCTCGTGGTGCTCTCCACGATCTGGGACTTCAAGGTCTTCACCCAGCAGTTCGTGCTGGCCGGTGGCACCCAGGACCGGTCGACGTTCATGCTGTCGATCTACTCGTACGCGGAGGCGTTCTCGCCGCCGCCCAAGTACGGGCTGGGCTCCGCCATCGCCGTCATCCTGACGCTGATCCTGCTGGTGGTGACCGGCGTGTACGTCCGTATGGTGCTCCGGCAGGAGGACGAGTCGTGAAGAAGATCGCCCTCAACGGCGCCGGCCTGCTGGTCGCGCTCTTCGCGGCCTTCCCGGTCTACTGGATGGTCGCCACCTCGCTGAAGCCCAACAAGGAGATCTTCTCGGCCACGCCGCGCCCGGTCCCGGCGGAGCCGACCCTGGAGCACTACCGGGAGATCCTCACCGGCAACCTCATCCCGGGCGTGACCTTCACGGACTTCTTCCTCAACAGCGCGCTGGTCGCGGTGGCCACCGTGGTGTTGAGCGGGCTTGTCGCGCTGCTCGCCGCGACCGCGGTGGCCCGGTTCCGCTTCAAGCTGCGCACCACCTTCCTGATCCTGCTGCTGGTGGTGCAGATGATCCCGCTGGAGGCGCTGGTCATCCCGCTGTTCCTGATGATCCAGCGGCTCGGGCTCTACAACACCCTGCCCAGCCTGATCCTGACCTACCTCGGCTTCTCGCTGCCGTTCGCGGTCTGGATGCTGCGCGGCTTCGTGGCCGCGGTGCCCAAGGAGCTGGAGGAGGCGGCGGCGATCGACGGGGCCAGCCGGGCCCAGACCTTCCGCAAGGTGCTCTTCCCGCTGGTCGCGCCCGGCCTGGTGGCCACCAGCATCTTCTCCTTCATCACCGCCTGGAACGAGCTGATCTTCGCGTTGACCTTCGTCAACGACCAGAGCAAGTACACGCTGCCGGTGGCCATGACGTTCTTCTTCGGGCGGGACGACACCGCCTGGGGTTCGGTGATGGCCGCCTCGACGCTGTTCACCCTGCCGGTGATCGTCTTCTTCCTGCTGGTCCAGCGCCGGATGGTGTCCGGCCTGGTGGCCGGCGCGGTCAAGGGCTGACCCGTCCGCCGGGTGCCGGGAGGAACCCGTTTTCCCGCACCCGGCGGCGGCACCTAGGCTGACCGCCATGACGGGCAGGCTGGCGGCGGTGAACATCGGCGGGGTGACCGAGGCGGAGTGGGCAGGCGACCCGAGCGGTCGCAGCGGCATCGACAAGCGGCCCGTCGACGGCCGGGTGGAGATCCGCTTCGCCGGCGTCGCCGGGGACTTCATCGGCGAGCGGGCCCACCACGGCGGCCCCGACCAGGCGGTCTACGCGTACGCCGAGGAGGACGCCGGCTGGTGGGCCGGCGAGCTGGGCCGGGCCCTGCGGCCGGGCGCCTTCGGCGAGAACCTCACCACCTGGGCGGTGGACGTCACGGGCGCGGTGATCGGCGAGTGCTGGGCGGTCGGCTCCGCGCTGCTGCAGGTGACCAAGCCGCGCACCCCGTGCACCACCTTCGTCGGCTTCTGGGGTGTGCCCGACCTGATCAAGCGGTTCACCCTGCGGGGTGCGCCCGGGGCGTACCTGCGGGTGCTGCGCGAGGGTGACGTGGGCACCGGCGATCCCGTCGAGGTGGTCGACCGGCCGGCGCACGGGGTGACGATCGGCGAGGTGTTCCGGGCGACCACCCTCGAACCGGAGTTGCTGCCGCGCCTGCTCGACGTGCCGGAGCTGCCCGAGTCGGTGCGGGCCAAGGTCCGCCGCCGCCTCGGCGCCGCCGCCGGCTGACCGCCCGGACCGCCCGCGCCGCGCCGGGTCAGGCCGCGGCGGGCCGGGTCAGGCCGCGGCGCGCCGGGTCAGGCCGCGGCGAAGACCTCGGCCAGCACCTGGGTCGCCGGGTCGCCCTTCACCTTGGCCCAGGTGCCCTGCTCGGCCGTCCACTCCAGGCCGCCGAACCGCACCAGCTTCACCCCGTGGTCGTCGGCGTGCGAGACCAGCCAGTGGGCGTACCGCCAGCCGTTGCGGCTGTCGGCGGCCGGCACGGTCAGCCCGGTCAGGTCGGTGCCCGAGCTCAGCTCCGGCAGGCCCCAGTCGAGGGCCAGGCTCTGCATCAGGGCGCTGGCGGCGGCCGGGCCGCGCATCGTCGGCGTCGGGCCGACCGTGCAGGCCACCGCCCCGGTCGCGTTCCCCAGCAGGGCGCGGGTGAGCACCTGCGACTCGTCCGCCCACTTCTCGTACGCCTCGGGGTAGGCCGACCGCTGCACCCGCTGGGCGGCCTCGGTGACCCGCAGCTTCTCCCAGCCCTTGACCTTCTTCAGCGCGGCGTAGAACTTCTTGGCCGCGTAGCGCGGGTCGCGGATCTCGTCGGGGGTGCCCCAGCCCTGGCTCGGGCGCTGCTGGAACAGGCCGAGCGAGTCCCGGTCGCCGTGCGCGATGTTGCGCAGGTGCGACTCCTGGTAGGCCGTCGCCAGCGCCACCACCACGGCCCGCTCCGGCATCTTGCGCTGCACCCCGATGGCCGCGATGGTGGCCGCGTTGGCCATCTGGTCGGCGCTGAGCACGACCTCGCCGTCGGCCTTGACGGTGCAGGTCCGGCTGGCCATCGGCAGCCGCAGCTGGTGCCCGAACTGCTTCGCGACGAACCACACGCCGAGCAGGGCCAGGACCGCCACCACCACACCCGATGCCACGATCGCCGCTCGCGTTCGCACCCGCACCCCCAGTCCCGACAGCCCGCCAAGCGTACGTCGCCCACTCCCGTCCCCGGGTCGGCCGACCGGACGCCTCACGGTCCGTAGCCGACCCGGCACCTCCGGCCTCAGTCTGCGGCGGGCACCCAGGCCGCGGGCCGCTTCTCCCGGAACGCGAGGACGCCCTCCCGGCCCTCCTCGGACAGGAAGTACCCGGTGGAGAGCGCGGCCAACTCGGCGATCTCGGCGCGCAGGTCGGTGGCGGCCGGGCGGCGCAGCAGCTCCTTGGTGCCGGCGAGGGCCTTCGGTGCGCCCTTCACCAGCGAGGCGCAGTACCGGTCCACGGCGTCGTCCAGCGCGTCCGCCGGCACGGCGGCGGTGACCAGGCCGATCTCGGCGGCCCGCCGGCCGTCGAACATGTCGCCGGTCAGGTACAGCTCGGCGGCGGCCCGGGGGTGCAGCCGCGGCAGCACGGTCGCCGAGATCACCGCCGGGATCACCCCGATCCGGACCTCGGTGAAGGCGAACGTGGCCTCCTCGGCGCAGACCGCCAGGTCCGCGGCGGCGATCAGGCCCAGCCCGCCGGCCCGCGCCGGCCCGGCCACCCGCGCGAGCACCGGCTTCGGGCACTCCCGGACCGCGACCAGCACGTCGCCCAGCATCCCGGCCGGCACGGAACCGCTGGCGTACGCGGCGGCCGTCTCCTTCAGGTCGGCCCCGGAGCAGAACACCGGGCCGGTGTGGTCCAGCACGACGGCCCGGACCGCGCCGTCGGCGACCGCCGCGGCCAGCCCGGCCAGCAGTTCGGTCATCAGCGGGGTGGAGAGCGCGTTGCGGTTGTGCGGGCTGTCCAGGGTGAGGGTGGTCACCCCACGGGCCGTGGCGACCCGCACGAGAGCGTCCGGAGAGGTCATGCCGGGCACACTAGTGGCCATGCCCGGCGTCCTTCCAGAAGGCGAACCCGTCCCGCGCGACGGGGCGCTGCCCGCTGCCGCCCGCCGCGCCGTCGGCGCGCGCGGCTTCGGCGTGTACGTGCACGTCCCGTTCTGCGCCAGCCGGTGCGGCTACTGCGACTTCAACACCTACACGGCCGCCGAGCTCGGCGGCGGCGCCAGCCGCGAGACGTACGCCGACACCGTGCTGGCCGAGCTGGCCCTCGCCGGCCGGGTGCTGGGCGACACCCCGCCGCCCCGGGTCGACACCGTCTTCGTCGGTGGCGGCACGCCCACCCTGCTCCCCGCCGACGACCTGGCCCGGATCCTCGACGGCATCGACCGCACCTGGGGGCTGGCCGCCGGCGCCGAGGTGACCACCGAGGCCAACCCGGAGACGGTCACCCCGGAGTCGCTCAAGACGCTGCGGGCCGCCGGCTACACCCGGATCTCGCTGGGCATGCAGTCCGCGGCGCCCGGCGTGCTGGCGATCCTCGACCGGCAGCACAGCGCCGGCCGGGCCACCGCCGCCGCGCTGGAGGCGCGGGACGCCGGGTTCGAGCACGTGAACCTGGACCTGATCTACGGCACGCCGGGGGAGAGTGCCGAGGACTTCGCCGCCTCGCTGGAGCAGGTGGTCGCGGCGGGGGTGGACCACGTCAGCGCGTACGCCCTGATCGTCGAGGACGGCACCCGGCTGGCCGCGCGGATGCGCCGCGGCGAGCTGCCGTACCCCAGCGACGACGTGGCGGCGGACCGTTACCTCGCGGCGGAGGCGGCCCTCGGCGCGGCCGGCTTCTCCTGGTACGAGGTCTCCAACTGGGCCCGCTCGGAAGCGGCCCGGTGCCGGCACAACCTGCTCTACTGGACCGGCGCCGACTGGTGGGGCCTCGGCCCGGGGGCGCACAGCCACGTCGGCGGGGTGCGCTGGTGGAACGTCAAGCACCCGACCGCGTACGCCCAGCGGCTGGCCGCCGGGGAGTCGCCCGGCCTGGCCCGGGAGCTGCTCACGCCGGACGAGGCGCACATGGAGGACGTGATGCTGCGGCTGCGGCTCGCCGACGGACTGGCCCTGTCCGGGCTCGACGAGGCGGGCCGGGCGGGCGCCGAGCGGGCCCGGGCCGGCGGCTTGCTCGACGCGGGCGCGTACGCCGCCGGGCGGGCGGTGCTCACCCTGCGCGGCCGGCTGCTCGCCGACGCGGTCGTCCGCGACCTGCTGCCCTGACCGGCTCCGGCCGGCCCACGCCCGCGACGCTGCCCGGACGGGCCCGGCCGGCCCTCCGGGCCGGCCGGGCCGGGCTCACTTGATCAGGTTGGCCGACATCGGGTAGCGGTAGGGCTGCCCCTCGTTGGCCTTCACCCCGGCCATGATGCCGAAGATCACGCCGATGATGACGGCCGCGCCGACGGCGAGGAAGCCGACGAGGATGCAGCTCAGGATCCAGCCGACGAGGCCCACGATCGACCACACGAGCTGGAAGTTGAGCGCCGACACCGCGTGCTGGCGCACGGTCGGGGACTGGTTGCCCCGCGCCAGCATGGCGACCAGCGGCGGGAGCCAACCCAGCACACCGCCGCTGACGAACATCGCCGCCGCCCCGCCGAAGTGCGCGACGAGGGCCCAGGTCTTGTCGTCGTTGTTGGCGTAGCCGGCGGGCGGCCCGTAGGCGCCGCCGCCCGGGTAGCCGCCGCCCGGCGGGGGATAGCCGCCCGGGGGCGGGTAGCCGCCCGACGGCGGCTGGCCTCCGGGAGGTGGGGGATAGCCACCGGGCGGGGGATAGCCGCCCCCGGCCGGCGCCCCGGACAGTGGTGCGGTGGGTGGTTCGCCGGCCGGCGACGAGCCGTACGGTGCCGACGGCGGGGTCGGCTCCGGCGGCGGTGCGCCGGAGTCCCCCGCTCCGGGAGGGCGAGGAGGTTCAGTCATGGACGTCACGGTAGGTCCCGGGGGCAAGGGCACACCAGAGCGAGATCGCCCGGGATGTCCGGCTGTTCGGCCCTGGCGGGTCGGATGTGCGGCGGGCCGGGCCGGAGGTACGTCGCTGATCATCGCGTCGGCGGGTCGGCCGACGTAGACTGGCACTCGCTACAGTCGAGTGCCAGACGCCCGGCGGACGCCGCGCGCCGGGGCGGACGAGGTGCGTCAGGAGGTGGGGAGATGGGTCTCGACGACCGCAAGCTCGCCGTGCTGCGCGCGATCGTCGAGGACTACGTCGCCACGCAGGAGCCGGTCGGCAGCAAGGCCCTGGTCGAGCGCCACCAGCTGGGCGTCTCCCCGGCGACCGTCCGCAACGACATGGCGGTGCTGGAGGAGGAGGGCTACATCCGGCAGCCCCACACCAGCGCCGGCCGGGTGCCCACCGACCGCGGCTACCGGCTCTTCGTCGACCGGCTCTCCCGGGTCAAGCCGCTCAGCCCGGCCGAGCGCCGGGCGATCGAGCGCTTCCTGGTCGGCGCGGTCGACCTGGACGACGTGGTGCACCGCACCGTTCGGCTGCTGGCCCAGCTCACCCGGCAGGTCGCCGTGGTGCAGTACCCGAGCCTGGCCCGCTCCAAGGTGCGCCACCTGGAGCTGGTGCCGATCTCCACCACCCGGCTGATGGTCGTCATGATCGCCGACACCGGCCGGGTCGAGCAGCGGCTGGTCGAGATGCCCGGGCCGGTCGCCCCCGACGACGTGACCGACCTGCGCCGGGTGGTCAACGAGAAGCTGGTCGGCTCCCGGCTCTCCGACACCCCGCCGCTGGTGCAGGCCCTGGTCGACGAGTCGACCCCGCAGCTGCGCCCGGCCATGGCCACGCTCTCCAGCGTGCTGCTGGAGACCCTTGTCGAACGGCACGAGGAGCGCATCGCGCTGGCCGGCACGGCCAACCTCACCCGGGGTGGTTTGCTCGACTTCCAGGGTTCGCTGCGCCCGATCCTCGAGGCGCTCGAGGAGGAGGTCGTGCTGCTCAAGCTGATCGGGGAGGCCGAGCCGAGCACCACCCGGGTGCTCATCGGCGACGAGAACGAGATCGACAACCTGCGGGCCGCCTCGGTGGTCAGCACCGGGTACGGCCCGGGCAGCACGATCGTCGGTGGGCTCGGCGTGCTCGGGCCGACCCGGATGGACTACCCCGGCAATATCGCCATGGTGAGGGCCGTGGCACGCTACGTGGGCGAGTTGCTGGCCCAGAACTGACCAGTCAGACCGACGGCCGGCTCCGGCCGACGACCGGCGCAACGCGAGACGAACATGAGGACACCGAACGCAGTGGCCAGGGACTACTACGGCATTCTCGGCGTGAGCCGGGACGCCTCCGATGACGAGATCAAGCGCGCCTACCGCAAGCTGGCGCGGCAGTTCCACCCGGACGTCAATCCGGACCCGGAGGCACAGGAGAAGTTCAAGGACATCAACGCCGCGTACGAGGTGCTCTCGGACGATCGGAAACGGCAGATCGTCGACCTGGGCGGCGACCCGCTCGCCCCGGGCGGCGGGGGCGCGGGTCCGGGCGGTCCGGGCGGCGCCGGCCCGTTCGTCGGCTTCCAGGACATCATGGACGCCTTCTTCGGCGGGGCGGCCGGCGGCAGCCGGGGCCCGCGGCCGCGTACCCGGCCGGGCGCCGACGCGATCCTGCGGCTGGAGCTGGACCTGAACGAGACGGCGTTCGGCGTCGAGGCGCCGATCACCGTCGACACCGCCGTGCTCTGCACCACCTGCTCCGGCGCGGGCACCGCGGCCGGCACCCACCTGGCCACCTGCGAGGCCTGCGGCGGCCGGGGCGAGGTGCAGTCGGTGCAGCGGACCTTCCTCGGCCAGGTGGTCTCCGCCCGGCCGTGCACGGTCTGCCAGGGCTACGGCACCACCATCCCGCACCCCTGCCCGACCTGCGCGGGCGACGGCCGGGTGCGCACCCGCCGCTCGCTCACCGTCAAGATCCCGGCGGGCGTCGAGGACGGCATGCGGATCCGGCTGGCCCAGCAGGGCGAGGTCGGTCCGGGCGGCGGCACCGCCGGGGACCTCTACGTCGAGATCCACGAGCGCCCGCACGACGTCTACTCGCGCAAGGGCGACGACCTGCACTGCCGGGTCACCGTGCCGATGACCGCGGCGGCGCTCGGCACCCGCCTGACCATCAAGACCCTCGACAGCGAGGAGACGGTCGACGTCAAGCCGGGCACCCAGCCGGGCAGCACGCTGCGGCTGCGCGCCCGGGGCGTGCCGCACCTGCGCGGCACCGGCCGGGGCGACCTCTACGTCCACCTCGACGTGCGGACCCCGACCAAGCTCGACGCCGACCAGGAGCGGATGCTGCGCGACTTCGCCAAGACCCGCGGCGAGGAGGTCGCCGAGCTGACCAAGCAGGGCGGCTTCTTCTCCCGGATGCGCGACGCCTTCAACGGGCACGCCTGAGGTGTCGGCGCCGCTGTTCCTGGTCGAGGCGCTGCCCACCGGTGACACGCTGACGCTGGACGGCCCCGAGGGGCACCACGCGGCGACCGTGCAGCGGCTGCGCGTCGGCGAGGAGCTGCTGCTCGCCGACGGGCGGGGCGGCACGGCCGGCGCGGTGGTCACGGCCGTCGGCAGGGGCACCCTCGACCTCCGGGTCACCTCCCGGGGGTACGCCGACGCGTCCGTCCCCCGGCTGGTCGTGGTGCAGGGCATCGCCAAGGGTGACCGGGGCGAGCTGGCCGTGCAGGCGATGACCGAGGTCGGGGTGGACGAGATCGTCCCCTGGGCGGCGTCCCGCTCGGTGACCCAGTGGCGCGGGGACCGGGGCGTACGCGCGCGGGAGAAGTGGGCGGCCACCGCCCGGGAGGCGGCCAAGCAGGCCCGCCGGCCGTGGCTGCCGGTGGTGGCGGGCACGCCCGACGAGTCGACCACCACGGTGACCCGGCGGATCGCCGGCGCGGCCGCCGCGTTCGTCCTGCACGAGGAGGCCGAGGAGCGGCTGACCACGGTCGAGCTGCCCGACGCCGGCGAGATCGTCCTGGTGGTCGGCCCCGAGGGCGGCATCACCGACACCGAGCTGTCGGCCTTCGGGGAGGCCGGCGCCCGCCCGGTCCGCCTGGGCCCGTCGGTGCTCCGCACGTCAACAGCCGGCGTGGCCGCGCTGACCGTCCTGTCCACCCGCCTGTCCCGCTGGTAGACCCGCCCCGCACGGCGCTGCGAGTGGGCGTGTCAGGTGCGGAGGTAGGAGGCGCCGTTCAGGTCGACGATCGTTCCCGACGCCCACTCCGCTTCAGGGCTGGCCAGCCAGTGCACCGCCGCGGCGATCTCCTCGGGGCGGGCCACCCGGTTGAACGGGGACTGGGCGCGGATCGCGTCGCCCCGCTCGCCGCTGAGGTGGGTGGTGGTCATGTCGGTCGCCACGAAGCCGGGCGCGACCGTCGCCACGGCGATGCCGTACGGGGCCAGGGCCAGCGCCAACGACTGACCGAGCGCGTTCAGCCCCGCCTTGCTCGCCCCGTACGCGGGCTGCTCGGGCTCACCCCGGAAGGCGCCCCGGGACGACACGTTCACGATCCGGCCGCCCCGCTCGCGCATGTGCTGGGCGGCGCACCAGGTGGCGTTCGCGGCGCCGGTCAGGTTGGTCTCCAGGACCAGCCGCCACTGCTCCCGCCACTGGTCGTACGTGTTACCGAAGACCGGGTGGGGCAGGTCGCGGGGCCCGTAGACGCCGGCGTTGTTGACCAGGACGTCGAGACCGCCCAGGCGCTGCGCCGCCTCGTCCACCATGGCCCGCACGGCGTCCGGGTCGGCCAGGTCGGCACGGACCACCACGTGCCCGTCGCCGGGCAGCTCCGCCCGCAGCGCCTCGGCCAGCTCCGCGGAGTCCCGGTGGTGGATCGCCACCCGGTCCCCGCCCGCCGCGAACGCCCGCGCCACCGCGCGGCCGATGCCGCGCGAGGCCCCCGTCACCAGTACCGCCCGAGAAGTCACGCGGCACATCATGCCTGAGCGGGTACGGGACGACTTACCATGCCCCGATGGGAACCGACTGCCTGTTCTGCCGGATCGTAGCCGGGGAGATCCCGGCCACCATCGTCCGCGAGACCGCCACCACGCTGGCCTTCCGCGACATCGACCCGAAGGCGCCCACGCACGTGCTGGTGATCCCGAAGGAGCACTACGCGGACGTGGTCACCCTGGCCGAGGGCGACCCGGGGCTGGCCGGTGAGCTGCTGGGCACCGCGGCCGTGGTGGCCGAGGAGGAGGGGCTCACGGTGGACGGCTTCCGGCTGATGTTCAACACCGGCCCGTACGGCGGCCAGGAGGTCTTCCACGTGCACGCGCACCTGCTGGGCGGGGCCCCGCTCGGCCCGATGCTGTGCCGCTGACGGGCTGCCTAGACTGCCCTCATGATCACGGTGCATGACCGGCTCGGCCGGATGGTGCGGCAGGCGCAGGCCCACGGGCGGATCCCGGCCGTCTCGGTCGCCCTGCACCGGGCCGACCGGCCGCTGTGGACCTGCGCGGTCGGCGGGACCGGCAACGACACGGCGCTCGGGCCGGAGTCGGTCTTCCGGATCGGCTCGGTCACCAAGACCTTCACCGCGGTGCTGGTCATGCAGTGCCGCGACGAGGGGCTCCTCGACCTGGACGACCCGATCGGGCGGCACCTCGACCTGCCGGCGCACGGCGAGCTGACCGTACGCCGGCTGCTGTCGCACACCGCGGGCCTGCAGCGCGAGCCGCACGGCGACGTCTGGGACAGCCTCCGCGCGCCCGACGTCAGCGAGCTGCTCGCCGACCTGACCCGGGTGGAGCGGGTGCTGCCCACCGGCCGGCGCTACCACTACTCCAACCTCGGCATGGCCCTGCTCGGCGAGCTGGTCGCCCGGCTGCGCGGCGGCACCTGGGCCGAGGTGCTGGGCGAGCGGGTGCTCGCCCCGCTCGGGCTGGCCGCCACCGGCACCGCGCCCGGCGACCGGGCGGCGACCGGGTTCCTGGTCGACGCGTACTCCGACGAGGCCCGTCCGGAGCCGCCGACCGACTTCGGCGCGGTGGCCCCCGCCGCGCAGCTCTGGAGCACCGCGCCGGACATGGCGCGCTGGGCGGCCTTCCTGGCCGACCCGGCGGCGCTGGACCCGGCCGGCGCCGTGCTCGCGCCCGCCACCCTCGACGAGATGCGCTGGCCGCTGACCACCACCGACGAGACGCTTTGGGCGGGCGGCTTCGGCCTCGGGCTGATCCTGGTGCCGCAGCCGGGGCGGGTGATGCACGTGGGGCACGACGGGGCCATGCCCGGTTTCCTGGCCGCCGTCTACGGCCGGCGCGGCGGGGACGGCACGGCCGGCGCGATGGGCTGCGCGGTGCTCGGTTCCTCCGGCACCGGCGTGGAGGTCTTCGAGCTGCCGCACCGCCTGCTCGCCGCCGCCGCCGAGCACGACCCGGCCGACGTCGAGCCGTGGCGGCCCGGCGCGCCCGCCCCGGAACACCTGCGCGGCCTGCTCGGCCGCTGGTGGGGCGAGGGCTTCGAGTACGTCTTCTCCTGGCACGACGGGGCGCTGCGGGCCCGGGGCGCGGACGACCCGGCCGGCAAGCCGCCCTCGGTGTTCGCCCCGCTGCCGGACCGGCCGGACGTGTTCCGCACGGTCGCCGGCCGGGAGGTGGGCGAGCTGCTCCGGCTGACCCGGGACGAGCGCGGCGCCGTGGTGCGCATGCACTGGGCCACCTACCGGTTCACCCGGCACCAGGAGACCTTCGAGGGGTACGACTTCCGCGCCGGCAGCTGATCTCCCACCGATGGCGAGGGCTCTGTTCCGCCGGCTCGCGCCCGACGGAAATGGACACGGTGCCGCGGGTGTTGACCCGATACGATGGGAGTCACGACCGCCGCGCCAGCAGGGCCCGGCGCCGAGTTCGAGAGCAGGTGGCGCAGGGCCCGACGGGCCCGACCTATGACCGGCACCCCACCTCCCGGCCCGCCCCGGGTGCAGACCAGGATCACGGTCCCCGACCAGAAGATCATGGTGAATCTGCTCGGCGCGGGCGACGAGATCCTGCGGCTCGTCGAACGCTCGGTCAACAGTGACGTCCACGTGCGGGGCAACGAGATCACCATCACCGGCGCGCCCGCCGACAACGCCCTCGCCGAGCGACTCTTCAGCGAGCTGCTCGAACTGATCGAGAAAGGCGAGACCCTGACCACTGACGCAGTCCGGCGTACGGTCGGGATGCTCGAGCAGGGCGGCACCGAGCGGCCCGCCGAGGTCCTGACGCTCAACATCCTCTCCCGGCGCGGCCGCACCATCCGTCCCAAGACCCTGGGCCAGAAGCGCTACGTCGACGCCATCGACGCGCACACCATCGTCTTCGGCATCGGCCCGGCGGGCACGGGAAAGACCTACCTGGCCATGGCGAAGGCCGTCCAGGCGCTCCAGGCCAAGCAGGTCAACCGGATCATCCTGACCCGGCCGGCGGTCGAGGCGGGGGAGCGGCTGGGCTTCCTGCCCGGCACCCTGAACGAGAAGATCGACCCCTACCTGCGCCCGCTCTACGACGCGCTGCACGACATGCTCGATCCGGAGTCCATCCCGAAGCTGATGGCCGCCGGCACGATCGAGGTGGCGCCGCTGGCGTACATGCGGGGTCGCACCCTCAACGACGCGTTCATCATTCTCGACGAGGCGCAGAACACCACGCCCGAGCAGATGAAGATGTTCCTCACCCGGCTCGGGTTCAACTCCAAGATCGTGGTCACCGGTGACGTCACCCAGGTCGACCTTCCCGGCGGGACGACGAGCGGCCTGCGGGTGGTCCGGGAGATCCTGGGCAACGTCGAGGACGTGCACTTCGCCCAGCTGTCCAGCTCCGACGTGGTGCGCCACAAGCTGGTGGGCGAGATCGTCGACGCGTACGCCCGCTGGGACGCCGAGCGGGAGAACCAGCAGGCGCAGAGCGTGCACGCCGTGCCCGGGCGGACCGCCCAGGGCGGCCGGGCCGGCCGGCGCCGCTAACCATCAGAGGAAGACAGTTGTCCATCGAGATCGCCAACGAGTCTGGCGCCGACGTCGACACCGACGCCGTGCTCGCCGTCGCCCGGCACGCCCTCGACGAGATGGGGGTCAACCCCCTCGCCGAGCTCTCCGTGCTGCTGGTCGACATCGAATACATGTCCGAGCTGAACCACCGCTGGATGGGTGGCGACGGCCCGACCGACGTGCTCGCCTTCCCCATGGACGAGGGCAGCGTCGACCACGGCCCGGGGGAGAGCTCCCCGGCCGGCGGTGAGCCGGCCCTGCTCGGCGACATCGTGCTCTGCCCGGAGGTGGCGGCCAAGCAGGCGGCCACCGCCGGGCACACCACCGCCGACGAGCTGCACCTGCTCACCGTGCACGGCGTGCTGCACCTGCTCGGCTACGACCACGCCGAGCCGGAGGAGGAGCGGGAGATGTTCGGTCTCCAGGCCCGGCTGCTGGCCAGCTGGCGGTCGACCCGATCGCAGTGATCACCACCCTGGCGGCCGGCGGCGCGCCCGCCGGCCTGCCCGATCTCACTCTCCTCGCCGTCGCGGCGGGGCTGGTGGTGCTCGCCGGCCTGATCGCGATGACCGAGGCCGCGCTGGCCGCCGTCTCGCCGGCCCGGGCCGCCGAGCTGGCCCGGGACGGGGCGCGCGGCGCGCGCACCCTCCAGGCGGTCGCCGGCGACGTGGTCCGCCACCTCAACCTGCTGCTCCTGCTCCGGCTGCTGGCCGAGCTGACCGCCACCACGCTGGTCGCGCTGGTGGCGGTGGACACCTTCGGCGCCGGTTGGCGGGCCGCCCTGGTCACCGCCGTGGCGATGGCCGTGGTCAGCTTCGTGGTGGTCGGCGTCGCGCCGCGCACCCTGGGCCGGCAGCACGCCTACGCGGTGGGCCGCGCGGTCGCGCCCCTGGTGCGCTGGCTGGGCCGGGCGCTCAACCCGCTGGCCTCGCTGCTGATCCTGATCGGCAACGCCGTCACCCCGGGGCGCGGCTTCCGCGAGGGGCCGTTCGCCACCCAGGTCGAGCTGCGCGAGCTGGTCGACCTGGCCGAGCAGCGCGGCGTGGTCGAGCACGGCGAGCGGCAGATGATCCACTCGGTCTTCGCGCTCGGCGACACCATCGCCCGTGAGGTGATGGTGCCCCGCACCGAGATGGTGTGGATAGAGGAACGCAAGACGCTCGCGCAGGCGCTGGCGCTCTTCCTGCGTTCCGGCTTCTCCCGGATCCCGGTGATCGGCGAGAACGTCGACGACGTGCTCGGCGTGCTCTACCTCAAGGACCTGATCCGGCGGATCCAGGGCGCACCGGAGGCCCGGCAGATGCCGGTGGCCGAGCTGATGCGCCCGGCGACCTTCGTGCCCGAGTCCAAGCCGGTCGACGACCTGCTCTCGGAGATGCAGGCGGCCCGCAACCACCTGGTCATCGTCGTGGACGAGTACGGCGGCACCGGCGGCCTCGTCACGATCGAGGACATCCTGGAGGAGATCGTCGGCGAGATCACCGACGAGTACGATGTCGAACGCCCGCCGGTCGAGCGCCTGGCGGACGGGGCCGTGCGGGTGACCGCCCGGCTGCCGGTGGAGAATCTGGGCGAGCTGTTCGACACCGAGCTGCCCACCGACGAGGTGGAGACGGTCGGTGGCCTGCTCGCCCAGGCGCTCGGCCGGGTGCCGATCCCCGGTTCCGGGGCCGAGGTGGCCGGGCTGCGGCTGATCGCCGAGGGCACCACCGGGCGGCGCAACCGGATCGACACCGTGCTGGTCAGCCGGGTCGAGCCGGGCGACGCGCCGGACAGCGCGGGGCGCGGCGAGCAGGCCGATCCCCGTGGCAACCAGAACCGTTCCGAGGAGAGGCAACCCGCCGATGCCTGAGTCACCCGCCGTGCCGGCCGCCCGGCCCACCCCGTCCGACCCGGGCGAGCTGAGCGCCGAGGACGGCAAGCTGGTCGTCCTGGCCCGGGGCGCGCGGGGCCGGGTCGGCGCCGTGGAGGGCGCGGCGGTCCGCGACCAGGACGGCCGGACGTACGCGGCGGCCAGCGTGGCGCTGCCGTCGCTGACCCTGACCGCGCTCCAGCTCGCGGTCGCCTCGGCGGTGGCGGCGGGCGCGAGCCGGCTGGAGGCCGCGGTCGTGGTGACCGAGGCCTCGACGCTGGACGGCGCGGGGCACGCCGCGGTCCGCGACCTCTCCGCCGACGCGCCGATCCACGTGGCCGCCCCGGACGGCGCCGTCCTCGGCACGGTGGTCGAGTGAGCGAGGCCCAGCAGCGTCCCTACCGGGCGGGTTTCGGCTGCTTCGTCGGGCGGCCGAACGCCGGCAAGTCGACGCTGACCAACGCGATCGTCGGCACCAAGATCGCGATCACCTCGAACAAGCCCCAGACCACCCGGCACATCATCCGGGCGGTGCTGCACCGGCCGGAGTCGCAGCTCGTGCTGGTCGACACCCCGGGCCTGCACCGTCCCCGCACGCTGCTCGGCGAGCGGCTGAACGACCTGGTCCGGGAGACCTGGAGCGAGGTCGACGTGATCGGCCTCTGCATCCCGGCGAACGAGCCGATCGGGCGGGGCGACCGGTTCATCACCGGCGAACTGGCCAGCCTGCGGGCCACCGTGCTGGCCGTGGTCACCAAGACCGACCTGGTGGACAAGAAGCGGCTGGCCGAGCAACTGCTCGCCGTGAGCGAGCTGGGCGAGTTCGCCGACGTGGTGCCGGTGAGCGCCGTCTCGGGCCACCAGGTGGACACGCTCGTCGACGTGATGACCGGCTACCTGCCGGAGTCGCCGCAGCTCTACCCGGACGACATGCTCACCGACGACCCGGAGCAGGTGCTCGTGGCCGAGCTGGTCCGGGAGGCCGCCCTGGAGGGGGTCCGGGACGAGCTGCCGCACTCCATCGCCGTGGTCGTCGAGGAGATGATCCCCGAGGGCGGCGTCACGAAGATCTACGCCGACGTCTACGTGGAGCGGCCCAGCCAGAAGGCGATCGTGATCGGTCACCGCGGCAGCCGGCTCAAGCAGGTCGGCATCACGGCCCGCCGGCAGATCGAGGAGCTGCTCGGCACCCGGATCTACCTGGACCTGCACGTCCGCGTCGCGAAGGACTGGCAGCGCGACCCGAAGCAGCTGCGCAAGCTCGGCTTCTGACCCCGTACGCCCCGAACCGCCGGCCCCGAATCCTCGGTGCCGGCGGTTCGCGTTGCGGAGTCGCCGGGATGGTCCGGATCGGTCTGCTTTATGGAATGTTTCACTTTTGACCCCGGCCCGCGCATCGTTTCGTCCGGGCGGATCGGAGGGTAGGGGAGGAGTTAGCCCCCCGCCCCCGACGCCCCCGCGAGCTGATGCGAAACCGATATCTCGACCTGCTCCGCTCCCTGGCCATCATTCGAGTCGTCGTCTACCACGTCACCGGATGGGCGACGCTGACCCTGGTCTTCCCGGCCATGTCGGTGATGTTCGCGCTCGCGGGCTCGCTGATGGCCGCGTCGCTGGACCGGAGCGGCGTACCGGCCGTGGGGCGGCGACTGCGCCGGCTGCTGCCGTCGCTCTGGGTGCTCGCCGCGGTCTTCGTGCCGGCCATGCTGCTCACCGGGCTGCCGCTCACCCCGAAGGTGCTGCTCTGGCTCTTCCCGGTCAGCGACCCGCCGGCCAACCACTGGGGCGCCCTCGCGCTGAGCCCGATCTGGTACCTGCGGGACTACCTCTGGTTCGTGCTGGCCTCGCCGGTGGCGCTGTGGCTGTTCCGCCGGGCCCCGCTGCCCACCCTGCTGGCCCCGTACGCGCTGCTGGCGGCGATCGAGTTCGGCGTGCTGGCGGACCCGCCGACCGTGCTGCGCGAGTTCGGCCTGTACTTCGGGGCCTGGGTGCTCGGCTTCGCCCACCACGACGGCCTGCTGCGCCGCACGGCCAACCGGGTGCTCGTGCCGCTTGCGCTCGCCCTCAGCGCGGCCGGGCTGGGCTGGATCTTCACCCACCCGGGGCCGCGCGGCCACGACCTGAACGACATCCACCTGGGCAATGCGCTGTGGTCGGCGGCGTTCATCCTGGTGGCGATCGGCCGGGCGCCCGCGGGGGCGGCCTGGGTCGACCGCACGCCGGTGCTGGGCCGGGTGGTCACCGTGCTGAACCGGCGCGCGCTGACCGTCTACCTCTGGCACATGCCGTTCGTGGTGGCGCTCACCCCGCTGGTCGACGTGGTCGGCTGGTCGCACCAGGACCTGCTCGGGCTGGCGATCCGGGTGGCGCTGGTGTTCGCGCTGGTCGGCGTGGTCACCCTGCTGGTCGGCTGGGTCGAGGACCGGGCTGCCCGGCGTACCCCGGAACTGGTGCCGGGCCGCCCCCGGCGGACCGTGGCCGAGCGGGCGGCGGCCGCACCGGCCAGCCCGGCGCCCGCCGGCGCGGGCACCGAACTGGCGACCGCGGGCGCCCGGGTGCCGGGCCCGCGCCGGGCGCCGGAGCGGGCGGGACGGGCCCCCGGCTGACCGGCGACCGCCCTCAGCGCTGCTTGACCGTCACGTTGCCGCTGGTGGCGGAGACGTCGAGCAGCAGGGACGCGCCCGGGTCGTTCGGCACGGCGAGATCGGTGTCGCCGGACTTCGCGTCCGCCCGCACCCGGTACCGGCCCTCGGGCACGGTCAGGTCGACGTCGCCGCTGGTCGCGTGCAGCCGGGCCGCGGCCGGCTGGTCCAGCTCGACGACGAGGTTGCCCGAGGTGGCCTCCGCGTCCACCCCGCCGGCGAGCCGGCGGGCGCTGATGTCACCGGAGGAGGCGCGCAGCCGGACCGGGCCGGTCGCGTCGACCACCTCGATGTTCCCCGACGTGGTGGCGGCGCGGACCTCGCCGCGGGCCTCGGTCACGTTGATGTCGCCGGACTTCAGAGTGAAGTCCACCGGGCCGACCCGGTGCAGCGAGACGTTCCCGGAGCTGGTCTCACCCCGCACCGTCACCCCCTCCGGGGCGGTCACCTCCCAGGAGACCGTGCACCGGGAGCCGCAGTCGCTCGGCAGCACCAGCTCGTCGCCCTTGATCTCGTAGCGGGTGTTCGGCTCCCCGCCCTCGTAGCGGACGATCCGCTTGATCCGCACCTGGTCGGCCGAACCGGTGGCCCGGATCGTCACGTCACCCGCACCGCCTGCCGGCAGGGTGATCTTGGTGATCTTCACCTGCTCGGTCTGGTCGTAGTCGAGGCGGCGGAACGACAGGGTGTCACACCCGGCGAGGACGATCAGGGAGGCGGCCGCGGCGGCGGCCACGGCGGTCCGGTGCAGAGCCATGGCCAGGACGCTACGGCCGACCGTGCGGGCGGCGCATCCGGGTTCGACCGCCGATCCACCCCGAGGAGACCCTGAGATCGCACCCCGAGGGAGAATGGACCGATGGCCGGATATCGCCGACAGCTCTACCGCGACGACGCGGTGGTGCTGCGCGTGCAGAAGCTGGGGGAGTCCGACCGGATCATCACCCTGCTCACCCGCCGGCACGGCCGGCTGCGCGCGGTGGCCCGGGGCGTCCGCCGCACGACCAGCAAGTTCGGCGCCCGGCTGGAGCCGTTCGGGCACGTCGACCTCCAGCTCGCCGGCGACCCCAAGGGCAACCACGGCAGCTCTCTGCACACCATCAGCCAGGCCGAGGGGATCGACCTCTACGGCAAGCGGTTCCTCGGCGACTACCCCCGCTACACGGCGGCCAGCGCGATCGCCGAGACCGCCGAGCGGCTCACCCCGATCGAGCGGGAACCCTCGCTGCGGCTGTTCCAGCTCACCCTCGGCGCGCTGCGCTCGCTGGCCACCGGCGAGCACGCCACCACCCTGGTGCTCGACGCCTACCTGCTGCGCGGCATGGCCTTCGCGGGCTGGGCTCCGGCGCTGATCGCGTGCGCGGTGTGCGGCACACCGGGGCGGCACCGGGCGTTCTCCGTGCCGGCCGGGGGCGCGGTCTGCCCGGACTGCCGGCCCCCGGGCGCCGCCCATCCCGCGCCGGCCACCATCGAGCTGATGTCCGCGCTGACCACCGGCGACTGGGTGTACGCCGACGCCACCGAGACCGGCGTGCGCCGCGAGTGCAGCGGCCTGGTCGCGGCGCACCTCCAGTGGCACCTGGAACGCGCGCTACGCTCGCTGCCGCTGGTCGACCGGGGTGCCCCGGCGTCCCGCGCGGTCCCGCCGCCCGGCGGCGCGGGGCCGGGTGTGGTCCCGCCGCGCACCGGCGACGGGCCCGCCGTCGCTGGTGTGAACAGGGAGATTACCGAGTGATCCGATCGATGAGGGCCGGCCGGCGCGAGCCGGTGCCACCGACTCCGCACCCCTCCGGCGCCCGCCCGCCGGCCCTGCCGGCCGAGGCCCTGCCGAAGCACGTCGCCGTGGTGATGGACGGCAACGGCCGCTGGGCCAAGGAGCGTGGGCTGCCCCGGACCAAGGGTCACGAGCAGGGCGAGCACAGCCTGTTCGACACCATCGAGGGCGCGATCGAGCTGGGCATCCCCTACCTGTCGGCGTACGCCTTCTCGACCGAGAACTGGCGGCGCTCGCCGGACGAGGTCCGCTTCCTCATGGGCTTCAACCGGGACGTCATCCGGCGCCGCCGCGACCAGCTCGTCGACCTGGGCGTCCGGGTGGTCTGGTCGGGTCGGGCCGGGCGGCTCTGGAAGAGCGTCATCTCCGAGCTGCAGACCGCCGAGGAGATGTCCCGGGGCAACTCGACGCTGACCCTCCAGTTCTGCGTCAACTACGGCGGTCAGGCGGAGATCGCCGACGCGGCCGCCGCGATCGCCCGCGACGCGGCCGCCGGCCGGATCGACCCGGGCAAGGTCACCGAGAAGACCATCGCGAAATACCTCTACCACCCGGAGGTCCCCGAGGTTGACCTCTTCCTCCGCCCGTCCGGGGAGCAGCGCACCTCCAACTTCCTGCTCTGGCAGACCGCCTACGCGGAGCTGGTGTTCCTCGACACCCTCTGGCCGGACTTCGACCGCCGGCACCTCTGGTACGCCTGCGAGCTCTACGCCCAGCGGGACCGCCGCTTCGGCGGCGCGCTGCCCAATCCGGTGGCCCCCACCACCTGAGGTCGCGCTTACCGACGCCACCTGCTGGGTATCAATCCGGACAGCAGGCAGATTGCGGAGGTGAACCCACATGATTCAGAAGCGGATTGCCCAGTGGGCGGTCATGGCGGTCGCCGTGCCGCTGGCGGCGGCCGGCGCGCGCCGGCTCAGCCACTCCCTGGAGGCCCGTCGCGGCCCGACCGGGGTGAGCCGACTGCTCACCAAGGGCGCCGACATGCTGCGGCCGCAGAAGGCCAAGCGCCGTCGGTTCTGGTGACGTCCACGGTCCGCCGCGGTGTTGCGGCGGCCCGTGTCGCGGGCGCCCCGCATCCGGCTTTCCGGCTGGGAGCGGGGCGCCCGCGCGTACGATCGGCGCGAGGGCGCGCCGCCGGGACGCGCCCGCCACGGGGGTGGAGGATGCACGATCTCCGGTTCAAAATGATCATGGCGTTGAACGCGGCGGACCTGGGCAGCCCGATCTGCGAACAGGTCGCCGAGATCTGCGCGGAGATCGCCGAGCAGCACTGCGACGAACTCGGCCACGCCCCCGCCGTCCGCGCCGGGGAGATCGGCGAGCTGGCCACCGGCGAGCCGGCGCTGACCTGGGCGCCCACCGAAACCGGGCAGCGTGCCTGGTGACCGCTGTCGCACCCGCCCCGGCCGTGGACGTACGCCGGGCCGCCGACCGGTTCGCCACCCGGTTGTCCTGGCTCGACTCCAAGCACTCCTTCTCGTTCTCCCGGCACTACGACCCGGCCAACACCCACCACGGGCTGCTGCTGGTCAACAACGACGACGTGGTGCACCCGGGCACCGGGTTCGAGACCCACCCGCACCAGGACATGGAGATCGTGACCTGGGTGCTGCGGGGTTCCCTCGTGCACCAGGACTCCACGGGCCACTCCGGCGTCATCTACCCGGGCCTGGCCCAGCGGATGAGCGCCGGCACCGGCATCCTGCACTCGGAGAAGAACGACTCGTGGCGGCTGGAGAACACCGCCCCGCACCAGGACCCGGTCCACTTCGTGCAGATGTGGGTGCTCCCCGACGAGGAGGGGATCGACCCTGGCTACGAGCAGTTGGAGATCGGCGACGAGCTGCTGCGGGGCGGCCTCGTGCCGGTCGCCTCCGGGATGGACCGGTACGACGGCGCCTCCGCCATCCGGATCCGCAACCGGTACGCCACCCTGCACGCCGCCCGGCTCGCTCCCGGCGACTCGGTGAACCTGCCCGATGCGCCCTTCCTGCACCTCTACGTGCCCAGCGGCGGCGTGACCCTGGAGGCGGCCGGGCGGCTCGACGAGGGCGACGCGGCCCGGATCACCATGGCCGGGGGCCAGCGGGTGACCGCCGCCGAGCCGGCGGAGATCCTCGTCTGGGAGATGCACGCCGGGCTCGCCTGAGCGCGATCAGCCCGCCACCTCCGAGCGGTCGCCCGCCCACAGGGTGTGGAACGACCCCTCCCGGTCCACCCGGTGATAGGTGTGCGCGCCGAAGTTGTCCCGCAGCCCCTGGATCAGCGCGGCCGGCAGCCGCTCGGCCCGCAACGCGTCGAAGTAGGCCAGCGACGACGAGAAGGCCGGGGTGGGCACGCCCGCCCGGGCCGCGTCGGCCACCACCCGCCGCCAGGCCGGGACCCCGGCGCCGACCCGGTCGGCGAACCAGGGGGCGACCAGCAGCGTCGGCAGGTCCCGCTCCGTGTCGTACGCCTCCCGGATCCGGTCCAGGAAACGGGCCCGGATGATGCAGCCGCCCCGCCAGATGGTGGCGGTGCCGCCCAGGTCGATGTCCCAGTCGTACTCCCGGCTGCCGGCACGGATGTGGTCGAAGCCCTGCGCGTACGCGACGATCTTGCTGGCCAGCAGCGCCCGCCGGACGTCCTCGACGAACGTGTCCCGGTCGTCCACCTGCCACTTCTCGCCCGCGTCGGGGAACGCGCGGCGGGCGGCGGCACGCTGGTCGGCGTGCCCCGAGAGCGACCGGGCGAACGTGGCCTCGGCGATGCCGGTGATCGGGATGCCGAGGTCCAGCGCGCTCTGCACGGTCCACCGGCCGGTGCCCTTCTGCTCGGCCTGGTCGAGCACCACGTCCACGAAGGGCCGGCCGGTGGCCGCGTCGCCGTGCCCGAGCACCTCGGCGGTGATCTCGATGAGGAAGGACTCCAGCTCGCCGCCGTTCCACTCGCGGAAGATCTCCGCGATCTCCGCCGGGCTCGCCGACAGGCCGGCCCGCAGCAGGTCGTACGCCTCGGCGATGAGCTGCATGTCCGCGTACTCGATGCCGTTGTGGACCATCTTCACGAAGTGGCCGGCGCCGTCCGGTCCGATGTGCCGGCAGCACGGGACGCCGTCCACCTGCGCGGCGATGCGCTCGAAGATCGGGCCGAGCTTCCGGTAGGACTCGGCCGAGCCGCCCGGCATGATGCTCGGCCCGCGCAGCGCGCCCTCCTCGCCGCCGGAGACGCCGGTGCCGACGAAGTGCAGCCCGTGCCCGCGCAGCGCCTCCTCCCGGCGGCGGGTGTCGGCGAAGTGCGCGTTGCCGCAGTCGACGACGATGTCCCCCTCCTCCAGCAGCGGGACCAGCTCGTCGATCACCGTGTCGGTGGGGGCGCCCGCCTTCACCATGACGATCACGGCGCGGGGGCGCTCCAGCGAGGCGACGAAGTCGGCCATCGACTCCGAGGGCACGAACGTGCCCTCGTCGCCGTGCTCGGCCACCAGGCTGCGGGTGCGCTCCGGCGAGCGGTTGTGCACCGCCACGGTGAAACCGTTGCGGGCCAGGTTCCGGGCCAGGTTGCGGCCCATCACCGCCAGACCGGTGACCCCGATCTGCGCCGTCGCCTGCTGTGCCATGCGTACCGCCACCCCTCGTCTCCGGTGCCCGTGCTGCGACCGTATCGCGGTCGGTGCGGGGCCGGGCCGGGACGTCGACGGCGGGTGAGGGCATGGTCGCGGTCGGTCCTCGCCGGTCGTGCCCGTAATTCGGCTGCGGGCGGCCCGGGGGTGGGTTAGCGTGCTCTCATGCGTAACTGACGCCCACCTCTCGAAGGCCCGGTCCACCGTGCGTACCGCCGTGGATCGTGCGCCCCGGGCGTCCCGCATTCTCCGCGCCACCGTCGGGTGGCGGCGTCGCATGCCTCGTCGGACCGCCCGGGTGTTCCCCGCTCGCCGTGCCCACGGGTGCCCGACAGTCAGGAGGCAGCGTATGCCCGCCAAGCGCAGTCCGAAGAAGCTCCAGAAGCCCGCGCCGTCCCCGGTGGACCTCACCCCGCCGGATCTCGACGCGCTCACCGTGGCGCCCGTCGCGCCGGTGACCCTGCCCGGCCGTGCCGACACGCCGCCGCCGCCGAAGGCCGGCCCGCCGGCCGGTCGCGACGCCCGGCTCGGGGGGCGCAGCCAGCGCGCCGGTCAGACCCGGTTCTACGCCTTCCGGCGCAGCTGAGGCCGTGTCGGGTGCAGTTGTCGCCGCCGCGGCGACGACAACTGCACCCGAAGCCGCGGGCGGTGCCCTCGCGCCCGCGTTCGCCCCTCAGGCGGCGGCGGTCGCCGGGGTCGCCGTCCCGGCCGGCGCCTCGACACTGCGCCGTCGCGCCACGCCGAGAGCCAGGCCCACGAAGCCGGCCACCATGAGCGCACTCACCGCCAGCTTGACCGGGACGCCCGAGCCGACCAGGTCCAGCAACTGCCCGGCGGTGAGCAGCAGCGGCACCCAGAGGGCCACGAGGCGGGCCCGCCAGGCGCCGAAGGCCAGCACGAGGAGGCCGACCAGCCAGCCGAGCAGCCACACCGCGAACGAGGCCATCACGAACGGATCCCCGTCGATCGCGGTCGTCACCGGGCGGGCGGCGTCGGCGTCCACACCGCCGCCGGCCAGGGCCCCGAAGAAGGCGTTGTACTGCCACAGGTGGACGGTCGAGAAGTAGAGCCCGAGCAGCGCCGTGGCCCCGCCGATCATGGCGGCCACCGGCTTGCGCGGGTGCAGCGTGGCGGCCAGCCCGAGCGTCGCGGGCAGCAGCAGCAGGTGGGCCAGCGCGAACAGCACGGTCTCCACCCGCCACGCGCCCAGGTTTCCGGCGGCCACCGCCACGTTCCCGGCGGTGTCGGCCACGTCGTCCGGGAACATCACCCAGTAGAAGGCGTTCGCGACGCCGTACACCACGCCGCCGCCGAGCAGGGCGCCCGCGGTGAGCCGCCGGCCGGTCCGCCCGCCAGTGCTGTCGTCCATCAGTGTCTCCTCTCGAAGTCGTGGGAGGGACGCTAGGAGCCACACCCGGCCCGGGTCGTCGGCGCGGAAGTTGAGCCCCGGGTGGAGTGTCGGCGGCCGTCGCTACACCCGTGGGTGGACGCGGAGAGCCGCCCGCCGTGGCTACCCTTCCGGCATGTCTGCCCTCGACGTCCGGGCCCGGTGGCGCGGTGCGGCCACCTCGCTCGCCGGGGCCGCGCTGTTCGCGTTCGGCCTGGCCGAGCTGTACGTCCCGCTGGCCGGCTACGTCGAGGGGGAGGGGCCGGACCTCGCCGCGCTCTCCACCGGCTGGCTCGCCGTCCTCACCGTGCTGCTGGTCGGTTACGGCCTCGCGGTGGCCGGCTGCACGGCGTACCCCCGGACGGCCGCCGTCGTCGCCGGGGCCTGTTTCACCGCGCAGAGCTTCACGCCGGTCCTGCCGGAGTGGCCGGTCGTGCCGCTCCTGGCGCTGGTGGCGGCCACCTTCGCCTGTGTCGCGGTGGGTGGCCGGGCCGCGGTCCCGGTCGCCGCGGCCGGCTATCTCCTCCCGCTCGGCATCGAGAACGCCATGGCCGGCGACTCCGACTGGGTCTTCATCCTGTTCGTGGGGCTCGCCGTGCTCGGCCCCGGATACGCCGTGCGGATGCGGCGGGCGCAGGCGGCCCGGCTGGTGGCGCTGGCCGCCGAGCGCGAGGCCGCCGCCCGGACGGACGAACGGCTGCGGGTGGCGCGCGAACTGCACGACATCGTGTCGCACGGGGTCTCGGTGATGGTGCTGCAGGCCGCCGCGGCGCAGGCGGTGCTCGACTCGGACGCGGGTCAGGCCCGCGCGTCCCTCGACGCGGTGCAGGAGGTCGGGCGCGAGGTGGTCACCGAGCTGCGCCGGCTGCTGGTGATCCTCCGCGGCGCGGAGGCGGCCCCGGACGGACTGCCGTCGTTGCAGCGGCTCGACGCGCTGACCGCCGGGGTGACCCTGGCCGGCGGGCGGATCGACGTGACCGTCACGGGTGACCTCGACGCGATCCCGGCCGCCGCGGACGTCAGTGGTTACCGGATCCTTCAGGAGGCGCTGACCAACGCCGCCCGGCACGCGCCGGGCGCGACCGTCGCCGTGTCGATCGAGGTGGCGGGCGACGCCCTCCAGTTGCACGTCGCGGACGACGGTGCCGGCCCGGCCCGGCGGAACGCCGGCACCGGGCACGGCCTGACCGGCATCCGGGAGCGGGTGGAGCTGTTCGGCGGCACCGTGAACGCCGGTCCCCGCCCGCGGGGCGGCTTCGAGGTACGCGTCACGCTGCCCTTCGACGCCGAAGCGTCGGCCGGCGCACTGGCCACGGCGGGGACCACCGGATGACCCGGGTCCTCATCGCCGACGACGAGGCGCTGGTGCGGGGCGGGCTCCGCATGATCCTCACCGCCCAGCCGGACCTCGAGGTGGTCGCCGACGCGGCCGACGGCGAGGAGGCCGTGCAGTTGGCGACCCGCTTCGCTCCCGACGTGGTGCTCATGGACATCCACATGGCACCGGTGGACGGGATCGCCGCCACCGAGCGGATCCTGGCGGCGCGGAGCGACATCCGGATCATCATGCTGACCACCTTCGACCTCGACGAGTACGTCTACCGGGCGCTGCGCGCCGGCGCCTCCGGGTTCATGCTCAAGACCACTCCGCCCCGCGAGCTGGCCGAGGCGGTGCGGACCGCGGCCCGGGGCGACGCCCTGCTCTCCCCGTCGATCACCCGCCGTCTGATCGACCACTACACCGCGACCGCGTCGGTGGTCGCCCACCCGAGCCTCGCCGACCTGACCGCGCGCGAGACCGAGGTGCTGCGGATGATGGCCCTCGGCCTGTCCAACCGGGAGATCGCCGACCGGCTCTTCGTCGGCGAGGCGACCGTGAAGACGCACGTGAACCGCATCTTCGCCAAGCTCGGGGTGCGGGACCGGGTGCAGGCGGTGGTGCTGGCGTACCGGAGCGGGGTGGCCCAGCCGCGGCGGTAGCGGGGCTCAGCCGATCAGCGGGCGGAAGGTGCCCAGCAGCACGCTGACCGTCAGCGCCGCCGCGCCGAGCGCCCCGGCGGCGACGACCAGCAGGGTGTCGGCCCGGGTGAAGCGCTGCCGCCGGGCGACCGTACGCGGGGTGCCTGCGTCGAAGCCCCGGGCGTCCATGGCGACGGCCAGCCGGGTGCCCCGCCGGATCGCCCCGACCAGCAGCGCGAACGCCGTCGACCCGAACAGCCGCAGCTTGGCCACCGGGTTGCGGCCGGCGTCCACGCCCCGGGCCCGGCGCGCCATGCTGATCATCCGCCACTCGTCCTCCAGCAGCGGCACCAGCCGGAACGCGGCCAGCGCCCCGATGGCGAACCGGGCGGGCGCCTTCGCGTTCTGGATCAGCGCGTCGGCCAGGTCGGTCGCGTCGGTGGTGGCGAACACGATGATCCCCGGCAGCGCCACCGCGAGCATGCGCAGCACCAGGCCCAGCGCGGTGACCAGCACTCCCTGGGTGACCAGCAGCGGACCAACCGCGAGCAGCACCGGGCCGGACCGGTCGGCGGCGAAGAGCACAAGGGTGACCAGGATGCCGCCGGCGCCGGCCAGCAGCGGCCAGGCCCGCCGGGCCAGCACCCGGTAGCGGATGCCGAACAGCGGCAGCACGGCCAACTCGACCGCGATGGCGATCGCCGGGGCGACCGGGTCCAGGGTGGCGATCAGGACGACCGAGAAGAGCAACGCGGCGGCCAGCTTCGCCACCGGGTTGCGCCGGGCCAGCGGCGCGCCCGCCGCCGCGACGGGTTCGACGCCGATCACGGCCGGCCTCCGGACGTCCGGCGCTCCAGGGTGACGGTGCGGTGTGGCCGGGTCCGGGGTGCGGCGGCCTTCATCGGCGCTCCAGGGTGAGGGTCCGGTCTGGCCGGGTCCGGGGTGCGGCGGCCTTCATCGACGCTCCAGGGTGACGGTCCGGTCTGCGAGTGCGGCCACGAAGTCGGGATCGTGGGTGACCGCGACGACGCCGTGGCCGGCGTCGCGCAGCTCGGCGAAGAGGTCGATGAGTTCCCGCCAGGTCCGCCGGTCCTGGCCGAAGGTGGGCTCGTCGCAGATCAGCAGGCGGGGCGCGGTGGCCAGGGCGGTCGCCACGCTCAGCCGCCGGGCCTCGCCGCCGGAGAGGGTGTACGGGTTGGCCCCGGCCAGCCGGTCCAGGCGCAGCCGCGCCAGCAGGGCGTCCACCGTCGCCGTCACGGCGGGCTCGGGCTGGCCGGTGCGGCGGGGTCCGAGGGCCAGCTCGTCCCGGACGGTGCCGGTGACGAACTGGTGCTCCGGGTCCTGGAAGACCGAGCCGATCCGCCGGGCCAGGGCGGGCGCCCGCCAGCGGTGCGGGGGAGTTCCCGCGTCCCGGCCGGCCAGGGCCGGGGTGGCCGTGACCGTACCGGTGCCGGGGCGGAGCAGCCCGCCGAGCAGCAGGGCCAGGG
The DNA here is from genome assembly GCF_040631005.1 of Micromonospora sp. NPDC005707. Classification (NCBI taxonomy): domain Bacteria; kingdom Bacillati; phylum Actinomycetota; class Actinomycetes; order Micromonosporales; family Micromonosporaceae; genus Micromonospora; species Micromonospora sp. NPDC005707. The sequence continues at coordinate 29,561 of NZ_JBEXYR010000003.1, forward strand.
TGGACTTGCCGGCGCCGTTGGGGCCGAGGACGGCGAGCGCTTCGCCGGCGCGTACCCGAAGGTCGGTGGGGGCCAGCCGGGGAGGCAGGCCGAGCCGGTCGGCGGTGAGCAACACCTCGCCGGGCGGCGTGCTGGCGTGCCGGGGCGGCACGGTGTGGCCGGGCACCCAGACCCCGGCGTCGGCCAGCGCGTCGCCGTGCGCGGCGAAGACCGCGTCGGGGCGCCCGTCGGCCCGCACGCCGCCGCCGGGCTCCAGCACGACCACCCGGTCGACCAGCGGCAGCGCCTCGGCGACCCGGTGCTCGACCAGGATCAGTGTGGTGTCGGCGTCGACGGCGTCCGCGACGGCCTGCCGGACGAGGGTGGCGCCGGCCGGGTCGAGATTGGCGGTGGGCTCGTCGAGCAACAGCAGTCCCGGCCGCAGGGCGAGTGCCCCGGCCAGGGCGAGCCGCTGCTGTTCGCCGCCGGACAGCGCGGCCGTGGGCCGGTCCCGGTGGTAGGGGAAGCCGACCCGGCGCAGCGCCTCGTCCACCCGGGGCCAGATCTCGTCGGCGGGCACTCCCCGGTTCTCCAACCCGAACGCCACGTCGTCGCCGCAGCGGGCCATCACCAGTTGGCTCTCCGGGTCCTGGAAGACGACGCCGACGCGTTCCCGGGCCTTGCGCGGGTCGAGCCCGTCGATCTCGACGGTGCCCTCCTGCTCGCCGGAGTCCTCCGGCAGCAACCCGGCCAGCGCCGCCAGCAGCGTGCTCTTACCGGCCCCGGAAGCCCCGAGCAGCAACACCCGCTCGCCAACCTCGACGCGCAGGTCCACCCCGCGCACGGCCCAGCCCTTCCGCCCGGCGTGCCGCCACCCGAACCCCCGCAGGCTCACGGCTCCCACCGCGCCACCTCCCTCCGGCCCTCCCGGCCCCAGCTTGGTTGATCAAGGAGTTCGCGTCTGGAAAACCGCCTCGGCCGACGCAAACTCCTTGATCAACACGGTCGGCGGGGGCGGTCAGACGGCGGCGCGTTCGCGGCCGGCGGGGAAGCGGTCGAGGACACCCGTGTTGGCCAGGGCCCGGGTGAGGGCGACGCTGCCCAGTCCGGCCACCACCAGCGAGCTGGCGGCGGTCAGCAGGATGTAGGGCAGGCGGAAGCTGCCCCACGCGGTGCCCGGGTACCAGACGAAGACGTCGTAGATCGCCGCCGCGAGGCCGGCCAGCGTCGCGGCGAGCAGCGCCACGGGCAGCCGGTAGCTGCGGTACGCGAAGAGCGCGAAAGCCAGCTCGGCGGCGGCCGCCTCCAGCGGGCCCTGCACGACGATCGTCCAGCCCCAGCTCGTGCCCAGCGCCACAGAGACCAGCGCGGCCAGGGTGAGGGTGAAGAGCGCCGCGCCCGGCTTCCGGACGACGAGGGCGCCCAGCACGGCCGGCACCAGCCAGACGCCGTACAGGACGGCGCGACCGGGCAGCGGAACGGCGTCGGCCGGCCCGTTCCAGAGCAGGCCCCAGGCCCAGAAGATGATGCCGAACGCCACCGCGAGCACGGAGGCCACGACGATGTCGATGGTGCGCCACCGGTTGGTGCTGTCCATGGTTGCTCCCAGTTCTGTGAGGCGAACCAGGAGAAGACGCACGCCGCGCCCGGTGGTCACCGGACGGCGGCGCGGCTGGAGGTCGACCGAACTCCCTGCGCTGGCATTACCCAGATCAGGTTCGAGGGTCTGCGGGCACCGGCCCGCACTCTCAGCGCTGTGCGCTCCCCTGTCGGATGTGAAGTTGTCTCGTCGCAGACGCTAGCACCGACCCCGCCGTCGGGCCCAGCAGGGCGATCGCCCGTTAGGGTGGCGGCCATGCGGGTCGAGGCGCGAGGGCTGACGTTCGAGGTACGCACCGGCGGCCCCGAGGGCGGTGAGCCCGTCCTGCTGCTGCACGGCTTCCCGCAGCACTCCGGTGAGTGGGACGAGGTGACCCCCGCGCTGCACGCGGCCGGGCTGCGCACCTACGCGCTCGACCAGCGCGGCTACTCGCCCGGCGCCCGGCCGGCGGACGTCGGGGCGTACCGGATTCCGGAGCTGGTGGCCGACGCGGCCGCCGTGCTGGACGCGCTCGGGGTGACCGCCGCCCACCTGGTCGGCCACGACTGGGGCGCGATCGTGGCGTGGGGCCTGGCGGCGGCGCACCCGGAGCGGGTGCGCACGCTGACCGCGGTGTCGGTGCCGCACCCGGCCGCCATGGGGCATGCGCTCGCCACCGACCCGCGGCAGAAGGCCCGCTCCTCCTACATCGCCCTGTTCCGCAAGCCGGGCAAGGCGGAGAAGGTGCTGCTGGCGTTCCGCGCGGCGACCCTGCGCCGGATGCTGTCCGGGGTGGGTGACGCCGACCGGGTGGCCCGCTACGCCGACCCGATGCGCGAGCCGGGCGCGCTGACCGCGGCGTTGAACTGGTATCGGGCCATGACCGGGGCGGACATGACGGCCGTCGGGCCGGTGGGCGTGCCGACCACGTTCGTCTGGAGCGACCGGGACGTGGCGATCGGGCGGACCGCCGCCGACGCGTGCGCGGCCCACGTCACCGGCGACTACCGCTTGGTGGTGCTGCCCGACGTCACCCACTGGATCCCGGACGAGGCGCCCGGCCCGCTGGCCGCGGCGATCCTGGCCCGCGCCGGCCGATGACCGCGAGCCCCGCGTCGGCCCGGCCGCACACCCGCGCGTCGCTCGCCGCCCAGCTCCGCGACCTGGGGGTACGCCCCGGCGGGACCGTTCTCGTGCACGCCTCCCTGCGCCCGTTGGGCTTCCTCTGCGGCGGCCCGGAGGCCGTGCTGCTCGCCCTGCGCGACGTGCTCGGCCCGGCCGGCACGGTGGTGGTGCCCACCCACACGCCGGAGAACAGCGACCCGGCGGGGTGGAGCAACCCGCCGGTGCCGGCGGACTGGTGGCCGGTGATCCGCGACGAGATGCCCGGCTTCGACCCGGCGGTGACACCGAGCCGGTTCATGGGCGCGCTGGCCGAGCTGGTCCGCACCTGGCCGGGGGCGCGGCGCAGCGACCATCCGTTCGTCTCGTTCGCCGCGCTCGGGCCGGCCGCGGCGCCGATCGTCGACGGCCATGCGCGGGCCGACATGCTGGGCGAGGGCTCCCCGCTGGCCCGCCTCTACGATCTCGACGCCGACGTGCTGCTGCTCGGCGTGGACCACGGCAGCAACACGTCCCTGCACCTGGCGGAGTACCGGCAACCGGCGCCGCCCCGGCAGCGCTGCGGCGCGGCCGTGCTGACCGGCGACGGCGGCCGGGAGTGGGTGTGGTGGGACGACGTGGACCTGGACGAGGAGTGTTTCGCCCGGCTCGGCGCCGACCTGGAGGCCACCGGTGCGGTGCGGCTCGGGCCGGTCGGCGACGGGACGGGCCGGTTGATGAGGCAGCGGGTGGCGGTCGACTTCGCGGTCGAGTGGCTGGCCCGACCCCGAGGGACGGAGGAAGCATGACGGTGAGCGCCGAGGCGTACCTGGCGATCGTGACCGAGACGATCGCCCGGGTCGCCGCCGACCAGCGGGAGAACGTGGCCCGGGCGGCCGACCTGATCGCCGAGTCGCTGCGCGCCGACGGGGTGGTGCACGCGTTCGGCACGGGCCACTCGGAGGCCCTCGCCATGGAGATCGCCGGCCGGGCCGGCGGCCTGGTCCCCACCAACCGGATCGCCCTGCGCGACCTGGTGCTGCACGGCGGCGAGCCGGCCGACGTGCTCGGCCCGAAGCTGGAGCGTGAGCCGGCCGTGGCGCACCGCCTCTACGAGCTGGCCCCGGTCCGGCCGCAGGACGTGTTCGTGCTCGCCTCCAACTCCGGGGTGAACGGCGCCATGGTCGAGTTCGCCGCCGTCGTCAAGGAGCGCGGGCACGGGCTGGTGGCGATCACCTCGGCGCAGCACTCGGCCCGGATGACCTCGCGCCACCCGTCCGGGCGCAAGCTCGCCGACTTCGCGGACGTGGTGCTGGACAACGGCGCCCCGTACGGCGACGCCACCCTGCCGCTGCCCGGCGGCGGCGCGGTGGGCGCGGTGTCCTCGATCACCGCCGCGCTGCTGGCCCAGCAGATCGTCGCGGAGGTGGTCGCCCGGCTGCTCGCGGCGGGGGAGCGGCCCCCGGTCTACCTGTCCGCCAACATCACCGGCGGCGACGAGCACAACGCGGAGCTGGAGGCCCGGTACGCGGGCCGGATCCGCCGCGGGTCCTGAACCGGTTTCACGCCCGGCGCGACGGGGCACAGGCGGTACTGCCGGTGGGGAGCCCTCACCGGCAGTAGCGTCTTCCCTGGAGGTAGCGGGTGTCCAAGGAAACCGAGAAGCAGCGCTGGCAGCGCAACTTCGCCGACCTCCTCCAGGAGTTGCGGGTCGCGCAGACCGGGGTGCAGATCCTCTTCGCCTTCCTGCTGACCCTGCCGTTCAGCAACGGTTTCACCCGGACCTCGGAATTCCAGCGGGACGTCTACATCGTCGCCCTGCTGTCCGCCGCCGCGGCCACCGCGATGATCATTTCGCCGGTCGCCTTCCACCGGGCGCTGTTCCGCCAGGGCCGCAAGCCGGAGCTGGTCCGCTTCGCGCACCGGATGGCCACCGGCGGCCTCGCCTTCATGCTGATCTCGATGGTCAGCGCGGTCCTGCTGATCACCGACTTCGTGCTGGACCGCCCGATCGCGTTCCTGCTCAGCGCGCTCACCGGGCTCTGGTTCCTGATGTTCTGGGTGATCCTGCCGTTCGCCCGGCGTGGCTGGGGCGACGAGGACATCGACGACGAGGACGACGATCCGCGGTCGCTGGCCGGCGACTGACCGCGCGGACCTGCCAAATCGGACGTGCGCGCGAGGCTACCCCTGGGTAACACCCGGGGGTAGCGTCGTTTCCGTCGCACGTCGACGCAGCCGGACCGAGGTCTCCAGGAGGCAGCCGTGACCACGACACAGAACAGCCGACCCGACCCCGCCGGACACGGCGGCCCGACCGGGCGGGTGGCGCCGATCGACGACCCGCAGCCACCGGCCGGCGCGGACGGGGCCGGGCCGCTGCCCGCCGAGGCCGGCCAGGTCTCCGAAAAGGAGGCGCGGCAGGTCGCCGAGGCGGCCCGCGAGTCGGCCTGGGACCGGCCCAGCTTCGGCAAGGAACTGTTCCTCGGCCGCTTCCAGCTCGACCTGATCAACCCGTGGCCGCGCCTCGACCCGGCGGAGGCGGCGCGGGCCGAGGAGTTCCTCACCGCGTTCGGGGCGTACCTGGACTCCGACGTGGACGGTGCGGCCATCGAGCGGGACGCGCGCATCCCCGACGAGGTGTTCCAGGGGCTGGCCCGGCTCGGCGCGTTCGGCATGAAGATCGACCGGAAGCACGGCGGCCTCGGGCTGAGCAACCTGCACTACTGCCGGGCGTTGATGCGGGCCGGCTCGGTGAACCCGTCGATCGGCGCGCTGCTCTCCGCGCACCAGTCCATCGGTGTGCCGCAGCCGCTGAAGATGTTCGGCACCCCCGAGCAGAAGGAGCACTTCCTGCCCCGGCTGGCCGCCGGCGAGGTCTCCGCCTTCCTGCTCACCGAGCCGGATGTCGGCTCCGACCCGGCCCGCCTGGCCACCACGGCCGAGCCGACCGAGGACGGCACCGGCTACCGGCTCAACGGGGTGAAGCTGTGGGCCACCAACGGCACGGTCGCCACCCTGCTCGTGGTGATGGCCCGCGTGCCGGCGGCGGAAGGGCGGCGCGGCGGCATCACCGCCTTCGTGGTGGAGGGCGACAGCGAGGGCATCACCGTCGAACGGCGCAACGCCTTCATCGGGCTGCGCGGCCTGGAGAACAGCGTCACCCGGTTCCACGACGTCTTCGTGCCGAAGGAGAACGTGATCGGCGGCGAGGGCAAGGGCCTGAAGATCGCGCTGACCACGTTGAACACCGGCCGGCTCTCGCTGCCGGCCATGTGCGTGGGCGCCGGCAAGTGGGCGTTGAACGTGGCCCGTGAATGGGCCGCCGACCGGGTCCAGTGGGGCCGGCCGGTCGGCGAGCACGAGGCGGTCGCCAAGAAGCTGGCCTTCATCGCCGCCACCACGTACGGCATGGAGTCCATGCTGGACCTCTGCTGCCTGCTCGCCGACGACGACCGCAACGACATCCGCATCGAGGCCGCCCTGGTGAAGCTCTACGCCAGCGAGATGGCCTGGAAGATCGCCGACGAGCTCATCCAGATCCGGGGCGGGCGCGGCTACGAGACGGCCGACTCCCTGGCGGCTCGGGGCGAGCGCCCGGCCGCGGTCGAGCAGCTCCTGCGCGACCTGCGGATCAACCGGATCTTCGAGGGCTCCACCGAGATCATGCACCTGCTGATCGCCCGCGAGGCGGTCGACGCGCACCTCTCGGTGGCCGGCGACATCATCGACCCGGACGCCGGGCTGGGCCGCAAGGCGAAGGCCGGCGCGCGGGCCGGCGTCTTCTACGCCAAGTGGCTGCCCACCCTGGCCGTCGGCAAGGGCCAGGCGCCCGGCGCCTACCACGAGTTCGGCCCGCTCGCCGGGCACCTGCGGCACGTCGAGCGCACCTCCCGCAAGCTGGCCCGGTCCACCTTCTACGCGATGTCCCGCTGGCAGGGGAAGATGGAGCGCAAGCAGGCGTTCCTCGGCCGGGTGGTGGACATCGGCGCGGAGCTGTTCGCCATGTCGGCGGTCTGCGTCCGGGCCGTCGCCGAGCGCGCCGAGCACCCGGAGAACGTCGAGCTGGCCGACCTGTTCTGCCGGCAGGCCCGGCTGCGCGTCGACGAGCTGTTCACCGGGCTGTGGTCCAACACCGACGCGGTGGACGTGGCCGCCGCGAAGCGCATCCTCGCGGGCCGCTACGCCTCGGTCGAGGAGGGCGTGGTCACCCCGCCCGCCGATCAGCCCTGGGTGGCCCGCTGGGAGCCCGGCCCGTCCACGGCGCAGGACGTCCGCCGCCGCATCCCGCCCACGGCGTGACGGTCGGAGGCCCCCGCCGGTCGCGGCGGGGGCCCGCCGTCAGCGGGCGACCGCCCAGGCGATCACGCCGGCCAGGATGAGGCCGTTCAGGCCGGCCAGCACCAGGTACGCGGCCGGCGGGATCCGGCGGCCCTTGCGGACGAAGCTCACCAGGACGCCCGCGTAGATCAGCAGCAGGACCGCGACGACGATCAGGAAGTACAGCACCGGCACACCTTACCGGCCGGTGCGCAGCCCGAGTCCGCGCAGCTCCAGCGCGGCGAGAGCGTCCACCGTCCCGTCGTCGCCGCGGCGCCACGCCTCGGCCACGTCCGGCGCGATCCGGTTCAACTTGGCGAGGGGCTGCCCGGCCAGCGCGCGGAGCGCCAGCAGGTCCCGCCCGGCCGGGGCGGCGGCCAGCGCCTTCGCCGCGCCGGCCCGGCGCATCCAGCGCACCCGCAGCGGCAGCCAGCCGAACAGCACCAGCCCGAGCGGGAAGACCAGCACGGCGACGGTCAGCGCCAGGGCCAGCTGACCGACCAGTTCCTGCTGGTCGCGGCCGGCCTCGGCGACGGCGCGGGCGGCCTCGGCGGCCTTGGTGAACGGGCCGGTCAGCTCGTCGCCGACGAGCGGCACCCGGCCGACCTTGCCGCCGGCGTCGGCCAGGTTGTCGGCGAGCCCGCCGCCGGCCCCCTCCAGCTTCTGTCCCGGTACGGCGAGCTTCTCGACCAGGTCGTGCAGCCAGAGCGCGAAGCGGATCGCCGCGTACACCCAGACGACCACGAGCAGATCGGTGAGGAGCTGACGGAGGGCGGTCGGAAAACGGTCGGCGTAGATCTTCACGCGGGACAGCGTGCCACGGCCCGGCCGCCCGGGCACGGGTCGGTTTTGTCAGCCGGCGCAGGCCGGGCAGGTGCCGAAGATCTCCAGGGTGTGGCTGACCTGCACGTACCCGTGTTCGGCGGCGACCCGCTCGGCCCAGCTCTCCACCGCGGGGCCGGCCACCTCCACGGTCCGGCCGCAGGCCCGGCAGACCAGGTGGTGGTGATGGCCCTCGCTGCACCGCCGGTAGAGGTGCTCGCCGCCGGGCGGGCGCATCACGTCGATCTCGCCCGCGTCGGCCAGCCCCTGCAGCGTCCGGTAGACGGTGGTCAGCCCCACCCGCTCGCCGCGCTGGCGCAGCATGGCGTGCAGGTCCTGGGCGCTGTGGAAGCCGTCGACCTCGGCCAGCAGGGCGCTCACCGCGGTCCGCTGCCGGGTGTTGCGCAGCGCCCCCTCGGTCACGACGGCCCCTCCCCGGCGTGGCTCACGGCGTCCGCCACGATGTGCGCGACGTGCTCGTCCACCAGCGCGTACGCGATCTCCCGGCCGCGCCGCGAGCCGCGCACCACGCCGGCGCCGCGCAGCACCCGCAGGTGCTGGGAGACCAGGGGCTGCGGGGCGCCGAGCTTCTCCACCAGCTCGTGCACGCAGCGCTCGCCCGCGGCCAGTTCGCTCACGATCGCCAGCCGGATCGGCGCCGACAGCGCGCGCAGCAGGTCACCCGCGCCCTCGAAGGCGTCGTACCCGTTCGTGACCGTCACCCCGTAACGGTAACCAATGCCAGCAGCGGCGGCCCGGACGGCCTCACCGCAGGACCACCTCGTGCTCCGGCGGTTCGACCACCGGCGCGGCGGCCGGGCGGGTCCGCCGGCGCAGCGCCCGCCGGCCGGCCGCCAGCAGCGCCACCACGAGGAACGAGCCGATCGCCAGCAGCACCACCGAGGCGCCGGGCGCCGTGTTCGCGGTGGCGGCCACCCAGACGCCGGCACCGGCCGCGAACAGCCCCAGCGCCATGGCCGCCGCCATGGTGGCCCGGAAGCCCCGGGTCACCTGCTGCGCGGTGGCCACCGGCACCACCATCAGCGCGCTGATCAGCAGCACCCCGACCGCCCGCATGGCGATGGTGACGGTCACGGCGGTGCCGACCGCGAGGAGCAGGTTCAACGCCCGCACCGGCAGGCCGGACACCCGCGCGTACTCCTCGTCGTGGCAGACCGCGAAGAGCGCCGGGCGCAGCGCCAGCATGGTCACCAGGATCGCCACGCCGAGCACCAGGATGGTGATCAGGTCGGCCGGCGACGTCGTGGTCAGCGACCCGAAGAGGTACGCGTTGAGCTTGCCGCTGCCGGCGTCGGAGAGCCCGACCAGCATCACGCCGCCGGCGATGCCGCCGTAGAACAGCAGGGCCAGGGCCAGGTCCCCGGAGGTGCGCCCGCGCGAGCGGACCAGCTCGATCACGATCGCGCCGAGCGTGGCCGCGACGACCGCGACCAGCACGGGGGAGCGGTTGAGCAGCAGCCCGGCGCCGACGCCGGTGAGCGCCACGTGGCCGATGCCGTCGCCGATCAGCGCCAGCCGGCGCTGCACCAGGTAGATGCCGAGCGCCGGGGCGGCCAGCCCGATGACCAGCGCGCCGACCAGGGCGCGCAGCATGAAGTCGTACTGGAAGAGGTCCATCACATCCTCCACAGCCCGGCGGGCTCCTCGTCGCAGTGCGGGTGCACGTGGTCGTGGCCCGGCTCGGCGTGGTGCCCGGCCGGCTCCGGCACCGCGCCGTCGTGGCAGATGGCGCCCTGGTGGACGACGACGGCCCGGCCGATCAGCGGGCGCAGCGGCCCCAGCTCGTGGGCGACCAGCAGCACGGTGCCGCCGCCCTCGCGGAAGCCGCGCAGCGCGCCGGCGAACGCCTCCTGGCTGGCCGCGTCCACCCCGGCGGTCGGCTCGTCGAGCACGAGCAGTTCGGGCCGGCCGGCCAGGGCCCGGGCGATGAGGGTGCGCTGCTGCTGGCCGCCGGAGAGCGTGGCGACCGGGTCGCCGGCCCGGTCGGCCAGCCCGACCGCGCGCAGGGCCGCGGCCACCGCCTCCCGGTCGGCCCGCCCCGACGGGCGCAGCACGCCCCGGCGGGCCAGCCGCCCGGACGCCACCACCTCGCCCACCGTGGCGGGTACGCCGCTGCCCGCGCCGAGCCGCTGCGGGACGTACCCGATGCGGTGCCACTGCCGGAAGCGGCGCTGGGGCGTGCCGAAGAGGGCGACCGACCCGGCGCCCAGCGGCACGAGGCCGAGCACGGCGCGGATCAGGGTCGACTTGCCGGAGCCGTTGGCGCCGAGCACGGCGACCACCTCGCCGGCGGTGACGGTCAGTGAGACGTCGCGCAGCACCCCCCGGCCGTCGTAGCCGACGGCGGCGTGTGCGACCTGGATGACGGGGTCGGTCATGAGCAGTCCAAGGCGGTCCGCAGGGTCTGGAGGTTGGCGCGCATCGCCGAGAGGTAGTCGCCGTCGGCGGGCCGGCCCTCGATCGGATCGAGGACGGCGGTCCGCGCCCCGACCTCCCGGGCGACGGTCTCGGCGATCTTCGGGCTGACCAGTGTCTCGAAGAAGATGGTGGTGGCGCCGTGTTCCCGGGCCTCCTCTGCCACCTCGGCGAGGTGCTGCGGGGCTGGCTCGGCGTCGGGGCTGAGGCCGGTGATGCCGACCTGTTCGAGCCGGTAGTGGTCGGCCAGGTAGCCGAAGGCGGTGTGGCTGGTCACGATCTCCCGACGCTGGCAGGTGGCCAGGCCCCGGGTGTAGTCGGCGTCGAGCCCGGTCAGCTCGGCGCGCAGCGCCGCCGCCCGGGCGGTGAAGTCGCCGGCCCGGCCCGGGTCGGCCTTGCCGAGCCGGTCGGCGAGCCGGTCGCCGGCGGTCGCCAGCCGGGTCGGGTCCAGCCAGAGGTGGGGGTCCTTGCCGCCGGACTCCTCCTCGTGACCGGCCTCACCCTCGTGCTGGTGGCCGCCCGCGGCGGCGTCGAGCAGCGGCTGCACGCCCGCCACGTCGAACGCCCGGTCGCCGCCGTTCTGCTCGACCGCCTCGTCCACGGCCGGCTGGAAGCCGGAGAGGTAGACGATCAACTCGGCGTCGGCCACCTGGCCCACCTGCCGTGGGTTGAGTTCCAGGTCGTGCGGCTCGGCGCCGGGCTTGGCCAGGCTGGTGACGGCGACCGCGTCGCCGCCGATCTTCTCGGCGAGGAACTGGAGGGGGTAGAAGGCGGCCACCACGTCCACGCGGTCCGGGTCGCTCCCGCCACCGTCGCCCGAGCAGGCGGCGAGGCCGCCCAGGGTGAGCAGGGCGGCGGTGGCGGCGGCGAGCGCGCGGGAGGCTGAGCGGACGGTCATGCCACTACTGTCCGCGATAACGAAATTGATTGTCAAAAACGCATGATTGCATGTCTGCGCAGGTCAACGGTCAGAGCAGCTTCGCAAGCGCGATCGCGATCAGCAGGGTCAGCATCACCAGCCGCAGCATCCGGGTGGCCGGCGCCTGCACCGCCCAGGTGACGGTCATCAGCCACACCAGCCCGGCGGCCAGCGCCAGCAGCAGCACCCCGCCCGCCACACCGGGCGCGAAGAGCCCGACCAGCACCAGGACCAGCGCGGCCAGGAACACCGTCGTCGGGTTGAGCCGGGCCAGCCGGGACAGCACGGGAGTCTGCGTACGCTGCATGGCACAGACTCTACGAGGAGGAACCCGGTGCTGGTCACCAACCGGTTCGTGGTGGACGCCGACGAGGCCGACGAGTTCACCCGGCAGGCGCACGCCGCGCTCACCGCGCTCGCCGCCCGCCCGGGCTACCTGCGCGGCGAACTGCTCCGGGCGCTGGACGACCCCGACCACTGGTGCCTGCTCACCGAGTGGGAGTCCGTCGGGGCGTACCGCCGGGCGCTCGGCGGGTTCGACGTCAAGGTCACCGCGGTGCCGCTTCTCGCCCGGTCGGTGGACGAGCCCTCGGCATACGAGACGCTGGCCAGTGCCGCGCCGGACGGCGAGATCGTCGTGGTGGCCAGTGATCGGGCCGCAGGTCCTTACCGGTGAGGCCGGGGGCACTACCCTGGCGCGTATGACCGCTCCCGGGCCGGCTGCCCCACCACCCCCGCCCGTGCCCTCCGGCGTGCCGCCGGCGCCGGGATCCCCGGCCGAGCCCGGCGTCCCCGCCCCGCCGCCCGGTGTCCCGCCGGTGTCGCCGGGCGAGCCGGGCGTCCCCGCGCCGCCGCCCGGCCCCGGAGTCGCCCCGCCGTTCGCCGCGCCGCCCACCGAGGGCGGCCGGGCCCGGCTCTGGCTCGGCCTGGGCGTCGGCGCGCTGGCCGTGCTGCTCTGCTGCGGCGGGGGCGGCGCGGCCGTGGTCGGGCTCGCGGTGAGCAACGTGCAGGCCGTCGAGGAGCAGGGCCGGGCGGTCACCGACGACTACTACCAGGCGCTCGTCGTCAAGGACTGGTCCAAGGCGTACGACCAGCTCTGCGACGACGCCCGACGGCGCGAGTCCCGGGCGGAGTTCGAGCAGCGGGTCGCCACCGAGCCGCAGGTCTCCGGCTACCGGGTGGGCGACGTCGACACCACGACGCTGACCGTGCCGGTGGACGTGACCCTGGCCGGCGGCCGGCGGGAGGCGCAGACCGTCACGCTGGCGCCCGACCAGCAGACGGGCGGCATGGAGGTGTGCGGGGTGAGCTGACCGCGCCCCGGTATTCTGCTGGGCCCGGGACCTCGGTGGTCGTACCGTTGTCCCGAACCGTCCGGTTCCACTCACATCGCCCCCGCCGACCGCCAGCCGGCGTAGGAGGAAACATGCCAGCCGACCGTATCGACGCCGTCGTCAGCCTCGCCAAGCGCCGAGGCTTCGTCTTCCCCTCCAGCGAGATCTACGGGGGCACCCGGTCGGCCTGGGACTACGGTCCGCTCGGCGTCGAGCTCAAGGAGAACGTCCGCCGGCAGTGGTGGAAGACCATGGTCCAGCAGCGCGACGACGTCGTCGGCCTCGACTCCGCGGTCATCCTGGCCCGCAAGGTCTGGGAGGCCAGCGGCCACATCGCCGAGTTCGTCGACCCGCTCACCGAGTGCCAGTCCTGCCACAAGCGGTTCCGCGCCGACCACCTCGAAGAGGCGTACGAGGCCAAGCACGGCAAGCCGCTCACCTCGCTGACCGAGCTGAACTGCCCGAACTGCGGCAACAAGGGCACCTTCACCGAGCCGAAGATGTTCAACGGCCTCATGAAGACCTACCTGGGCCCGGTGGAGAGCGACGAGGGCATGCACTACCTGCGCCCGGAGACCGCGCAGGGCATCTTCGTCAACTACAAGAACGTGGAGACGGTCGCCCGCAAGAAGCCGCCGTTCGGCATCGCGCAGACCGGCAAGTCGTTCCGCAACGAGATCACCCCGGGCAACTTCATCTTCCGGACCCGGGAGTTCGAGCAGATGGAGATGGAGTTCTTCGTCGAGCCGGGCACCGACGAGCAGTGGCACGAGTACTGGCTCTCCGAGCGCTGGAACTGGTACCTCGACCTGGGCCTCTCCGAGGAGAACCTGCGCTTCTACGAGCACCCCAAGGAGAAGCTCTCCCACTACTCGAAGCGCACCGTCGACATCGAGTACCGGTTCCAGTTCGGCGGCACCGAGTTCGCCGAGCTGGAGGGCATCGCCAACCGGACCGACTTCGACCTGTCCACGCACAGCAAGCACTCCGGCGTCGACCTGTCGTACTTCGACCAGACCAAGGGCGAGCGCTGGATGCCGTACGTGATCGAGCCGGCCGCCGGCCTCACCCGCGCGGTGCTGGCCTTCCTGCTCGAGGCGTACGACGAGGACGAGGCACCGAACACCAAGGGCGGCGTGGACAAGCGCACCGTCATGCGCTTCGACCCGCGGCTGGCCCCGGTCAAGGTGGCGGTGCTGCCGCTGTCCCGCAACGAGGCGCTCTCGCCGAAGGCCAAGCAGCTCGCCACCGACCTGCGCAAGCGCTGGGTCGTCGAGTTCGACGACTCGCAGGCCATCGGCCGCCGTTACCGCCGGCAGGACGAGATCGGCACCCCGTTCTGCGTCACCGTCGACTTCGACACCCTGGACGACAACGCGGTGACCGTGCGGAACCGGGACACCATGGGCCAGGAGCGCATCTCCCTGGACCAGGTCGAGCGCTACCTCATCGAGCGCCTGCCCGGCTGCTGACGCTGGTCACGGGGCCCCGACCGGTGGGTCGGGGCCCCGTACACTTGTGCGGTGACCGCCCCGACCCTGCCCGCGCTGCGCCCGCTCACCCTCGGCCCGCACGAGGTGTGGCCGCCCGTGGTGCTCGCGCCGATGGCCGGGATCACCAACGTCGGCTTCCGCCGGCTCTGCCGGGAGCAGGGCGGCGGCATCTACGTCTGCGAGATGATCACCACTCGCGCGCTGGTCGAGCGGAACCCCAAGACGCTCCGCATGATCGCCTTCGGCGCCGACGAGCAGCCCCGCAGCCTCCAGCTCTACGGCACCGACCCGGAGATCACCGCCGCCGCCGTGCGGATCGTGGTCGAGCGGAACCTCGCCGACCACATCGACCTGAACTTCGGCTGCCCGGTCCCCAAGGTCACCCGGCGCGGCGGCGGGTCGGCCCTGCCGTGGCGGCGCCGGCTCTTCGCCCGGCTGGTCCGGGCCGCGGTGGCCGCGGCGGCACCCGCCGGGGTGCCGGTCACCGTGAAGATGCGCAAGGGCATCGACGACGACCACCTGACGTACGTCGAGGCGGGCCTCGCCGCCCAGGACGCCGGCGTCGCCGCGGTCGCCCTGCACGGGCGTACGGCCGCGCAGCGCTACTCGGGCACCGCCGACTGGGACGCCATCGCCACCCTCAAGCAGGCGCTCGACGTGCCGGTGCTCGGCAACGGCGACATCTGGGAGGCCGACGACGCGCTGCGGATGGTCGCCCACACCGGCGTCGACGGCGTGGTGGTCGGGCGCGGCTGCCTGGGCCGGCCCTGGCTGTTCGCCGACCTGGAGGCCGCCTTCAACGGGCGCACCGAGCGGCGGCTGCCGAACCTCGGCGAGGTGGCGGCGACCATGCGCCGGCACGCCGAGCTGCTGGTCGACCAGTTCGTGGCCGGCGCCCGCAACCCGGCCCGGGGCGAGCGCGACGGCTGCACCGACTTCCGCAAGCACGTCGCCTGGTACCTGAAGGGCTTCCCGGTCGGCAGCGAGCTGCGCCGCTCGCTCGCGATGATCGACAGCTTGGCCCAGCTCGACGACCTGCTCGGCAAGCTCGACCCGACCGTGCCGTTCCCCGTGGAGACCCTGGGCCAGCCGCGCGGCCGGACCAACTCCCCGGGCCGGGTCGCCCTCCCCGACGGCTGGCTCGCCAGTCGCGACGACGACACCCCGCCGGACGGCGCCGAGCTGGACGACTCCGGCGGCTGACGAGACGCGCAGAAAGGGCCCGACCCCTGGTGGGGTCGGGCCCTTTCTGGTTGGTGCTGGTGGATCAGGAAGCCGAGTAGCCGCGGGTGGCGATCCAGTCGGCGAGGTTGTCCACGCTGATGCGGTAGGACGCGGTGTTCGGGTTGGCGCTGTCGGCGATGGTCACGGTGTGGCCGTCGTTCTGGTAGCCGACGACGCTGATGTAGTGGCCACCCTCGAAGGAGTGGGTGTTGCCGTCGGTGTCGGTGGCGGTGCCGGCGATGTTGGCGACCACGGCGCGGCCGTCGTCGACGGTGCGCACGATGTCGGCGCGCAGGGTGTCGGTCTGCTTGTCGTCGGCCTTGCCGTCCTTGATCTCGACGGACCGGTAGTGCTTGCCGGTCTCCTTGTTCAGGACGGGGGTGATGTCGTTGATGCTGTTGGTGCCGTTCTCGGTGGTGCCCATTTCCTTGGCCATGGCGTCGACGTCGATGTTCTTGCCGAGCACCGAGATGGCGTTGCGGGTGGCGGCAGGGCCGCAGTAGTAGAAGTTGGGCTGCGCCTCGTAGCGGACGTCGAGTTCGCGCTCGCCGTGGCCCTTGCGGTCGGTGGTGACCTGGGCGGTCTTCTCGGCGGGGGTGGCCTGCGCGGCGATGGCGGGGCCGGCGATACCGACGGTGGTGGCGGCGAAGCCGGCGGCGGTCAGAACGGTGTTTCGCAGCATGGTGTTGGTACGCATGATGAGTCACGCCTTTCTGTCGGGGGTGCACAGCACACGCCGATAGGGGGTGCGGTGCTGCGTGGTGAAAGTCTGTGAAGGTGCCCGGCGATCAGGGGGTGACCTGCTCGGGCGGTCCGGGGGTGTAACCATCGGCGGCGGGGAAGCGATTCCCACACACCTGATCCGATGTCCCGGGGATGTAACGAC
The DNA here is from genome assembly GCF_040631005.1 of Micromonospora sp. NPDC005707. Classification (NCBI taxonomy): domain Bacteria; kingdom Bacillati; phylum Actinomycetota; class Actinomycetes; order Micromonosporales; family Micromonosporaceae; genus Micromonospora; species Micromonospora sp. NPDC005707. The sequence goes on from NZ_JBEXYR010000003.1 coordinate 45,654, forward strand.
CGGCGGCCGGGGGTCATTCCCTGGCTCTACCGGCTCGGACCTTCACGGTCCGGGGGATGTAACGGCCGGGGGCAGCGGATGATTCCCTGACTCGACCGGCGCGGGCCGGTGGTGCGTGGCCCGGGGGATGTAACGACCGGGGGCGCGGGGTGATTCCCGGCCGACCCGGTGTGGTGGGCCGGTGGTGCGCGGCCCGCCATGTGTAACGACCGGCGGGGGCCGGTCATTCCGACCGGGCTGCCTCGCTCGGGGGCGGGGTGCTGCGCGGTCTGCCATGTACAACGGCCCCGGCCCCGGCATGATTCCGCTGTGGCGGTGGCGTGGGCCACCCGCCACGACCGGCCGATACCGGACAGTCCGGCTGAATCTGCCGGCGCAAACCGGACGGGCACCCCAGGGCGCACAAGGCGACGGCGTGGATCTTGGACAGTTGCCGTTCGCAGCGAACGGCAACTGTCCAAGATCTGCGGGGCGGGCGGGGCGGAGTGGGCGGAGTGGGCGACCCGGCCGGGTGGGCCGGGTGGGCCGGTGGGGCCCGTGGGACCCGGTGAGGTCGGCGAGGTCGGCGAGGTCGGGGAGCTGGCGAGATCGGCGACCCGGACACCGGCGCGTTGATCAAGAGGTTTGCGTCGCGGCCAGGGTCGAATCCTGACGCAAACTCCTTGATCGACGCGGGGTGGGTGGGGAGGCCTCTGGGAGTGACCGACTGGTCGTCCGCGGCACGTAAGGGATGTCTTGGCGGGCCGGGTCGCGGCCGCTCGATCCGGTCCACCGAGACCGGCGGGTGGGTCACCCCCAGGGCCAAGATCCCCGGGTCAAGATCGGCGGGCCGAGCGGGCAGGGCGATCCCCGATGAGGCCGACAGTCACCCGCGTTGATCAAGAGGTTTGCGTCGCGGCCGGGCTGAATCACGACGCAAACTTCTTGATCAACACCAGCGGGTCCGGGACGGCGCGCATGGCCGGCCGGTCACCTGCGGTGCGGGGCATAACGGACATCTTGCCGAAGGCTGCGGTCGGGCGTGGCGGTGGGTGGAACGCCATGGATGTCTCGGGACGGCTGAGACACCCATGGCGTTCCACTGAAGCGTCGGGGCTGCTTAGCGCTGACGGCGCCTCAGTGCGTGGGGGCGGTGGTGTTGCCGGTGGGTTGGGTGGGGATGGCGGTGGTCGGCGTGGGCCACGGGACGTCGGGGGAGGGGTGGAAGGTGATGCCGGCGGCGGTCCAGCGCGGGCCGTGCGCGGCGAGCCGCTCGCGGAAGCCGCCCCAGTCGTGCCTCGACCGGGGCGACCAGCCCAGCTCGGCGATGGCGGGCAGGCGGGGGAAGAGCATGAACTCCACCTCGGCGAGGGTGGTGACCGATTCGGTCCAGAGCGGCGCCTCCACGCCCAGGACGGCCTCGGCGGGTACGCCGGTGAGGTGCGTCCCCGGATCCCAGTCGTACGCACGGCGCACGTCGATGAGGCCCGCCCAGTCGTGCCCGATCGCGGTGTCGGCGGCGTACTTCATGTCCAGGTAGACGCGGTTGCCGGGGGAGAGGATGAGGCGGGCGCCCCGGCGTACCGCATCGGCGGTCTCGGGGTCGTCGCCGTTGGTGCCCCACCACTGGAGCACCCGACCGTCGACGTGCCCGGCCGGAGCGAGCTGGTGCCAGCCCACCACGGTCTTCCCGGTCGCCGCGACGATCGTCTGAGCCCGCTCGACGAACGCGCGGTAGGTGTCGGCCGGCACCTTGAACGCCTCGTCGCCGCCCAGGTGCAGCCAGGGACCGGGGGTCAGGGCGGCCACCTCGCCGACCACGTCGGCGACGAAGGCGTACGTCCGCTCGTCGGCGGGGTCGACGTAGCTGAAGCCGACCTCGGTGCCGGTGTACGGCGGCGGCGGGACCTTGCCGGGCGCCAGCTCCGGGTAGGCGACGAGGGCCGAGTTGGTGTGCCCGGGCAGGTCGATCTCCGGCACCACGGTGACGTGGCGGCGGGCCGCGTACGCGACGATGCGCCGGTAGTCCGCCTGCGTGTAGTAGCCGCCGGCGCCGCCACCCACCTCGGTGGTCCCGCCGACCTCGGCGAGCCGGGGCCAGGAGTCGACGGCGATCCGCCAGCCCTGGTCGTCGGTGAGGTGCAGGTGCAGGTGGTTGAGCTTGTACCGGGCCAGGTGGTCGACGACCCGCAGCACGTCCTCGACGGGGAAGAAGTGGCGGGCCACGTCGAGCATCGCGCCACGGTAGGGAAAGCGCGGCCGGTCGACGATGCTGCCGCCGGGCACGGCCCAGCGTTCGGTGACCGGGGCGGCGCCGTCGATCGCGGCGGGCAGGAGCTGCCGCAGGGTCTGCGCGCCGTGGAACAGCCCGGCGGGGGCGGCGGCCGTGATCCGCACCCCGGCGCCGGTCACGTCGAGCCGGTAGCCCTCGTCACCAAGCCCGCCGGCCACGCCCGCCGCCGCGTCGCCCGGACCCGCCGCGTCGCCCGGACCCGCCGCGTCGCCCGGACCCGCCACGTCGAGCAGGCCCGCCGCGTCGCCCGGACCCGCCACGTCGAGCAGGCCCGTTGCGTCGCCCGGACCCGCCGCGTCGGCGGAGCCTGCCGCGTCGGTCAGGGGTGCCTCCGACAGCGTCAGCACGAGCGGGCCGTCGGCGGTGGTGGTGTCGGTGACCGGCAGGGGGAAGCCGGTGGCGGGGCGCAGCCACTCGGCGAGCTGCTCGGCGACGTCCCGGCCGGCCGGGCTGACCCGGATCGCCGCGTCCGGGGACAGGGTGAAGTCCGCCGCCGGGTCGGGGCGCACCTGTTCCGGCGCGGGCACCACGTCGCCGAGGCGGACCGGCGCGGGCGGCGCGAGCAGGTCGCCGGCCGCGCGGGCGGCGGTGCGGGCCAGGTCGGCGGCGGCCGGTTGCCGGTCGGGGAGGCGGTCGAGCGGCTCGGGACCGGTTTCGGCTGGGGTGGTGGGGATGGTCGGCACGGCAGCGACTCCGGGGTGTATTTGCGCCGGATATGGCAATGGTCAGGTTCAGCAGAACCAGTGCCGTCAAGCGTACGAGGGGAATCGGAATTGCGTGATAGTGCGCGTGGAAGCGTTCCCAAAAACCGGTACGGACGCGGATAGTGGTGACTGTTGTGCCGATTGTCACCGAACGGTCCCAGGCCACTCGAAGTTCGCTTAACCTTCGCCCACCGATCGCTGACGAGCCGGGATTACCGGTGGTCGCTCCCGGGGTATGTCCGAACTGAACCTTCGTTAAGTGTCAATGGCGCGCGTGGGAGGCTCTGGTGGCAGCGCAAGAGACGGTCGAGCACAAGTACGTCTACGACTTCGCCGAGGGCAACAAGGACCTCAAGGACCTGCTCGGCGGCAAGGGGGCCAACCTGGCCGAGATGACCAATCTCGGCCTGCCGGTCCCGCCCGGCTTCACCATCACCACCGAGGCCTGCAAGGCGTACCTGACGACCGGCCGGGAGCCGGACGGGCTGGCCGCCCAGATCGAGGCGCACCTGGAGTCCCTGGAACGGGAGATGGGCCGCAAGCTCGGTGACCCGCAGGACCCGCTGCTGGTCTCGGTGCGCTCCGGCGCCAAGTTCTCCATGCCCGGCATGATGGAGACCGTCCTCAACGTGGGCCTCAACGACCGCAGCGTGGTCGGGCTCAGCGCGCAGGCCGGCGGCAACGACCGGTTCGCCTGGGACTCCTACCGCCGGCTCATCCAGATGTTCGGCAAGACGGTCTGCGAGGTGCCGGGCGAGGAGTTCGAGCACGCGCTCGACGACGCCAAGCGCGCCAAGGGTACGCAGAACGACCTCGACCTGGACGCCGACGACCTGCGCGGGCTGGTCGACGCGTACAAGAAGATCTTCGCCAAGCACACCGGCCGGGAGTTCCCCCAGGAGCCGCGCGAGCAGCTCGACCTGGCCATCCGCGCGGTCTTCGAGTCGTGGAACGCCGAGCGCGCGGTGGTCTACCGCCGGCAGGAGCGGATCCCGGCCGACCTGGGCACCGCGGTCAACGTGGTGGCCATGGTCTTCGGCAACCTCGGCGCGGACTCCGGCACCGGCGTCGCCTTCACCCGGGACCCCGCCAGCGGCGCGCAGGGCATCTACGGCGACTACCTGGCCAACGCCCAGGGCGAGGACGTGGTGGCCGGCATCCGCAACACCGTGCCGTTGCAGGAGCTGGAACAGCTCGACAAGAAGTCCTACGACGAGCTGCTCGACTACATGGCCCGGCTGGAGGAGCACTACAAGGACCTCTGCGACATCGAGTTCACCATCGAGCGCGGCAAGCTCTGGATGCTCCAGACCCGGGTCGGCAAGCGCACCGCCGCCGCCGCGTTCGTCATCGCCGGGCAGCTCGTCGACGAGGGCCTGATCGACCTGGACGAGGCGCTGCACCGGGTCAACGGCGCGCAGCTCGCCCAGCTCATGTTCCCGCGCTTCCAGCTCGACCACGAGTTCCAGCCGGTGGCCAAGGGCATCGGGGCCTCGCCCGGCGCGGCCTCCGGCAAGGTCGTGTTCACCTCGGCCCGCGCCGTCGAGCTGGCCGCCGAGGGCGAGTCGGTGATCCTGGTGCGCCGGGAGACCAACCCGGACGACCTCAGCGGCATGATCGCCGCCAAGGGCATCCTCACCTCGCGCGGTGGCAAGACCAGCCACGCCGCCGTGGTGGCCCGGGGCATGGGCAAGACCTGTGTCTCCGGCGCCGACGAGCTGGAGGTCAACGTGCCGGCGAAGCGGTTCACGGTCGCCGGGCAGACCGTCAACGAGGGTGACGTGGTCTCCATCGACGGCACCACCGGCAAGGTCTACCTCGGCGAGGTGCCGGTCATGCCGTCCGAGGTGGTGCAGTACTTCGAGGGCAGCCTCGACCCGGAGCACATCGACAACCCGCTGGTCCGCGCCGTACACCGGATCATGACGCACGCCGACGCCACGCGGCGGCTGCGGGTCCGGACGAACGCCGACACCGGCGCGGACGCGGCCCGGGCACGGCGGTTCGGGGCCGAGGGCATCGGCCTGTGCCGCACCGAGCACATGTTCCTCGGCGACCGGCGCGAGCTGGTCGAGCGGCTGATTCTCGCGTCCACCGACGAGGAGCGGCAGACGGCGCTCGCCGCCCTGCTGCCGCTGCAGCGGGACGACTTCGTCGAGATCTTCCGCGAGATGGACGGCCTGCCGGTCACCGTGCGGCTCATCGACCCGCCGCTGCACGAGTTCCTGCCCCCGCTGGAGCAGCTCGCGGTCAACGTGGCGGTCGCCCAGGAGCGCGGCGAGGACGTGGCCAAGGAGGAGGCGCTGCTCGCCGCCGTCCGGCGGATGCACGAGGAGAACCCGATGCTGGGCCTGCGCGGCGTCCGGCTCGGCCTGGTCATCCCCGGCCTGTTCGCCATGCAGGTCCGCGCGATCGCCGAGGCCGCCGTCGCGGTCACCCGGGACGGCGGGTCCGCCTGCCCGGAGATCATGGTCCCGCTGGTCGGCGCGGTGCAGGAGCTGGAGACGGTACGCGCCGAGGCCGAGAAGATCATCGCCGAGGTGGTCGGGGACAGCGGCGTCGAGGTGCTGATCGGCACCATGATCGAGGTGCCCCGGGCGGCGCTGACCGCCGGGCAGATCGCCGAGGCCGCGCAGTTCTTCTCCTTCGGCACCAACGACCTCACCCAGATGGGCTGGGGCTTCTCCCGCGACGACGTCGAGGGCGCGTTCTTCTGGCGCTACCTGGAGCTGGGCATCTTCGGCATCTCGCCGTTCGAGTCGATCGACCGGGACGGCGTCGGCCGGCTGGTCCGGATCGCCGCCGACGAGGGCCGGGCGGCCCGCCCGGGGCTGAAGCTCGGCGTGTGCGGCGAGCACGGTGGCGACCCGGAGTCGGTGCACTTCTTCCACGAGGTCGGGCTCGACTACGTCTCCTGCTCGCCGTTCCGGGTCCCGGTCGCCCGGCTGGAGGCCGGCCGCGCGGTGCTCACCACCACCGGTTCCGACTCCCGCTGACGGCGTGACGCTTCCGGGGCCGCCGACGCTCAAGTCGGCGGCCCCGCGTGCGTCCGGGCGCGCCATTCCGGCCCGCCGGGCGTAACCTGGGCTCCCGCGTACGTGTCGATCAGGAAGGTGGCCGAATGACCAGCGTCTGGGAGAACCTGACGGTCGACGCCCAGGACCCGTCCCGGCTCGCCCACTGGTGGGCGGAGGCGCTCGGCTACCAGGTGATCAGCGACAAGCCGGACGAGGTGGAGATCCGCCGCACGGCCGACACGCTGCCCGGCATCGTCTTCGTCCCGGTCAGCGGCCCCAAGGAGGGCAAGAACCGGCTGCACATCGACCTGCGCCCGGCCGACCTGGAGGCCGAGGTCGAGCGCCTCGTCGACATGGGCGCCCGGCACGTCGACATCGGGCAGGGCGAGGTGGACTGGACCGTGCTGTCCGACCCGGAGGGCAACGAGTTCTGCGTCCTTCGGCAGCGGGGATGAGGGTTGGCCGCCGGTTCCGGCGCTGACGACGCGGCGCGCCTGGTCACCGAGGCGCCCAAGGACACCGGGTACGGGCGGTCGCCGTACGAGCGGGACCGGGCCCGGGTGCTGCACTCGGCGGCGTTCCGCCGGCTCGCCGCGAAGACCCAGGTGCACACCGCGGGCACCGACGACTTCCTGCGTACCCGGCTGACGCACTCGCTCGAGGTGGCGCAGATCGCGCGGGAGATGGGCGCCCGGCTCGGCTGCGACCCGGACGTGGTGGACACCGCCGGGCTGGCGCACGACCTGGGTCACCCGCCCTTCGGGCACAACGGCGAGGACGCCCTGGACACGCTCGCCGCCGACTGCGGCGGCTTCGAGGGCAACGCGCAGACGCTGCGGGTGCTCACCCGGCTGGAGGCCAAGGTGCTCGCCCCCGACGGCGGCTCCGCCGGGCTGAACCTGACCCGCGCCTCGCTCGACGCGGTCGCCAAGTACCCGTGGGAGCGCCGGCCCGGCCGGCGCAAGTTCGGGGTGTACGCCGACGACCGCCCGGTCTTCGCCTGGCTGCGGGAGGGCGCCCCGCCCGGCGACCGGCGCTGCCTGGAGGCGCAGGTGATGGACTGGGCCGACGACGTGGCGTACTCGGTGCACGACGTCGAGGACGGCATCCACGGCGGCTACGTCAGCCTGCGCCCGCTGCTGGTCGACGCCGACGAGCGGCGGGCGCTCTGCGCCGACGTGGCGGCCGCCTACTCCGGGGAGGCCCCCGAGGACCTGGGCGAGGTGCTGGCCGAACTGCTCGCCGATCCGGCGCTCGCGCCGCTCGCCGCGTACGACGGCAGCCACCGGGCGCTCGCCGCCCTGAAGACCACCACGAGCGTGCTCACCGGCCGTTTCGTGTCGACCGTGGTGGCCGCCACGCAGGAGCGCCACGGCCCCGGCCCGCACCGCCGGTACGCCGCCGACCTCGTGGTGCCGCGCCGCATCCGGGCCCGGTGCGCGCTGCTCAAGGGCATCGCGCTGCGCTACGTGATGCGCCGCCCCGGCGCCGGCACCCGGTACGCGCAGCAGCGGGAGATCCTCGCCGACCTGGTCGCCGCCCTGCTCGACCGGGCTCCGGACGCGCTCGACCCGGTCTTCGCCCCGCTGTGGCGGGCCGCCCCGGACGACGCCGCCCGGCTGCGCGTGGTGGTCGACCAGGTGGCCTCGCTCACCGACCCGGCCGCCCTGGCCTGGCACGGCCGCCTGGCGGCGGGCCGCTGACCCCCCGACGGTCGGCAGCCGGACAGCCCGGTGGGAGAGATCAGCGACTTAGGCTAGCCTAAGAAGCATGACGGAGCAGCGCCCGAAGAAGCTCACCGCCGCCACGGTCGTCCGGACCGGGCGGCCCACCCCGCACCTGATCCGCCTCGTGCTCGGCGGTGCGGAGCTGACCGGCCTGCCGGTGGGCGCCTACACCGACCACTACGTGAAGTTCGTCTTCCCGCCCGCCGGGGTGAGCTACCCGCACCCGACGGACCTGGCCACCATCAGGCGCGAGTTCCCGGCCGAGCAGTGGCCGCGGCTGCGGGCGTACACGGTGCGGGCCTGGGACGCGGCGGCCGGCGAGCTGACCGTGGACGTGGTGCACCACGGCGACGAGGGGCTGGCCGGGCCGTGGGCGGCCGCGCTGCGCCCCGGCGACCGGGTGCTGTTCGCCGGCCCCGGCGGCGCGTACGCGCCGGACCCGGCGGCCGACTGGCACCTGCTGGCCGGGGACGAGAGCGCGCTTCCGGCGATCGCCGCCGCGCTGGAGCGGCTGCCCGTGGGCGCGCCCGCCAAGGTCTACGTCGAGGTGGGCGGTCCCGCCGACGAGCTGCCGCTGGCCAGCGCGGGCGCGGTCGAGCTGCGCTGGCTGCACCGCGCCGGCCGTCCCGTGGGTGAGCCGCTGGTGGAGGCGCTCCGCGCGCTGGACTTCCCGGCCGGCCGGGTGCACGCCTTCGTGCACGGCGAGGCCACCGCGGTGAAGGAGCTGCGCCACCTGCTGCGGGTCGAGCGCGGTGTGCCCCGGGGCGACCTGTCGATCTCCGGCTACTGGCGGCGCGGCATGGACGACGAGGGCTGGCGCTCCACCAAGGCGGCCTGGAACGCCCAGGTCGAGGCCGAGGAGTCGGCCGTCCTCCCCGTCTGATCGACCGCCGGCCCGCGACGGTCCTGCGTCGTTCGGCCCCGGCGGGGTCACCCGCCCGCTGAGGATGGGGCCATGGCGGAGCAGGTGCGGCAGGACCGGCCGGTGCAGCGTGCCGACCGGGTGGTGCTCGGGCTGGGCGTGGCCGGCGTGCTGGCGGTGGTGGCCTGGGGTGTGCTCGGCGGCGGATCCCTGGCGGCGTTCGGGAAGTCCGGGCTGGCCTGGGTGATCGGCACGTTCGGCTGGTTCTTCGTGGTGGCCGCCGACGCCTTCCTGGTGCTGTCCGTGGTGCTCGCCGCGTCCCGGTTCGGCCGGATCCGGCTCGGCGCCGACGACGACGAGCCGGAGTTCAGCACGCTGGCCTGGGTGTCGATGATGTTCAGCACCGGCATGGGCATCGGCCTGGTCTTCTACGCCGTCGCCGAGCCGATCCAGCACTACGCCGCGCCGCCCCCCGCCGCCGGGGTGCAGCCGCAGACCGGGCCGGCCGCCGCGGCGGCCATGCAGTACACCCTCTTCCACTGGACCCTGCACCCGTGGGGCATCTACGCGGTCGCGGCGCTGGCCCTGGCGTACTCGACCTTCCGCAAGGGGCGCGGCAGCCGGATCTCGGCGGCGTTCGTGCCGCTGCTCGGCGCCCGGGCGTACGGGCCGGTGGGGCAGGCGATCGACCTGCTGGCGGTGTTCGCCACCGTGTTCGGTTCGGCGACCAGCCTCGGGCTCGGCGCGCTCCAGGTCACGGCGGGCCTGGACAGCGCGACCGGCGTGCCGGACAGCACCGGGGTCGAGCTGGTGGTGATCGCCGCGCTCACCGCCGCGTTCGTGATCTCCGCGTTCACGGGCCTGCACAAGGGGATCAAGTGGCTGTCGACCAGCAACGTGGTGCTGGCGGTGGGTCTGATGGTCTTCGTCTTCGTGGCCGGCCCGACCATCTACACGCTGGAGGTGCTGCCCGCCTCGGTCGGCGACTACCTCAGCCACCTGGTGGTCATGTCCACCCGCACCGGAGCCTTCACCGACCCGGCCTGGCTGGGTTCGTGGACCATCTTCTACTGGGCCTGGTGGATCTCCTGGGCGCCGTTCGTCGGCATCTTCATCGCCCGGATCTCCCGTGGGCGCACGGTCCGGGAGTTCGTCACGGGGGTGCTCCTGGTGCCCAGCGGGGCCAGCGTCGTCTGGTTCGCGATCATGGGTGGCACCGCGCTGCGGGTGCAGCAGAGCGGCACCCGGGACCTGGTCGCCGACGTCGGGGCGAGCGCCGAGAACGCCCTCTTCGGGCTGCTGCACGCGCTGCCCCTGGCGACGGTCACCACGGCGGTGGCGGCGGTGCTGGTGGCGCTCTTCTTCATCACCGGCGCCGACTCGGCCGCCCTGGTGCTCGGCTCGCTGAGCTCCCGGGGCGCGCTGCGGCCGCACCGGGGGGTGGTGGTGCTGTGGGGCGTACTCATCGGGGCGGTCGCGGCGGCGCTGCTGCTGGCCGGCGGCCTGGCCGCGTTGCAGCAGGCCACCATCCTGGTGGCGCTGCCGTTCGTGGTGGTCATGCTGGGCCTGGCGGTCGCCCTCGTGCGGGAGATGGCCGCCGACCCGGCGGTGCGGCCGCGGCCCGGCCCGCGCCGGTCCGGCCTGGCCGCCGCGGTGCGTGCCGCCCGGTCGTACGAGGAGGAGAACCCGCCGCCGGTGACCCGCTGGTTCCACCGGCCCGGGCGCTGACCTGACCGGTTTCCGACGCGGAGCGGGTATACCTCGGGTTGTAGTAGAGGTGCTACATTTCGCGGTATGACTGCGGTCGAACTACCGGGGGCCGCGACGGCTCCCCACCCGCCCGACGAGGACCTGGTCCTCGACGTCCGCGACCTGCGCATGCGGTACGGCACCGTCGACGTGCTGCACGGAGTCGACCTCACCGCCCGGCGCGGCGAGGTGCTCGCCCTGCTCGGCCCCAACGGCGCCGGCAAGACCACCACCATCGAGATCCTGGAGGGCTTCCGGCTGCGTTCGGCCGGGTCGGTCCGGGTGCTCGGCGTCGACCCCGGTCGGGGTGACGAGCGCTGGCGCGCCCGGTTGGGCGTGGTGCTCCAGTCCTGGCGTGACCACGGCAAGTGGCGGGTCCGCGACCTGCTGGCCCACCTCGGCGACTTCTACGCGCCGTACGCCACCGACCGGATCGCCCGGCCGTGGCCGGTCGACGACCTGCTGGACACCGTCGGCCTCACCGCGCAGGCGGATCAGCGGGTGGCCCGGCTCTCCGGCGGCCAGCGCCGCCGGCTCGACGTGGCGGTCGGCATCGTGGGCCGCCCGGAGCTGCTGTTCCTGGACGAGCCGACGGTCGGCTTCGACCCGGCCGCCCGGCGGGAGTTCCACGAGCTGGTGCACCGCCTGGCCGACGACGACGAGACCACCATCCTGCTCACCACCCACGACCTGGACGAGGCGGAGAAGCTGGCCGACCGGATCCTCATCCTGGGCGGTGGCCGGATCATCGCCGACGGTTCGCCGGACGAGCTGTCCCGCCGGGTCGCCGGTGACGCGGAGATCCGCTGGACCCTGGACGGCGAGCGGTTCGTGCACGCCACAGGCGACGCCACCGCCTTCCTGCGCGACCTGCTCCGCGAGCACGGCGACCGGGTGCAGGAGCTGGAGGTCCGCCGGGCCAGCCTGGAGGACGCGTACATGGCACTGGTCTACGAGGAGGAATCCGGGGTCCGGACCGGCCGGGCCGACCGGGTGTGGCAGCAGGGGAGCGACCGATGAACCCGACGATGGCGGCCGTCCGGGCCGGTGTCCGGCGCGGCCTGATCGAGCTGCGCAACACCTTCAGCAACGGCCAGGACCTGTGGAACTACCTCTTCCCGACGGTGGCGCTGCTGGTCACGATGTTCTTCATGCGCGGCTCCACCGTGCCCGGGACCTCCTTCTCGCTCGGCGCCCGCACGCTGCCCAGCGCGCTCGGCATGGGCCTGGCCTTCGGCGGCATGCTGGTGCTCGCCTCACAGCTGGTCATGGAGCGCGAGGACGGCACCCTGCTGCGCGCCAAGGCCACCCCGAACGGGATGCTCGGCTACCTGATCGGCAAGGTCACCCTGATGTCGACGGTGGCGCTGCTGAGCATGCTCCTGCAGCTCGTCTCGGCGCTGTTCTTCCTGGACGGGCTCCGGCTGGGCAGCGCCTCGGCCTGGTTCACCCTGCTCTGGGTGGCGGTGCTCGGCCTGGTCGCCACCCTGCCGATGGGCGCGGTCCTCGGCTCGCTGATCGAGAACCCGCGCAACCTCGGGCTGGTCATGCTGCCGAACATGGGCCTCATCGCCCTGTCGGGCATCTTCTACCCGATCAACGGCTACCCGGGGTGGCTGCAGGCCGTCGCCCAGGTCTTCCCGATCTACTGGCTAGGGTTGGGCATGCGCTCGGCGCTGCTGCCCGACGGCATGGCCGCGGTCGAGCTCGGCGGCTCCTGGCGCCACCTGGAGACGTTCGGCGTGCTCGGCGCGTGGGCCGTGCTCGGGCTGGTGCTGGCCCCGGTGGTGCTGCGGCGGATGGCCCGGCGGGAGTCCGGCTCGCGGGTGGCCGCCCGCCGCGAGCGGGCCATGCAGCGGGTCGGATGAGAGGGCGCCGATGAGCGAGGTCGTGCACAACCGGATCGCCGTGCTGCGTGCCGAACGGGGGATCTCCCGGCGGCAGCTCGCCGACGCGCTGGGCGTGCACTACCAGACGGTCGGCTACCTGGAGCGGGGCGAGTTCCGGCCCAGCCTGCACCTGGCGCTGCGGATCGCCGCCTACTTCGAGGTGCCGGTCGAGGTGGTCTTCTCCATCGAACCGTTCCCGCGGATCGGCGACGCCGCCGCCGGGGCCGGCCGCTCGGCGTGACCGCCGGCGCCCGCTCGGCGCGCTGCGGCGAGCCGAGCGGCGCGCCGGATGCCGCCCGCTCAGTCGGGAGTGGTGAGCGCCATCCCCTGGTCCCTCCGTTCCCTGCCCAGCACGGCGGTGAACAGCACGGCGTACGTGGCGATCGCCGCGCTCAGCAACACCAGCACCAGGAACGGCGAGGAGACGGCCAGGGCGATCGCCCAGACCGAGGCGATGCCGTACCCGGCGCCCAGCGCGGCGGGCCGCGAGACCCGGATCGCCAGCCAGTACAGGCCCAGCCCGCAGACGAGCCAGAGGGTGGCCGAACCGGCCAGCAGCAGGCGTACTTCCCTGGTCAGGACTATGTCGCCGTGGACCGCCCGGACCGTCTGCCCGAGCGCCCACCCGAGCAGCAGCAGGCCGCCGCTGAGCAGGTAGTGCAGGTAGGTGTAGGGCTGACCGCCGCGTAGCCGCTGGATCGGGATGCCGCCGCCGATGTAGCTGGCGTAGATCCACCAGATCGCCGCCGGCACGACGGAGGCCACCGCCGCGGTGAGGACCATGGTCCGGTCCGGGTAGTCCGGCACCGTGGCGAGCAGATTGGCCACGGTGCTGCCGAGCACGATGATGACGAACTGGCCGACCCGCTCCGGCAGGTGCCGGACGTCCACCGGCCACCGGCTCAGCCAGCGGTAGCCGACCCAGGGCGTGGCGAGCTCGACCACCGTCCCGGTGATCCAGAACACCGGCCGCAGGTGCGCGGGGACGGCCAGTGAGGTCAGCCAGATCAGCCAGCCGAGCCCGAATCCGATCAGGTAGACCAGGGTGCCCGCCCGGGCCACTCCGGGGGGCGGGCGGCCCCGGAGGTAGAGCAGGAGCAGCACGCCACGGACGATCAGGTAGCCGATCGGCAGCATCGGGCCGCGGGGCACCTCGTCCACCCCGAGGGTGATCGCCCCGGCGCCGAGCAGCGAGAGCAGCATCAGCAACCGGTGTGGCAGGTCGTCCGCCTCGTACCGGGTGGCGTAGAAGGCGTGGCCCACCCAGGCCCACTGCACCACGAGGAAGAGCCCGAACGCGGCGAGCACGCTGCGCGGCCGAGGGCTCGGGTCCTCGCCGAGCCGGCTCACCACCTCCGCCAGGGCGAAGACGAAGATCACGTCGAAGAAGAGCTCGAACCAGGTCGCGTGCCGGTGGCCGGCCTTGTCGGCGACCGTCACCGGCCGACGTACGCCCAGCCTGCTGGCCAACCGGTCCCACCATGCTCCGCGGTCCTGTCTCCCCCGCATCTGCTCATGATCGGCGCACCGGCGCGGCAGCGGGGGCGAAAACGGCCGAGTTGGTCGCGATCCGGCTCACCCCGGCGTGCCCCCGGGCGCGGATCGTCGGTCCGGCAGGGCAGGATGTACGCCGAGGAGGTGGCGGAGATGGCGGGGCGGATCCGGGACGAGGACATCGCGCTGGTCCGCGAGCGCACCTCCATCGCCGAGGTCATCTCCGACACGGTGACGCTCAAGTCGGCCGGCGGCGGCAACCTCAAGGGTCTCTGCCCGTTCCACGACGAGAAGAGCCCCTCGTTCAACGTCTCGCCGGCCCGCAACGTCTGGTACTGCTTCGGCTGCGGCGCGGGCGGCGACGCGATCAAGTTCCTGATGGACGCCGAGCACCTGAGCTTCGTCGAGTCCGTCGAGCGGCTCGCCGGCCGCACCGGCATCCAGCTGCGCTACGTCGAGGACGACCGCTCGGCCCCACGCCCCCGCCCGCAGCAGGGCCAGCGCCAGCGCCTCGTGGCCGCGCACGCCGCCGCCGTCGAGTTCTACCGCGCCCAGCTCACCACGGCCGGCGCCCGGGCCGCGCGGGAGTTCCTCGCCCAGCGGGGCTTCGACCGGGCCGCCGCCGAGCGCTACGGCTGCGGCTTCGCCCCCGACGCCTGGGACCTGCTCACCAAGCACCTGCGCCAGCAGGGCTTCACCCATGACGAGCTGGTCACGGCGGGGCTGTCCCGCCCGTCCCGCTCGGGCAGCCTGATCGACCGGTTCCGGCGCCGGCTGCTCTGGCCGATCCGCGACCTCACCGGCGACGTGATCGGCTTCGGCGCCCGCAAGCTCTTCGACGACGACGACGGCCCGAAATACCTGAACACCCCCGAGACGCCGATCTACAAGAAGTCGCACGTCCTCTACGGCATCGACCAGGCCAAGCGCGAGATCGCCAAGCAGGGCAAGGTGGTGGTGGTCGAGGGCTACACCGACGTGATGGCCTGCCACCTGGCCGGCGTGCCCACGGCCGTGGCGACCTGCGGCACCGCGTTCGGCGCCGATCACATCGGGGTGCTGCGCCGGCTGCTCATGGACACCGACGCCGTGGCCGGCGAGATCATCTTCACCTTCGACGGGGACGCCGCCGGCCAGAAGGCCGCTCTGCGCGCCTTCGAGGACGACCAGCGCTTCGTCGGGCGCACCTTCATCGCGGTCAGCCCCGACAACATGGACCCGTGCGAGCTGCGCCTGGCCAAGGGTGACCTCGCGGTCCGCGACCTGGTCGCCCGCCGGGAGCCGCTGGTCGACTTCGCGCTCCGCCACATGATCAACCGCTACGACCTGGACACCGTCGACGGCCGGGTGGAGGCGATGCGCCGGGCCGCCCCGCTCGTCGCCAAGATCAAGGACCGGGAGAAGCGCCCCGAGTACGTCCGCAAGCTCGCCGGCGACCTCGGCATGGAGATCGAGCCGGTGCAGCGCGCGGTGCTGGCCGCCGCCAACGGGCAGCCCGCCGGCGCGGCGGCCGCATCCGCCCGCCCCGCGCCGGCCGCGCCCAGCGTGGACAGTCCCCAGTCGATGGTCGAGCGGGAGGCGCTGAAGCTCGCCCTCCAGGAGCCGGTGCTGGCCGGCCCGATGTTCGACGCGGTCGAGGCGGCCGAATACCGGCACCCGGTGCACGTGGCCCTCCGCGCGGCCATCGCCGCGGCCGGCGGCGCGGCGACCGCCCCCGGCGGTGCGGTCTGGATCGAGCAGGTCCGCGACGCCTGCGACGACCTGGCCGGCCAGGCGCTCGTCGGCGAGTTGGCCGTGGAGCCGCTGCGCATCGACGGCGAGCCCGACCCCCGATACGTCTCGATCACCATGGCCCGCCTCCAGTGGGGCTCGGTGACCGGGCGGATCAAGGACCTCAAGTCGAAGATCCAGCGGATCAACCCGGTGAGCAACAAGGACGAATACTTCGCCCTCTTCGGGGAACTGCTCTCGCTGGAGCAGCACGCGCGGGCACTGCGCGAGCAGGCCGCCGGAGGGCTGTGATGGGACTGTTCAACCGCAAGCCCAAGCTGCCGCCCGCCGACCGGCCGCCGCTGCACGACGACGAGCGGGTGCTCGCCTGGGCCGCCGTCGGCAACGGCGAGGGCGACGGCATCGTGGTGGCCAGCAACCTCGGGCTGTGGCTGCCCGGCCGCGGGGAGCGGATCGGCTGGCACGACGTCCTCAAGGCGGTCTGGTCCGGCCGCGAGCTCACCGTCACCCCCGCCGACCGGGTCGGCGAGCGGGCCGGCTACCTCGTGGTCGCCGACTGCCCGGCCGAGACCTACCTGCTGCTCGACCCGGGCGACCTGCCCCACCAGGTGCGGGCCCGGGTCACCCGCTCGGTCGCGTACACCGCGCACCACGCGGTGCCCGGCGGCGCCGGCCGGATCGCCGCCCGCCGGGTGCCCGGTGTGGACGGGCTGACCTGGACGGTGCGCTACGACCCGGGCACGCCCACCGACGACGAGGCGGTGGCCGCCGAGACCGACCGGCTCGTCGCCGCAGCCCGGGCCGCCACCGCCCCCGCCGACCTCTGAGCCGTCAGCCGCTGCGGTAGAAGCGCGCCGCTCCCGGGTGCAGCGGGATGGGGTCGCTGGCGGCGGCGCTGTCCCGGGTGAAGTTCGCCGCCTCCGGGTGCACCCTGATCAGCTCGCCCTGCCAGGTGAAGAGCACCCGGGTCAGGTCGTACGCGAGCTGGTCCGGCATGTCCGCCGCCACCAGGATCACGTTCGCCACCGTGATGGTCGGGGTGGCCGCCGGGCTGCCGTAGATCTCCTTGGGCAGGATGGCCGTCGTGTAGACCGAGCCGTAGCGGGCGGCCAGCGGCTCGATCAGCTCGCTCAGCGGGAGCAGCCGGAACACCCCGGGCGCGCTGGAGAGCAGGTCCTTGATGCCCGGGGTGGGCAGGCCGCCGGAGAAGAACATCGCGTCGAGGCTGCCGGCCCGCATCCGTTGCACCGTCTCCGGCAGCGACAGGTTGAGCCGCTGGATGTCGCGGTCGGGGTTGATCCCGCCGGCGGTGAGCAGCCGCCCGGCGATGATGTCCGTGCCGGACTTCGGCGAGCCGGTGGAGATCCGCTTGCCGCGCAGGTCGGCGAAGCTGCCGATCTTGCCGTCGGCGCGGACGATCACGTGGGTGTAGTTGCTGTAGACCCGGGCCAGCGCGCGTACCGGCTGCGGCCGGCCCTCGAAGCCGCCCCGGCCGTTGACCGCGTCCGCCGCCGTGTCGGCCAGGCTGAAGGCGATCTCCATGTCACCACCGGCCAGCCGGGTGATGTTCTCCACCGAGGCGCCGGTCGGCTCGGCGCGCGCCTCGTAGCCGGGCAGGTGCCGGCTGATCAGGTCGGCGTAGCCACCGCCGAGCTGGTAGTAGACGCCGGTGGTGTTGCCGGTGGCCAGGAAGATCCGGCCGTCGTGCCAGGCCCTCGGCCCGGGGTCGGCCCCGCCGCAGCCCGCGACCACCAGGACGGTCAGCAGGAGGGCGGCGACCACCCGCGGCGGGCGGGCGGTCACGGGCGGGCCGCCGGTTCCAGCGCCTCCGCCACCCGCTGCACCAGCGTCGCCGTCTCGTAGCCGATCTGGCCCAGGTCGCAGCCCGGCGCGGCGAGCACCCCGAGCAGCGCGCGCTCGCCGACCGCCATCACCAGCATCACCCCGCCGTCCATGTCGACGATCTGCTGGCGTACCCGGCCGGCGGACATCAGGCGGGCCGCGCCCACGGTCAGGCTCGCCAACCCGCTGATCACCGCGGCGAGCTGGTCCACCTGGTCGGGCGCGAGGTCGGGGGACGCGGCCAGCCGGAGGCCGTCCTCGGACACCGCGAGGGCGTGCGACACGTCCGGCACCTGCTCGGCGAAGTTCGCCAGCAGCCAGTCGAGCCCGGCGGTCACGGGTGGGGTCATGGATTTCTCCCGGTGGGTGTGGTGTTCGGGGCACGGCGCATTGCGCTGGCCACCCCCTCGGCGAGGGCGGACAGGCGGGCGCGTACCACCTCGGGGTCGAGCAGGTCGTCCGCGGGCCGGGGCGGCGGGGCGGTGGTGGGCAGCGGCGCGGGAAGCTGCCCGCCCCGGGTCCGGCGCGGCAGGCCGGCGCCGGTGGTGCCCGAGGGCGCCGGGGAACTCGCCGGCCGGATCCGGGCGGCGCTCGGCGCCAGCAGGGCGGCGCCCGGTGGGCGTACGGCGGCGACGCCCCGGACGGCGCCGGCGGGCAGTGGCGGTCCGCCGGCCACGTGCCCGGCGACGGCCGGCGCGGGGGTGGTGGCGACCAGGTCCCGGGCGCCGGTGGCCGGCCGCGCCGGGGACGGGCCGCTGGTGCGGGGCCGGAACCAGGGCGCCGGCCGGCCGGCCGGTCGGCCGTGCTCGGCGGCCGGGCGCCGGGTCACCGACTCGACGCGGGTGAGCACCGACTCGGGCACCTCCACCTGGGCGACCGTGCCGGTGCCGGTGTGGTGCAACTGCACCCGGATCCCGTGCCGGGCGGCCAGGTGGGCCACCACGTGCAGGCCCATGCTGCCGGCCGCGGCGCTGGACAGCGTGGCCGGCGCGGCGAGCCGCTCGTTGATGGTGGCCAGCCGGGTCTCGCTGATACCGATGCCCTGGTCGTGCACCCGCAGGGTGAGGCCGTCCACGGTGCGCCGCCCGTCGACCAGCACCCGCGCGTCCGGCGGCGAGTAGACGGTGGCGTTCTCCAGCAGCTCGGCCAGGAGGTGCACCAGGTTGCCGGCCGCCGCGCCGTGCACGGCGGCGGTCGGCACGTCGATCTCCACCCGCGGGTAGTCCTCGATCTCGGAGGCGGCCGCCCGGATCACGTCGTCCAGGAGCAGCGCGCCCTCGTGCCCCCGGCCGGGCTCGCCACCGGCGAGGACCAGCAGGTTCTCCCCGTTGCGGCGCAGCCGGGCGGCCAGGTGGTCCAGGGCGAAGAGCCGGGCCAGCGCGTCCGGGTCGGTCTCCTCGCGTTCGAACTCGTCGAGCAGGCGCAGCTGGCGGGTGATCAGCGTGCGGATCCGGCGGGCCAGCGCCTCCGCCATCCTGGTCACGTCCAGCCGCAGCTCGGCCTGCTCACCGGCGAGCCGCAGCGCGGCCTTGTTGACCGTGTCGAACGCCTCGGCCACCTGGGCCACCTCGTCCCGGCCCCGGCGGATCCCGTCGGTCAGCCGGGTCGCCGTGCCCGCGCCCGGCGCGCCCTCGCCCGCCGCGATCGCGGTGATCCGGTCCGGCAGCTCCCGGTTGGCCATGGTGAGCGCCGCGACCCGCAGCCGGCGCAGCCGCCGGCTGGTCCGGACCGCCAGCAGCACGGCGGTGAGCAGCGAGCCGAACGCGACCGTGCTGGTCGCCCCGGCGGTGAGCAGGGCCCGCTGCCGGGCGGTCCGGGCCAGCGCGGCGGCGTCACGGTCCAGCCCGTCGGAGAGTTCCCGGCCGAGCAGGTTGTAGCGGCGGATGGTGCCGCTCTGCGCCACGTACCAGGCGTCGCCGTCGGTCTTCAGCGACTCCGGCCCGCCGTCGCTGTCCAGGACGCCGTCGCGCATCCGCCGGGCCGTCTCCACGTCGGCCCCGCCGACCAGCCGGTACCAGGCGGAGTTGGCCGGGCCGGCGGCGATCCGGAGGAACTCGGCCTGGCGCTGCTCGCGGGCGCCCCGGAGCCGGCCGAGCCGGGCCAGCTCGCCCCGGACCAGCGTGCCCCGCACGAACACCCCGCGCAGCAGGTCGCGTTCCAGCGCCGAGAGGTGCTCCTGGGCGGCCACCGCGGCCACCTCGCGCGCCTCGTTGGCCAGTTCGGCGTCACGGAGCTGGGCGGGCAGCGCGTCGGCGACGGCGAGCAGCGACTCGACAAGACTCGCGTACGCCGGGTCGCCGCGGTCCCCGCCCAGCGCCAGGTCCCGCGTCGGCGCGAGCTGGCCGAGCCGCCCGTCCGCGTCGTTGAGCACCGGGGCCAGGTCCGGTGCGGCCCGCCGGGCGTCCCCGCTGGCCGTGCGGTACCGGGTCACCGCGGCGTCCACCCGGCGCCGCTGCGCGTCGACCAGCGGCCGGCCGGCGTTGCCGCCACGCTGGCGCAGCGCCGCCGTCTCGCCCAGTTCGCGTTCCAGCTCGTGCACCAGCCGCACGGTGGCGGTGGCGGTGCCGGCGAGCACGCGGGCCCGGTCGGCGTCGGCGGAGGCGTCCAGCGCGGCGCCGGTCTGGGCGGCGCCCAGCACCACCAGGCCGACCGTGGCCACCAGGATCGGCGCGAGCAGTTGCACCCGGACCGAGCGGAGGTGCCCGGTGCGGTCCGCGGGCCGGTGATGCCGGCGTACGCGGGCGGGGTGGGGCAGCGGCACGGGGGTCTCCCGGGTCGTTGTCGGGTTGCCGGGCCCGGACGGTGGGTCCGGGCCCGGCTCGTCGGGTCAGCTCGCGCCGAGGTCCTTGAGCGCCCGGTCCGCCCCGCGGTGCAGCCCCACCGGGTCGGTCTTGCGGGCGTTGGCCAGGTCGATGCCCTTGGCGGCCGGGTTGGCCTGGGCCAGGCTGTCCTTCTTCTCGAAGACCGTCTTCGTGATGGCGCAGGCCACGTCGGCGTCGAGGTTGTCGCGGACCAGCAGCACGTTGGGCACCACGATGGTGGGCACGTCGGCCGCGGTCCGGTAGACGTCCTTGCCGATGGTGCCGGCCTGGTACGCCGGGTTCAGCTCGGCCATCTTCGGCAGCAGCGGGCTGATGTCGATGAACTTCACCTTGTCGCCGGACGTGGTGAACAGGTCGGTCACCCCGCCGGTGGGCACGCCACCGGACCAGAAGAAGCCGTCGATGCTGCCGTCCTTCATCCCGTCGACGGTCTTGGTCAGGTCGAGCCGCTGCGCCTGGACGTCCTTGGCCGGGTCCAGCCCCGCGGCGGTGAGCAGCCGGTTGGCGATGACCTCGGTGCCGGACTTGGGCGACCCCGTGGAGATCTTCTTGCCCTTCATGCCGGCCACCGAGGTGATCCCGGAGTCGGCCCGGACGACCACCTGGGTGTAGTTGTCGTAGATCCGGGCGAGCGCCTTGACCGGCTGCGGGGACGTGAAGCTGTCCTTGCCCTGCACCGCGTTGACCGCGGTGTCGAAGAGGGAGAACGCCACGTCGTACTGGCCGGCCACGAGCTGCTCGACGTTCTGCACCGAGGCGCCGGTCTCGGCGGCGGTGCCGGTGAGCTTGCCGCCGGTGGCCGCCGAGAGCTGGCCGGCCAGCGCGTTGCCGACCACGTAGTAGACGCCCGTGGCGTTGCCGGTCGCGATGCCGACCCGGGTGTCCTTGGTGACCTTGCAGGTGATCTCGCGGGCGGCGTCGTCCTTGGCCGCGCCGTCCTGACGGCCCCCGCATCCGGCGGCGCCGGCCGCGACCAGGGCCAGCGCCCCGACGCCCGCGGCGATCCGCACGTCGATCCGTCTCACTCTTTCTCCTCCCGGTGGTCCACCAATTCAGGGACCGACGGGCCGCCGGCGCGACCGGCGGAGCCACGTCGGACGAGCACGCCCGCGACGGCGAGCGCGGCGAGCACCGCGCCGACCGCGACGGGCAGGGGTTCCAGCCAGAGCAGCACCAGCCCGGCGACCGCGCCGAGGAGCCGCTCCGGCGTGCCGGCCGGACCGACGCCGGGCAGCCAGCCGCCCGCCGCCACGGCCAGCACGGTGACGCCGAGCGCCGAGACCACCGCGGCCACCGCGATCCGCCCGGCCCCGCCGATGCCGAGCAGGCCGAGGCCGGTCGGCGTGATCACGAAGGCGATCGGGATGAGGTACGCGGGCAGCGCGTACCGCAGGGTCTGCCACATGGTCGGCACCAGCCGGCCGCCGGTGACGGCGGCGGCGGCCACCGCGGCGAGCGCGGTCGGCGGGGAGACCTCGGACAGCACCGCGAAGTAGAAGACGAACATGGCCGCGGCGGGGGCGGCGACGCCGAGGTGCAGCAGCGCCGGGCCGATGATCACCCAGCCGATCACGAAGGAGGCGGTGACCGGCACGGCCAGCCCGAGCAGGCTGAGCGCGACCGCGGCGAGCAGCGCCGTGAGGGTGAGCACCACGGCGGGCTCGGAGCTGACCTTCTGCGCCCCGCCGACCAGCAGCGCGGCGGCCTGCGGGCCGAGGCCGGTCTTGGTGGTGGTGGCGGTGATGATGCCGGCCGCGGCGCAGACCGCGCTCACCGCGAGCACCCCGCGTACGCCGCCGCTGAGCGCCTCGACGAGGCGGGCGGGGGTGAGCCGGTGCCGGCGGTCCAGGAAGGAGAGCGCGGCGGCCAGCACGGTGGCGATCACCACGGCCCGGGTGGCCGAGAGACCCAGGGCCAGCACCACGATGATCACGATGAGCGAGAGGAAGTGGTAGCCGAAGCGGAGCAGCAGCCGCCTGGCCGAGCCGGTGTCGATGACCACCGGGCGGACGCCGGAGCGCCGGGCGTCGATCTCGACGGAGAGCAGGATGCCCAGGTAGTAGAGGATCGTCGGCACGGTGGCCCAGCCGAGCACCTGCAGGTACGACACGCCGAGGTACTCGGCGATGATGAACGCCGCGGCGCCCAGCGTGGGCGGGGAGAGGATCGCGCCGACGCCCGCGGCGGCCAGCATGCCCCCGGCCCGCTCGGGCGGGTAGCCGGCGCGGCGCAGGATCGGCCAGGTCACCGCCCCGATGCTGACCGTGGTGGCGGCGCCCGAGCCGGAGACCGTGCCGAGCAGGAAGCCGGAGGCGACGGCCGTGCGCCCGGCGGCGGTGCGGGAGCGGCGGAACGCGGCGGCGGAGAGCTCGACGAAGAACCGGCCGGCGCCGGAGAGGTCCAGCACCGCGCCGTAGATGGTGAACAGCACGATGTACGAGGCGGCCACGTCCAGCGGGGTGCCGTAGAAACCGCTGTCGGAGTTGTAGAACGCGTCGACCAGCTGGGCGAAGTCGAGCCCGGCGTGGGCCACCGGCCAGGACTGCGGCAGCAGCCCGCCGTAGTAGCCGTAGGCGAGGAACAGCAGGCAGACGGCCGGGAGGATCCAGCCGGTGGTGCGCCGGCACGCCTCCAGCAGCAGGAGCAGCAGCACGGTGCCCAGCACCACGTCCAGCGGCACGAGCAGGCCCTGCCGGTCGAGGAACGCGTCGTAGCCGCCACCGCCCGCGCCGAGGGTCACCGGCAGCACGGGGTAGAGGCAGGCGAGCAGCGCGACGGCGGCGAGCAGCCAGTCGGCCGGGCGGGGGCCGTGCCGCTCCGCCGGCTCGTCGTCCGCCGGCCGGCGGCGCAGCCGCACCCCGGAGGGGTACGCCAGGAACACCATCGGCAGCACGCCGGCGAGGAAGAAGATGAGGTAGTACTTGCTGCCCTGGGGAAGCGGGAAGAACACCTGCCAGAGCGCGAGCACGGCGACCGCGAGGGTGCCGCCGGTGAACAGCAGCGCGACCGGTCCGGACAGCACCCGCCCCGGTTTCTCATCCTCGAACCGGGCCGCCAGTTCCCGGGTGTCGTGGTGCGTTTCCACCGGCCCGTCGTCGGCCCACAGCGGGTCGGCGACCGCGCCGGAGTCGGGCGGGAGCGGCACCGGGGCGGTGTCCCTTCCGGACACCGGGGATTCCGCCGCGGGGGACCGGGGCGGCGGGGGAGTGGCGTCGGACGGGCGAACGGGCGGCACGAGGGGGCACGATACGCGAATCGTCTACATCATGGGAACATTGCCGGACGTGATTGCTTTGAGTGATCGGAATGAAGGGTTGCTCACTCACCGCACGCCAATTCCGAGCTGCCTTCACAATTGTCGCGGAAAAGCCGCAACAATGTTCCGGCGATTGCCCCGGGGGAGGCGGCAATCCGTCCACTATGGCGAGTTTTGGTGCGGTTCAACGACCACCCGGGCCCACCGGCCGGATGACCACCTTCCGTAGCGGGCGTCACACGCCGTGGCGGCCCGCCCGGGCCGGCGCGTTAACCGGTCGAGCCTGTCGGACCCGGCGGTTAGGGTCGGCCGGTGACCAGCGCGCAACCACTCATCCAGGCGCGGGGGCTGGTGAAGCGGTTCGGTGACTTCACCGCCGTCGACGGCATCGACGTCGAGGTGCGCCCCGGCGAGGCGTTCGGCTTCCTCGGGCCCAACGGCGCCGGCAAGTCCTCCACCATGCGCATGATCGGCTGCATCTCGCCGCCCTCCGGCGGGGAGTTGCGCATCCTCGGCATGGACCCGGTCCGCGACGGCCCGGCGATCCGGGCGCGGCTGGGGGTCTGCCCGCAGCTCGACAGCCTCGACCCCGAGCTCACCGTCCGGGAGAACCTGACCACCTACGCGCGCTATTTCGGCATCCCGCGCCGGGTGGCCCGCGAGCGGGCCGCCGAGCTGCTCGACTTCGTCCAGCTCACCGAGCGGGCCGAGAGCAAGGTGGAGCCGCTCTCGGGCGGCATGAAGCGGCGGTTGACCATCGCCCGCGCGCTGGTCAACAACCCCGAGATCGTGCTGCTCGACGAGCCCACCACCGGTCTCGATCCGCAGGCCCGGCACCTGGTCTGGGAGCGGCTGTTCCGGCTCAAGCAGCAGGGCGTCACGCTGGTCCTCACCACCCACTACATGGACGAGGCCGAGCAGCTCTGCGACCGGCTGGTGGTGATGGACGGCGGCCGGATCGTCGCCGAGGGCTCGCCCCGGGCGCTGATCGAGCAGCACTCCACCCGCGAGGTGGTCGAGCTGCGCTTCGCGGCCGAGTCGCAGGAGGCGTTCGCCGGCAAGCTCGGCGGGCTGGGGGAGCGGGTCGAGGTGCTGCCGGACCGCATCCTGCTCTACGTTCCCGACGGCGACGCCGCGCTGGCCGAGGTGACCGCGCGCGGCCTCGTCCCGGCCAGCGTCCTGGTCCGGCGCAGCAGCCTGGAGGACGTCTTCCTCCACCTCACCGGCCGCACCTTGATCGACTAAGGTGGCGGGGTCCAGGGCGGATGGTCAACGGGGGTGTTCGACAGTGATGGGTCTGCCGCGGCGTCAGGCCGGGCTCACGGCGCTCTACCTCGGCGTGTTCGCCGCCGTGTGGTTCAGCGTTCCGAAGGCCGACCCGCCCTTGCGGTCGCTGCTGGTGGTGGGCAGCGTGGGTGCCCTGCTCGCGGCGGCCGTGGGCGCCGTGCTCGTGATCCGGGCCGGGCGACCGGCCGCGGGCGAGCGCGACCGGTCCGCCGACCGCCGCTACGGGCTCGTCGTCATCGCCGAGGTCGTCGTCGGCCTGGTCGGCGCCCTGATCCTGGCCGCCGCCGGGCTCACCGGCTACATCCCGGTGCTGGTCTGCGCCGTGGTCGGCATCCACTTCGTGCCGCTGGCCCCGGTGCTGCGCGACCGGCTGCTGGTGCCGCTCGGCGTGGCCGTCAC
Organism: Micromonospora sp. NPDC005707; assembly: GCF_040631005.1. Taxonomy (NCBI): domain Bacteria; kingdom Bacillati; phylum Actinomycetota; class Actinomycetes; order Micromonosporales; family Micromonosporaceae; genus Micromonospora; species Micromonospora sp. NPDC005707. The sequence goes on from NZ_JBEXYR010000003.1 coordinate 70,705, forward strand.
GCTGGTCGCCCTCGCCGGCCTGGTCGTCGACCTCGTCTCGGGGGTGTCGGCCGGGCTGGTCGTCGGCACCGGCGCGGGCACCCTGCTCCTGGCCTACGCGATGCTCGCCCTGTTCCGCACGCGCGGCCGCGACCACCAGGCCGTCGGAGCTGAAGCCGAGCGCCAGGTCGCCTGACCGGCCGGCCGCTGGAAGCTGTGTCGTTTGTCCGGCCCGACCGCACCGGCCGGCCGGCCGGCCGCCGGAAGCTGTGCCGTTTGTGCGGCCCGACCGCGGGTAACCGCGGCCAGCCGACCGGACGACTGGGCAGAGGTAGGACAGGGCCATGACCGCGGACGAGCAGTACGAGCGAGGTCTGGAGGCGCTGCGGGAGGCCGACAGCGGCGCCGGGCAGAAACTCCTGGAGGCGCTCGCCGACGTCTCACCCGAGCTGAGCTACCGGTCGGTCGCCTGGTCCTACGGCGACCTCTACGTCCGGCCCGAACTGGCGCGCCGCGACCGCGAGCTGATGTGCCTCGGCGTGCTCACCGCCCTCGGCGACACCGGGGCCCAGCTCGAGGTGCACGTCAACGGCGCGCTCAACGCCGGTCTCACGCCCGCCGAGATCGTCGAGGCGCTGCTCCAGGCGGTGGTCTACTGCGGGGTGCCACGGGCGGTCAACGCGACCCTCGTCGCCAAGAAGGTCTTCGCGGAACGCAACCTGCTCCCCGTCCGCCCCACCCCGGCCCGCTGACGCGGCAGCGGTTCCGCCAGCGCCCGGACCGGACAGGCGCCCCACGTCACGTCAGCCGGGCGGCGCGGATCTTGGAGAGTTACCGTCCGCAGCGAACGACAACTCGCCAAGATCCCCACGGCCGAGCGGGCAGGGCGACCGGCAAGGCCGAGGACCAGCATCGACGGCGACCCCGTCGATCAAGAGGTTTGCGTCGCCCTCCGAGCGAATCCCGACGCAACCTTCTTGATCAACACCCCAGCGGGCCGAGGTTTCGCGCAGTGGCCGACGGTCGTCGAAGGGTTGTCACCGCGCCCGGGCCCAGGTGACGAAGCGATCGGCCAGCCGCTGCGGCGCGTCCCGCTCGTGCGGACCGGCCAGGTCCGCCGTCGCCTCGCACAGGAGCGTGCCGAGGTAGACCAGGAGGGCGATCCGGTCCTCGCGATACTCGCCGAGCAGCGCCAGCCGGGCCGGCGAGCACGGCCACGGAGCCCCGCAGGCCCGGCAGCGCCACGAGGGCCGTGCCGCGACGTGCGGGCGGTAGCGGGGCATCAGCGCACGCCCTCCTCGCCGCGGCGCGGCTTCGGGCGGCCGAACCTGAGTCGCATGAGCTGGGCCTCCGTCGTGGGATGGGGGTGCCCGCGCACCTCGTCGTGCGCGGGCACCCCCGGCCTGGTTCCGCCCGCCGTCCGGTGCCCGTGAGCGGTTCCGCTGCGTGACAGTCTGGTGATCGGGCGACTACGGTGGGAGATCCCGCGCGCCGACGACCGGGGCGTACGGCGGCCGGCCCGGAGCGGTACGAGGATGTACGGAGGCTGTCCGTGGACCGTTCGTCCATGCTGGACCACTTCGCCGAGGAGCTGCGGCTGGCCCGCGCCACCAGTGGCCTGTCCCAGAGCGCGCTGGCCGAGGCCCTGAGCTACTCGGGGGCGCTGGTGGCCAAGGTGGAGACCTGCGAGCGCCGGCCGGGCCTCGACTTCGCCCGCCGGTGCGACACGGTGTTCGGCACGGAGGGGCGGTTCGAACGGATCCAGCGGCGGATCAGCCGCGAGACGGTGGTGCCGTGGTTCCGCGACTGGGCCGGCATCGAGTTGGAGGCCACCGCGCTCCGGTCGTTCGAGCCGCTCTACGTGCCAGGCCTGCTGCAGACGGAGGGCTACGCCCGTGCCGTGCTGGCCGGGGCCGGGCTGTTCGCGACCAACGAGATCGACCAGCAGGTGACCGCGCGGCTCGACCGGCAGAGCGTCCTCACCCGCGACCGGCCGCCACTGTTCACCGCCGTCATTGACGAGTACGTGCTGCGCCGCCGGGTGGGCGGCCCGGAGGTGATGCACGAGCAACTGGCGCACCTGGTCAAGCTCGGCCGCACGTTGACGCGGGTCCGAATCCAGGTCGTGCCGCTCTCCGCCGGGGCCTACGCTGGGCTCGACGGCCCCTTCGTGATCGCCACCTCGACCGGCCGGGAGGACGTCGTCTACCTGGAGGGCCAGCGCCACGGCCAGGTGGTGGACCGCGCCGAGTTCGTGCAGCAGATGGTCGAGGTGTGGGAATCGATCCGCGGTGAGGCACTGTCGCACCAGCAGTCCCTGGAGTTGATCTCGGAAGTGGCGGAGACATGGACCTGACCGGCGCCCGGTGGCGCAAGAGCACCCGCAGTAACGGCAGCGGCGGCAACTGCGTGGAGGTGGCCGGCAATCTCCCCGGCGTGGTCGCCGTCCGCGATTCCAAGGACCCGGCCGGTCCCGTGCTGACGTTCGGCCCGGACGCGTGGCGCGCGTTCGTCACGCGGGTCGCCGTCCGGCCGTAGCGGCCCGGCCTCGTTCGCGGAGAACCCTGGCGGAAACCGCGGCGACACCGTCCGCCGGCCCGTCGTAGGGTGACCCGCGTCCTGTCGTACCCGAGCGGTAGGAAGGGCGACGTGGGCGGAGAACGGGGGTGGTCCGCGTGACCCTGGTGGCACGGTCCGGCCGGGCGCTGCCCCGGGTGCCGGCCCTGGCGGTGCTCTCCCACCACCTGGTCGGCTACCGCCGCACCTGGCGGGCCGGCGTCTTCTCGTCCTTCCTGCTGCCGGCGCTCACCGTGCTCGGCTTCGGCGTCGGTGTCGGCGCCTACGTCGACCAGGGCGTGGGCGGGGTGCCCTACCTGGCCTGGCTGGTGCCCGGCCTCATCGCCTCCACCGCCTTCCAGGTCGCCGTCGGCGAGTCGACCTGGCCGGTGCTCAGCAACTTCCGCTGGATCCGCACCTACCACGCGCAGGTCGCGGCGCCGCTGCGGATCGGCGACATCCTGGCCGGGCACCTCGCCTTCGTGCTGTTCCGGGTGCTCACCAGCACGCTGGCGTTCCTGCTGGTGACGGCGCTGTTCGGGGCGCTGCGCTCACCCTGGGCGGTGGCCGTCCTGCCGGTGAGCGTGCTGCTGGGCCTGGCGGTGGCCGCGCCGACCTTCGCGTACGCCGCCGCGGTGCCCGGCGACAGCTACCTGGCGCTGCTGTTCCGCTTCGCGATCATCCCGATGGCCCTCTTCGCCGGGGTGTTCTTCCCGGTCGAGTCGCTGCCGGTGGGGCTGCGCCAGTTCGCCTACGCGACCCCGCTCTGGCACGGGGTGGACCTGTGCCGGGCCGCCACGCTCGGCGTCGCCCCGCAGTGGTCGGTCACGGGCCACCTGCTCTACCTCGCGGTCTGGGCCGGCGCCGGCTGGTGGCTGGCCCGGCGCGTGTTCCAGCGTCAGCTCGTCGTCTAGGAAGGGTGTCGTGGTCGCTCTCGTCCTGCCCCGGCTGGTCAACCCGGCGGGGGCCCGCCGCTCGGCCTCGGTCGCCGAGCGGAACTTCACGGCCCTGCGCAGCGCCTACTGGCTGGTGCTGCTCTCCGGCTTCCTGGAGCCGGTGCTCTACCTCTTCTCGATCGGCGTCGGGGTGGGCGCGCTGGTCGGCGACCTGACCCTGCCCGGCGGCCAGGTGGTCTCCTACGCGGCGTTCGTGGCCCCGGCCATGCTCGCCTCGTCGGCGATGAGCGGGGCGCTCTCCGAGACCACCTTCAACTTCTTCGGCAAGATGAAATACATGAAGCTGTACGACGGGGTCATCGCGACCCCGGTGCAGCCGTTCGAGATCGCCCTCGGCGAGCTGGGCTGGGCGATGGTCCGGGGCAGCCTCTACTCGGCCGCGTTCCTGGTCATCATGGTGGCGATGGACCTGACCACCGCCGGCCGGGCCCTCGCCGCGTTCCCGGCCTCGGTGCTGGTCGGCTTCGCCTTCGGCGCGCTCGGCATGACCGTCTCCACGCTCATGCGCAGCTGGCAGGATTTCGACCTGATGGGGTCGGCCCAGTTCACCCTCTTCCTCTTCTCCGGCACGTTCGTCCCGGCCGAGGCCTACCCGGCGGTGCTGCGCTGGCTCGTCGAGCTGACCCCGCTCTACCGGTCGGTGCACCTCATCCGGGGCATCTCTGTGGGTGGGTCCGGCTGGTCCTCGCTGCTCGACGTGGCCTACCTGGTGGCGCTGACCGTCGGGATGCTCGCGCTCGCCTCCCGGCGGATGAGCAGGTTGCTGTACAAGTAGGTGGTTAAGCGGCCCTCCCCTCGGGGCATGTCGTGGGACGACACAGACGATGAGGGAGGGGCGATGGCCGCCGACGAGTCTTCCGCCCGGCACGGGCGCGACCGCACCGGGCCGGTGAGCCCGGACGAGGGGCCGGACAGTCCCACCGATCTGCCCGCCACGGGGTGGGTGGCGACGCTCAAGCGCACGGTGCGGGAGTTCCAGGACGACAGCCTGACCGACTGGGCCGCCGCGCTCACCTACTACGGGGTGCTGTCGATCTTCCCGGGCCTGCTGGTGCTGATCTCCCTGCTCGGCCTGCTCGGTAACAAGGCCAAGTCGGGGGTGCGCGACACCGTCGGCCAGGTGGTGCCGGAGGAGAACATCCGGACGATCATCGAGACGGCGATCGACCAGGCCGGCGCCTCCGGTGGCCTGGCCAGCATCGCGGCGATCATCGGTCTGCTGGCCGCCTTCTGGTCCGCCTCCGGCTACATCGCCGCCTTCATGCGCGCCTCGAACAGCATCTACGACGTGCCGGAGGGGCGACCGATCTGGAAGACGCTGCCGATCCGGCTCGGCGTGACCGCGATCATCGGCGTGATGCTCCTGGTCAGCGCGGTGATCGTGGTCTTCACCGGTGGTCTCGCCGAGCAGGCGGGCAACGCCATCGGGCTGGGCTCGACCGCCGTCACGGTGTGGAACATCGTCAAGTGGCCGGTGCTGCTCGTGCTGGTCAGCCTGATGTTCGCGATCCTCTACTGGGCCTCGCCGAACGCCCGGCACGGCGGGTTCCGCTGGGTCAGTCCCGGCGGGATCCTGGCCGTGGTGATCTGGCTGGTCATCTCGGGCCTGTTCGCCCTCTACGTCGGCAACTTCGCCTCGTACAACAAGACCTACGGCGCGCTGGCCGGCGTGATCGTCTTCCTGGTCTGGCTCTGGCTCAGCAACATCGCCATCCTGCTGGGCGCGGAGTTCGACGCCGAGCTGGAGCGCAGCCGCGCCATCGAGGCCGGGCACCCGGCCGACGAGGAGCCGTACGTCGAGCTGCGCGACGACCGCAAGCTGAAGAAGAAGCGCAACGCCGCCACCCGGCGCTGAACGGCGGGCGACGCAGGCCGCCCCACCGTGCTCGGCACGGCGGGGGCGGCCCTTTTCATGATCCACTCTATGCTTTTGCTCAGATGGACAAAAGTTTTGACTGGATGGGCCGAAGCTATGGACACGTGACCTCGAAGACTCCTACTGTGTCGGACACGACACATCGCCGTTGCGCCGATGTGAACGACTCCGATGCGGAGGTGAGTCCCGGTGCGGACGGTCGACCCGCTGCACGTGCAGCTCCTGCGAACCCTCCGGGACGAGGGGGCGGTCTCCCGCGCCGAGCTGGGCGACCGGCTCCAGATGCCCCGCCCGCGCCTCCTCGCCGAGCTGGAGCGGCTGGTCAACCTCGGCTACGTGGCCGAGGCCGGGCTGGCCGCCTCCCGGGGCGGGCGCCGGTCCACCCTTGTCGAGCTGAGCCCGCACCTGCGCTTCGCCGCGGTCGACCTGGGCGCCAGCTCGATCGACGTCGAGGTCGTGAACGGCCGGCTGGAGCCGGTGGCCGCCTACACCGAGCCCGCCGACATCCGCTCCGGCCCGAAGGTGACCCTCCAGCGGGTCAACGAACTGCTGCACAAGGCCAAGGTGGACGGCGCGTACGAGCGGCTCGACGCCATCGGCATCGGCGTGCCGGGCCCGGTCAGTTTCCGGGACGGGGTGCCGGTCTCGCCGCCCATCATGCCGGGGTGGGACCGCTACCCGGTGCGGGAGCTGCTCACCCGCGAGCACGGCTGCCCGGCGGTGGTCGACAACGACGTCAACATCATGGCGATCGGCGAGCGGCACGGCGGCGTCGCGCACTCGGTGGACGACTTCCTGTTCATCAAGATCGGCACCGGCATCGGCTGCGGCATCTACCTCAACGGCGAGGTCTACCGGGGCACCGACGGGTGCGCCGGCGACATCGGCCACATCCAGGTCGACCCGAACGGTCCGATGTGCTCCTGCGGCAACCTCGGCTGCCTGGAGGCGGTGTTCAGCGGGGCCGCGCTGGCCCGGGCGGCCACCGCCGCGGCCCGCGCCGAGGTGTCGCCCGCGCTCACCGAACGGCTCGCCGCCCGGGGCGCGGTGACCGCGCTGGACGTCGCGCAGGGGGCGGTCGAGGGGGACGTCACCTGCATCCAGCTCATCCGCGACGGCGGGCGGCGGGTCGGCAGCGTGCTGGCCGGCCTGGTCAGCTTCACCAACCCGTCGATGATCGTGATCGGTGGCGGGCTCGCCCAGCTCGGCCACATCCTGCTCGCCGAGATCCGCAGCGTGGTCTACCGCCGCTCGCTGCCGCTGGCCACCGGCAACCTGCCGGTCGTCCTCTCCGAGCTGGGTCCCCGCGCCGGCGTCGCCGGCGCCGCGGTGCTCGCCAGCGACCTCGCCTTCGGCGAAGCCGCATGAGCGCGAGGAGCGAGCCGGGAGGCGACATGAACGACAGCGAGGAGGCCGAGGTGACGAACGAACCGCTCGTCGAGGCGCCCGCCGACACCGTCGCGGGCGAGGTCGTGCTGCGCCTCACCGACGTGGTCAAGACCTTCCCGGGCGTACGCGCGCTGGACGGGGTGCAGCTGGAGGTGCGGGCCGGCGAGGTGCACTGCCTGCTCGGGCAGAACGGCGCCGGCAAGTCCACGCTCATCAAGGTGCTCGCCGGGGTGCACCGGCCGGACTCCGGCGAGGTGGTGTGGCGCGGCGAGCCGGCGGCCTTCGCCAACCCGCAGGCCGCCATGCGGGCCGGGATCGCCACCATCTACCAGGAACTCGACCTGGTCGAGGACCTGTCGGTGGCGGAGAACGCCTTCCTCGGCCACGAGCCGCGCCGGCTCGGTTTCGTCCGGCGAGGGCACATGGCCCGGCGGACCCGGCAGATCCTGGCCCGGCTCGGCCACCCGGAGATCCCGCCCGGCCGGCTGGTCCGCCACCTGCCGGCCGCCGGCAAGCAGATCGTCAGCATGGCCCGGGCGCTCTCCCACGAGGCCCGACTGATCATCATGGACGAACCGAGCGCGGTGCTCGCCCACGACGAGGTGGGCAACCTGTTCCGCATCATCCGGGAGCTCACGGCGCAGGGCATCGCGGTCATCTACATCTCCCACCGGCTGGAGGAGATCCGCGAGATCGGCGACCGGGTCACCGTACTCAAGGACGGCCGGACCACGGCGGCGAACCTGCCGGCCCGCGAGACACCGACCCGCGACCTGGTCGCCCGGATGACCGGCCGGACCATCGAGTACGTCTTCCCGGACCGCCCCGCCGACGACCCCGACGGCACGGAGCTGCTGCGGGTGGAGGGGCTGACCCGGCACGGCGAGTTCGCCGACGTGTCGCTCGACGTGCGGGCCGGGGAGATCGTCGGCATCGCCGGGCTGGTCGGCTCCGGCCGCTCCGAGCTGCTGGAGACGATCTACGGGGCCCGCCGCGCGCAGGCCGGCACGGTCCGGATGGGCGGCCGGACGCTGCGCCCGGGCAGCGTCGGCGCGGCCGTGAAGGCCGGCATGGGGATGGCCCCCGAGGAGCGCAAGAGCCAGGCCCTGCTGCTCGGCGAACCGATCTACCGCAACGTCACGCTGGCGACCTTCGGCCGGTACGCCCGCCTCGGCTTCACCGACGTCGCGCGGGAACGGGCCGCGGCGGACCGGATCGCCGCCTCGCTGGACCTGCGCCCCCGCGACGTCCGGCGGGCGGTGCGCACCCTGTCCGGCGGCAACCAGCAGAAGGTGGTGGTCGGCCGGTGGCTGCTCGGGAACACCCGGCTGCTGCTGCTCGACGAACCGACCCGGGGCGTGGACGTGGGCGCCCGGGCCGAGCTCTACCAGGTGATCCGGGAACTCGCCGCGCGGGGCGTCGGGGTGCTGCTGGTCTCCAGCGAGGTGCCCGAGGTGCTCGGCCTGGCCGACCGGGTGCTGGTGATGCGGGAGGGCCGGGTGGTCCGCGAGGCCCCGGCCGGCGAACTCGACGAGAACACCGTGCTCGACCTCGTCATGGCGGGGTCCCTCATGGAAGGCGCGCCAGCATGAGCGACACGACACCCACGGCGACGCCGGAGCGGGCGGGCGAACTGCCGGCCCAGTCGCCGCCGGTCGACCCGGCCGAGACCGCGAAGGCCGGCGCGTCGGCGCGGCTCTCCTGGTGGCGGGGCGACGGCGGGGAGGGCGCCAAGCGCAACCTCGGCCTGCTAGCGACCCTGGTGGTGCTGGTGGTCATCGGCATCCTGACCCGCCCCGACCTCTACGGCGATGCGAGCTGGGTGTGGGGCAACACGCTCACCATCCTGAAGCTCGCCTCGGTGGTCGGCGTGGTCACCGTCGGGATGACCTTCGTGATCATCGGTGGCGGCATCGACCTCTCGGTCGGCGCGATCGTCGCGCTCGCGGGGGTCTGGTGCACCACGGTCGCCACCCAGAGCTACGGCGCCGGCGGCATGATCTTCAGCGCGCTCACCGTCGGGGTCGCGGTCGGCGTGGTCAACGGCCTGCTCATCTCGTACGGGCGGCTGGTGCCGTTCATCGCCACGCTGGCCATGATGGTCGCCGCCCGCGGCCTGGCCGCCGAGATCTCCGACAAGCAGACCCAGGTCTCCAACGACAGCTTCATCAACGGCATCGCCACCGTGAAGCTGCTCGGCATCCCGCTGCTGGTCTACATCCTCGCCGCGGTGGTGCTGGCCGGCTGGGTGCTGCTCAACCGGACCACCTTCGGCCGCCGCACGGTGGCCGTCGGCGGCAACCCCGAGGCGGCCCGGCTCGCCGGCATCGACGTCCGCCGGCACACCGTGCTTCTCTACGCGCTCTCCGGCCTCTGCTGCGGCATCGCCGCCATCATGCTGACCGCGCAGGCCACCTCCGCCCAGGCGGCGATGGCCAACCTCTACGAGCTGGACGCGATCGCCGCCGCGATCATCGGCGGCACGCTGCTCAGCGGCGGGCGGGGCACCATCATCGGCTCCCTGCTCGGCGTGATCATCTTCTCGACGATCACCAACCTCTTCGCCATCAACGGCCTCTCCACCGAGGCCCAGAACATGGTCAAGGGCGGCATCATCGTCGCGGCCGTCCTGGTCCAGCAGGTGCAGTTCCGCAGCCTCTCCCAGTTCCTCGCCCGCAACCGCGCCACCACCACCTGATCCCATCGCGTCCGCCAGGCCGCCGTCATCCGACGGTGGCCCGGCCCGCCGCACCCGAAAACACCCCACCACCTCATTTCAGGAGGCCGTCATGACAAGTGACCTGTCGCGCCGCCGGCTGCTCTTCGGCGGCGCCGCGCTCTCCGCCGGCGTGCTGCTCGCCGGCTGCACCAGCAACGAGAAGACCCCGACCGAGGCCCAGACCAAGGCCGCGGCGACCGGCGCCAACAGCGAGCCGGGCAAGAAGGTGACCATCGGCTTCTCCGCCCCGGCCGCCGACCACGGCTGGATCGCCGCCATCACCAACAACGCCAAGGCGCAGGCCGGGGCGTACTCGGACGTGGAGCTGAAGAGCGTGGAGGCCGGCGCGGATGCGGCGGCCCAGCGCGCGGCGCTGTCCACCCTGATCTCCCAGAAGCCCGACGTGATCGTGCTGCTGCCGCACGACGGCAAGGAGCTCAACGCGTTCGGCCTGGAGGCCATGAAGGCCGGCATTCCGGTGGTCAACCTCGACCGGGCCTTCCCGGACGCGCGGGCCTACCGGCTCCAGATCAAGGGCGACAACTACGGCATGGGGGTGGCCGCCGCCACCTACATCGCCGAGCAGCTCAAGGCCAAGGGCGTCAGCAACCCGGTCATCGGCGAGATCCCCGGCATCGACTCGCTGGAGCTGACCCAGGAACGTTCCAAGGGCTTCGCCGACACGCTGGCCTCGCTCGGCTTCAAGGTGGCCAACCGCCGCCCGGCCGAGTTCACCGCCGACTCGGGCCAGCAGGCCGCCACCGGCCTCTTCCAGGCGCTCCCCAAGATCGACGCGCTCTGGAACCACGACGACGACCAGGGCATCGGCGTGCTCGCCGCGGTCAACCAGGCCAACCGCAAGGAGTTCTTCATGGTCGGCGGCGCCGGCTCGAAGAAGGCCATGGAGGACATCGCGGCCGACAACACGGTGCTGAAGGCCACCGTCACCTACAGCCCGTCGATGGCCTCCTCGGCCATCTCCCTGGCCCGCCTCATCGGCCAGGGCAAGGGCATGTCCGACCTGGTCGAACTCCAGGTACCGAAGGAGATCGTCCTCGCCTCCGAGACGATCACCAAGGAGAACGCGAGCAGCTACCTGAAGCTCGGGTTCTGACACACGGGGGGAGACCCACCTTGTCCACTCACGACAACGTCCTGCGCGTCGGCATGGTCGGCTACGCGTTCATGGGCGCCGCGCACTCCCAGGCGTGGCGCACCGTGAACCGCGTGTACGACCTGCCGGCGCAGGTGCGGATGGCGCTGGTCTGCGGCCGGGACGAGCCGAAGGTGGCCGAGGCCGCCGGCCGGCTCGGCTGGGACGGGCACACCACGGACTGGCGGCGGCTCGTCGAGTCCGACGAGATCGACGTGGTCGACATCTGCACACCGGGGGACAGCCACTGCGAGATCGCCCTCGCCGCGCTGGCCGCGGGCAAGCACGTGCTGTGCGAGAAGCCGCTGGCCAACACCGTCGAGGAGGCCCGGGAGATGGCGGCCGCCGCCGCCCGGGCCCGGGCCGCCGGGGTACGCGCCATGTGCGGCTTCAACTACCGCCGCGTGCCCGCGGTCGCCCTGATGCGGCAGCTCGTCGCCGACGGGCGGCTCGGCGAGATCCGGCACGTCCGGGCGGTCTACCTCCAGGACTGGATCGTGGACCCGCAGTTCCCGCTGGTCTGGCGGTTGCAGAAGGACAGGGCGGGCTCCGGCGCGCTCGGCGACATCGGCGCGCACATCATCGACCTGACCCAGTACGTGACGGGGCAGCTCATCACCGGGGTCAGCGCGGTCACCGAGACGTTCGTCAAGGAACGGCCGCTGCCGGCCGGGTCGAGCGGCCTGGCCGCGCAGGCCGACAGCAACGGCCGGGCGACCGGCCGGGTCACCGTGGACGACGCGGCCGCCTTCGTGGCCCGGCTCGACGGCGGCGCGCTCGCCACCTACGAGGCGACCCGCTTCGCCACCGGACGCAAGAACGCCCTGCGTGTCGAGATCAACGGCTCGCTGGGCAGCGTGGTGTTCGATCTGGAACGCCTCAACGAGCTGGAGTTCCTCGACGCCACCCGACCGGCGGCCGAGCAGGGCTTCAGCCGGATCCTGGTGACCGAACCGGAGCACCCGTACCTGTCGGCGTGGTGGCCGCCCGGCCACATCATCGGCTACGAGCACTCCTTCACCCACCAGATGCGCGACTTCGTCGAGGCGGTCGCCACCGGCGTCGACCCGACGCCGTCGTTCGCCGACGCGTTGCAGGTCCAGCTCGTGCTCGACGCGGTGACCCGCTCCGCCGAGCGGGCCGCGTGGACGGAGGTGGAGCCCGCGCTGGCCGAGGTGGCCGCCTGACCGACCCGTACCCGCGGCGCCCCGCGCGCCGCCCGAAGGGCTTTCCGGTGCCGACCGGCGAGGGCCCGCCGCGGTTGCGCCCCGCGGCGGGGACGAGGTCGGCCCCGGGGAGCGTGCCGCCGCAGGAGAACCCGCGGCCGGCACGACACAGCACGGCCGTCCGGTGCGGCCGGACCGGGATTCCCCGGCCGCACCGGCCGACCGGCCCGACGACGCCGGGGCGAACACCTGTCGCCCGGCTCAGAGGGGAGGACGGCATGACACCCCACCGACTGCGCGCCGCGCTGCGGGGCGTACCCGATCCGCGCTGGCTGGACGCGGCCCTGCGCCGCGTCGCGACCGATCCCGCGGCGATCCCGCGGCTGTTCGCCGCCGCGGCCCGCAAGTGCGGCCGGGGGCCGCTGCCCGACCCGCCGGGCTGGACCGTCGACGAGGCCGCCCGGGCGCTGCTGCTCGCCGCGCTTCCCGCCGACCACGCGGGAGCGGCCGAGGCGCTCTACCGGCACGGCGACGCCGCCGAGAAGCGGGCCGTGCTGCGGGCCCTGCCGCTGCTGCCCATCGGGGCGGAGTGCGTGCCGCTGCTGCACGACGCGATCCGCACCGACGACACCCGGCTGCTGGCCGCCGCCCTCGGACCCTACGCCCGGCACCTGGAGCAGCCGGCCTGGCGTCAGGCGGTGCTCAAGTGCGTCTTCACCGGCGTGCCGCTGGCCGTCGTCGACGACCTGGCCGCCCGGGCCGACGGCGAGCTGGCCGCCATGCTGGCCGGGCTCGCCGCGGAGCGGCACGCGGCCGGCCGGAGCATGCCGGCCGACGCCGCCGAGCTGCTCGACCGGCTCGGCGCCCGGGAGGCCTGATGCGCATCTTCGACCCGCACGTCCACATGACCTCGCGGACCACGGACGATTACGAGCGGATGGCCGCCGCCGGGGTACGCGCCGTCGTGGAGCCGGCGTTCTGGCAGGGCCAGCCACGCACCAGCGTGGACACCTTCGTGGACTACTTCGACTCGCTGGTCGGGTGGGAGCCGTTCCGGGCCGGCCAGTTCGGCGTCCGGCACCACGCCACCGTGGCGCTGAACCCGAAGGAGGCCAACGACCCGCGCTGCCGCCCGGTCCTCGACGTGCTTCCGCGCTACCTGGACAAGGACGGCGTGGTGGCGGTCGGCGAGATCGGCTACGACTCGATGACCCGGGCCGAGGACGCCGCCTTCGCCGGGCAGCTCGCCCTGGCCGTGGCGCACGACCTGCCCGCTCTCGTGCACACCCCGCACCGGGACAAGGCGCGGGGCGTCGAGCGCACGCTGGCCGTGGTCGCCGAGTCCGGCATCGACCCGGGGCGGGTGCTGGTCGACCATCTCAACGAGGTCACCGTGGAGCTGGTGCGGGACACCGGTTGCTGGCTCGGCTTCTCGATCTATCCGGAGACGAAGATGTCGCCGCCGCGGATGGTCGAGCTGCTGCGGGCGTACGGGACCGAGCGGATGCTGGTCAACTCGGCCGCCGACTGGGGGCGCTCGGACCCGCTGCTCACCCGGGCCACCGGGGAGGCCATGCTGCTCGCCGGTTTCACCGAGGACGACGTGGACCGGGTGCTGTGGCGCAACCCGGTCGAGTTCTACGGCCAGTCCGGCCGGCTGGACCTCGCCGACCTGGGTGGGCTCGGAGGCTGAACGGGGCTGTCCGGTGGAGTCCACGGGACACGCACACGCGGTATTGTCAGCCATGGATACCGACCGGCTCGGGATCTGCCTGGAAGCGGCGCCTCGGAAGGCGCCGACCGTCACCGCCGAACCGACCGATCCGGCCCTGCTGCGGGCCCGCTTCGACGCCGCGCTCGCCGCGTTCCTGCACGAGCGCCGGCCGGGCCGGCCGGGCGACGACGGCACCGACCCCGTCCACACCGTCCTCCGCCGGTTCGTGCTGGCCGGCGGCAAGCGGCTGCGACCCCTGTTCTGCTACTGGGGCTGGCGGGGCTTCGGCGGCACCGACGGCACCCCGATCGTGGTGGCCGCCGCGGCGCTGGAGCTGTTCCACGCCTTCGCGCTGATCCACGACGACATCCTGGACCGCAGCGACCGCCGGCGCGGCCGGCCCACCGTGCACCGGGTCTTCGCCGAGCAGCACGCCCGGGCCGGCTGGCGCGGCGACCCGGAGGCGTACGGCCGGCAGGCGGCCCTGCTCTGCGGCGACCTCTGCGCCGCCTGGTCCGGGCAGATGTTCCACGGCTGCGGGCTGGACGCCGAGCGGCTGCGCCGGGGACACGCCCTGCTCGCGCGGATGCGGGCCGAGGTGATCGCGGGGGAGTACCTCGACGTGGTGGCCGCGGCCGGTGACGGCTCGGTGGAGAGCGCCCTCGCGGTGGTGCGGCTGAAGACGGCCCGCTACACGGTGACCCGCCCGGTGCAGCTCGGCGCGGCCCTGGCCGGGGCGGCCCCGGACGTGGTGACCGCGCTGTCCGGGTTCGGCGATCCGCTCGGGGACGCCTTCCAGCTCCGCGACGACGTGCTCGGCGTCTTCGGTGACCCGGCGGTGACCGGGAAGTCCAACCTGGACGACCTGCGGGAGGGCAAGCCGACCGTGCTGCTGGCGCTGGCCCGGGCGGCCGCGGGGCCGGCCGGGGTGGCGCGGTTGCGGGCGCTGGTCGGCGATCCGGCCCTGGACCCGGCGGGCGCCGCCGAGGTGCGCGGGATCGTGGAGGCCTCCGGTGCGCGCGCGGCGGTGGAGCGGATGATCCGGTCCCGGGCCGACGCGGCCCTGACCGCGCTGCACCGGCTGCCGCTGGCGGAGCCGGCCCGGGTGGCGCTGGCCGAGCTGGCGGCCCGGGCCGTGAACCGGCGCCGCTGACCCGACTTTTGTCGCTCATTGACGAAAGTCGTTCCGGAACCAGCGGAAGCTATGGACAGGCAGATCGAAAGGTCTTAATGTCGTGCGCAAGCACAGAGCTGTTTCGTCGAGGTGAATTGCCCGCACCCCCGGCACCCTCGTCGAGGTGACCGCCGGCCGGCCGCAACCACCGGTGGTCACGGCCCACCGAGCCGCACCCGGCGGGCCCGGCGCAGCATCCCCGCACGGCATCCGGCGCGACGCGCGCCCGATCCAGGCTGCGCGCGTCAGGAAGGGACAGCAGAGGCATGTCCAGCCCCCACCACACCCCCACCCGACGATGGCTCCCCGCCGGATCGGCGCTGCTGCTCGCGGCGGCCGCCGGCGCGGTCGGCCTGGCCGCGACCCCCGTCCCGGCGTCCGCGCACCCCATCCCGGCGAGCGACTTCCAGCAGGTCGAACTCGCCCGCGGCGTCGCCGAGACCGGCGAACCGATGTCCCTCGCGGTGCTGCCCGACCGCTCGGTCCTGCACACCGCCCGCAACGGCACGCTGCGGCGCACCGACGCCGCCGGCGTCACCACCGTGATCGGCACCCTGCCGGTCTACAGCCACGACGAGGAGGGCCTCCAGGGCGTCGGGGTCGACCCCGGCTTCGCGAGCAACCGGCAGATCTACCTCTACTACGCGCCGCCGCTGTCCACGCCGGCCGGGGACGCGCCGGCCACCGGCACCGACTTCTCCGCCTGGCAGGGCGTCAACCGGCTCTCCCGGTTCAACCTCAACGCCGACTTCACGCTCAACCAGGCCAGCAAGGTCGACGTGCTGGACGTGCCGGCCGACCGCGGGCTGTGCTGCCACGTCGGCGGCGACATCGACTTCGACGCCGCGGGCAACCTCTACCTCTCCACCGGCGACGACACCAACCCGTTCGACTCCGCCGGCTACGCGCCGCTCGACGAGCGGACCAACCGCAACCCCGGGTACGACGCGCAGCGCAGCGCCGGCAACACCAACGACCTGCGCGGCAAGATCCTGCGGATCAAGGTCAACGCCAACGGCACGTACGCGATCCCGGCCGGCAACCTCTTCCCGCCCGGCACCGCGCGGACCCGCCCCGAGATCTACGCCATGGGCTTCCGCAACCCGTTCCGGATGAGCGTCGACCGGGCCACCGGGATCGTCTACGTCGGCGACTACGGCCCGGACGCCGGCACCAGCTCGGCCCGCGGCCCGTCGGGCCAGGTCGAGTTCGACCGGGTCACCGGGCCGGGCAACTACGGCTGGCCGTACTGCACGGGCACCAACACGGCGGCCGAGACGTACGCCGAGTGGGACTTCGCCGCCGGCACCGCGGGCCCGAAGTACAACTGCGCGGGCGGCCCGACGAACAACTCGTTCCGCAACACCGGCCAGAGCACCCTGCCGGCCGCGAAACCGGCCTGGATCCGGTACGCGGGCGACGCCGGCAGCCCGCCCGAGTTCGGCGGCGGCTCCGAGTCGCCGATGGCCGGCCCGGTCTACCGCTACGACGCCGCCAACCCGTCCACCACGAAGTTCCCCCAGTCCTTCGACGGGCAGTTCTTCGCCACCGAGTTCGGCCGCGGCTGGATCAAGCCGATCCACCTCAACGCCGACGGCTCGCCCGGCGCCATCGACGCCTTCGGCTGGACCGGCAAGCAGGTGATGGACTCCGCGTTCGGGCCGGACGGCGCCTACTACGTGCTCGACTACGGCACCGGCTACTTCAACGGCGACGCCAACTCGGCGCTGTACCGCTTCGACTACCTCGGCGGCGGCAACCGCGCCCCGGTGGCCCGGGCCGCCGCCGACAGGACCTCCGGCACGGCCCCGCTGGCCGTCGCCTTCTCCTCGGCCGGCTCGTCCGACCCGGAGGGCGGGGCGCTCACGTACGCGTGGGCGTTCGGCGACGGCGGCACCTCGACGGCGGCCAACCCGTCGCACACCTACACGGCCAACGGCCGGTACACCGCGACGCTGACCGTCCGGGACCCGCAGGGCGCCACCGGCACCGCCAGCGTGGCCGTCACCGTCGGCAACACCGCGCCGACGGTCACCGTGAACAGCCCGGGCAACGGGCAGCTCTTCTCCTTCGGCGACACCGTGCCGTTCCGGATCACCGTGACCGACCCGGAGGACGGCGCGATCGACTGCACCAGGGTCAAGATGACCTACGTGCTCGGCCACGACCAGCACGGCCACCAGATCACCTCGGCCACCGGTTGCACCGGGTCGATCGGCATCCCCGTCGACGGCGAGCACGACGACGCCGCGAACATCTTCGCGATCTTCGACGCCGAGTACACCGACTCCGGCGGCCTGACCACGCACACCCAGCACACCCTCCAACCCCGGCACCGGCAGGCCGAGCACTTCCGGACCTCGGCCGGGATCAACACCTTCGACAAGGCGACCGCCGAGGGCGGCCGGACCGTCGGCGACATCCACAACGGGGACTGGATCGCGTTCGAGCCCTACCAGCTCGGCAACGTCACCGGGTTCAGCGCCCGGGTCTCCTCGGCCGGGGTGGGCGGCACCCTCCAGGTGCGGGCCGGCTCGGCGACCGGCACCGTGCTCGGCTCGGCCACCGTGCCGGTGACCGGTGGCTGGGACACGTTCACCACGGTGACCGGCGCGGTCGCCAACCCGCCCGCCGGGACCACCACGCTCTACCTCACCTTCGCGGGCGGCGCCGGCGCGCTCTACGACGTCGACTCGTTCACCCTCACCACGTCCGCCGTGCGCACCGGGCCGGTGCGCGGGCTGGCCGGCAAGTGCCTCGACGTGCGCAACGCCGCGACCGCCGACGGCACGCAGGTCCAGCTCTACACCTGCAACGGCACCACGGCGCAGAGCTGGACGGTGACGCCGAACTCGACGATCAAGGCGCTGGGCAAGTGCCTGGACGTCTCCGGCGGCGCGACCGCCGACGGGACGAAGATCCAGCTCTGGACGTGCAACGGCACGGGGGCGCAGAACTGGTCGGCGCAGGCCGACGGCACGCTGCGCAACCCGCAGTCCGGCAAGTGCCTGGACGTCTCCGGCAACAACTCCGCCGACAGCACCCCCGTACACCTCTGGACCTGCACCGCCGCGGCGAACCAGAAGTGGACCCTGCCCTGATCCGACGGTGCGGGGCCGGGTGGCCGGCCCCGCACCCCGTCCGGCCCTGGAGAGCGACATGAGACTCCTCCGCACCGCCCTCGGCGCGGCCACCGCCGTCCTCGCCACCCTCGCCTGCACCACCCCGGCCACCCCGGCGGCCGCCGCCGACGCCCCCTACGACGTGCTGGTCTTCTCCAGGACCGCCGGCTTCCGGCACGACGCCATCCCGGCCGGCATCCAGGCCGTCCGCGACCTCGGCGCGGCGAACAACTTCACCGTCACCGCCACCGAGGACGCCGCCCAGTTCACCACCGCCAACCTGGCCCGGCACGAGGCGGTGGTCTTCCTCAACACCACCGGCGACGTGCTCAACCCCACCCAGCAGACCGCCTTCGAGGCGTACATCGGCGCGGGCGGGGGCTACGTGGGCGTGCACGCCGCCGCCGACACCGAGTACGACTGGCCGTTCTACGGCAACCTGGTCGGCGCCTGGTTCGCCTCCCACCCGGCGATCCAGCCGGCGAACGTGAAGGTGGAGGACCGGGCGCACGCCGCCACCGCCCACCTGCCGCAGACCTGGAACCGCACCGACGAGTGGTACAACTACCGCACCAACGCCCGGTCCACCGCGCACGTGCTGGCCACCCTCGACGAGTCGTCGTACTCGGGCGGCTCGATGGGCGGCGACCACCCGCACGCCTGGTGCAAGACGTACGCGGGCGGCCGGTCCTTCTACACCGGCGGCGGGCACACCCAGGCGTCCTACGCCGACCCCGCGTTCCGCGCCCACCTGCTCGGCGGCATCCGGTACGCGGCCGGCCGCAGCAAGGCCGACTGCCGCCCGGAGACCGGCTACGCGCCGCTCTACAACGGCGCCACCACCGGCTGGTCCCAGGCCGGGCCGGGCAGCTTCACCAACACCGACGCCACCCTCACCTCGGTCGGCGGGATGGGCCTCTACTGGTACAGCGCCCGGCAGTTCACCAACTACTCGCTCAAGCTGGACTGGCGGCTCGCCGGCGACGACAACTCCGGCGTCTTCATCGGCTTCCCGCCGTCGAGCGACCCCTGGTCGGCGGTGGACAACGGCTACGAGATCCAGATCGACCCTACCGACAGCCCCGACCGGACCACCGGCGCGGTCTACACCTTCAAGTCCGCCGACCTGCCGGCCCGGGACGCGGCGCTCAACCCGGCGGGGGAGTGGAACACCTACGAGCTGCTGGTCGAGGGCGAGCGGCTCCAGGTCTTCCTCAACGGCGTGAAGATCAACGACTTCACGAACACCGACCCGGCCCGCTCGCTCGCCGGCCACGTCGGCATCCAGAACCACGGCACCGGTGACGACGTCTCGTTCCGCAACATCCGGATCAAGGAGCTGGGCGCCACCCCGCCGACCGGCAACACCACCGTGCAGGCCGAGGCGTTCAGCTCGGCCAGCGGGGTCACCCCGTTCACCAAGGCCGGCGCCAACGGCGGGCAGACCCTGGGGTACGTCGACCCGGGCGACTGGGCCGCGTACCAGGGGCTGGACCTGACCGGGGTGACCGCACTGCGGGCCCGGGTGGTCTCCGGCGGCCCGGGCGGCACCCTCCAGCTCCGCACCGGCTCCCCGACGGGCACCGTGCTCGGCCAGGTGGCGGTGCCGAACACCGGTGGCTGGACCACCTTCGCGGACGTCGGCACCGCGCTGGCCGGTGTGCCGGCCGGCAGCCAGACCGTCTGGCTGACCTTCGCCGGCACCGGCTCCGGCCTGTACGACGTCGACGACTTCACCCTGGTCCGGGGCGGTGGGGGCGGGACCGGACCGGTCCGGGGCCTGGCCGGCAAGTGCCTCGACGTGCGGGGTGGGGCCACCGCCGACGGCACCCAGATCCAGCTCTACACCTGCAACGGCAGCACCGCGCAGACCTGGACGGTGACGCCGAACTCGACCGTGCGGGCGCTCGGCAAGTGCCTGGACGTCTCGGGCGGTGGCTCGGCCGACGGCACGAAGATCCAGCTCTGGACGTGCAACGGCACGGGGGCGCAGAACTGGTCGGCCCAGGCCGACGGCACGCTGCGCAACCCGCAGTCCGGCAAGTGCCTGGACGTCTCCGGCAACAACTCCGCCGACAGCACCCCCGTACACCTCTGGACCTGCACTGCCGCGGCGAACCAGAAGTGGACCCTGCCCTGACCGGCGCCGGCGGCGGACCGGGCGACCTGCGGGATCCGCCCGGTCCGCCGCCGGGGTGCTGCCGTACCTTGACCGTGTGGGACGCCTGGAGCGGTGGCGTCGGGTCGCCCGGGCGCGCCCGAGCGTCGGTGACGTGCTGCGGGCCGCCCTGTCGCGGGTGTGGCGCCGCGTCGAGCCGTCGGCGTCGCCCGCCGGGCCCGCACCCAGCCTCACCCGGCTGGACGCGCTGATCGACGAGGTCGCCGCCGGCCGGCCGGTGCGCTGGAGGGTGGGCGGCCAGCCCCGCCCACTGCCCGCCGCGGTCGACGTGGCCGCGTACCGGATCATCCAGGAGGCGCTGACCGACGCGCGCCGGCACGCGCCGAGCGCGGCGGTCGCGGTCCGGCTGCGCTACGACCCGGCCGGCCTCACCGTCGAGCTACGCGGCGACGGGCCCGCCATTCCGACCGCCGGCCTGCGGACGCGGGCCGAGTCGGTCGGCGGCGCCTTCCACGCCGGCCCGCGCCCCGAGGGGGGCTGGCTGGTCCACGCCGAGCTGCCCGCCCCCGAGGACGAGGCGGAGCCGGCCTGACCGTCCCCGGCCCTTCCGCGCCGGCCGCGGCCGACCTAGAGTGAGGGCGGCGACCGCGAGGTGGCCGGTGACCCGGCGGGAGGCGCAACCCGTCGGGCCCAGACGCGATCGCGTCCACCGGTGCCCGCCGGGGTCGCCGGCACCCGGTCGCCCTCGCCCCGGTCCGCTACGGAATCCCCCCATCACGACAGGGGAGAAGGACAATGGCGCGACCCATCACGCTCTTCACCGGCCAGTGGGCCGATCTTCCGTTCGACGAGGTCTGCCGGCTCGCCGCCGAGTGGGGATACGACGGCCTGGAGATCGCCTGCTGGGGTGACCACTTCGAGGTCGACAAGGCGCTCGCCGACGAGTCGTACGTGGACCGCAAGCGGGCCACCCTCGCCAAGCACAACCTCCAGGTCTTCGCCATCTCCAACCACCTGGTCGGGCAGGCGGTCTGCGACCACCCGATCGACGAGCGGCACCAGGACATCCTCCCCGCCCGGATCTGGGGCGACGGTGAGCCGGAGGGGGTACGCCGCCGCGCCGCCGAGGAGATGAAGGACACCGCCCGGGCGGCGGCGAAGCTCGGGGTGAAGACCGTTGTCGGCTTCACCGGCTCGTCGATCTGGCACACCCTGGCCATGTTCCCGCCGGTCCCGCCCGCCATGATCGAGCGCGGCTACCAGGACTTCGCCGACCGGTGGAACCCGATCCTGGACGTCTTCGACTCCGTCGGTGTGCGCTTCGCCCACGAGGTGCACCCCAGCGAGATCGCCTACGACTACTGGACCACCAAGCGGGCGCTGGACGCGATCGGCCACCGCCCCGCGTTCGGGCTGAACTGGGACCCGTCGCACTTCGTCTGGCAGGAGCTTGACCCGGTCAACTTCATCTTCGACTTCGCCGACCGGATCTACCACGTCGACTGCAAGGACGCGAAGGTGCGCACCGGGGACGGCCGCCGCGGCCGGCTCTCCTCCCACCTGCCCTGGGCGGACCTGCGGCGGGGCTGGGACTTCGTCTCCACCGGCCACGGTGACGTGCCGTGGGAGGACTGCTTCCGCGCGTTGAACGCGATCGGCTACACCGGCCCGATCTCGATCGAGTGGGAGGACGCCGGCATGGACCGCCTGGTCGGCGCACCCGAGGCGCTCCAGTTCGTCCGCCGGCTCGCCTTCGACGCCCCGTCCGCCGCCTTCGACGCGGCCTTCTCCACCAGCCGGGACTAGATTCGTCGGCCGCTACGAACTTGATGGCGTGAACGACTCGTCCGCTCCGCCGGGCGGTGACCCGGGCGGTCGGCGGGTGAGTCACCTGCGTCATCAAGTTCGTAGCGCCGAGACGGACGGTCCGCCGCCGGTGCGGAGTGGGGGAGACGAATCGGTGCGGCACGGTGACGATGGTGGTCGGCGTCGCCTCCGCCGCTCCCCTCAGCGGGCGGCGAAGACCTGGTCGCTGACCAGCCGGGCCGCGCCGACCAGGCCGGCCCGGTCGCCGAGGTCGGACAGGACGATCGGCATGCTGCCGGTGGCGAGCGGGGTGGAGCGCCGGTAGACCACGCCCCGGATCTCGGCGAGCAGGACCGGCCCGATGCCGGGTGCCGCCCCGCCGATGATCACGATGGCCGGGTTGACGAAGCTGACCAGGCCGACCAGCACCTGCCCGAGCCGGCGGGCGGCGTCGCGGACCAGGGTCTGCGCGGCCGCGTCCCCCGCGGTCGCCGCCGCGGCCACGTCGGCCACGGTGAGCGCCCCGGCGGCGGCCAACCGGTCGGCGAGCGCCGTCGAGCGCCCGGCCCGCGCGGCCGTCACGGCCTCCCGCACCAGAGCGGCATCCCCGCAGTACGCCTCGACGCAGCCGGTGTTGCCGCACCCGCAGAGCGGCCCGTCCTCGCTGAGCTGGAGGTGCCCGATGTCCCCGGCGCCGCTGGCCGCGCCCCGGTACAGCGCCCCGCCGAGCACCAGCCCGCAGCCCACCGCGTCGCCCAGCTTCACGTAGAGGAAGTCCTCGAACGGCCGGCCGGTGCCGGCGTGCCGCTCGCCCAGGGCCATCACGTTGGCGTCGTTGTCCACCTGCACCGGGCAGCCCAGCTCGGCGGCGATGGTGTCGCGTACCGGGAACTGGTGCCAGCCGGGCAGGGCGGGCGGGGAGACCGGGGCGCCGTCGCGGACCGCGACCGGCGCGGGAAGCGCCACTCCGACGCCGGCCAGCCGGGCCAGCCCGGACTCGGCCCGCAGCTTGCCGAGCAGCTCGATCGCCCGGCCGATAACGACCTCCGGGCCGAGCCGCACGTCCACCGGCTCGTCGTGGCGGGCGAGCAGGGTCAACTCGCCGTCGGTGAGCGCCACCGCCAGCCGCCCGTCGCCGACCCGCACCGCCCCGAAGCGCACCTGCCGGCCGACCCGCAGCAGCGACGAGCGCCGGCCACCCCGGGACGCGGCCGGCCCGGCGGTCTCCACCAGGCCCTGCGCCGCCAGCCGGTCCGCCTCGGCGGTGAACCGGGCCCGGGGCAGGCCCAGGGCGTCGGCCAGTTCGACCCGCGAGCGCGGGCCGTCGTCGCGCAGCAGGCGCAGCAGCCGCGCCTGGTCGGCGGTCTCCGGTCCGACCATCGTCATCACGATCACCTCCCCCCGAATGTGCCACACCGGCGTCACGACCGTGTGACGCGAGGGGGCCGCCCCGGTTCCCCGGTGCGGCCCCCTGCGATCCGGTGTCGAGTCCGTCAGCCCCGCAGACCCGACATGTGCTGGTAGCTGATCTCCGCGTAGCGCAGCGACCGGCCCGGGTCGGCGGCGCCGCCCGGTGCGTTGTCCTGCTCCCACATCGGGTTGTGGTAACCCTTCGCGCCCATGTTCGCGAAGAAGGTGCCGTAGTCGATGTCGCCCTCGCCGAGCGGCACCATGGCGTAGCCGGCGGCCGTGTTCGGGTCGTACGTGCCGTCCTTGGCGTGGAACAGCGGGAACCGGATGGTCTGGGCGGCGACCACGGCCAGCGGGTCGAAGACCTTGGTCTGGGTCACCCCGTCCGGGTCGGTGTAGCTGCGGAACCGGTGCTGGGCCACGTGCGCCCAGTAGATGTCCATCTCGAACCAGACCCACTCCGGGTTGGTCCGCGCGATGAAGTACTCCAGCTTGCGCACACCGGAGGACCGGGTCGGCCGGCCCTGCGCGTCCAGCGGGCCGCTGTCGCGCAGGAAGTCGTACGCGGCATCGTGGTTGTGCGTGTAGAGCTTCAGGCCCCGGGCGGCGGCCATCTCGCCGAAGGTGTTCCACCGGTCCACGGCGGCGTCCCAGTCGGCCTTGTAGTTGCTGCCGGTCGGGTCGTTGCCGGTGCCGATGTGCGTCATGCCGAGGATCTCGGCGGTGTCGAGGGTCTGCTCGAACGCGGCGATGGTGTCCGGGGTGACCGTGCTCGGGACGGAGGCGTGCGAGCCGTTGGCACGCAGCCCGTTGTCGTCCAGGATCTTGCGGATCTCCGCCGGGGTGATCTGCCGGCCGAGGATCGAGGTGTGCTGGGTGTACCCGGCGAACTCGACCTCCTTGTAGCCGATCTCGGCGAGCCGGGCGAGCACCCGCTCGAATCCGTACGGCACGCCGGTGGCGTCCGGGGCGGCGCCGATCCGGTCGCGGACGCTGTAGAGGATGATGCCCCGCTTGCCGGTCGGGACGAGCACCCCGTTGCCGGCGAAGGCGGCCGACGGGGCGAGCCCGGCGGCGCCGGCGGCGACGGCGCCCGCCGCCCCGGCGATGGTGCCGAGCACCCGGCGACGGCTCATGCCGTGCGATGTGTCGTTCATGTGCTGACTGCCTTTCTGACGGTGCTGGATGGTGTGGAAGGGAGAGAATGGGGTGGGGCCGCCGGGTGGCGGCCCCACCTCGGCGTCACGGCGTGACGCCGATGCCCTGGCCGGTGAACTCGACCCAGTTGAGGTTGCCGAAGCCGCCGGCCGGACCGCCGGGGACGGTGGTCAGGACCAGGTAGAGCCTGTGCGTCCCGCCCGGGTCGCTCACCGGCACGGTGGTGCTGGTGAAGGCGTTGTTGCCGGCGGTCGCGTTGACCGTGGCCGTGGCCAGCAGCGGGCCGGTGGGGGAGTCCAGCCGGAACTGGACGCCGAACCGGGGCTGCCCGGCGGTGGCGGCGCTGCCCCCGGAGGTGCGCAGCGTCACCGACTCCATGTTTCTCAGGTTCACGGTGTTGTTGACCGCGATCCAGTCGCCGGGGTCGAGGCTGCCGCGCTGCTGCCCGCCCCCGGTGTCGGTGGTGGTGCCGACCGTCGTGCCGGACTCCTCGGTGGCGAACTCGACCTCCTGGCGCTTGGCCTGGATGATCTGCTGGTCCACCGTGGTCAGCGCCGGCTGGCCGTTGGCGCCCCGGTCGGTGTACGACGCGCTGACCACGCCGTAGATGTAGCCGCCGTGCGAGGCGTCGTCGGCGTCCGTGGGCAGCACCCCGGAGCAGCCGAACTGGTTGGCCTCGCCGTGCCCGTGGCTGTCGTGGCCGAGCACGAAGGTCACCTCGACCTTGCCGCAGTCGACCGGCCCGTCCTCCGGGTCGGTGACGGTGACCGTCCACGGGATGTCGTCGCCCCAGTTGAAGAAGCCGCCCTCCAGCGGGGTCGTGACGGTGACGGTCGGCGCGGTGTTGCCGACCGTGATGGTGGTGTTCGCCGACGCGCTCTTGCCGCTGGAGTCGGTCACCGTGAGCCGGGCGGTGTAGACGCCGTTGGCGGTGTAGGTGAACGACGGGTTCGGATCGATCGAGTCGGTGGTGCCGTTGCCGTCGAAGTCCCAGGCGAACGAGATGGAGTCGGCCGGGTCCGGGTCCTTCGAGCCGTCGCTGGAGAAACCGACGGTCAGCGGCGCCCGGCCGTTGGTCGGGGTGGCGTTCAGCACGGCGGTCGGCGCCCGCAGGCCCTTGACGTAGCTGAACTTGAGCATCGCCGCGTCCGGGTTGACGTTGAAGAACCCGTCGCCGTACGTCAGCAGGTAGAAGTTGCCGTCCGCGCCCCAGCGCATGTCCATCGGGTTGTCGCAGAGGAACGGCTTCGCCGGTGTGGTGGGCGCCTGCCCGCAGTTCAACACGTTGTTGATCTTCAGGATGTCGCCCTGGTCGTCCAGCCGGATCTCCTTGAGGGTGTCCCGGGTGAACTCACCGAAGAAGATCGCGCCGTCGTAGTACTCGGGGAACTTCGTCTCCGACCTCAGCTCCGGGTCGAAGTCGTACTTCGCCGCTCCGTGCGGGCCGACGCCGCCCGTGCCCAGCTCCGGGAAGAGCACCGGGCAGGTCTGCGTCGGAGTCGACAGGTAGGACTCCGGGCAGGGCGTCGGGGCCTGGAACGAGTACCACAGCTCCGACTTCTCCACCCGCGGCAGGTCGGTCAGGCCGGTGTTGTGCCGCGAGGTGTTCTTCGGCGCCGCGCAGTCGAACGGGGCCACCGGCGAGATCGGGTTGGTGG
The DNA here is from genome assembly GCF_040631005.1 of Micromonospora sp. NPDC005707. NCBI lineage: Bacteria > Bacillati > Actinomycetota > Actinomycetes > Micromonosporales > Micromonosporaceae > Micromonospora > Micromonospora sp. NPDC005707. Next base: position 96,660 of record NZ_JBEXYR010000003.1, read on the forward strand.
TCCAGTTCATCTCGATGTACGGCAGGTTCGGCTGCACGCACATCGGCCAGCCGTAGTTCGCCGGCTTGTCGACCACCATCATCCGGCCGGTGCCGGCGGGACCCCGGCCCACCTGGGCGACCGAGGAGTCCGGCGAGTAGTCGGTGATGTAGGCGACGTCGTTCTTGTCCAGCGTGATCCGGAACGGGTTCCGGAAGCCCATCGCGTAGATCTCCGGGCGGGTCTTCGCCGTGCCCGCCGGGAACAGGTTTCCCGCCGGGACGGTGTACGACCCGTCCGCGCCGACGGTGATCCGCAGGATCTTGCCCCGCAGGTCGTTGGTGTTGGCCGCGCTGCGCCGGGCGTCGACGAACGGGGCCTGGTAGACGCCGGTGGCACTGACCGAGTCGTTGTGCGGGGAGAAGCCGCCGGACCCGCCGCCGCCGGCCGGAGTGTCGTCCCCGGTGACCAGCCAGAGGTTGTTCTCCGAGTCGAACGTGATGTCGCCGGCGACGTGGCAGCAGGCGCCCCGGTCCACCGGCACCTGCAGGATCTTCTGCTCGGTGCTCACGTCCAGCGACGGGGTCTCCCCGTCGACGAACTTGAACCGGGAGAGCTGGAAGTAGCCCTTCCACTGGTCCCACGCGGCCGGGTCGGTGCTGGTGGTCGGCGCGCTGCCCGTCGGGGTGTCCAGCGGGGGCGCGTAGTAGAGGTAGACCCACTTGTTGGTGGCGAAGTCGTGGTCCACCGCCGGGCCGTACATCCCGTCCTCGCTGTTGGTGTAGACCGGGATCTGGGCCAGCACGGTGGTCTCGTTGGTCGCCGGGTCGTGCAGCCGCACGCCGCCGCGCCGGTCGGTCTGGATCACCCGGCCGTCGGGGAGGACGTCGAAGCCGATCGGCTCGCTGACGTTGGGCTGCGCCCCGACCACCGTCATCTGGTAGTTGGCCAGCACGGTCGCGCCGCAGTCGCCGTCGGTGACGCCGGCCGCCCATTGGATCGCCCCGCCGAGGTGGGCCCGCAGGTCGGCGCTGTCGTAGCTCGCCGGGGTGGCGCCCAGTCCGGTGTAGAACGAGCGGCCGCCCTGGTAGTCCTTGCACCAGGTGACCGGGTGGTCGAAGCCCATGCTGCCGCCGGCGTACGTCTTCTCGTCCACCGTGGCCAGGACGTGCGAGACGCCCCGGACGTTGGCCGCGAAGTTGTACCACCGGTCGGTGGTGGACCAGCGCTGCGGCAGCGTCTCCGACGCCGGGTGGACCCGGTCGGCGACGGTGACGGTGGCCCGGCTCGCGGCCGTCGGCGCGCCGGTGGCTCGGGTGCCGAGCAGGTTGGTGAGGAACGACCAGTCCGGCTCGGCCTCGATGGCGGAGTGAACCCCCACGAAGCCCCCACCGTCGCGGTAGTACGCCTCGAAGGCGGCCTGCTGGGTGTCGTTGAGCACGTCGCCGGCGGTGTTCAGGAACACGACGGCCCGGAACTGCTTCAGGTGGGGCTGGTCGAACTTGCGCGGGTCGTTGGTGACCTCGACGGTGAAGCGGCGCTCCCGCCCGAGTTGCTGGACGGCCTGCACGCCTGCCGCGGTAGCGGCGTTGTTGCCGTCGGCCGACCGGGTGAAGACGAGCACCTTGTACTGGATGCCGTTGCTGTTGGGTGCGGGGGCGGTGAGCACCGGCGCCGCCTGCGCCGGGGTCGGGGCCCGCTCCGCCGTCGCGACGAGCGTCGCGGCGACGAGAGTGAGCACGCTGAGATGGGCGGCGGCCCTGCGGCCGAACGGTCTTCTGCGCATCGAACCTCGCTCTGGTCGGGCGGGTCCGCCTCAGCGCCGGGACGAGGCTGAGGAGGTCGCTGGAAGGTGACGAGAGCCTGGCCAGGTTCTATGCGAGACGATATTTGCGCTCGGGATCAAAGAGAAGAGGCTGACGGCAAAAGTTTTAGCTGAACCGCTGTCACTTTTGCTTAGAATGAGCGAAAGTCGGACACGATCTTGTTCGGACAGACGGAAGCGGGCCGGTCGCCAATGGCGATCGGCCCGCTTCCGGGTGGGTCAGAGGTTGGTGCTCGTGCCGGACGACTTGGTGGTCGACGAGCTGGTCGAGCTGGTCGAACCCGTGCCGGTCGAGCCGGACTTGGCGCCCACCGTGGCCGGCGTGCCGGCGAACGGCTTGTCGGCCTCGGTCAGCCCCGGCTTGCCGCCGTTGCCGTTGCCGGTGCCCAGCTTCTCGCCGAGCTTGGTCTGCCCCAGCTTGTCCTTGCCCTCCGAGTAGAGCCGGGTCGCCTGGGCCTGCGCGACACCCGCCGCCTCCTGGACGGTCGGGTGGTCGAGCACCTTGCGGCCCCGGACCACCAGCTCCTCGTACTTCTCCCGGCCGGCACGGGCGCCCAGGACGAATCCCGCAGCCAGCCCGCCAAGAAACATGATCTTTCCGCGCATGGCGGCTCCTTCCGTACCTGACGCGCCGCCGATCCCGACCGGGTGATCCCGGGCGGGAGCGACCTTCTCGCGCCTGCGTTCTCTGTCGGCGGCTAACTACCCATCCTGCTCTCCGCTCATACCTCCCTGTGCCGAGATGGCGATTTGTCCGATATTCTGAGAGCGCTCCGAGGGTGGTCGCCGGGTGGGGGAAGTCGGGTAACCCCCTGGCGCACCACCCCCCGATGTCCTGTACTCTTGTCCCCGTCGCACGGCGCGGAGAGATCCGCAGCCGGGTGACCTACGGTCCCCCGTAGCTCAATTGGCAGAGCAGCCGGCTGTTAACCGGCAGGTTTTTGGTTCGAGTCCAAACGGGGGAGCAACACCCACAACGCCCGTCGGCCACGCCGACGGGCGTTTCCCGTTGTGTCGCCCCTCGCGCCGCGTCGGGTGGTTTTCGCCCGGCGGTGCTGGTTGCCCGGCAGGATGGTCGATGTCGACTTAGACTCGCGCTGCGTCGATTGCTGCGTCGATTCGAGGGTGGTCGGGATGGCCGGAGGGCGGAGTCGCTGGACCGCGACGCTGGTCGCGGTCGTCGTGGTGCTGGGCTGGCTGGTCGTCGGCGGCCTCGCCGGGCCGTACTCCGGGAAGCTCGGCGACGTCGCCACCAACGACAACGCCTCCTTCCTGCCCGCCGGCGCCGAGGCCACCCGGGCGCAGGACCTCGCCGCCGGATTCGTGGACCGGGAGACGACCCCGGCGCTCGTCGTCTACGAGCGCACCTCCGGCATCACCGCCGCCGACCAGGAGCGGATCCAGGCCGAGGCGGCCCGCTTCGCCCAGCTGCCGGGCGTCGTCGGCCCGCTGCCGCCGCCGATCGTCAGCCAGGACCGGCAGGCCGTACAGGTGGTCGTCCCGATCGACGCGGCCGAGGGCGAACAGATCGGCGCGGTGGTCGACCGGCTACGGGACATCGCCGGCACCGATCGGGACGGGCTCACCGTGGACGTGGCCGGCCCGGCCGGCCTGCTCGCCGACCTCATCGAGGTGTTCACCGCCATCGACGGACCGCTGCTGCTGGTCACCCTGGTCGTGGTGCTGGTCATCCTGCTGATCGTCTACCGCAGCCCGGTGCTCTGGGTCTTCCCGCTGCTCGCCGCCGGGATGTCGTACTCGCTGGCCTCCCTCGTGGTCTACGTCCTGGCCAAGAACGACGTCGTCAAGCTCAACGGGCAGGCCCAGGGCATCCTCACCGTCCTCGTCTTCGGCGCCGGAACCGACTACGCGCTGCTGCTCATCGCCCGCTACCGCGAGGAACTGCACCGGCACGAGCGGCCGTGGGACGCCATGCGGGCCGCCTGGAAGGGCGCCGCCCCGGCGATCATCGCCTCGGGCGCCACGGTCATCGTCAGCCTCCTCTGCCTGCTGCTGTCCAGCCTCAACTCGAACCGGGCGCTCGGCCCGGTGAGCGCCGTCGGCATCGCCGCCACCCTGCTGGTGATGCTGACCTTCCTGCCCGCCCTGCTGCTGCTCGGCGGACGGTGGGCGTTCTGGCCCCGGCGACCCGGGTTCGACCACGCCGACCCGCGCACCGAACACGGCATCTGGGGGCGGACCGCGGGCTTCGTGGCGCGCCGCGCCCGTACCGTCTGGATCGTCACCGCGGTGGTCCTGGCCGCGCTCGCTCTGGGGGTGACCCAGCTCGGCGCCACCACCCTCGGCCAGTCCGACCTGTTCACCCAGCGCACCGACTCGGTGGCCGGTCAGGAGGTGATCGCCCGCCACTACCCGGCCGGCACCGGCAGCCCGGCCACCATCTTCACCAACCAGGCGGCCGCCCAGCAGGTCGCCCAGGTGGCGCAGGGCGTACCGGGGGTGTCCTCGGTCCGGCCGTTCAGCCGGCAGGGACCGGCCGGGCCGCCCGAGGTGGTCGACGGGCGGGTGCAGCTGGAGGCCACCCTCGCCGACCCGCCGGACAGCAACGGCGCCGAACGCGCCGTCCGCGAGCTGCGCGTGGCGGTGCACCGGGTGCCCGGCGCGGACGCGGTGGTCGGCGGCTTCACCGCCATCAACGTGGACACCGCCGACGCGTCCACCCGCGACCGCAACGTCATCATCCCGGTGGTGCTGCTGGTCATCGCGGTCATCCTGGCGCTGCTGCTGCGGGCCCTGCTCGCCCCGGTGCTGCTGATCGCCACGGTCGTGCTGTCGTTCCTGGCGACGCTCGGCCTCTGCGCGCTGATCTTCCGGTACGTCCTCGACTTCCCCGGGGTCGACCAGTCGTTCCCCCTGTTCGCGTTCGTCTTCCTGGTCGCGCTCGGCATCGACTACAACATCTTCCTGATGAGCCGGGTCCGCGAGGAATCCGTCCGGCGCGGCACCCGGGCCGGGGTGCTCACCGGCCTGGCCGTCACCGGCGGCGTGATCACCTCCGCCGGCATCGTGCTCGCCGCCACCTTCTCCGCTCTCGCCGTGCTGCCGCTGGTGGTGCTCGTCGAGCTGGGCGTGGCGGTCGCCGCCGGGGTGCTGCTCGACACCATCGTGGTCCGGTCGCTGCTGGTGCCCGCGCTCGCGTACGACATCGGGCCGAAGATCTGGTGGCCGGGCCGGCTGTCCCGGACGAACCGCAACGGCGACCGGGCCGGGGCGGAGGTGGAGCATGCCCGCTGAGACGGACGTGGTCATCGTCGGCGGCGGCCTGGCCGGCCTCGCCGCCGCCCGCCGGCTGCACCGGGCCGGCGTGCCCTGGCGGCTGCTGGAGGCCGCCGACCGGCTCGGCGGCCGGGTCGCCACCGACGAGGTCGACGGTTACCTGCTGGACCGCGGCTTCCAGGTGCTCAACACCGCCTACCCGCGGCTCGGCGGCCTGGTCGACCTCGACGCCCTCGACCTGGGCTGGTTCACCCCCGGGGTGCTGGTGCGCCGCGGCGACCGGCTGGCACGCCTGGTCAACCCGCTGCGCGACCCCGCCGGCGCGCCCGGCACCGTGTCCGCCGGCATCGGCTCGCTGGTCGACCGGCTGCGCTTCGCCGCGCTCGCCACCGGCTGCGCCACCCTGCCGATCGGCCGGCTGCTCAACGCACCCGAAACCACCAGCGAGGTCGCGCTGCGCCGGGCCGGGCTCTCCGCCGCGTTCATCGAGGAACTGCTCCGGCCGTTCCTGTCCGGCGTGCTGCTCGACCGCGAGCTGACCACCTCCAGCCACGTGCTGGCCGTCCTCCTGCGGGCGTTCGCCCGGGGCCGGATCGGGCTGCCCGCCCGGGGCATGGCCGCGCTGCCCCGGGCCGTCGCCGGGCCGCTGCCCGCCGAGCTGATCGACCTGGACACCCCGGTCGCCGAGGTCGCGCCGGGCCGGGTCCGCACCCCAACCGGCGAGATCACCTGCCGCGCCGTCGTGGTCGCCGCGGATCCGCCGGCCGCGGCCACCCTGCTGCCCCGGCTCCAACGGGTACGCATGCACAGCTACACGACCTACTACCACAGCACCGACACCCCGCCGCTGGCCGAGCCGATTCTGCTGCTCGACGGGGACCGGCGCGAACTGGTCGCCAACACGGTGGTGGTCAGCAACGCGGCGCCCACCTACGCGCCAGCCGGGAAGCACCTGGTCGCCACCTCGGTGGTCGGCCCGCAGGCCCCGGCCGAGCCGCTGGTCCGCGGCGAACTGGACCGCCTCTACGGGCGCTCCACCGCCGACTGGACCCACCTGGCGACCGTGTCGGTGCCGCACGCCCTGCCCGCCGCGCCACCGCCGCAGGGCCGGCTGCGCAAGCCGGTCACGCTCGGCGACGGGCTCTTCGTCGCCGGCGACCACCGGGACACCCCGTCCATCCAGGGTGCCCTCGCGAGCGGCTGGCGGGCCGCCGGGGCGGTGCTCGCCGAGCTGCACGGCACGGGCTGGACGTGACACCAGCGGGACCGAATGATCCGCTGCGCGCTGTTATCCTCGCGTTGCCCATCGTGCCGGCCAGATCATCAAGCCGACCCGACGGGTGATGGCCGGTGATCCGTTGAGCGGGTTACGATCCGGCGCGGTAGCGGGGCGGTAGCTCAGCGGGTTAGAGCAGGGGACTCATAATCCCTCGGTCGCGGGTTCGAGTCCCGCCCGCCCCACCAGGTAAAACACGTAGTCGCCGATCTACGCGTGGTGCTACTTGTGGTGCGAGTGCGCTACGGTCAGCCCCATGGCGACCGCTACTCGGCGCACGAAGCGCCAACGAGGCGAGATCGAAGAGCTGCCCAGCGGCTCGCTGCGGGTGAAGGTCTATGCGGGCATCGACCCGATCACCGGGAAGCGGCACTACCTGACCGAGACCATTCCGGCCGGTCCGAGCGCCCACCGGGAAGCGGAAAAGGCAAGGACCCGCTTCCTGGCTCAGGTCGACGAGCGCCGAAACCCGCGGACCCGGGCGACGGTCGACCAGCTGCTCGACCGCTGGCTCGAGGTGCTCGACGTCGAGGCGTCGACGCGGCAGGGGTACGTCAAGAAGTTGAACAAGCACGTTCGGCCGCTGCTCGGCAAGCTGCCGGTGGGCCGGCTGGACGCCGAGACGCTGGAGTCGTTCTACGCCGTGCTGCGCAGGTGTCGCGACCACTGTGGAGGCGGCCGTAAGACGGTCGAGCACCGAAAGGCCGGCGGGCACGAGTGCACGGACAAGTGCCGGCCCCATGAGTGCAAGCCGCTGGCGCCGGCGTCGATCCGGCAGATTCACTGGATCCTGTCCGGCGCGCTGAACCGGGCAGTTCGATGGCACTGGATCGCGGTCAACCCGGCCAACCAGGCGGAGAAGCCGGGGATGCCGCAGCCGGACCCGCACCCGCCGTCCGCCGCCGAGGCGGCCCGGCTGGTCGAGGAGGCGTGGAAGGACCCGGACTGGGGCACCTTCGTCTGGGTCGCGATGACGACTGGGGCCAGGCGCAGCGAGCTGTGCGCACTACGGTGGTCCGCGGTGGACTTGGATGCTGCCGTGTTGACCCTGCGGAGCGCGCTATACGTGGACGACGCGGGCAAGCTGCGGGAGAAGGACACCAAGACGCATCAGCAGCGCCGTATCGCCCTGGACGCGGAAACGGTCGAGGTGTTACGAGACCAGCTAACGCGCTCCCAGGTTCGTGCGTCAGCGCTGGGGTTGTCCCTGCTAGCGGATGTCTACGTGTTCTCAACCGACCCGGATAGCAGTACGCCGCTCGTGCCCGACACGGCCACCCAGCGGTTCAGCCGGATGGCCGCGCGGCTCGGCGTTGCCACGAACCTGCACGCGCTTCGGCATTACTCGGCGACCGAGCTAATCGCGGCGGGCGTCGACGTGCGGACCGTTGCTGGGCGCCTCGGGCACGGCGGGGGAGGGGCTACTACGTTGCGAGTGTATGCCGCTTGGCTTTCTGAGTCAGACCAGCGGGCGGCGGTGACTCTTGCTTCGAGAATACCGCGCCGGCCGGATCGGCCGATTACCCAGCCCTCCGACCAGCACGGCATCAGTCTCAAGGATGCGAAAGGTCTCAACTAAGAAGGGAAGTCAGGCCCTAAGACAATTCTCCTGCCCGAGCAGCAGCCGCAGCTCGTCGCCACGCTGAGGGCCAAGGCAGAGGCCGGGGCGCGGGTCGAGATTCTGCTCGGCGACCCGGAGTGCCCGGCAGTCGCCCAACGGGGAGTTGATGAGGGCATCGGCGACGCGATGGGCAGCAAGGTCCGCAACGTGCGGTGTGGCATCCCTCCGGGTGACCGCGTGAGGAGACCGACCCCGCTCCACCCGACCACCGTCCGGTGATCTTGCGTCTCCGAGCCGGGCCGGGGTTTGGGGCAGCGCCCCAAGGTCTTGTTCGTCGGCGCAGCCGGCGTCCTGGTTGAGGCCAGAGCATGTCCTCGCCGGACGGGCAGGCTCCAGGATGGTTGATCAACCCTCGGCTGTCACTGTGCGTGTGGATCGTCGTGGGAGATCCATCCCGCCGCCTGCCGCAAGGGCTGCCCGACAACCTCCCTCCGCCGCAAGGGCCGAGCCGCTTCGCGGTCGCCTTCGGCGAGCCCTTGCCCCGGAGGGAGAACGCCGGACAGATCAAGATCAGGCGACGGGATGGATCTGGCTCCTCCGCCTGTGCGCGGTGCGCCGCCAGTTGCAGCAGGCGGCGACCGGCATGGCAAGAACACTGCTAAAGACCTTTTAGACCCCTGCCGTTCTGTCAGGCCAGTTGCCCGGGGTTTAGCAGTGCGGTATGAACCGTCCGGGCAGGTCACCCCCTTGCCCAGAACGCCCACTCCGAAATCCCGACCCCAGTCCCGCTTCGCTATGGGACCGGGGTCGGGATTTCGGAGTGGGCAGGGCAAGGGGGGTTCGGGTGGTGGGTGGTTGGGGCTGGGCTGTGGTGTGGGTGGGTGGTCCGGGTTCGTAGGTCTGGTGCGGTTCGTCGTTGGTTGCGGTTGGCGACGACGCTTCGCGCGTCGCGGGATCGAGCTTCGCTCGATCAAAGATCACCCATCTGGGTCGATGGCTGATCTCCATGGAGGGTGCACCGAGGGTGACCGAGAGGCGAGGCGTTCTCCGCTGAGCGCTCCATGGCCGCGACGATATGGCTCGTTCGGATGCCGCGGGGAGCCTCTGTCACGAGTTTGTGGGTCAGGGTGGGCCGTCTTCGCGTCGCCTTCCCTGCGGGGCTAGCTGTGAGCAGATGCGCCCTCCACGGGTCCCAGAGGGCTGCTTGCGGGGGCATGCCCCGGACCCCCGGCCGAACCTGGGCCGGACCCGGTCGCCAGCCCCACCCTGCCGAAGACTGCCCCAGATGAGGCATAAAGACGGTAGACGTCAGTAGCTGTTGGCGATAAACCCTGGAACCGCTTCTTGGTCCGCTCATTATTAGCTGCGGCACTTTCTTTAATCTGGACAGTTTTAAAGACCGTCCAATAAATTCGCCGGTACTCCTATACAGAGGCACCCTTGACGGCTGCCAAAGTCGCGCTCAGGGCATCAGTGCTGCTCAGAGGCCTGTTTCTGCGGCAAGCAATCGATAAGCGACGATGAATGGCTTGCGACGAACTGGTTCCGTGGCTTATGGTTGGACCGAGTTCGAACTCAGCCCGAAAATGTCGATGTACCAAGTCCATGGAAGGTGGCATCGCATGATCTCAATCTGGATAAGAGGAAATAAAAATGGATCAAATAGAGCGCGTAAGAGGCGTCGAAGATGACCGCACTGTCCACGGTTGCTTCGTCTGGGTGGCTTACTGCCCGCTACAGCAGGAGGAGATGCTGGCTGAGGCGGTAGGCGGGAGGCTGGTGTGCTGCCGGTGTGGAAGGCGGCATCGCTGGCTGCGAAGGCCAATCCCGCCGTCCGGACCGGCTAACACGCCCAAGCGTCAGTGACTGAGACGGTGAAGGACGACTCTGTGGTCCGGACCGCCGAGGGACCTGCTATGTGAGTGCGTCGGGGTTGACCTGAACCCCGGCGCAACGCAGGCCTCATGGACGAAGGCGGAGTGCCTGGGTCAGCGAATAGGCTCGCGGGGTGATCGACCGGAAGCTGCTGTTGAGCGACCTGCAGAAGCAGGTCAAGAACCTGGAAAAGGACCTGCGGGAGCAGGCCGAGTCGGTCGAGGAGGTGCGCCTCAAGCTGCGTGGCGAGTACGACCACGCCTTCGAGGTCGGGCGTACCGCCACCACGTGGGCGGCATGGCGGGACGAGCGGGTAACGCAGGTCGCCGTCGCGTGGGTGCTCGGCACCGTCTTCGTTCGCTTCTGCGAGGACAACGGCCTGCTGCCCGACCCCTACCTGGCCGGTCCGGGGGACCGCCTGGTCCTCGCCGAGGAGGCCGAGGCGCAGTTCTTCCGCGACCAGCCCGACGAAACCCTGCGCGGCTGGTTGGAGCAGGGTTTTCATGCCATCGCCAGTACCCAGGCCGGCAAGTCACTCTTCGACAAGCGGCACAACCCGCTCTACCAGATCCCGCTGTCCCACGACGAGGCGAAGAACCTGATCGCCTTCTGGCGGCGGCGCGGCGAGGCCGGCGGCCTGGTCCACGACTTCACCGACCCGGAGTGGGACACCCGCTTCCTCGGCGACCTCTACCAGGACCTCTCCGAGGCGGCCCGCAAGACATACGCCCTGCTCCAGACCCCGGAGTTCGTCGAGGAGTTCATCCTCGACCTCACGCTCACCCCGGCGATCGTCGAGTTCGGCCACGACGTGGTCAAGATGATCGACCCCACCTGCGGGTCGGGCCACTTCGTCCTCGGCGCCTTCCACCGCCTGTTGGAGGAGTGGGAGCAGCACGCCCCCAACCGCGACCCCCACGAGCGGGTACGCCTCGCCCTCGACGCCGTCCACGGCGTCGACATCAACCCCTTCGCGGTAGCCGTTGCCCGCTTCCGTCTCCTGGTCGCCGCCTTACGTGCCTGCGGCGTCAAGACGCTCGCCGACTCGGCCGGGTACGTCTTCCCGATGCACCTCGCCGTCGGCGACTCGCTGATCAAGCGGCGACAGGCCATGCTTTTCGGCGAGGACCCGATGACGGAGTTCGCCTACGCGACCGAGGACGTGCACGAGCATCCCGGCATCCTCAGCCCTGGCCGCTATCACGTCGTTGTTGGCAACCCGCCCTACATCACTGTCAAGGACAAGGGCCTCAACGAGGCCTACCGCGAGATGTACCCTGCCTGCTCTGGCAAGTACGCCTTGTCGGTGCCCTTCGCGCAGCGTTTCTTCCAGCTCGCGAAGACTGGCAACGGCGAAGGTAAGGGTGCCGGGCACGTCGGGCAGATCACCGCCAACTCGTTCATGAAGCGCGAGTTCGGCAAGAAGATGATCGAAAAGCTGTTCGCCGTTGACGTCAACCTGACCCACGTCATCGACACCTCCGGCGCCTACATCCCCGGCCACGGCACCCCGACCGTCATCCTGATCGGCCGCAACACCAACCGCAGCCGGGCAGCCACCATTCGCGCCGTAATGGGCATCCGCAGTGAAGCCACTACGCCCACAGACGCCAGCCAAGGCCTCGTCTGGCAGGCCATCGTCGGTCAGTTGCATCGGCCCGGCTCCGAGAGCGAGTGGATCAGCGTCGCGGACACGCCGCGCGCCAACCTTGCAACCTTCCCGTGGAGCCTGAGCGGGGGCGGAGCAGCGGGGCTGATGGTGGCCCTGGAAGCAGCCGACCGGACGCCACTAAAAAACAGCATCAGCGGCGCGATCGGGTTCGCGAGCTTTCCCGGTCAGGACGATGCCTTCTTTGCACCACCAGCCTGGTTCCCTCGCGCAGGTATCGACTCGCTTTGTCGCCCGCTGGTCATCGGCGAGGTCGTTCGCGACTGGGACAGCGCCATCGAGGATCATGCGCTGGTGCCCTATGGGGTCGATCTCAAGCCTGCGCCGTTCGACCACACCGCCGCCTGGGGCAGGCACCTGTGGCTGTTGCGTCGAGTCCTCGGGTCCACCACTGGGTTCGGCGGCCAGACACGCGCAGAGTCGGACGACCCGTGGTGGACCTGGTACCGCTGGGTCCCGGAGCGGTATCGGACGCCGCTGTCGATTACGTTCGCGTTCGTCGCGACGCACAACCACTTCGTGTTGGACCGGGGCGGGAAGGTCTTCAAGCAGTCGGCTCCCGTGATCAAGCTCCCGGAGGGGGCGTCCGAGGACGATTACTTGCGGCTGCTTGGGCCGCTGAACAGCTCGACGGCCTGCTTCTGGCTTAAACAGGTCAGCCAGCCCAAGGGCGGAACAGCTAACTCCAGCGGTGGCGGCAACAGATGGAGTCCGGAGCCTTGGTACGAGCGCTACGAGTTCACCGGTACGAAGCTGGAGGAGTTTCCGCTGCCGTCGACGTACCCCCTCGATCTAAGTCGAGAAATTGACGGGCTGGCGCAGCGGCTCGCCGCGGTGACCCCGGCGGCGGTTGCGGCCTCTGGTGCACCGACCCGTGAGCGGCTGGCTGCCGCTAGCGAGGAGTGGCATTCGGTGCGGGCCCGGATGATCGCGTTGCAGGAGGAGTTGGACTGGCAGGTCTACTCGCTCTACGGGCTGCTGGACGAGGAGTTGACGGCGCCGGCCGCTTCGGTGCCGGAGTTGAAGCTGGGGGAGCGGGCGTTCGAGATCGTGCTTGCTCGCAAGATGCGCGATGAGGGCGTGGAGACGCAGTGGTTCGTCCGGCACGGGTCGACGCCGATCACGGAGCTGCCGGCGCACTGGTCGGACGAGTACGGGGCGGTCGTGGAGCGGCGGATCGCGGTCATCGAGGGCAACCGCAACATCGGGCTGATCGAGCGGCCGGAGTGCAAGCGTCGCTGGGCCACCGAGGGCTGGGACGCGATGCAGGCGAAGGCCCTGCGCGACTGGCTGCTGGACCGGTGCGAGGCGCGGGAGCTGTGGTACCACCACGTCGACGGCCTCGAACAGCCGCGCCCGCTGACCACCGCGCAGCTCGCCGACGAGCTGCGCCGCGACGCCGACGTGCTCACCGTCGCTGGCATCTACGCGCCCGGTCAGGATCTCGGCAAGGTGATCGCCGACCTGGTCGCCGACGAGCACGTGCCGCACCTGGCCGCGCTGCGCTACAAGGACTCCGGCCTGTCCAAGCGGGCCGACTGGGAGCACGTGTGGGAGCTGCAGCGGCAGGAGGATGCGCTGCCCGATGAGGCGGCGAAGCGGGAGTTCCGCAAGCAGATCCCGGTGCCGCCGAAGTACACCTCGGTGGACTTCCTCAAGGGCAGCTACTGGCGGCATCGGGGCAAGCTCGACGTGCCCAAGGAGCGGTTCGTGTCGTACCCGGGTGCCAGCCGCGACGGTGACCCGTCGCTGCTGGTCGCCTGGGCCGGCTGGGACCACCGCGAGCAGGCCCAGGCCCTCGCGACGCTGATCGTCGCCCGCGAGCAGGAGGACTGCTGGGCCGCCGACCGGCTGCTGCCGCTGGTCGCGGGGCTGCGCGAGATCCTGCCCTGGGTACGCCAGTGGCACGGCGAGTTCGACCCGGAGTGGGGTGCCTCGCCGGCGGACATCTACGCCGGCTTCCTCGCCGAAACCACCAACCGCCTGCACCTCACCGACGAGGCGCTGACGTCCTGGCAACCCGTCAAGGCCACCCGCGGCCGCAAGGCGAAGGCTTGACGGATAGCTGAGTACTAGCGGCCCTCGTCGGGAGGTCTCATGAAGATTGCTTGGGAACGGGCGGTGCTCCACGTCGCGCACAGCGTAGAGGCACCGTCGCAGCCAGGTACGCATGCTGAGCGGCACGCGGGCGCCGACGCCATCCGCGGGCATCTGGCATCGGAGCATGGCTGGGATGGCAAGTGCCGTGAGTACACAAAGCTGATCGACATTCATTCCCAGCTGCATGAGCAGATGGACCTGCGGCGTCGTAAGGAGGAGCGGCGAGCCGCCAGAGAACGGGCCCACGAGGAGGAGATGGCCGAGCGTCAACGAAAGACGGTGGCAACGAAGGTCGTCCGTAAGAAGCGCCGGCCCTCAAAAAAGCCGAAGCGTTTGCAACCCTTGCGATCGGACGGGGGAAGGGACGCTCCGACGATCTACACACACATTCAGGTGTTCCGCGGCGGAGGCGTCGAGTCCTCTCGCCGGCGGCACTAGGCCGATCGCTGGGTGCGGGTCTAGGTTTTGGTACATGAGCACTGTAAACGGTCCGGTCCGACTGCTCGTCGTCATGATGTTTGCGCTCACTCCGGGGCTGCTTGCCGGTTGTCAGCAGGACCAGCCTTCAGGCTCAACAGAACCGGATACTCAGGTCTCCGCTGAGGAGAGTCCAGAACAGCAGAAGATCACCGAGGTGACCTACGGCCAGTCGATCAGGCTAACAACGTCCGAGGGGGAGGTCGACTACGTCGTTCACAAGCCGAAGGTCGTCGTGTATCACGCCGCTGAGTACGACGCGGACTCAAAAACCGCGACCAAGCCTGGGGCCGCGATGGATCCGGTAGTGCGGGTTCGCGTCGAGATCAAGGGCGTCTCTGGCGAGGTAGCGACGGGCGCAGAGATCAGCTTGATCTACGAGCAGAGCGACGGGGCTCTCGCTAGCGAAACGCTGCCCCTCATGACCTTCGAAGAGACAGACCCCTTGAGCAATCATCCAACGACCCTCAGCCAGGGTCAGAAGACCGCTGGTGAGATCTGCTTCGAAAGCGCCGATGATGCTGGCAAGGTCATAGCGAGCAGTGGCGGTGAACGACAGGCGGTTTGGCGGGGATAGGCGTGGTGCGGGTCGTGGTGCGAAACAGGGTTGGCCGAGGAGGATAGCGGCGGTCAGAGTTGCCGCCGCTGCTACCGAAGTAGCAGGTAGAGGGCTTGGTCGAACCGGATGGAGCCACTCATAATCCCTCGGTCGCGGGTTCGAGTCCCGCCCGCCCCACCACGCGCACCACCGTTCGAATCGGTCGCTTTTCGAGGGCGCCCCCGTCCGTTCAGGGCGGGGCGTCGTCGTGTGGGTTGAACTGCTTCAGGGGCTGTCGGTGCAGCTGGTGGTTGGACACCGGGAGCCGATTCTTGGACGTCTACCGTCGCGCATCCCGCCCCGGCCCGGGCCAGCACCGATCGCCCTGCGCCGCGAGCGCGCGGAGCCCGGCCAGGTCGAGCACCGCGATCTGCCGGTACCCGGTACGGATGAGTCGGTGCGCCCGCAGCGCGCGCAGCGCCCGCTGGGTGGTGTCCGTTGCCGCACCGACCAGTGTGGCCAGTTCCGCGTGGTTCAGCGTTACCCCGATGACGAGTTCGTCGTTGGTGATCCGCCCGCAGCTAGCCGCGATTTCGGCCAGCACCCGGGCCAGCCGGATGTGTACCGGATAGGCGGCGAACTCGGCCCGGCGTTCGTTTGCACACCGCAGCCGTTCGCCGACCACCGCGGTGACCTGGGCGGCGACGGCGGGGCGACGGTCGAGCAGGCGGAGGAAGTCCACCTGCCGGATCACGGTGGACACCACGTCGCCGCAGGCCGTCACGGTCGCCGACCGCCCCTGCCCGGTGATCGCGCCGAACTCCCCCACGAGGTCGCCGGGCAGGCGGATCGCCAGCAGCCGGTCAGCGCCATTCACCGCCGCAGTGATCTTGGCGAAACCCCGTCGGAGCACCTCGACATGGGTGTCCCGCGCACCCTCCGTCACCAGCCGTCGACCGGAAGACACCTTGCGGGTGATCCCGAGTGTGAGCAATTCCTGGCGGTCGGCAGGCGCGATCCGGTCCAGGAACGAACCCTCCGCCCAGGCCTCGTCACCGTCCAGCGCTGCCGCAGACATACAGGCACCTCCCTCGACGAGCGACCGCGGGAAATCCCGTCCTTCCCCGGAATACCGCTCACCAGAGCGGGGTGCAATACCCGTGCAGATCGGATCGGCTGCCTGACGAGGGGAGGCGACGTGGAATCCCATCGGAACAAGTCCCACCGCTGATACTCTCCCGCCGGGTGGCCTGCCCGCCGGCCACCGGTGCGCCCGGTCGGCCGACGGGCAGTGGCCGCGCCGCCGGCCCGTCCGTCAGATGAGGATGGGTGACCCGTCGGGCGAGGCGCGGATCGGAGGGGACATGGCTAGCCGGGACCAGCCTGCCGATGGGCCATGATCGGCGGTGACCGAGCGGGGGCCGCGCGACGGGCGGCCCTGCCGGGGACGAGGCGCCCGCCGTGCGGCAGTCGCGCGACCACCGACGACCGTCGCCCCGTGGCGGAGCGGTGAACGGCCCGCCCGCCGCTGCGGAGCCGCCGTCGGGGGAGCTGACCCCGGCGCAGCGCGCTCGTATCCAACGACGCCTCGAAGGGGAGCTCACCGAGGCGTGGCGCGCCGCCGTCGCGGCCGGGGTGGACCCGGTCGCGTTGGCGGACGCCGCCGAACGTGCGCGGGCAGTGTGCTCACGGATGGATCTCGGCGATGATCCGGAGCACCTCGTCGACGATCCGCCGGACGGCCGCGTCATCGGAGAGCAGGACTGACACTCGCTCCTCGACGGCGGCTGCGCCGCCAGGCGCACGGTCAATCTCCTCACTGCCGGTGCCAGCGCCGAACACCACGCCGAGCACCTGGACGACCGTCCCGTACGGGTCGGCCCCACCGCGCAGGCCTCGGCTGATCGCATCCACGGCGGCGGACGCGAGGTCGGCGAGCCGGGCTTCGTCCCGTTCCTCAGGCCCGACCAGCACCAATGGCCGGGGATCGGCCACCTCGTCACCAGGGACGGCGAGGACGGGAACGTGTTTGCGGCCGAGCGGCCGCTCCACGTAGTCGGCGTACCACCGGGGCCGTCGTCGCATGGCGGCCAGCACCCTCTCGATCTCCCGGGAAAGGGCTGGGCAGTCGTCACCGGTCCGGTCGCCAGTCACGGTTTCGCGGCGCTGCGCCCAGCTGTCCAGCGGCCAGAGCTCGGTGCCGGCAGTGGCCGGGACGCCGACCCAGGTGAGTATCTGCACCGCCAGGTCGGTGAGCCAGGGGTCGTCGCCGAGTTCGCTGGCCAACCAGGCCGGGACTCGGGGCCGTTGCAGGGCACCCCGGCCACCGCGCCGACGGCGGTGACCGTCGACGGTGGCGGCGGTGAGCCGGGCGGAGAGCCAGCGCTCGACGTCGATGATCGGCACCCTGGCGTTGGCGAGCAGGTCGACCACGACCGCTTCCACGTCGTCGTGGTGCCGGTCGAGGCAGTCGTCGGTGAGCATCCGGACCGAGGTGGCACAGGCCCAGTGGCCGCGCCGGCGTTCCATCGGCCGGGTCACCCTGGCGAAGACTATCGGCCAGGCGATCGCGTACGCGGCTCTGGTGAGTCGGGAGCGAACCCCCGGTGCCGCGGATGCCACGGCGGCGGCCAGCTCGCCACGGTGGGCCAGGTCGCGAAGTTCAGTTTCGGGGGACTCGAGGCAGGAATTCGTCGGCCGGTTAAGTGTCGCGTAATTGACAGAGCTGGTGGGGAAGGATCGGGAGGCCGGATGATCCGCGTTTCTCATGACGCTCCCTCCGATTCTTGGAATGAGCCGCCGCACCGAATCTGCAAATTGCATGCGGAGAGGTGCTCTGGATGACCAGTAACAATGTCTTCAATGGACGGATATGGCGAGCCCTGGCCCGGCGAAGGAGCGGTTCGCGGCACATCGATGACGGAACCGTCGAGCCGCACGGCCGATACGGCGGCTCCACCAGCGGATCCGCCGAGGCACGCCGGCCAACCCGTCGAGCCGGACATGTCCGTCAGGGCACAAGGCGCCCGTTCCCGCTCCGGCCGATCGGCGGCTCCGCGCGCCGGCCGGTCTGTGCTATGACAATCCACTGTGTTCGAGCATTGGCGGCGCATCGGTCGCCGTTCTCCCCAGAATGCGACGTGACGGGTCCATCCTCGTGCTCGCGAGCCACGGACACTGGCCAGACAATGGCCTATTTTCTGGCCAGAAATTGGTCGCGCCCGACACGTGCGCCGGGGCGACGGGCGCGGCGGAATGGGTAGGCGTTGCGGTAGCCTCCGCACCGTCCTGACGGACCACCCACGGAAGGGAGAGCGCCCTGCCTGCCGGGATCGAACCCCGTCCCTCCTACGAGGCCGGACTCCGCCAGGAGCTGCTGGACCTCCGTCGGGGCGCGGGCCTGCAGTGCAGCCCGCTGCGTCGGCAACTCGGACCGCGGCTCGCCGACCTCTGCGGCGCCTCGCCGACGGAGCCGGAGGCGGTGACCCGGTCGAAGGTGCGGGCCATCCTGCTCGCCCTCGCCGCCGACATGCCGCGCGAGCTGCGCCGGGCCGTCGAGCTGGCGTACGCCCTCGACCCCGCCCACGCCTACCTTCGGCTGGACCGCCGCACCGACCAGCTTGCCGCGGAGCTCTCGGTCCAGCAGCGCACCGCCCGCCGCCGGATCGACGAAGCGGTCGCCCGGCTGGTCCGCGCCGCCGCTTCGGAGACCCCGGCCGAGGAGTCCGAGGCCGGTCCCGCCTGGCACGTGCACGCGATGAACGCGCTGATGCGACTCGACACACCGACTCCCGAGCTCTACGAGACGCGGGATGTCGTGGCGATCAGACCGATCGACCGGATCATCGTGCAGTTCAGCCTGCCGCGCCAACCCGGTGACGATGCGCCGGGGCACGATGTGCTCGCGGAAGTACTGTTCGGAGCACGGATCCGCGAGCTGACCCGGCACAACGCCGGCCAGGTTTTCCGGCTCACCCTCGCCCTGCCCCGGACCCTGGCACCAGGGGAGCGGCACCAGATCTGCGTGCACTACCGGGTGCCCGAGGGGCAGGCCGTCCGGGAGCACTACGTCTTCCAGCCGCTGACGCCGTGCGCGCACTGCACCGTCCGGCTGCGCTTCTCGGAGGACCGAAGGCCGGTGACCGCATGGCGGCTCGACGGCGTCCCACCCCGCGCCGTGGACGATCGGGTCCCGGGCCCGGATCGGTTGCACCCCGACGCGGTGGGCGAAGTGACGTCGGCCTTCGACGGGTTGCAGCAGGGCTACGCGTACGGCATGGCCTGGTCCTTTCGGGACGGTACGGGCAGCTGAGCCGGGTGGCGGCACCTCGGCTACGGGAGCGCCCTGCCGATCGGCGGTCCGTCAGGTAGAGACGTGGCGAGTTTCTCCGCCCGGCTTCGGGCCGGCGTCTCCCGGGCCGGGCACGCGGCCCGGCGGCCCTCGCCGTCCGGCGACGAACTCGGCACCGTGCACGCCACCTTGAAGCCGCGCGGGCTCGTCGAGACGGGCGGGGTGGTGGTTGCCGCCTGGTGGGTCGGCGACGGACCGGCACCGCCGCCCGGCGCCGTGGTTCGCCGGCGTCCCGACCCGGGCGGCCGCTGGCTGGCCGAAGCGGCCCTGCCGTGAACCCCTTCGCGCTGTTCGAGGACGAGCCGGACGAGCCGGACGGGATCCCGTTCGTCACCGACACCCACCGGCGGCGGTTCGTGGCGCTCCTCATCGACACCTCCTGGTCGATGGCGGCCACCCAGAGCAACGGTGTGCGCGCGATCGACGCGCTCAATCGGGAGCTGGCCCGGTGGCTGCCCACGGTGCGCGCCGAGGGCCGCGGACCGCTGCGAGACGTGGAGTTCGTGGTCGTCACGTTCGGCGCGGGCGGGGTCAAGGTGGTTTCCGGCGGTGGGACGTCGGCCGAGGACGGCGGCGCCTTCGTACCCGCGGCGCGGCTCGACCTGCCGGCCCTGGTCGCAGGCGGCGCGACCCCGATGATCCCGGCGGTGGAGTTGGCCCTCAACCTCGTCGAGCAGCGCCGCCAGCACGTGCAGACGGTGCACGCCCAGCAGACCGGGGGGCCTCGGCTGATCCTGGTCAGCGACGGCACCCCCACCGATGAGGAGGGCAACCCCACCGATGACTGGCGGCGGCTCGCTCGGCGGCTGGAGCAGTGGCGGTCGACCCGGCGGATGCAGCTGTTCGCGTTCGGCGTGCCCGGGGTCGACGACGAGGTGATGCGGGCCCTCGCCACCCCCAGCGGCTACTTCCCGCTGGCCGACCTCGACCTGGGCAAGCTGCTCGACCTAATCCTTGTGGCCACCTCCGACCACGTCGACTTCGACCGGGTGCGCAGCCAGGTCTACGGGGAGGACCTGCCGTGAGGGCGCATTGGTCGATGCTTGGCGGCAGCGCGGCGGGCGGTGCGCGCGCCCGCGCCGGAGTGAGCAGCCAGGATGCCTACGCGATGCAGAAACTCGACGACGCTCTGCTACTGGTCACCGCCGACGGCGCCGGCAGCCGGCGGTGCGCCGCGACCGGCGCGTCCCTGGTGGTCGCCCTCGCCATGAAGGTGTTCGTCACCCTCGCCGGCGACCCCCCACCGGCCACCGCCGCCGACTGGTCCCGACTGCTCGATATGGCGTGGGACCGGCTGTCCCGCCGGTTCCGCCGCGCCGCACGGGCGCTGGCCCGGGCCGCGGGTGACCTCCACCCGGAGGACCTGGCCACCACGGTGACCGTCGTGCTGGTCCGTCCGCCCTGGGTGGCCGTGCTCGCTGTGGGGGATGGCGCGGTCGTGGTTCGGGCCGCCGACGGCAACCTCGATCTGCTGCTCGCCCCGCCGGGCTGCGCCCATCAGCCGCCCGGCGTGACAACTCTGCTGCCCGCCGCCCGGTACCGCGGGCACGCCCGACGGCTGGTCGCCTGGCTGCCCGACCTCACCGGCCTCGCGGTGTGCACCGACGGCCTGGCCAGCCTCCTCGTCGAGTACGACGGCAGCCAACCCCGTCAGCCCGCCGCAGCGGCGTTCGCCCAGCTGTTCGCGCTGGCCGAGGTCGCTGATCCGGACCCGATGGCGCTGACCCGGGTGCTCGGCGGCCGGCGGGTCGGCGCGCTCACCGACGACGATCGGACCCTGCTGCTGGCGGTGCCCCGATGAGCCCCGACGTGTGGTTGGTTGACCGGGACGGCGGTCGGACGGCCGACAGCCTGGACCGGCCGGTCGGCTCAGTCGGCTCCCAGGGACGGGTCTTCCGGCTGCGGAACCGGCCCGACACCGTGGCGAAGGTGCTGCACCGCGTGGACCCGGCGGAGCTGGCCACGCGGATACGGGTGCTGCTCGCCGGACCGACCGGCTGGACCGGGCAGGCAGGGCGCCCGGCGGTGGCCTGGCCGTCCGCCGCGGTGCACCGGCGGGACGACGACCGGATCATCGGGTACGCAGTCCCGCGGCTCGCGCCACCGAGGTTCGCTCCGCTGGCCCTGCTGTTCAATCCGGTCGCCCGGGCCCGGATGCTGCCCGGCGCCACCTGGGCCTGGTGGCTCACCGTGGCGGAGGAGTTGGCCCGGGTCGTCGAGGCGGCGCACCAGCGTGGGCATGTCGTCGGCGACCTCGCCCCGGCCAACGTCTTCGTCACCGCCGCCGGCGGCGTCTGCCTCATCGACGTCGACGGCTGGCAGCTGCACGACCCCGCGACCGGGAAAGACCTTCCTTGCCCCTTCTCCCGTCCCGAGTACACCGCGCCGGAGGACCTCGGCGCGGCGGGGCGCCGGCGCGATCGGTCCAGTGATCACTGGGCGCTGGCCGTGCTCGCCGCCCAACTCGTCTGCCTCGGCTTCCATCCGTACGGCGGGGTGCCGCCCGACGCGACCGGGCCGGTCGAGGAGATCGACAACGTCCGGATGCGTCGCTGTCGGCTGCTCGGCGCCGACGTCCGGGCACCGGCCGCCGCCGTACCGCCGGACGTGCTGCCGGACGTGCTGCGGCGCCGGCTGGGCGAGGCCCTCGACGCCGGCTATGACGCGCCGGCGGCCCGACCCGGCCCGCGCTCCTGGGCGGCCGCGCTGGCCTACGCGCGGGACCGGTTGGTGGCGTGCCCTGTCGTTCCCACCCACGCGTACCCGCGCGGGCGCCGCGACTGCCCGTGGTGCGCGATGGTCGCCGCCGGCACACCCGACCCCTTTCCCAGAGGTGGACGATGACCACGACGTTGGAGATCAGCCGGGTCGCCGACCGGACGGCCGTGCTCGGGCCGGGCCTTCGCGCCGTGGTCTGGGTACGCGGCTGCCCGCTGCGCTGCCCCGGCTGCCTGGCCCCCGAGGACCTGCCGTTCACCGGCGGCACCACCCGTACCGTCGGCGACCTGGCCGGATGGCTCAGCGGCCTGCCACCCGAGGTCACCGGGGTGACCTTCTCCGGCGGTGAGCCCATGGCTCAGGCCGCCGGGCTCAGCGCACTCGTCGCCCGCATCCGGACCGACCGGGACTGGTCGGTGATGTCGTTCAGTGGGTGGACCGTCGAACACCTCCGGCGGCACGGCGATCCCGACCAGCTCCGCCTGCTGAGCCAGCTCGACATTCTGGTGGACGGCCCGTACGTTGCCGCTCGCCACGCCGACCTGCGCTGGCGCGGTTCCGCGAACCAACGCGTGCATTTCCTGACCGACCGGCACGCACCGCCGCCCGAGGACACCTCCGTCGGCATCGAGCTGCGGCTGGCCGACGACGGGATGCAGTGGATCGGGGTCCCGCCGGTGCCCGACTTCCGCGTCGGTTTCGAGACCGCCCTGCGGGCCCAGGGGATCATGATCGACCCGGCCGCCTCCCCATCCGACGACGAGAAAGGCCGATGATGTCCGGCAGCCCCAAGTACACGACCGTCGACTTCACCGCAGCCCGACGCGCCGAGCTGGAGGCCGCCCGGCGGCGCCGCCAGGAGGAACGCCGGCGACGCCGGGAGGAGGAGCGCAAACGGCGCCTCGCAGCGGGCATCCGGGCGGCGGACGTCCGCCGCAACGCCCTGGCCGACCGGCTGCGCCAGCTCACCGACACGTCGCGAGGGCTGCCCCAGCATGCCCAGGTGGCTGCGGAGACCACCCGCGTGGTCAACCTGAGCCACCCGACCGACGAGACCGGGCTGGGCGTGCTCGGCCGGGAGCTGCGCCGGTCCGAACGGCGCGCCGACGAGCTCACCGCCGAGGTGTCCCGGGAACTGACCCGTCAGGAACAGGGCCGTGCGGTGGAGCTGGCCGTCGCGCCGATGCGCGGGCTGGCCGACGCCGAACAGTTCGATCCGGTGGGGCACCGGGCCATCGCGGTGCTCCTGGACGAGACCCGGCGACGGGCGGGCGATCCGCGCGGCTTCGCCGACCTGCATCGCCGGCTCGGCGAGGCGGTAGGGGCGCATGTGGAGAAGGTCCGCGACCGCCAGGCCCACCTGCTGCGCCTGGCCACCGAGACCGACGAGCTGTCGGCTCAGCTTTCGGCCGTGCTGGCCGACGCGGCGGCGGCCGATGTCGTGGTCGACGGGGCGGATCAGCTGCGCGCCGAGGTCACCGGTCTGCGCCGGGAGGCCGCCGGTGGCAACGCCGACCGCTGGGAACAGCGCATCGCCGACCTGCGCGGCCGGGTCGAGGCCGTGGTCACCGCGACCGACGCCCGGCTTGACCAGCTGGAACGGGTGGCGCTCATCGTGGAGGCGGCCAGCGCCGCGCTGCCCGCCGCGGGTCTCCGCATCGTGCCGGACAGCCTGACGGAGCGGGCCGACGCCGTGGTCTTCCTCGCCGAACGTGCCGACGGTGCGGCCATCGAGCTCACCGTGCATGTCGGGGACGGCAACGGCAACCGGCTGGAGTACCGCCCCGACGGCTCCGACACCGTCGTCGAACGCACCGTGGACGGCCGGACCTCCCGCTGCGACCTGACCGAGGAGTTGCTCGAACGTTTCCACGTCGAGCTCGCCGGCCACGGGGTGGAGGCCGACGGCCTGCACTGGGAGGGTAAGCCCGCCGAACCCCGCCCGCCGGCCCGGCAGGCGCTGACCCGTCCCGTCCACGACGACCGGAGCCGGTCGTGACCGACGGGCCGACGGGTCGGCCCACGGCGCCACCGGCGGCGGCCTGGCTGGAGCGGGTCACCGCCGAGATCGCCCGCGGCCGGCACGTCGTTGTCCACGGCAACGTTCGCGACCTGGTCCGCTGGGACCGCTCGTTCCACCCGACGCGCAGCGCTGTCACCGGCCTGCTGTCGATCTTCGGCTACCAGTTGACCGGATACTACGACCCGGTCGACGGGTTGAGCTTCGCCAGCCCCGACGACCAGCGGGAGTTCCATCGGCTGGCCGGGGGCGGCACGGCGGCGGCCTCCGGTCAGCCGTCCGGCGCCACCGACCGGGCCGGCGCGACCCGGGGCCGGTTCGCCGCCGCGCTACGCGACGCGCCCCCGCCGACCCTCAGCAATCCGTACGACGCCATGGCTGCGATACGGCGGGTGCTGCGGCAGCCCGCCATCTCGTCGGCGTTCCTCGTCGACCAGGCCGACCTGCTGCTGGCGCCGCCCGACCGGGGCGGCGACGCCGAGCGGCGTCTGCTGGGCACCGTGGCCAAGGCGATGACCGAGGCGGCCCAGAGCGGTACCTTGCGCAACCTGCTCGTGCTGGTAGCCGACGACCTGGCGGCGCTGCCCGCGTGGCTCTACCGGGACCGCCCGTACGTGCAGGTCGTCGAGGCGGCCCTGCCCACCTTCGACGAACGACACGTCTACCTTCACCAACAGGCCCGTCACTTCCATGAGGCGGCCACCGCCCGCAAGGCCCCCGAGGACCTGCGGGTGCTGGCCAACCTGAGCGAGGGCATGGCGATCACCGAGCTGGACGGGCTGTGGCGGATGAGTAACCTGCAGAAGGTCCCGCTCGATGAGCCGCGGACGCTGATGAAGCGCACGCTGTTCGGCCCGCGGCAGGACCCTTGGCGTCGGGTCCGCGACCGGCTCGGCCGGTTCGGCCCGGCTGTAGGCGGACGTGTCATCGGCCAACCCGTCGCGGTCGACCGGGTCCGCCGGGCGCTGACCTCCGCCACCGTCGGCATCGACTTCGTTGCCGACCCGCACAACGCCGAGTCCCGGCCCAAGGGGATCTTCTTCTTCGTCGGGCCAACCGGCGTGGGTAAGACGGAGCTGGCCCGGGCGCTGAGCGAGTTCGTCTTCGACGACGAGACCGCGCTGGCCCGGTTCGACATGTCCACCTTCGCCGAGGCGCACTCCGCGGAGCGGCTCACCGGCGCGCCGCCCGGGTACGTGGGGCACGAGCGCGGCGGCGAGCTGACCAACCGGGTGAGCCAGCGACCGTTCAGCGTGCTGCTCTTCGACGAGATCGAGAAGGCGCACGCGTCGGTGTTCGACAAGTTTCTCCAGGTCCTCGACGACGGGCGGCTCACCGACGCGCTGGGCAACACGGCGTACTTCTCCGAGACCATCATCATCTTCACCTCGAACCTGGGCGCCGCCGAGACGTACGGCTGGCTCGACGGCGGCGAGCTGCCCGACTACGAGAAGGTCACCGCGCACTTCGAGCGCGCCGTCCGGGAACACTTCACCGCCACCCTGGGCCGCCCCGAACTGCTCGGCCGGCTCGGCGGCGGCATCACCGTCTTCGACATCCTGCGGCCGGAGTTCGTCGATCGGATCGTCCGCAAGCTGCTGGCGCAGCTTGTCGCCAGCGCCGCCCGGCAGGGGGTTCGGCTCGTCGTGGACGAGCGGGCCGTGGTGGCCCGCGTACAGGAGTTGATGCGCCGGCCGGAGGCGTTGCGGCTGGGGGTGCGCAGCATCCGCGACGCCCTGGACCGGCTGGTGCGGGAACCTCTGGTCGAGCACGTCTTCGCCCATCACGTCCAGGCGGCCCTGCACCTGTCGGTCGGGCCGCACGGCACGGTCATTCAGGCCGGCTGACGTCAGCGGGTCCGGCTGGGCTTGGGCTTGGGCTTCGGTTTCGGTTTCGGCTTCGGTCTGGTCGGAGTGGGTGTCGGCGCGGGAGGCGGCACCGGTTCTGCCCCGCCCCGCAGCGGCCCCAGGAAGTACGTGACGACCTGCGCGGCCTGGCCCCAGGCGACCCGGGCGACCCCGGCCATACCGGGCGAGGCGCTACCGGCGGCCAACGCGGCCAGCAACGCGCCGAGGATCACCAGCCGCCCCGCCCGGTGGCCCGGTGGCACCTGTCTCTGTCCCTGCTCAGCCAAGGCTGCTCCAATCCCTGCTGAGGATCCAGTTCGCCGGCCCGAAGCCGCCGTCCGGGCCGGCGTCTCGCCCGGAGACCAGGAAGAAGCGCACCTCCCGGAAGTCACGCTCGGCGGACAGCACGAGGTTGCCGAGCGCGTTCGCTCGCAACCACGCCCGCACCCCGGCGGGACCCTCCGGGCCGGCGGACATCTTCTCGAGCAGGTCGGCCTTCGACACCACGAAGGCGAGTCGCCGACGGTCGGTGCGCACGCCGTACTCCTGCAACCGCTGCACAGTCGCGTTGTAGGCGTCCTCCGGGTCGTAGGTCGCCGGGTTCGCCGCGGCGAAGACCTCCGGTGCGCCGCTCTCGAACTCGTCGCGCACCCGGCGGACCGAGAACGGGTCGAGAACGTAGATTAACGAACGCGCATGGTCCAGATAGGCGAGCCGGGCATTCTGCTCCCGGTCGACCAGGTTCTCGCCGGCCGCGTCGAAGATGTGCACCAGCGCCGTCCGTGGCCCCCGGGTCAACCGGAGGGTGACGGCTACCGGCGGCCCGGACGCCTCGGTCTTGGGCGGCGAAGCGCCCTCCCGCATGAGCCGTGCGTACATCTCGTGCCGCTGCCGGCTGTGCTCGTCGGCCAGGGACACCTCGACTCCGGTCCGTTTCGCGGCCCGCTCCAGGCCGGCCAACGCCGACATGATGAGCTGTGTCTTGCCCGCCGACGCGGCGCCGAACACCGGCAGCCGCACGTCGGTGACCACCCCGGCGCCCGCCAGCAGCGGTTCCCCACAGCTCGGGCAGCACGCCTCCACCCGGCGACTGAACGCGGCGCGCAGGACGCTGGTGGGCAGCAGCGAGCCGCAGCCGCAGCGCCGCCACAGCACGCCGAGTCGCCCGGGGCGCAGATCCCGGTGCAGGTCGGTGCCCGTCAAGCGGTGGCCGGGCGGGTGCGGGCCACGGCAACGGTACGCGGGAACGGTCGCAAGCTGGTGGCAGTGCCGGCAGCTGGCCCGGGCGCCCCGCGCCGTCTGCCAGCCCGCATCGACTCCGCGCAGCAACAGGACCACCGGAACGCCGATAAGCCAGGCGACCGTCGACACCCCGGCGGTGACCAGCCCGGCGCCCAGCAATCCGGCCACCGCACCCAGCGTCGCCCCAGCCTGCACGGCAAGGACCGGCACGTAGAACGGCCACCAGGTCCGCACCCGGTGCGCCCGGGCCCACCGGTGCGGCCGGACCCAGACCTCACGGATGATCAGCTGTACGCGCTCCACCAGCGCTCGAACGTCCAGAAGCACCTGGGCGGCGAAGTACTGCGGCCACGCCCGGTCCCGTCGGACGAAGGCCGGCGCGACCCGACCCGCCAGAGCGCCGCCGTGCACGTCGTCGGGGGTGCGTATCCGCACCCAGCCGGGACGGCCGACCAGGACGACGCCGGCGACCCCGAGAACCACGGCGACCCCGGCGGCAAGGCCGGCGATCGCCGTGAGTTCGGCCAGCGGCAGAGCGACGGCGAACAGCACAACGAGGCTGACGGCGAAGTGGAGGACACGACCGATGTACCGCACGGGTCACCGGTCCCGGAACGGGTGCGCGAGCCGGTACACGCGGCGCCGACCGCTGAACTTGTCGGAGTACCGCTGCCAACCCTTGTGCCACGCCGTGTCAAGCTGCGCGAAATGGTGAGCGGCGCGGTCGAGTGGACCGTCCGGAGATCTGGTCAACCACTGCCCAAGGGCCTGTTCGAGGCGCTTGACCTGCTGGTCCGCGGGGGCGTTCGCGCCGGCGGTCAGGTAGTAGGCGAGCACCGCGGGCGCCTCACCGTCCTCGGTGGTCAACGCGTGGACGAGCCGGTCGACAAAGGGGTCCGTCAGGACCGGATGGCGCTCGAGCACCCCGTCGAGGTTGCGGAAGGCCACCACCCGGCTGAGCGCCACGACCACGGCTGCCTGCCGCATCTCGACCAGTCGTGAGGGGAAGTCGCGCAGCCGGCGGAGCAGGACCGCCTTGCGGCGTTCGTCGGGGCCGCGACGCAGTTCGTCGATGGTGTCGGCCAGCTTGCCGTCCTCGGCCAGATCGGCGGCGACCCGCCCGGTGGGTGTCATCAAGCCACGGGCGACCAGCCGGTGACAGAGGTCGAACAGGTGCGGGTCCGCCGTCGGGCCGGCGGTCACCTCTACGTTGACCTTCCGGAAGACCCGGTCGGGCAGGCGCGCGCCGTCCGGGGCGAGGTCGAGCAGCAGTTCCAGCTCCGACGTCGTGGGCGGGGACTGGCTCCACAGAGCCCCCGCCAGCCAGGAAAACCCACGCGGATCGTCCCGGCTGCCGGTCAGGTACCGCTCGACCAGCGAGGCCCGCTCGTCGCCGTGCCGCACCGCCGCGCCCAGCACCGCCTCAGCGAGCGGGGACGACAGCCTCTCGACCCCGGGCAGCAGCCGCCGCCACCAGCCGTCGCCGACCTCCGCCCGCTCCTTCGCGCCGCGCCGGGCGCGATCGTCCAGCACCGCCAAGAGCCGCTCCTGTAGCCGGCCGCGGCACGCGAGCCCGTCGGCGCGGACATCCTGGGGGTGGTCCGCCCAGTATTCGACGAAATCTTCAGCGGCCCGGGCGATCTCCGGCCACCGCACGTCCACGTCGAACCGGGTCGCCACCCGCAGCAGCGCCTCGAACCGGTCCGGCGGCACGCTGGAGATGAGCGCCTCGGTGAGCAGATGTCGGGCCTGGTCGTCGTGGTCGGAGTGCCACTCGCCGGCGGGCAGCGGAGGCAGCCGGCGGTCGGTCACCACGCCCCGCACGCGAGCGTCCTCGACCTCGCTGATGATGAGCGCGAGCCGGACGTCGGCCGCCTTGCCGGGCACCAGGCCGTCGCAGCCCACCTCGTCGAGCAGCACCAGCACTCGCCGCTCCCAGCGTTCGGGAGTTTCGGCGAAGAGGTCCGCCACGTCGGCGCCGTACGCCCGGCGCATTCCCTCCGGCCCGGTGCGCAACCAGCCCACGATGGCCTCGGCGTGGCGGGGTTCCGGGAGGCGGTGCAGGATCGCGGCCAGGCCGAGCGCGGCGGCGGCCTCCTCCGTCGCGTCGTCGCCGGCCAGCCCGGACGCCGTCGCGACTCCCAGGGCGTCCACCACGTCCCGCGGATCCTCGGTCAGGAAGAGCTCGACCCACCGGCGGGCGGGCGTGGTCGGCTCCACCGGGGTGTGCTGGTGGCGGTTCAGGTCGAACACGGCGTAACCCAGGGCGTTGTCGATCCGGCCGGCCGGTCCCGCGAACTCCGGCAGGACCGCGACGACCGGCAGCGCCGAGCGCGCCGGGTCGGCTGAAAAAATCTTGAAGCCCAACTCCAGAGCCCGCTCGCGGGGCAGCAGGAGGGTGCCGGCGACCAGCCACGCCACGATCGAGGCGATGTCGTCGCCGACGAAGAGCACCCGAGGCTGCCCGGGTCGGCCGGCCTCGGCGAGCGCGGAGACCAGCGCCAGCAACGTCTCCCGACCGTGCGGCTGGTCCAGGACGAAGGCCTGAGCCCACACCGGGGAGTGGTCGGCCCCCACCCCGTCGCCGAGCCGCACCGGGACGGACCGGGTGGTGGGCGCGGGCTCGCTCGACCAGAATCCGGCCTGGAACAGCTGCGCTGGTCGCAGGTCGCCGTAGCTGGCCGGGTCGGTGGTGACGACGGCGTGGGTGAGCTGGTTGCCTTCCCGGGTGCCGTTCGCCTCCCGGCCCAGGTAGAGCCCGGCCGCCGTGACCAGCAGGCCGTCGGAGCTGATGTGCGCGAACGAGGGCGGGTACTGCGCGACGGACCGCCGGTCGGCCATCCACCGTGACGGCGGCTCGTAGAGAAGGTGGTCCCTTACCAGCGTCTCCGCCGTCGCGGCGGAGTCGGCCGACCGGGCCTGGAACTGTAGGCCCGCGCTGCCGCTCAGACCCTGCCCCGGTCGGCAGTCGGTGTAGATGAGCGTCTCGAAGTGACCGCTCATCGGGCCGCCTGGCGGCACGGCACCACGTTGAACTCGCTGAGGAGCCAGAGCAGCGGCTCGTCCACCCGGAACGGCTGGACCCCGCGTACGTCGATGCTGTTCGCGTCGTAGTCCGGCTCCGAGCCGAGAGCCGAGACCGCGAAGTAGCGGAAGTTCTTGTAGTTGTGGGTGAGGTGGGTGTCGATGTCGTCGGCGCCCCAGTCGTGCAGCAACGCGCGGACGTGTTCGTGAGTCTCCCGGCCGGCGGGCTCGTCGTAGTAGGGCCCGGGCTCCGGGCGGCGGACCAGGGGATGGTCGGCGCCGAGCACGTCGAAGAACGCGTCGATCTTCGCGAAGGCGACCGCCACGGGGATGGGGATGTTCCTGCGGCCCCCGAGGCGATGGCTGATCCGCAGATTCTCGGTCACCCGGTTGACCACGTCGATGGTGCTGGCGTGGGTGTCCACGGCGGAGGCCGGCAGCCGGATCCGGTCCCGCGCCTGCGGGATCATGAACGGGTCGAGCAGCAGGATGAGCGCGTCGGCCGCGCCGAGGTAGCCGAGGTTGTCGACCGTCTCCTGGTCGAGCAGATCCTCGCCCGCGGTGTCGAAGAAAGACAGGAAGGTCGTGTCGTAGCCGGTGATCCGCCGGTTCTGCCGCCACGCGAACACGATCGGCTCACGGCGACCGCGCGCCGCCTGGTTGGTGCGTTGCAGAAGGATCCCGTCCGGGAACAGTTCACCGGCCGGGTCGAGGAAATCGGTCCCGCCCCCGGTCTCCGGCCGGAACTGGCCGTCGCCGGCGAGCCGCACGTCAGCCCCGAACCGCTGTCCCATGCCACGGCGGAGCTGGTGCGACAGCACCTTGAGGTACACGCTCTTGCCAGTGTGCCGGGCCCCGGCCATGGCGATCAGGGGGCTGCGCCCCTCGCCGAACGCCGCGGGCAGCCGGCTGTGGCAGTTCGGGCAGACCCGGACCGCGGACTCGGTCCCGCAGTCCGGGCAGGGCGCGGCGTGCACCGGCCGCAGGGCGCGTCGAGGCCCGGCGAACGACGGCAGTACCAGCTCCTTGATGCCGAGCTCGCGCTCCCGCGCCTCGTCCCATTGCGGCTTGCACGGCTCCTTCCCTGGTGACCGCCGCCCGGTGCACCGGAACCACGGCCCGCGTGGGTCGATCTTCCCGTAGCAGTACGGGCAGGAGAGACTCGTCATGTCAGGACACCTTCATCTCGTCGATCGGATCGGTGACCCGCGCTCCCGG
Source organism: Micromonospora sp. NPDC005707 (assembly GCF_040631005.1). Classification (NCBI taxonomy): domain Bacteria; kingdom Bacillati; phylum Actinomycetota; class Actinomycetes; order Micromonosporales; family Micromonosporaceae; genus Micromonospora; species Micromonospora sp. NPDC005707. The sequence continues at coordinate 127,617 of NZ_JBEXYR010000003.1, forward strand.
CGGCAGGATCACGAAACAGCGCAGCCAGTACGGCTTGGCCAGCCCCGCGGGCAGGGTGAACGGCAGCTGCCACGGCACGTCCGGATGCAGTGAGAGGCCGGTCACCCGGCTCACCACGCGGCCCCGCTCGGGACGCGCCGGCATCGCCACTCCGGACGCGGCCACCAGGAGCAGCTCCACCCCCTCGCACGGCTGGTCGACCTCGACGCTCAGCAACCGCTTGCGGCTGAACAGGCCACCGTCCCGCCGGATGCGGTAGACGAACGCGACCGGCATTCCGTCCACCGGCACCGACTCCGTGGTCGAGAACGTCTCCCCGCCGGCGCCGCGCTCCACCGTCCGGACCGACACCCGACCCCCGCCGGGGCCCACCCGCAGGCGGCAGCCCGCCTCGGTGAACTGCCCCCGGGTGAGTCGCCGTACGGTCGGCGCGCCCCGCGGCGGGGTGAACGTGACCTCGGCCAGGTTGACCGAGGGCGGCCACACCCACGCCACGTTCACCTCGTCGCCCGTGCGGCGGGCGACGAGCTGACGGACCGGCTCGGTCACCCCGAGCAGGAGCGGCTCGCCCACCACCGCCGTGTCCGTCGCCTCGTCGACGGTGAACGGGACGTACACGAAGCGGCCACTGGGCACGGACACCTCGAGCAGGGTCTCGGCCTCCTGCACGATCCGGTCGCTGATCAGCGCCTCGCCGTACCCCTCCATCTCGTCACGGCGGATCCGGCTGCCCGCCGTCCAGTCGGGACGCAGCTCCGCCCGGCGGATCGACACCGTGCCCGTGGCCGGAGTGAGCCAGGCGAAGTGCGCCGTCGCGGTGTGCGCATCGAGCGCGGTGACGTGCGCCCGCAGCCGCTCCACGTGCGGCGGCGGTGCGTCGCGCAGGGTGGCGCGGGCCACCACCAGGGGCGCCTCGACCTCGGTGCCGTCCTCGTCCCGGTAGACCGCGACGATGCCGTAGTAGCGGTCGGTGCTGCCGTCCCCGGTGTCGTCGGAGAGCCCCGTGCGGCTCGCGCTCACCGGCGTCCCGTCCTCGGCGGAGGCCGGTGGCCGGCCCAGAGTGCGGCGCACCCGGACGCTGTCCGTGGCCGGGTGCGCCCGCCAGGAGCAGGACAGTTCGGTTGGGCGGACCGACACCCGTACGGCAGACACCGGGGGCACGATGCGGGTCTCGACGGCGGCGGGGCGCGACCAGTCCCCGCCGAAGCTGGCGAAGACGGCGTAGTGCAGCGGCCGGGCCGGCGGTGCGGCCGGGTCCGTCGCCTCCATCAGCGAGCTCTCGGCGACGGTCTCGCCGTCGGTGGCCGAGCGGGGTGGCCGATCGGACCGGACCACCCGGTAGCGCACCTCCACTCCCTGCCCGGGCGGTGCCGTCCAGGTGAGCCGGACGCCGGTCTCCATGGCCCGGACCACCAAGTCCCGCGGGGGCGGCGGCGGAAGCGCGGCCAGCCGTTCGGCGAGGTCCTCGTCGTCGGCGGCGATCCGCAGGGCCGCGCGGAGCAGCCGGGCCGCCTCCTCCTCGCGATCCGCGCGGACCGCCTCTTCGGTGGCCCGCCGCAGTGACTCGACCTCGGCCAGCAGGGCGTCGACCTGGCCGCGCAGCTCGTCACGCTCCGGGTCGTCCGCCGGCAGCACCGCGAGGGCCTGCCGGGCCGTGTGCAGCTGACCGTCGGCGACCAGGTCGCGGACGCGATCCGCCGGACCGGTCTCTCGTTCGGCGTCGAGCGGCAGGTTGGCCACCACCGACCGGGCGTCGGAGTGCTCCAGCCCGGCGTCGGTGGCGATACGGACCAGCATTCCGTCTGCGAGCCCTCTGGCCCGCCCCGAGCGGAGCCGGTCGACCACCTGGAACAGCGCCAGCGCGTGCAGGTCCACCCCGGCGCCCGCGGCCCGCTCCAGCAGGCCGAGGGCCTCCTTGCGGTGCCGCACGGCGGTGGCGTCGGCGAGCCGGTTCGCCTCCTCCGTCCGGGCTCGCACGGTGGCCAGGTCGAGCGGCACCGCGTCGGCGCCGAGCAGCCGGAACGGCGCGCCGTCGGGATGCACCACCTGGACGACGGTGGGCACGCCGAGCAGCTCCTGGAGCCGGATCAGGGACCGGTAGGCGGTGCGTTCCATGCCGGACCCGGCCGGCAGTTCCACCGGATCGACCACGGCCAGGCCGGCGCGCCGGACCGCCGCGTCGATCTGGTCGGCGTCCAGACCCGGCCAGTGCCCGGCGATCTCCTTGAGCTGCGCCTGGGTGATCCGGCCCAGCGCGCCGTACGCCTGGGCCAGGTCCCGGGCGAACCGCTCGGACTCCGCGCGGGCCTCCCGGCCGTGTTCCTCGATTCGCTCCGCCCACCACGACGGCTCGAACATGTCCTCGCCGTGCTCGGCGCGCAGCCGCTCGTCCCGGCTGAACAGCTGTGCGCAGACCCGGGCGGCGGAGTCGACGCCGCTCGAGCGCTGGTTCCACAGTCGCCGGACCGCTGCCAGGTGCTCGCGCAGCGATGCCGCGGACATCTCGGGGGTGACCGCGTAGTGCCGGGCGAGATCGGTGGGCGACAGGCCGCCCGCTCGATCCCGCAGCGGACCGATCACGTCGCGCAGGTACGCGCGCTGGTCGAACGCCATGATCGTCAGCCCCGGACCGTGATCCCCGCGACGACCTCTCGGGCCTGCTCGACCTCCTCCTCGCTGAGCACGCTGACCTGCACCTCGATGACGAGGTCCTTGCCGGTGCCCGGCTCGACGGCGTGCAGCGTCAGCTCCCCACCACTGGAGACGGCCATGGTGATGTGGATCGGCGACTGCCGGGGGAGCGGCGGCAGTCCGCTGATCAGTCCCTTGCCCTTGTCCACCGGCTTGTTCGCCGACAGCTCCGGGCTCTCCGCAGCGCCGGCCTGCTCGTGGATCTCGATCTCGACCGCGGTCTGCCCCTCCACCACGGTGCGGGCGCTCAGCTCGCGCTTGACCGGCAGCGACTCGTTCGCGTGCACCAGGTGCTCGACGTAAAGCCGCTCCGGCTGGGTCTGCCAGTCGGGTGCCGCGGTGTCCCGGAGCTTCACCCCGAAGGACTTCGGCAGGACGGTCACGATCTGCTTCTTGACGCTCGCCGCCAGCGCCTCCTCGTCCAGCCCGGTGGCCAACGCCAGCGCCTGCAACCGCTCCCGTTGCTCCTCCTGGGTGGGGGCCTCGCCCTCGCCGTCCCAGGCCCACAGAGCCTGGCTCAGCGCGTAGCGGGCGGCGCCCTTGGCCACCGCCAGGTCGGGGTCGTGCAGCCTCGGCGTCCAGCCCCACTTCTCGGTCAACCGCCTCGCCACCGCGGGCATCTTGCTGGAACCGCCGACGAGCAGCACCTCGTCGACGGCGGCCGCCGGGTCGTCCGTCCCGAGCTTGTCGCCGAGTGTGCGCAGGATGCGTTCGGTGTACTCGACGGTGCGGTTGAGCAGGTCCCCGGTGATCTCCTCGAACGTCTCCCGGGTGACCTCCACCGAGGCGGACACCCCCGCGTACCGCATCGGCACCTTGCGCGAGGTCACCGTCGACAGCTGCCGCTTGACGTCCTCGGCGGTCAGTGCGAGGTCCTGCATGAATTCTTCGTCCAGGGCCGGGTCCTCGGCCGGCTCGGCACGGGCGACGAACTCGTCGACCAGGTACCGGACCAGGCGGGCGTCCCAGTCGGTGCCGCCGAGCTTCTGGTCACCGTCGGTGCAGAGCACCTCGACCGCGTCCGGGCCGATCCGGATGACGGTGGTGTCGAAGGTGCCGCCGCCGAGGTCGTAGACGAGCACCGTACGGGTGGCGTCGCCGCCCATCTCGTACTGGAGGGCCGCGGCGACCGGTTCCGGCACCACCTCGACCACGTCCAGCCCCGCGATCCGGCCGGCGCTCCGGGTGGCCTCCCGTTCCAGCAGGCCGAAGTACGCGGGAACCGTGATCACGGCCCTGCGGACGGGACGCTGCGTGTAGTACTCGGCGTCCTGCGTCAACTGCTTGAGGATCAGCGCCGAGATCGACTCAGGGGTGTACGTCGTCCCGTCGAACTCCCACTGCGCCTCCTTGCCCATGCTCCGCTTGACCCGCTCCACGACCCGGGACGGGTACAGGCGGGACACGTTCTTGGCGGTCTCGCCAACCACCACCTCGCCGGTGTCCTGCTCGAAGTAGACGACCGAGGGGGTGGTCTCGTTGTTGGTGATGACGTTGCGGACGACGGCGGGCCGTCCGGTCTCGTCGATGTACGACACGACCGAGTACGTGGTACCCAGGTCGATGCCGTAGAAGGTCAGGTTCTCGTCCGACATCGTGCTCCTGTTCCGCCGATGGATCGGCTGTCACGGGGTGGGCGTGGGTTGCGTGGCGAGGTGCGGCTGCGTTGCGGGCTCGACCGCGCCGGGCTTCGGGTCGGCCGTCCAGCGGTGGACCCGGACCGCGGCGGGCACCACGGTGCGTCCCGCCTCGACGTCGTGGTAGCCGTCCAGGACGACGTCGGCGACCCTGCCGTCCTGGCCCGGGTCGTCCGCCGGCACCGTCGCGGTGGCCCGCTGTGTCGAGGGGTCGAAGGTGGCGCCGACCGCGGGGGCCACCACGGTGATGCCGCCCCGCTCCAGCGTCAGCTCGAGGTTGGCGGCGTAAGTGCGCAGCATGTCCGCGGCGGCCACGGCGTCGAACGTCGGGGGCAGCCCGGCGGCGGTGCGCAGCAGATCGTGACGCAGCCGTTGCAGGTCGGTCAGGAGCGGGCGGAGCAGCAGCAGCCGCTCACCGGCCCGCAGCCGCTGGTTCTCCTCGTGCAGCCGGTCGATGACCTGCTCGCGGGCTCTCGCCCGGTCCTGACCGCGGGCGATCTCAGCCCGCAGCCCGGCCAGCTCGCCGCCGAGCCGTTCCGCCACGTCGACCAGCTCGCCAGCGAGCCGCTCGACCATCCCGGCCAGCCCGTCGTCCTGCCGCTCCGGCGGGACCTCGGTGACGGGCCCCGCCGCATCGGTGGCGATCTCCTCTGGACCGTGCGCTTCGTCGTGCACCGGTCCTCCTTCCCTGATCCAACCGGCAGCCGCGGTGGGCGTCTCGGTCTTCCCTGACGGACAGCTCCGGTGCGCGGTCGCCGTCCGTCAGAGACAGACGACGGACGGCAGGGCGGAGGACGATCAGCATGGTTCGGCGTACGGTGGCGGGCGTCGTGGCGGCCCTCACGGCGGTGGCGGTGGCCTGCTTGCCCGCCACGTCGGTGGCGGGCGCGCCGGTGGACAGCGACGAGGTCTACGCGGCGCTCGACGTGAATCAGCTGGTGGCCGACTACGTGGTGCTGGTCGACGTGTCGCGGTCGATGCGCGACGGCGGGCGGTACGAGCAGACGAAGCGGGGGCTACGGACCTTCCTGGCCGCACTCGCCCCGGATGACCGGGTCGCCCTGGTCACCTTCGCCGACTCGGCCCGGGTGGTCCACGACGGACCGGCCGGCCGCGCTCCCGACCAACTGGTGGCGAAGCTCCCGAGGACCGCGGACGGGCAGCACACCGACATCGGCGCGGCCATCGAGACCAGCCTCCGGCTGTTGGGGCGCAAGGGCGCGGCGCCGATCGCCACCGTCCTCCTGCTCACCGACGGGCGACACGACCCACCCACCGGCAGCGCCTACCCGTTCGAGCAGGGCTACTCCTGGAACCAACTGGTCCGGACCGCCCGGGCGCTCCGGAAGACCTCTCTGAACGCGTACGCGGTGCCGCTCACCGGGTCGACGGGGGCGCCGCTGCTCGCACGAGTCCTACCCGGCGCCCGTGTCCTCGCGCCCACCTCGATCAACCGGCTCGGCGCGCAGCTGGAGCAGCCGAAGGCCGCGGCTCGCGCGGCGAAGGCGCGCAGTGTCCTCGGCGACGACGCGTCCCATGGGGTCCGGGTGAGCTGGCCGGCCGACATCGGGCGGATCGGGGCCGGCCGGAGCCGGTTGGAGGTCCGACTCACCTCCACCACCACGAAGATCCCACTGGTCGTCGACCGGCTCGTCGCGCGCAGCGACCGGCCGGAGGTGCGGGTGTCCGTGCCGGCCGGTCCGGTGGAGCTGCCCCCCGGCGGCACCGTGACCGTTCCGGTGACGGTCGACTGGGACGCCGGCCCCCGGCGGGTGGCACCCCTGGCGCGGGTCACCGGGAGCGCGACGTTGACCCTCCAGGGCGAGGTCGGCTCCCCGTGGGCGGACGTGCTGACCGGTGAGCTGGGGGCGGCCTTCGCGCCCCAGATGGACGGCGGCTCGACCCGGGGCGCCCTCTCCGCTCAGCGCGGCAGCATCGTGTGGTGGTCCCTGGGCGCCGCCCTGATGATCGTCCTGGCCGCCGCCGGGTGGTGGGGGCGTGGCCGGCGGTTGCATCCGGTCCCCGCCGGCGCGGTGCGCCTCCGCGACGCCGCCGGTAACGTACGCGACCTGGCGCTCACCGGCCGCCGGACCGCGATCACCGCGGACTCGACCGGCCTGCCCGGCTACGGCGAGGTGACCGCCCGTCGGCCCTCTCTCGGCGCGTCGGAGGTCCACCTGGTGATCGCCTACTCCCGCGACGGTTCGGCGGCCACCCGGGAGGTCGGCACGTGCCACCCGGGGGAGACGGTCGAATTGGGGGGTGTCGGCTTCACCTGGCGCACCACGACCCCGGCCAGGTCCGGTCTGGTCGGCGGCGTCACCGGGCCGTCGCGGTGAACGCCCGTCCCGCCCGGGAGTCCGTCGAGCTGCTGGGCGACGCCGATCTGCTCGCCGTCGGCGAACTCGTCCCGGCCGACGGCCGGTGGCCCGGCGAGGACATCCCCGCCGAGCCGATCGGCGTACGGTGCGGGCGACCGCTGCTGTATCCGGTGCCCGCCGGGGACCTCCCGGTGCATCTGCGCCGTCGCGCCGACGCCACCGGCCGTCGGTACGTCGGTGCGCTGTTCGCCTTCGACCTCGACGCCCCACTCCGACGGCAGCGGTACACGGCCGCCCGGTTCGAGGTGACGATCGCCGACCCGGCGGCCCTGGCGGCCCGGCTCGACGGCGACGGGGGCGCGCTCGGGCTGAGCTGGCCGGAAGGACTCCCCGAGCCGGTCTCCACGATCGCGGTGCACACCGTGGCGGCGTCCCGGTCCCGGCCGGGCTGGCTGGCCCGGCTGGCCAGCCGGGCGGACGCACCGCGCGCCCACGTGTTCGGCATCCACCGGAACGAGTTCGGCTGGGTGTACGAGGATCCGCGCGGGACGCTGCTGGTGCCCCGGGTGCACGGCACGCACGCCCTGCTGGAGCTGCCTGTCGGCACGACCCGGGTGGCCGGCACCCTCGACGTGCGGGTACGTGTGGCGGGTGGCCGCGATCCGTACAGCGCGGGGTTGCGCGAGTCGGTGACCTTCGACGAGCCGCTCGAGGCCGGTGCGGCGTCGGAGGGCGCGGCGGTACGGCTCTGCATGGCCGTCGACGTCACCGGCTACAGCCGGCGCCGCACCGCCGATACCGAGCGGATCCAGCGCGACCTTGTCGAACTGTTGTCCCGGGTACGGCAGGGAGCGGGCGTCCCGGACTCCGCCGTCCGACCTCAGCCACAGGGCGACGGACAGTTCACCGTGCTGCCGGCCGGGATCGACGAGTCGACGGTGATTCCCCGCCTGGTCGGCGGGCTGGGCCGGCACCTGCGCGCGCTCAACGCCGGCCGGCCGGCGGAGGAGCGGTTACGGATGCGGGCGGCCCTGCACCGAGGGCTGGTGAAACCCGCGGCGAATGGCTGGGTGGGCGCGTCGGCCATCGCGGTGCACCGGATCCTCGACAGCGTGCCGCTGCGGGAGGCGTTGACCGCGCGTCCGGCCGTGGACTTCGTCCTGGGCCTGCCCGACGTGCTCTTTCAGGACGTCATCCGGCACGCCACCGAGCCGCCGCTGCCGGCGGACTTCGCCCCGATCACCGTGGAGCTGCCCGCCAAGGGGTTCGTCGAGCACGGCTGGCTGCACATCGGACCCGAGGAGCCGGTATGAGCACCCTGTACGCCCTGCTGGTCGGCATCGACGCGTACCGGGCACCGGCGGTGCCGGACCTGGGCGGGTGCCGAACCGACGTGCGGGAGGCGCGGGCCTTCCTGGCGACCCGCCTGGCGCCCGGCGTCACTCTCGCGCCACTGTCGCTGCACGACGGCGAGGCGACCCGGGCGGCGGTGATCGAGGCGTTCCGCTCCCATCTCGGGAAGGCCGGCCCCGCGGACACGGCGCTGTTCTGGTTCAGCGGCCACGGCTCCGAGGCGCCCGCCCCGGCCTGGTGGCACGTGGAACCGACGGGCATGCTGCAGACCCTGCTCTGCGCGGACAGCCGGGACGGCGGGGTGCCCGACCTGCTGGACAAGGAGCTGTCCGTCCTGCTCGATGAGGTCAGCCGGCGGGCTGGGCACGTGGCAGTGGTCCTCGACTGCTGTCACTCGGCGGGCGGCACCCGGGAGCTGCCGGGCATCTGGGCCCGGATGGTGCCTCCGGTGGCCGCCGCGCCGGCCCGGGAGCTGCTCCTGCCCGAGCTGGTGGACGCGGTGCCCGGAGGACCGCCAGCCCCGGAGCACGTCGCGCTCGCCGCCTGCCGCTCCCACGAACTGGCCCGGGAGATGAAGCTGGGCGGCCGGCGGCGAGGGCTGTTCAGCTGGGCGCTGCTGAGGGCCCTCGGCCGGCTCGGACCGGCGGCGACGTACCGGGACTTGCTGATCGCCGCGCAGACCGAGGTGGAGCAGAACGTCGACCGGCAGACACCGCAACTGACCCCGGCCGCCCGGGGGATCGCCGATCAGCCGTTCCTTGGCGGTCGCCTGGCCCCACCCCCTACCGGCGTGGTGCTGCGGCACGCCCGCCAGGGCTGGGAGGTCAACACCGGCAGCTGTCACGGCCTGGTCGCCGACGCCGCAGCGGACGAGATCCGGATGGCTGTGGTGGCCGAGCCGCCGGTGCGGGAGGTCCGGGTGGTCCAGGTGCTGCCGGAGCGGAGCCTGGTCGAACCGCTCGGTTGGCAGCCCGAACCGGACCGGCAGTACCGGTTGGTGCTCAGCCGGGTACCGCTGCCCGCCACCACGGTGGCGGTGGGGGCACCGGGCGAGGATTCCGCCACAGCCGGGGCCGTGGTCGCCGCGCTGCGGTCCGCCGGGCCACGGGGCGGGCCGTCGCCGCACCTGCGTCCGGTCGATCCGGCGCACGTCGACACGGTTCCGGAGCTGCGGGTACACGTTCCCCGTCGCGGGGTGGCCATGGTGCTGGACCGGCACGGCGCCCGGCTGACCGGTGAGCTGACCGACATCGACCGGGACGGGGCGCGGCGTACCGTCGAGGTCCTGGAGCACATTGCCCGATGGCGCCAGATCCGCGAACTGACCAATCCGGTGACCGGCCTGGCCGGCGCGGTGACGGTGGAGGTGGTGGCGGCGCGGCCGGGGGAGCACCTGGCGCCGTTCGACCGGCCGCCCGTCGACGCCGACGCCGACGGCGTGGTGCGGCTGCGCTACCGGCGGGGGCCGGGTGGGTGGACACCCCCGACCGTCTTCGTCCGGCTGCACAACCGAGGGGACCGGAAGCTGTTCTGCGTCCTGTTGGACCTGACCGAGCGGTTCCGGGTGCACGCGGAGCTCTTCCCGGGCGACTTCGTCGCTCCGAGGGGGCGGACCGCGGCCCTGCGGGGACGCCGGGTCGTGGCCGCCCTACCGCCCGGCAGAGTTCCCGAGCCGGGCGCCCAGGTGCGGGACTGGCTCAAGCTGGTGGTGGCCGAGGAACAGTTCAGTCCGGAACCGTTCGAGATGCCAGCGCTGGGCGGACCGCGGGGCGTGGACCGGGGCCCGCTTGCCATACGGGGCTTCCTCGACCGCGTCGGGCGTGCCGTCCAGCACCGGGACCTGGCGGCGTCCGCCGATGACGGCGCTTACGACTGGACGACGGTCGTCGTCCCGCTGACGGTGGAAGTCCCCCGGGACTGAGCGGGGGCTCAGAGCCCTCGCAGCACCATGGCGGTCCGGTACGTCGGGTCGGCGAGGTCCAGGCCGGTGCGGCCCGCGAGGGCAGGCGGCAGCTGGGCGGAGGCGATCCGTGAGGGATCCCGGAGCCGCCGGCCGACGGCCCGGACGGCGGCGGCCGGACGCAACCCGCCCCGTACCAGTTCGGTGTGCAGCAGGGTCAGCATCAGCGCGGCGATAGGGCGGGGTAGCGGGCGGGCCCAGTCCACCACCGCGGTGAAGCCGCTGGTGAGCAGAGCGTCGGCGAGCGGCCTGGATCCCGGGCCGGCGGGCGGCAGCACCGCCAGCCCCCCCTCTGGTCCGGCGTGGCTGGCCCGGCCCGCGATCGCCGTGGGCGCCAGCTCCGCCGGCCCGGCGAGCGCCAGCGACCCGCCGGCGTCGATGTCGCAGTCCAGGTGCAGCATCGACGCGCCAAGGTGGGCGAGGACCTCGTCCGGCGTGCCGGCGCCGTCGGCCCTCGACCCGATCCGGCCGAGGACGACCGCCCGTGGGTAGAGGCGACGGAGCCGCTCCACCTCGGCCGCGCCCCGGTCACCGCGCGGATCGGCAACGAGCACCGGCGATTCGGTGACCCGCAGGGGCAGCCGGGCGGCCAGCCCGGCCGCCTGGCGGGCCGAGGCGACGAGGGAGAACACCACCGCGTCGTCGTCCGGCAACGGGCCGGCGCCCACGACCACGACCCGGTTCGGCAGGGCACGGCCGGCGGGAACAAGGTCGAACCGGCCGGTCTCGGCGCACAGCAGCAGCGTGTCGTCGGGCCGGGGCCAGGCCAGCGCATCGACCCGTACGGCGCGCAGCGCCTCCGCAACCGGGGCGAAGCGGGCGTGCACGGAGTCGCGCACCGGTCCGCCGAGAAGTCCCGCCAGCTCCACGGCGAGCGGGACGACGCCCGACGGCTCGGCCGGCAGGGCGTCGGCGGCGGCTAGCAGGTGCGCCGCGGCCGACCTGGTGTCGTCGGCGTCGTCCCAGCCGTCGTCGGCGCCGTCCGTGCCGCGCAGGTACAACGCCACGGCCAGGGTGACCCGGTCGCTGGTGGTGGCCGCGGCCCCCGCCGTGTGGGCGACCGAGGTGGCCAGCCCCACCAGGTCGTCCACCAGGCCGGCTGGCGGTATCGGGGCGCCGGGGCGCAGCATGGCCGCGAGGGCGGCGTACGGTTCGCCGCCGCCGGCGACCCGTTCGCAGACGGCGCGGCGCAGCGCCGTCAGGTCGGGCGGCGCTGCCGCCGGCCGTGGGGTGCGGAGGGTGGCGTCCTCCGTCGGGTCGGGCACGGTCACGACGGTGACGGGGCGGTCCAGCGGGTCGGTGGTGGCCGTGGTCGACAGGTCGAACAGCGACGGCATCGAGAATCCGGTGAGGACCCCGCTGCTCATCCGCTGCTGCATCTCCTGGATTGTGGTCATGAGTCGCATCAGGGGTGCGAGGTCGAACGGGGCCGCCCCGGGTCTGGCGGTTCGGAGCAGGAGATCCCGTACCGCCTCGGCCAGTTCCAGCATGACGTTGGTGGCCTCGGTCAACTCGGCGGCCAGATGCTCGCCGGCGATCACCTGGCGGAAACAGTCCACCGCCTTTTCGGCCTCGGCCACAGCGTCGGGGTCCGGTGCGGCCCCGGTCAGCAGCCCCGCGACGCCCTGGGTGCCGAGGTCGCGGACCAACTTGCTGAGGTAGAGTTGACCGAGGGCGAACCGGCCGATGACCGCGGTGACCGGTGGCAGCCCCACCGCCGCCACGGCCTCCTCCAGCAGCCTGATGGCCTTCTTTCGATCGGTGTCCGGGCTGCCGTGCGCGACGTGCCGTGCGCTCAACAGCCAGCCCAGTTGGGCGGCGAGCTGCGCGCGTAGCGGGTCGGCGGCCTCGAACAGGTCATACGCCTCGGCCAGGCAGTCGATCGCGCCGTCGAGCACCGGCAACGCGGTTGCCAGCCCGGGGCCGATCCGCCAGTAACGGTCGGTCAGGATCTGGGAGAGCTCCATCAGGGGGCGGACCCGGGCGGGGCCGGTCGACCGGGTCAGCTGTGCCCGCAGCCGCGTCTCCTTGTCCTCGTTCACGATGTTCCTTTCCTGCTTGTACCTGCCGATCCGGGAAGCATCACTGCCCCCAGTGGACGAATCCGGCCCAGGCGGTGACGTGCGAGAGCTCGTCGTGTGCCAGGTGCCGGCGCAGGGGCGCCGGCATGCCCTCCGGAACGGAGCGCTGTGGGTCGAGCATCCAGCTCTGCGCCCGTCGCAGCGCCTCCCAGGCGGGCAGCCCCTCCGCGATCAAATGGTGGTGGAACATGTACATCAGCGCCGAGGTGGCCCGGTCGGGGATTGCCCACTGGGTCGACAGCACCGACCGGACCCCGCCCGCGAGGAAGGCGGTGCCCAGGCTGTACGCCTCGTCGTAACCGTTGATCGCCAAGCCCGTCCGGCAGGCGGCGAGCACGATCAGCCCGACGGCCCGCTCCGGGCAGCGTGCCGTCAGCTCGACCAGCTCGTCCGCGGTCAGGCGCCCGCCACCGGCCAGCAGGAGGTAGGAGGTGGCTACCGCCGGGTCGGTGTTGATGACGCCGTGACAGGCGAGGTGCAGCACCGCGCCAGCGCCAGGATTGTCGCTGGTCAGCCAGGCCCGCACCTCCTCGACGCTGCCCGACCCGGACCGGCTCGGCGACCCGTCGGCCCGGCGGCCGACGTACCGACCGCCGGGATAGAACGACCGGTGGATCGCGTAGGCCTCGACACGTGCTGCGGTTAGATCCGGCGCCTCGCTGCCCGGGTCGGGATCCCCGACCACGAGGCCCACCGGCGTCGGCGCGACCGGAGACAGGGCCGCCGAGTGGCACAGCATTCGAGCCGAGGCGGCCTGCGAGATCGCCACCAGTCGCACGGCGTACGTGCCGTCGGGCCTGCGGGCCGCCTGCCACGGGATCCGGGCAAGCTCCCCCATCGGAACCAGCACCATCCGGGGCGGTCGCCCCGAGTCCCGGCGGGGAAGTCCGGATAGGTACCGCTGTACCAGCGGGCCGATCGCCGCCCGCCAGGCCCAGTCACACACGGTGTCGAGGCTGCCGGCGAAGTCCGCCGGGTCGTCGAGGGCGGTCAGGTCCCGGCGCGGGTCCGCGATGACCGCGTCCCGCCGGACCAGGGCCTTCAGGTATCGCTCGACGTCCACGTCGTCGAGCAGGTGCAGGTTGGGCAGGGCCATGTACGCGGGCGGGCCCTGCGCCGGTGCGATGACGGCGTACCCGGGCACCGGCGCCGTGCCAGGCATCAGGTAGACCAGCACGTCCGCGTCGAGGGTGTGCAACGCGGCCCTGATCTCGCTGAGCGTCGGTGCGTCGAGCAGGGCTCCGGCGTTGCTCCGCTCCGTGAGCACCGTCAGCACCTCGCGTCGCAGGTCAATCGGGATCGCCGCGGCGGCGCCGGCCGCGGTGGCCATACGCCAGCGGGACGCCAGTCCGGGCCGGCCGGCCGCCTCAAGGCGGCCGGGGATCTGACGGTTCTCGGTCGCCGCGTAGAGGGCCAGGCCCCGGCCGGAGTCGAGCGCGCGGATGGCGCTGGCCGGATCGTGGAACACCAGGCACTGTCGCGCCACGTCGACGGCGTCCCGCGCCGCCCGGCGCGCGGCGGCGTTCGCCGCCCTCAGGTCGGTCTGGAGCAGCACCCGCCAGGCGTGCTCGCGTAGGCCCTCCAAGGCGACGATGTGCGGGTCCTTCGTGCCGGCGAGCCGCCGCCGCACCTGACCGAGCATTTCGTTGATCACCGACCACAGGGGATGTGCCGGCCCGCCGGCCAGCCGCTTCGCCCGTTCCAGCACCTCGTCGGCCTCAACGGCGTCCGCCACCGAACTCGTCAGCTCGCCGTGGTGGACCAGTCCCAGGGCCAGGCCGACCAGGTGCGAGGGGAGTCGCGGATCGTCGTGCGGGGCAACGGCCACCGACCTCCGGAGGTGCTCGACGGCCTCTTCGACCCGGGCCAGGTCGCTCTCCTCGCCGAGGGCGAGCAGCGCGCCGCCGATCCCCGAGTGGTACATCGCGCGGTCCCCGGGGGAGAGGTCGGGCCGTTGAACCAGGGCGGTCATGGCGGCGAGTTGCTCGGGCGTGATGGCGGCTACCGACCCGTCCTGATCCTCGCTCCGCATTGCCGTCAGCGGCGCCAGCAGCGCGTCGAGATCCGTCACGGATGCCCGAAGTAGATCTCCGGGTGGCAGCCGCCGCACCGTTTCGCGGAGCACATCGAGCGCGGGTCGTGGGTCGTCGCCCCGGTGGTTCGCCGCCACAAGCTCAGCCAGGCTGGCGAAGGCGTCGGCGAGCGGCGCCGCCGCCGGGTTGCCGGCCAGCATCTCACGCAGCTGGCGGGCCTGTCGCGGCAGCCGCTCCAGGGTGGCCTCGTCGCCGTCGTCCATCGCGCGCAGCGCGCCGAGCATGGTCCGCATCGCGTCCCGCAGTGGCGCGACCGTTTCGTCGTCCCCCCCGGTCGTCGCCACGGCGAGGAGGGACTCGACCTCCGCGAGCGTGGCCCGCGGGTCCGACATCTCCCCCTCCACCGCTGCCCGCAGCAGCGCCAACGTCCGGGCCGCTGCCCGCACCTGCGGCCACTCCGGGGTGTCGGGTGGCCTCCGGTCGGCGATCTCAAGGAGGTCATCGATCTGCCGCAGCCGGCGGGGTTCCGACGTTGGACCAACCCGCAAGAGCGCGCCGAGCAGGTCGGCGGCGAGGACACCCCGGGCGGACAGGTCGGCCGGGAGACGGTGCAGGTCATCGATCGCCGCGTCTAGGTCGCCCCGGCCGAAGGCCGCCCGGCTGATCGTCACGCACCGTTCGGTGATCTCGGCCGCCCCGTCCATCCGCGTCCCTCCCGCGTACCACGCTTCCTACCCAACCTGACGGACCGCGGCGGACAACTCGTCGGTTTCGCGCCCTAGAGTCGGAGGATGCTGATCCGGATCGAGGGCAACGTCCTGCCGGGGTGCAGTAAGCGGCCTGGCAGGCCGAGGTCGCCAGCCCCGAAGTGGACGGGTTGCTCGACGTGGGCGGGCGTGGGTGCACGGCCGTCCGGGCGCACGTTTCCTCTACCTCAGCTGGGGTGCGGTGACAGACGACCGCTTTCGAGGTGTTCCGCCGAGCAAAGCTCATGTTCGGTGACATTCCAAGGGAGCTGCTCCGCTTCGAACACCACGGCGCCGGTGTGTTGGTCGGCGGGCTCCGGCTGACCGGGCGCCGACGGGGGGCCGATATGTGCACGGGTCGGGCCTGAATGGGATCCGATCGGAGTAGCGGAGATCGCGTCGGACGAGTACGACTGCGTGCACGGACCACTGTTCGACAGGCTGCGCGCCGGTACCGGCCAGACGGAAATCCGGGAGTTCCTGCGGCGCGGGCCTCTTGGCTACGCCCGCGACATAGCCCCAGCGACATGACACCGACTGCTGACGCTTGCCGGAGGACAGGCCGGTCCGCATCTGGTCCGCAGGAGGTCGAAGGACGGCGGGGAGTGGTGTGAGACGCCGAGAGGTGCTTCCGCTGCTGACCCGCCCTAGCAGCTCTGCAGGACGCGCTCCACGTCCGCGCCCGCTTGGACGACCACGGCGTCGGCCCGAAGTTCCTCGGGAAGGTGGTGCCGCTGCCCTTCGTGCGCGAGCAGGGTGGGGCAGCCAGGTGGAAGCACGACGGCATCAGCGAGCCCGAGGTACGTGACGAGCATGTCGAGAACGGCACCGGCGGAGAACCGGCTGATCATGAGACTGCCCAGCGTGCCGCCGGCAAGGGCGGCGTGGACGTCTGCCCTGCCACCGTCATCGGCGCTGACGTGCCAGTAGTTGTGTTGAGGTTCCCGACGGTCGACGCGGGGCTCGAAGACGGCCAGGAACGCATCACCCGCCATCGGCGCCGCAGCGCCCTGCTCGAACCGCTGAACGAACATGTCGTAGCTCATCCGGGGAAGTCAGCGCCTCGGCCAGCCAATCGTGTCGAGGAACTCCTCCACGGCGACCACGACCCGGCTGAGCACCGCGATCGACTCGGTAAGCGGGCCGGGTACGTACATACCGTGGTCCGCGCCTTCCACCTCCAGCACATGGGGTGACAGCCGGCGGGCGATGTCACCGTCCCACACCTTGTCGGCGGTCCCACCCACGAGCAGGAACGGCGCGGTTGCGCGGGCCAGCGCGTCAACCACCCACGGCAGGGTGAGCAAGGGCGTGAGCCACACCGCGGGCAAGGATCTCTCGGCGGCAACGGCTGCCGCGTTCGTGCCGAGCGACTTGCCGATCAGCAGTGGGCGACCGCTGATGGTGTCGATCAGTGGACCGATCTCACCGCCGACCCAGCTCTCGATTTCTGGCTGGTCAGGCTTCGGAAACTCCGCGGACCACGAGTGTCGATGTACCGCTGCGCCCCGCTGCTCCGCCACATCGCCGGCATACATCAGCAGGGGAGCGCCCGGTCCGAACCGGGCACCGGGGATCACGACAGCGTCAGCCATGCGGCCGACCCTACCCACTGATCAAGACAGGTCCAGCGCGACAGCGACGGCATGCTGCGGTTCGGCTCGACGCTCGAACAGGTCATGGCGGCGGGCTCGGTTCCGCACCGAGCCCGCCCGTTCCATGGTCACTCTGCTCCTGATCGCGGGTCTGACGACGCTACCCGTTGGCGACGAGTCGGAATTGCTGGTTGGCCTGTCCGTTGCAGTCGTAGAGCTGGACCTGCTGCCCGTTGCCGGTGCCCCAGACGTCGAGGCAGCGGCCGGACTGGACACCCGTGATGGTGCCGTTGGAGTTGACGTTCCACTGCTGGTTGGTCTGGCCGTTGCAGCTGTAGATCTGGATCGCCGCGCCGTTGCCGGAGCCGGCGGCGTCCAGGCACCTGGTGCCGTACACGGTCAGTTGCTTGTTCGCGGTGTACGTCCACTGCTGGTTGCTCTGGCCGTGGCAGTCGTAGAGCTGCACCCGGGTGCCGTTGGTCTGCGACGCGTTGGGCACGTCGATGCACCGGCCCGACTGGCTGCCGACGATGCGGTTGGCGCCGTTGCTCGGCGGCGGCGTGGTCGGCGTCGGTGACCCGGTACCGGTCGGCGAGGGGTTGGCCGCGTTGAGGGCGTTGAGAACCGAGGTGTACGCGGCCTTCTTGTTGCCGCCGCCGTCGAACAGCAGCGGGCTCTCGTTGGAGCGCCAGGAGTCGCTGTCGCGTACGCCCCAGACGGTGATGCCGATGCAGCGCGGGACGTTCAGGCACGCCTGGGTGAGCCCGGCGTACTGGGAGGTGGAGGAGTTGGTGACGTCGACCTCGGTCAACGCGACGTCGACACCGAGCGCGGCGAAGCTGGACAGGGTGGTCTGGAAGTTGCCGGGCAGCGAGCTGCCGCCGGTGAAGTGGGTCTGCAGACCGACGCAGTCGATCGGTACGCCGCGGGACTTGAAGTCCCGGATCATGTTGTAGACGCCCTGCGTCTTGCCGTAGCTCCAGTTCTCGATGTTGTAGTCGTTGTAGCAGAGCTTGGCCGACGGGTCGGCCGTCCGGGCGGTGCGGAACGCCACCTCGATCCAGTCGTTGCCGGTGCCCTGGAGGTTGGACTGGCGGCGGCTGCCGTCCTCGTTGAACGCCTCGTTGACCACGTCCCACGCGGCGAGCTTGCCCTTGTAGTGGGCCATGACGCCGTTGATGTGGTTGATCATCGCGTTGCGCAGCGTGCTGCCGCTCATGTTCTGCATCCAGCCCGGCTGCTGAGCGTGCCACGCCAGGGTGTGCCCCCGGACCTTCATGCCGCGGCTGGTCGCCCAGTTGTAGATCTGGTCCCCGGCGGAGAAGTTGAACTGGTTCTGGTTCGGCTCCGTTGCGTCCGGCTTCATCTCGTTCTCGGCGGTGACCATGTTGAACTCGCGCGCGGCGATGGTGCTGTACGTGGAGTCGTTCAACCTGCTCGCCGCGATGGCGGTGCCGAAATACCGGCCCGACTGCGCCGCCGCGGCGCCCAGGGTGGTGGCAGCCTGGGCCAGACTCGGCACCACCAGCGCTGCCCCGGCCACCGCCAGCGCGCCGGTCGCGGCGGCCACCGCCAACCGGAAGCGGTTACGCCTCAGTAGACGTTCCATGACACTCCTCTGCATGGCCCGCGTGCCTGGTGTGGCGGCTGCCGCCACCATCGGACGCGCGGTAACTGGCTCCGAAACTTCCGAGGACTGTGCGAGAAATTCGACTGGACGATACCCGTGGTCGAGTTATCGGTCAATGTCGATAGCTCTCGTTCGCGTGGCTGCTCTTTCGGAGGCCAGCTCGGCCATCGTGCCGGTGTCCCGGCTGGCCAACCGCATCGGATCTGGCGACACGTTCCTCGATGCTCACGCCGAAACTTCCACGACCTTCCAGCCGGAATTCCACCCGCACCCGGTGCGCGCGAAACGCTCCGGGTCCGTGCGGGTGCGGCCGCGCGCGGTTCGATGACCGTCCCGACCTTGTCGGTGTGCCGTCCTACAGTCGGGGGATGCTGATCCGGATCGAGGGCAGCGACCTGCCGGGACGGCGCGCCGGTGCCGAGGCCGACCTGCTCCGGCTCCGTGACGTGCAGGTGGGGATGCAGCGCAGGGCCGAGGTGGTCGACCGGATTCCGGCCGACGCGCGGGAAGCAGCCTGGCAGGTGGAGGTCACCAGCCGAGAGGTGGACGGGCTGCTCGACGTCGGTGGGCCGTGGGTGCACGGGCGCTTGGGGGCGCGTTTCCTCTACCTGAGCTGGGGTTCGGTGACGGACGACCGCTTCGAGCTGTTCCGCCGGGCGAAGCTCATGTTCGGTGACATCCCGACCGAGGTGCTCCGCGCCGGACACGACGGTGCCGGCGTGCTGGTCGGGCGGCTCCGGTTGACCGGCGCCGACGGCGGGCCGATCTGTGCCCGGGTCCGGCCGCCCGACATCAGCTGGACGTTGGAGTGATCGCCCGGGCGGTGGGACCGGTGGGAAGCGATCTGGTGACGACCGCAGCGCGACCCCCACGATCTGACCCGGAGCGGTGACGCCGCGGCGACCGAACTGCTACGACGCCACGATCCGGCGATCCCCTGGGAGGCGACCAACCAGGCCGCCGTACACACCTGGTACGAGAGCGTGTTCGGCGCCGGTCCGGTCGACGCGCTCCGCTCCGTAGCCGAGGCGGTGACCACCTGGCCCGAGACCGCCACCGCGGTCGCGGTGCGTCTCGACGCCGCCGGGACCCTGCACGTGTGTGCCCCGCTCGGGCTGGACGACCTGCTCGACGGGATCTGGCGGCGCAACCCGCGGCGGGTGACGGTCAAGCTGTCCCGCGCCCGCCTCGCTCGTCACGACCCGGGCAGACGATGGCCCAAGGTACGGGTCCTGCCGCCGTAGCGAGCGGCCACGCCTGGAACTGAGCACGCATGCTCATTCGCGTGACTCCGCGACGCGGCAGGATCGGGGCGTGACGAAGACGACGCGTACCCTGCTCGGCGGCCTGCTCCTGGCGGCCGCGACGGTCGGCGCCTGGTGGGCGTGGCTGGGCTGGGAGTCGGGCTACACGGTCGACCTCGAGACCGGCGCGACCAGCGGCCCGTACGCCGTGTGGCAGGTGGCCGGCGCGGTGCTCACGCTGGTCGTGATCGCCGCCGCGGGTGGTTGGTTCTGGAGTCCGTGGCTCGTGGCGCCGGTGATGACGGTGGCCTTCACCGTGACGTGGGCGGCGCGGGCCGCGTCGACGGACGACACCGGGCTCTGGGCGGTGGGCGCGGCGCTGGTCGCCATCGGCACCGCCATCGGGGCGACGGTGGTCGGCGGGGGCGCGGCGTGGCTGCGCCGGCGGCGCGCGGGATGACAGTGGGGCCCGCCAGCGCGGCCGGCGGGCCCCGTTCACATCAGGCGAGCGTCTTCACGTAGTCGGGGTTGGCCTTGAGCCATTCCTCGACGGCCTTCTTCTCGTCGCCCTTGTGGGTGTTGAACATGAGGTCCTCAAGGGACGCGAGCTGCGGTCCGTCCATCTTGAACTTCTTCAGCATCGCGGTGGCCTCGGGGAAGTCCTTGCCGAAGCCCTTGCGGGCGAAGGTGTTGATCTGCTCGGCCTGGCCGAGCGTGCCCTTCGGGTCGGCCAGGTCCTTCAACTCGTACTTGGCGTAGGCCCAGTGCGGGTGCCAGAGGGTGACCGCGATCGGCTTCTTGTCGGCGATGGCGCCGTCGAGTGCGGCGAGCATGGCCGGGGTGGACGAGGTCTTCAGCTTCATGGCCCCGTCCAGGCCGTAGCTGGGGATCACCTTCTCCTGGGTGGCCTTGGTGAGGCCGGCGCCCGGCTCGATGCCGATGAGCTGCCCGCCGAAGGTGCCGGCCTTCGCGGCCAGATCGTCGAGCGAGTCGACGCCCTCCACGTACTTCGGCACCGCGATGCTCAGGCTGGCGTCGTCGTGCCAGACGCCGAGCTTCTCCAGCTTGTCGCCGTACTTCTCCAGGTAGGAGGCGTGGGTCTGGGGCAGCCAGCCGTCGAGGAACAGGTCGATGTCGCCGCTGGCGAGACCGCCGTAGACGAGACCGGCCTCCAGGTTCTTGAGCTGGACCTGGTAGCCCTTCTCCTCCAGGATGTGCTGCCACAGGTGGGACGCCGCGATGGCCTCGTCCCAGGCCATGTAGCCGATGGTGATCTTCTTGCCGCTGGCGGCGCCGCCGTCCGACTCGGAGGTGCAGGCCGCACCGGCCAGCGCCAGGGTGGCGGTCACCGCGAGCGCGAGGACCCGCTTCATGGTCGTGAACACAGGGTTGTCCTTCCGGTTGTGGAACAGGCCGGCGGACCCGCGTACGCGGGAACTGGGGTGCCGGCGCGGAGGGCGACGGTCAGGCGGCCTCGCGCGCGAGGCGCTGTGCCCGCGCGGAGGGGAACCGGTCGCCCACGGAATCGGTGAGCCG
Organism: Micromonospora sp. NPDC005707; assembly: GCF_040631005.1. Classification (NCBI taxonomy): domain Bacteria; kingdom Bacillati; phylum Actinomycetota; class Actinomycetes; order Micromonosporales; family Micromonosporaceae; genus Micromonospora; species Micromonospora sp. NPDC005707. The sequence goes on from NZ_JBEXYR010000003.1 coordinate 148,444, forward strand.
GTCGAGCACGACGGCGAGGACCACGACGGCGATGCCGCCCTCGAAGCCGCTGCCCACCTCGACCTGGGACAGCGCGAACATGATCACGTCGCCGAGGCCGCCGGCGCCGACCATGCCGGCGATGACCACCATGGACAGGGCCAGCATGATCACCTGGTTGACCCCGGTCATGATGGTCGGCAGGGCCAGCGGCAGCTTGGTGCGCAGCAGCACCATCCACGGCGGCGCGCCGAACGACTCGGCGGCCTGGACGATCTCCCGGTCGACCTGGCGCAGGCCCAGTTCGGTGAGGCGCACTCCGGGCGGCATGCTGAACACCAGCGTGGCCAGCACGCCGGGCACGGTGCCGATGCCGAAGAAGAAGATCGCCGGGATGAGGTAGACGAACGCCGGCATGGTCTGCATGAGGTCCAGCACCGGCCGGGCGATCGCGGAGGCGCGCCTGTTCTCCGCCACGAAGACGCCCAGCGGGATCGCCAGCAGCAGGGCGAGCGCGCTGGCCACGAGCACCTGGGCGAGGGTGCTCATGGTCTCCTCCCAGTAGGGCATCCCGGCCACCAGGCCGAGGCCCACGGCGGTGCCGAGGCCGAACTTCCAGCCGCGCAGCCACCAGCCGAGCGCGGCGAGGACCAGCACGACCGCCACCGCCGGTACGCCGGTGAGCAGGTCGTTGAGCGGGCGCACGAGGGCGTCGACCACGGTGGCCACGGCGTCGAAGACCGGGCCGAGGGTGGCGGTGGCCCAGTCGACGGCGGACTCGGTCCACGTGCCGAGCGGCACGCGGGGCAGCCAGGAGTCGAGCGGAGACTGCGTCTGGCTCATACCGGCTCTTCCTTCTTGCTGATCAGGTCGAGTTCGGCCGGCGTTGCCGCGTCGGCCGGCCCGCTGTCGACGGGGTCGTCCGCCGCGGGCTCGACGTCGTCCGTCGGTGAGCTGTCGGGAGCCGTGCTGGCCAGGGCGGCGAGCAGCGTGATCCGCGGGATCACGCCGGACAGCCGGCCCGTCGCGTCCAGGACGGCCACCGGATGGACGCTCTCCGCGCACTCGGCGAAGAGGTCGGCCACGGCGGTGTCCGCCGTGACCGTCCGGACCTGTTCGGTCGAGACGTACCCCGCCAGGCTCTGCCGGCCTTCGCGGAACGCCCGCAGGACCTCGTCCTCGGTGACCGTGCCGAGGAACTGCTTCCGCGGGCCGGTCACGTAGACCACCGAGGTCTGGTTCTCCCGCAGCGCGCGGGCGGCCACCCGGGGGCCGACGTTGACGTCGAGCACGGTCTGCGCCTTCTCCATGACGGACGAGGCGGTGAGGATGCGGGTGCGGTCGACGTCCGCGACGAACTGCGCGACGTAGTCGTTGGCCGGGTCGGTGAGGATCTCCTCGGCCGTGCCGATCTGCACGATCCGGCCGTCCCGCATCACCGCGATCCGGTCGCCGAGACGCATGGCCTCGTTGAGGTCGTGGGTGATGAAGATGATGGTCTTGCCCAGCTCGGCCTGGAGTTCCAGGAGCTGGTCCTGGATCTCCCGCCGGATGAGCGGGTCGAGCGCCGAGAACGCCTCGTCCATGAGCAGGATGTCCGTGCCGGCGGCGAGCGCCCGGGCCAGCCCGACCCGCTGCCGCATGCCGCCGGACAGGTCGTGGGGGAGCTTGTCCGCCCACTCGGTCAGGCCGACCATGCGCAGCGCCTCCAGGGCGCGCTCGCGCCGTTCGGCCTTCGGGAGGCCGGCGACCTCCAGCGCGTACCCGGCGTTCTCCAGCACCGTCCGGTGTGGCATCAGCGCGAAGTGCTGGAAGACCATGCTGATCTTTTCGCGGCGGAGCTTGCGCAGCGCGGCGGGCCTGAGCGTGGTCAGCTCGACCCCGTCGACCCGCACGCTGCCCTTCGTGGGGCGGAGCAGGCCGTTGAGCATCCGGATGAGGGTGGACTTGCCGGAGCCGGACAGGCCCATCACGACGAAGATCTCGCCGGGGCGTACCTCGAAGTTCGCGTCGATCACGGCGGCCGTGGCCGGCAGCCCGGCGAGAGCCTCCGCGCGGGGCGCGCCGTCCGCGAGGCGCCTCATCGCCTCGTCGGTTCGGTTACCGAATATTTTGTAGAGCGACTTCACTGCGAGTGCAGGCACGATCCCCTCTCCGATGAAAACCTCTGGCGGATCGCACCATCGGTGGCCATCTTCGCGTCTCGTCCGTCGATATCAACATCGGTCACATTATTCGGGCCGTGGGGGCCGGCCCGGAAACCTACCGACTGCACTGCGGGGAATCCAGCCCGGAGTGCGGGGATTGTGGACCTGCCCACAAAAAATCGCGGTCCCCGGAAGTCGAATTCGGTCGTCGCACGCAGCAAGGACAGCCTGAGCGGGCCGCCGACGCGGGTAATTTAGGGGTCTTTGCGCCCTTTTGCCGCCGGTCGTGGCCGTCTCACCGCCGAGGGAGTCGATTGCCGCCGCTCATCCCCGAATTTGTCGGCACTGATAGAGAACTGTCATGTGTTCGTCATATTCCGGCGCGGATCCGCCGTATCGCCGCCCGGTGCCGCGGTGTGCGTTTCCGGATCCGGTGTGGACACGAGGAATCGCCGGCGACGATACTCCGGGTCCGTTTCAGCCCTGACTCTCGCGGAACTCGGCGGCGAGGATTCGTAGCGCGTCGGTCAGCTCCCGCGCCGACGGAGCCGCCGCCGGGTCGACCAGCCACTGGGCCGCCACGCCGCCGATCAGCGCCTGGTGGAACGCGCCGAGGGTGAGCGCGGTCGACTCGTCGAGGCCCGGATCGAGCCGGTGGAAGACCTCGGCCAACCCCAGCCGGGCCTGGCGGGTGACCCCGGCGAACGCCTCCCGCAGCTCGGGCGTCCGGTCGAGCTGCGCGATCAACTCGAACTGGACGGCCCAGAGTGGCCGTAGCCGGGCGAACGACTCGATGATCCGTTCCCACGCCGCCTCGAAGCGCTGCTCGGCTGTGGCATCCGGCCCGGCGTCCTCGGCGAGGGCGCGGTGCAGCTCGTCGCCCCACTCCGCCATGGCTTCCACGAGCGCCTCGTTGAGCAGCGCCTTCGTGGTGCGGAAGTGGTAGCCGATGGCGGCCAGGCTGGTGCCGGCGGCGCCGGCCACGTCCCGTGCCGTGGTGGCCGCGTAGCCCTTCTCCATGAGGCAGCGCTTGGCCCCGGCGAGCAGGTCCTCCCGATTTCCCATGCCGGCAGCCTAGCCGATTCCTTGAACAAGCGTCTTGCACAAACGTCTAACACGCTTGTACCGCCCTCGGTATGACTGATGTGCTGATCTCCGGCGCCGGTGTCGCCGGTCCCACGCTCGCCTGGTGGCTGCGCCGCCACGGCTTCCGGCCGACCCTCGTCGAGCGCGCCCCGGCGCTGCGCGACGGTGGCTACAAGGTGGACGTCCGGGGCGCCGCGCTGACCGTGCTGGACCGGATGGGCCTGCTGGAGCAGGTGCGGCGGCGCGACACCGGGATGCGGTCGGCCCGCTTCGTGGACGCGTCCGGCGCGCGACTGGCCACCATGGACGCCGCGCTCTTCGGTGGCCGGGAGGGGGACGACGTCGAGGTGCTGCGCGGGGATCTGGCCCGGCTGCTCGTCGAGGCGACCGGCGACGTCGAATACCTCTTCGGCGACTCGATCGCCGCGCTGGATCCGGCCGCCGACGGGGTGGACGTGACCTTCGCCGGGGGCGGGCGCCGTCGCTTCGACCTGGTGGTCGGTGCCGACGGGCTGCACTCGGCGGTACGCCGGCTCGCGTTCGGCCCCGCGGCCGAGCACCTGCGCCCGCTCGGGCACCACATCGCGATCTGCGCCGTTCCCGCCGGGTTCGGCGAGGAGCGGGTCGAGCTGATGCACCCGGCGCCGGGCCGGACCGTCGGGGTCTACCGCACCGCCGGGGCGCCGGACGCCCGGGCGCTGTTCCTCTTCCCGTCGCCGGCCGAGGAGCCCGACCACCGGGACCTGCCGGCCCAACGGGCCGCGCTGGCCCGGGCGTTCGACGGGGCCGGCTGGCGGGTGCCCGAGTTGCTGGCCGCGGCCGCCGACGCGCCGGATCTCTACTTCGCGCCCATGAGCCAGGTGCGGATGGACCGCTGGTCCACCGGCCGGATCGCGCTCGTCGGCGACGCCGGTTACGGCCCGTCGCCGGCCTCCGGGCAGGGCACCAGCCTCGGGCTGGTCGGGGCGTACGTGCTGGCCGCCTCGCTGGCCGACGCCGGTGGGGACCCGGCGGCCGGGTTCGCCGGGTACGAGCGGCGGATGCGCCCGTTCGTCGAGGCGAACCAGCGGTTGGCCGAGCGCAACCTGGCCGGGATGGTGCTGTCGTCGGCGGCCCGGATCCGGTTCCAGACGTCGATGCTGCGGCTCATGCCGCGCCTGCCCGGCCGGGAGCGGATGATCCGCCGGGTCACCGAGCCGATCCGCCGGGCCGCGACCGCGATCACCCTGCCGGACTGACCCGTCAGTCCTTCAGGCGCTCGTCGTACGCGGCGCGCAGCTCGTCCCAGCCGAACTCCTTGGCCTCGGCGCCCCGGATCGGGCCGACCGGGTCGCCGTCGAGCAGGTGGCCGGCGACGTCGAGGCAGAGGTGCCAGCCGGCGGCCATGCTGGCGCCCAGCGCGCGGTCGTCGAAGCGGTGCCGCAGGGTCAGCCGGGTGCCGCCCGCCGTGGCGGCGAGCTCCCAGCGCAGCAACCCGTCGCCCCAGGTGTATTCGAGCAGGCTGGGTGGCTCGGCCCGCCGCACGGTGGCCGCGTCCGGCCAGCGCCGGTCGCCGTCGACGGTGCTCAGCGTGACCGCCCCGGGCGTGCCCAGGTCCCGGTCGGCGAGGAAGGGCGCCCACTCGGCGAGCCGGTCCGGCTCGGTGAGCGCCGCCCACACCTTCTCCGGCGAGTGCCGCAGGTCACGGACGAGGACCAGGTCCCACCGGTCGCCGGCCGGTGCCCAGGTGACGTCGGCGAGCGGGCCGGGCCGGAAGCTGTCGCGGTCCATGGTCACTCCTCACTGTCGAGATGGCGTTCGAGGGCGTCGAGGTGCTCGCCCCACATCCGCCGGTACGGGCCGAGCCAGGCGTCCACGGCGCGCAGCGGACGGACGTCGAGCCGGTAGATCCGCTGCTGGGCGGCGGTGCGGCAGCTGACCAGGCCGGCCTCGCGCAGCACCTTCAGGTGCTTGGAGACGGCCGGTTGGCTCATGCCGAGCGCGTCCACGAGGTCGCCGACGCTGCTCTCCGCCCGGCGCAGCCGGTCGAGGATGCGACGTCGGGTGGGCTCGGCCAGCACGGCGAAGGCATCCCCGGACACCTCCCCAATATGCCCCGACGCTCATATGCCTGTCAAGGAATACGAGGCGCGCACGCGGCGGGCCCGCCCGCTTTCTATGCTCGGGACATGGAACTGCGGATCTTCACCGAACCCCAGCAGGGCGCCAGCTACGACCAGCTGCTCGCCGTGGCGCGCCGCGCGGAGGAGACCGGCTTCGGCGCCTTCTTCCGCTCCGACCACTACCTGAAGATGGGCTCGGTGAGCGGCGACCCGGGTCCGACCGACGCCTGGACCACCCTCGCCGGCCTGGCCCGGGACACCAGGACGATCCGGCTCGGCACCCTCATGACCGCGGCCACCTTCCGGCTCCCCGGTCCGCTGGCCATCACCGTCGCCCAGGTCGACCAGATGAGCGGCGGCCGGGTCGAGCTGGGCATCGGCACCGGCTGGTTCGCCGGGGAGCACACCGCGTACGGCATCCCGTTCCCGCCGCTCGGCGAGCGGTTCGACCGGCTGGAGGAGCAGCTCGCGGTCATCACCGGGCTCTGGGAGACGCCGGCCGGGTCGACCTTCGACTTCCCCGGCAAGTACTACCCGGTCAGCGACTCACCGGCCCTGCCCAAGCCGATCCAGCAGCCGCGCCCACCGATCCTGCTCGGCGGCACGGGACCGAAGCGGACGCCCCGCCTCGCCGCCCGGTACGCCGACGAGTTCAACCTGCCGTTCGCCTCGGTCGAGGACTCGGCCGCGCAGTTCCAGCGGGTCCGGGACGCCTGCGCCGAGGCCGGCCGGGACCCGTCGAGCATGACCTGGTCCAACGCCCTGGTGCTCTGCTGCGGGCGGGACGACGCCGAGGTGGCCCGGCGCGCCGCGGCCATCGGCCGGGAGCCCGGCGAGCTGCGCGCGAACGGCGCCGCCGGCACGCCCGCCGAGGTCGTCGACAAGCTCGGCCGGTACGCGGAGATCGGCAGCGAGCGGGTCTACCTCCAGGTGCTCGACCTGGCCGACCTGGACCACCTGGAGCTGGTCGCCGCCGAGGTGATGCGGCAGGTCTGAGCGGGCCGGGCCCGGGCCCGGCCGCGCTCAGCGGGCCGGCCCGCCGGCGGCCCGGGGCGGCGGCCCCGGATGGGGAATCGGGTCGGGCTCGGGTTCCGGGGTCGGCGGCGGCGCCGGTGCCGTGCCGGCCATCCCGACCGGATCGGGACCGACGCCGGTCGGGTCGATCTCCTCTTCCGACGGATACACGTCGCCCCGGAGGCTCGGATCGCGGTAGCTGCTCATGCCCACAGGGTTCCCTACCCGGTGGCGGGGCAACCACGCCTTGCGCGATTGGCGGATGATGCACCCGGACACGCGCGACCGGAACGGGGGGAACGACATGGAGCTGCACCGCAACCGAGGGGTCCTGCCGCTGGCCCTCGTCTGCGTGGCGGGCGGGGTGATGGTGCTCGCCGTCGCCGGTGACGGCCCGGTGCTGCGGATGCTGGTCGCCCTGGGGATCGTGGTGATCGGCGTCAAGGTGCTGGTCGGCGCGCTGCGGCCGTTCCGCTGCGTGCTCGGCCCCGAGGGGCTGGAGGTGCGCCGGCCGGGCCTGCGCGGGACGTACCGCTGGGAGCAGTTCGCGGCGCTCGCCCTCGACGACGCCGGCCGGCTGGTCGGCGTGCCCGGGGCCGGGCTGCCGCCGGGCCTGCCGGTCACCGCCCGGTATCCGCGCGACGGCCGCCCCGCCGTCGAACTGCTCGACCTCGGCCAGGTGCGGGAGAGCCCCGACGAGGTGACGGCGGCGCTGGTCCGCTACGCGGGCGACCGGTTCACCGACGCGCGCACCCGGCCGGCCGGTGTGGACCTCGACTTCACCATCGGGCTGCGCGGCTACGACGTCCGCGAGGTCGACCGGCTGGTGCACCGCGCCCGGGAGGCGCTCGCCCGGGGCGGAACGGCCGAGCGGCGGGCCGCCCGGGCGGAGATCGAGCAGACCCGGGCCGCCGGGCTGCCGGTGGCGCTGCGCGGGTATTCCACCACTCACGTGGAGGCGGCGCTGGACAAGCTCTGCGCCGCCCTCGCCGAGGAGGCCAACACCGACCGGGAGGCCACGGCATGACCGGCACCAACTGGGCGGGCAACGTCACCTGGTCGGCCCGCGCCCGGCACGACCCCACCACCCTGGACGAGCTGCGCCGGCTGGTCGCCGGTGCGGACCGGGTCCGCGCGGTGGGCACCGGGCACTCGTTCAACCGGCTCGGCGACACCACCGGTGAGCAGGTGTCGGTGGCCGGGCTGCCGCCGACCGTCGCGCTCGACCGCGACCGGGGCACCGTCACCGTCGCCGCCGGGCTGCGCTACGGCGACCTGGCCACCGCGCTGCACGCCGAGGGGTACGCCCTGGCGAACCTCGCCTCCCTGCCGCACATCTCCGTGGCCGGGGCGGTCGCCACCGCCACCCACGGCTCGGGACCGGCGAACGGCAACCTGGCCACCGCCGTGGCCGCGCTGGAACTGGTCACCGCCGACGGCGACCTGCTCACGGTGGACCGCGGCGACCCCCGGTTCGCCGGGATGGTGGTCCACCTCGGCGCGCTGGGCGTGGTCACCCGGCTCACCCTCGACGTGGTGCCCGCCTTCGAGGTGCGGCAGTACGTCCGGCTCGGCCTGCCCCGCGCGGCACTCGACACCGCGCTCGGCGCGGCGTACAGCGTGAGTGTCTTCACCGGCTGGCGGTCGCCCCGCTTCGACCAGGTGTGGCTCAAGCAGCGGGCCGACCAGCCGCCACCCCCGGCGGACTGGCTGGACACCCGCGCGGCCGACACGCCAAACCACCCGGTGCCGGGGATGCCGGCGGAGAACTGCACGGCCCAGCTCGGCGCGCCCGGGCCGTGGCACGAGCGGCTGCCGCACTTCCGGCTCGGCTTCACCCCGAGCAGCGGCGACGAACTCCAGTCCGAGTGGCATGTGGCCCGCTCCGACGGCGCCGCGGCGCTGGCCGCGCTCGACCCGGCGGCCGGGCGGATCGCCGCCGTGCTCCAGGTCTGCGAGCTGCGTACGGTGGCCGCCGACGGGTTGTGGCTCAGCCCGAACCACGAGCGGGACACCCTGGCCGTCCACTTCACCTGGGTCGGTGACCCGGCGGCGGTGGCGCCGGTGCTGGCCGAGGTGGAGGAGCGGCTCGCCCCGTTCGCCCCGCGCCCCCACTGGGGCAAGCTCTTCGCCCGCGACCCGGGTGCCGCCTACCCGCGCCACGACGACTTCCGCGCCCTGCTGCGCGAGCTCGACCCGGCCGGCAAGTTCCGCACCGCGTTGCTGGACCGTTACTTCCCGCGATACTGACCTACCGCCGGGTCACCCGTAGCCTATGGGCCGACCATCCACGGTGGACGTCGGTGAGGGGAAACGATGGTGCAGGAGCCCTCCGGGCCGGGCGGGCTGGTTCGCGTCGACAACCGGGCGCTGTCCCGGATCAGCGTCGTCGCACAGTGCCTGGACAACCAGTGGGTCACCCGCGACCTGCTGGAGCACATGGTGAGCCGACGGCTCTCCTACGCCGAGGTGGAGCGCCGGCGCCGGCAGGACGCGCGGGCCGAGTACCTCCGCTCGATCCTCAACGCCGAGCAGGTCATCGTCAACCGGGCGTACTTCTTCAACAACCCGGTCGTCTACCAGGACTTCGCGGCGCGCGGCCCGCAACGCGACGCGGTCCGGGCCCTGCTGGACGAGAGCGTGCTGGTGCCGTTCCTGCTCCGCGAGGGCTCGCCCGCGGACGAGCCGCGGTTCACCGTCGACCGGGCCGGCTGGGACGCCTGGCGGAGCCTGCTCGGCGACCTCGACCACCTCCGGTGCCTCCGGCTGAGCTGGGACGACGCCGAGAACGAGGAGTGCACCCAGCGGCTGATGTTCGAGGAGTTCCACCGCTTCCTGCTGCAGGTGCGCGGCTTCAACCTCGACGCCCTGCGCCGCGACCTCGGTCTCGACGGCGAGAGCATCCCGACGCTGCGGGAGCGGCTGCGGGAGGTCACCCTGTGGGCCGCGGACACCGACGGGGCCGACCGGGAGGGGTTTTACCGCCAGTTCCTCGTCGAACCGGACAGCGACCCGGCGCAGGGCCGATTCCGGTCGGCGCCGCTGGTGGCGGAGCTCAAGCAGCTCATCGACCTGCGCTACAACACCACCGTGCCCGACGCGGTGGAGCGTTTCGCGCTGATCCCCACCGACTCGCTGCGGCGCACCGCCCTGCAGGAGCGGCCGCCGGTGCGGGCGGCCCGCGCCACCGAGGAGGGCGCCCCGCGAGCCGACCTCAAGCAGCTCGTGGAGCTGCTCCGGACGCTGCGACCCCAGGCCTTCGACCTGGCCCTGTCCCCGCTGCGGATCGACCTGACCGGGCTGGAACTGGCGCACGTGCGGCAGGCGCGGGACACCGACGAGTGGCGCGGCTACCTGGCCGCGCTGGAGTCGCTGCTCGACGACCCGACCGACTTCGTGGCCCGCGGCCAGCGGGTGTACGACCGCTACCTGGCCCTCGCCAGCCGGCTCGCGGAGATCGTCGGCGAGCGGCGACGCAGCCGGATGCGGGTCTGGCAGCCGGTCGTCCGGATCACCATCGAGGTCCTCGGCGCCTCCGCCTCGCTCATCTACGACGGCGACCCCCGGCTGGAGGTCATCGGCGACGTGGCCACCGAGGTCGCCTCCCGGGGCACCGACGCGGTGCTCCGCTTCGCCGTCGTCGGCCGCGACCAGCGCCGTGCCGAGAACGAGCTGGCCACCGGCATCGACGTGATGCGGGTGCGGCTGGAGCGGGCCCGCGAGGACTGGCGGGAACTCGTCGCCCGGCTGCAGGAGGGCGGCTTCCCGATGGTCGACGGCGACCTCGAGCGCGACTCCGAACCGAACATCGACCGGCCCCGGGAGGGCGAATGAGTGCGGCTCCCGACGACGCCCGCTACCGGGAGCTGCGCGAGCGGCTGCCGGAACTCTTCGTCAACCCGCCGGGCGCCGCGGTGGAGATCCTGGTCGAGCCCGCCGAGGTGGCCGCCGCGGAACGGGCCAGGGTCGAGGCGCTGCGCGCGCGGGGCCTGCCCGAGGAGTGGGGCCGCAGCGGGGTCGCGTACCAGGACGAGTGGCTCACCCTGCTGCGGGACCCCGTCCGGTTTCCCGGCGGCGCCCTCGGCACCTACCTGCGCTCGGTCTCGATGGGCGGCACGTACGGGGTGGTGGTCCTGCCGGTGCTCGACGGCGCGGTGGTGCTGATCGAGCACTTCCGGCACGCGACCCGGCGGTGGCACCTGGAGGCGCCGCGCGGATTCGGCGAGCCCGGCGTGCCGGCCGAGGAGCAGGCGGCCCGGGAGTTGCGCGAGGAGATCGGCGCGGAGGGCGTCCGCCTCGTCGACCTGGGCGTGCTGCACCCGGACACCGGCACCTGCACCGACGAGGTCCGGCTCTTCCTGGCGGAGGTGGCGGCGGTCGGGGAGCCCGAGGCGCGCGAGGGCATCCGGGGCGTGCGGCGCTGCCCGCCGGCCGAGGTCGCCGCGCTCATCCGGGACGGGGTGCTCACCGACTCGTTCACCATCGCGGCCTGGACCCGGGCGCACCTGCGTGGCCTGCTGGGCGACGGCTAGGAGCGGCCGGCGGCCATCTGCTCGCGCATGTGACCGCGCTGCACGGCGCGGCTGATGTCGCTGGGCGAGACGATCCCGACCAGCCGCTGGTCGGTCACCACGAGCGCCCGGCCGTCGGCGCACGCGCTGAGCCGGGGGAGCAGGTCGCTCAGCTGCTCGTCCGGGGTGGCGAGCACCAGCTCGTCGGCCCGGCAGGAGACCTCGGCCAGGGTGGTCGCGGCGCGCCGGTCGGCCGGGATGCCGCGGACCCGGTCGAGGGTGACGAGCCCGATCGGCCGGCCCTCCTCGGTCAGCGGCAGCGCCGAGTGCCGGTACGCGAAGAGGTAGTGGTCGACGAAGTCGGCGACGGTCATCTCCCCGGAGGCGGTCTGCGGCTGCGGGGTCATCACCTCGGCGACCCGGATGCCGCGCAGCGCGCTGCCCATCCGGGCCTGGCGCTCCTCCATGGTGGAGGCGCCGATCAGGAACCAGCCGATGAGCGCCAGCCAGAGCCCACCCACCCCGCTGCCGGCCAGGAACTGCCAGAGCCCCAGCCCGATCAGCAGCGCGCCGAGGACCCAGCCGGCCCGGGCCGCCACCACGGCCGCCTTGGTCCGGTCGCCGGTGGCCTTCCACACCGCCGCGCGCAGTACCCGGCCGCCGTCCAGTGGCGCGGCCGGCAGCACGTTGAAGATCGCCAGCAGCACGTTGATGCCGGCCAGCCAGGACAGCGCGCCGAGCAGCAGGCCGTGCGAGCCGGCCACGGCGAGCAGCACCGCGATGGCACCGAAGAAGAGCCCGATGATCAGGCTGACCAGCGGCCCCACCCCGGCGATGCGCAGCTCGGCGCCCGGGTCGCGGGCCTCGCCCTTGAGCTCGGAGACGCCGCCGAAGAGCCAGAGTGTGATCCCCTCGACCTCGATGCCGTTGCGCTTGGCGACCACCGCGTGGGCCACCTCGTGGGCGAGCAGGCCGAGGAAGAAGACCACCGCGGCGGCCAGGCCGGCGGCCCAGTACGCCACGGCCGAGTGTCCCGGGTACGCGCGGGGGAACTGGCTGGCGGACAGCGCCCACGCGATCAGCACGAAGATGACCAGGACGCTCCAGTTGACCCCGACGGGTACACCCGCGATCCGGCCAAGCCGGAAGCTCGCCCTCATGACCCCGTCATACCCCCACCCCGCCCCACCATGCGTCGCCGGGCGGTCGGGTCGGTCGCCGCGACCCGCCGGCACCACCCAGGGAGTCTTCGCCGGTTGTCAGCGGCGGTTCGGGGCCGTGCTGACCACGGTGGGGGAGTACTCGTTGGCCGCCTCCACGGCCCACTCCAGCGCGAAGTCGGCCTCCTCCTCCCAGCCCGGCTCGCCGCCGACGAAGTGCGACCGCCCCGGGAACTCCCGGTAGCTGGTGATCGCCGTCGAGCCCCGGTAGAGGTTGGCCACGGCGGACGCCAGCGCGGGCGGCACCACGTGGTCCTCGCCGCCCGCCGTCACGAGCAACGGCGCGCGGTCGGTGCGCGTGGTGTCCGTCGCCGTCGCCGAGTTCGGGTCCAGGTTGGCGAACGCCCCCTCGAAGAAGACGTGGCCGGCGGCGGGCACGGCGTACCGCTCCCAGGCGGCGTCGGATTCCTCCTGGCTGATGGTGTTGCCGAAGGTGTACCGGAAGTCCTCGGCGGTGAACGCCACGGCGCGGTGCCGGTTAGCCGGGTTGCGCAGGATGGGGAATCCGGAGCGCAGGGTGCTCAGCGGCAGCTTCAGCACGCCCTTCACGGCGGCGGGGTGCAGGGCGACGACGGCGGCGCCGAGGCCCCGGTCCATGAGCAGTTGGGCGATGAGGCCCCCGAACGAGTGCCCCATGATGATCGGCGGCCGGGGCAGGCCGCGGATGATCCCCGCGTAGTGGTCGACGATGGTGGCGATCCGCTGCGCGGCGATCGGGGTCGGGTCCTCCCGGAGCCGCTCGACGTCGACGTCCATGCCGGGCCAGGCGGGGGTGAGAACCCGGAAGCCGCGCGCCGAATACCGGTCGACCCAGTGCTCCCAGCTGCGCGACGTCATCCACAGGCCGTGGATCATCACGATGGTGTCCACCCGTGCCGTCGGTGCGCTCATCCCCAGACCTCCCGGTGCCGCGGCGACTGACGTCGGCGCTGGTTACCCGGCCCGGCCGCCCTCACTCCCGGGCGCGACGTGGGTGGCGAGGCCCCGGATCAGCAGGTCGACGCCGAACTCGAAGCGGGTGTCGCCGTCGCCGGCGAGCAGCGCGTCCACGTGCTCCCGCACGTGCGGGTACCGCCCCGCCGGCAGGTTCCGGTAGAACGTGCTGAGCTGCTCGCGCATCCGCGCCCACCACGCCGGCTGGTCCTGTCCGGCGGCCCGGACCTTCTCGGCGTACAGGGCGCCCTCGTAGGCGTCGCCCGCGATGTAGAGAAAGAGCCGGTCGAGGAACCAGGCTGCCTGCTGTGCCGGCACGCCGCCGCTGCGGAGAACGGCGAGCAGCCCGTCGGTGACCCGCAGGGCGTTCGGACCGGTGGGGATGGTGGCCAGTGAGGCCAGCGCCAGGTCGGTGTGCGCGGCGTAGACCCGGTACGCCTGCCGGGCCACCTCGCGGACCTGCTCCGTCCAGCGGCCCGGGTCGGGCTCGGGCACGGTGATGTCCGCGCTGACCCGGTCGACGAGAAGTTCGAGCAGTTCCTCGCGCCCGGAGACGTGGGCGTAGAGGGAGGCCGGTCCGGTGCCCAGCTCCTGGGCCACCCGCCGCATGCTGAGGCCGCCCAGACCTTCCCGGCCGAGCACGGCGAGGGCGGCGTCGACCACGGCCTGCTGGCTGAGCGGCAGGCGGGTCGCCCGGCTGCGCGGCCGGGTGCGCCACGGTGGCGCGGGGGTTTCGCTCACGGACGACCTCCGGGATGTGGGGACTCGAACATCGTACTTGCTGCGAACGGCGTTCGTTGATAGAACAGTGTTCGTCAACGAACAGTGTTCGCTCGAATCGGGGGACCCCATGACCACCCAACTCATCGCGGCACCACCGGCCGCAGGCCACCGCTGGCGCTGGATCGCCCTCGCGGTGATCCTCGCCGCCGAGGTGATGGACCTGCTCGACGTGCTCGTCACGAACCTCGCCGGCCCGGCGATCCGGGCCGACCTCGGCGGCTCGCCCACCGTCATCCAGTGGATCGGGGCCGGCTACACCCTCGCCATGGCCGTCGGCCTGGTCACCGGCGGCCGCCTCGGCGACCTGTACGGCCGGCGCCGGATGTTCCTGGTCGGGGTGCTCGGCTTCACCGCCGCCTCGGCCGCCTGCGCCCTCGCCGGCAGCCCCGGCACGCTGATCGCCGCCCGGGTGGCCCAGGGCCTGCTCGGCGCGCTGCTCCTCCCGCAGGGGCTGGGCCTCATCAAGGAGATGTTCCCGCCGGAGCAGCTGGCCGCCGCCTTCGGCGCGTTCGGCCCCGTGATGGGGATCTCCGCCGTCGGCGGGCCGATCCTGGCCGGCTGGCTGGTCGACGCCGACCTCGGCGGCACCGGCTGGCGCGCCATCTTCCTGATCAACGTCCCGCTCGGCCTGCTCGCCGCCCTCGGCGCGGCCCGCTTCCTGCCGGCCTCCCGACCCGGCCACGCCACCCGGCTCGACCTGCCCGGCGTCGCGCTCCTCTCGGTCGCGGTGTTCCTGCTGGTCCACCCGCTGGTGCAGGGCCGCGAGCTGGGCTGGCCGGCGTGGAGCTTCGCCATGCTGGCCGGCGCGGTCGTCGTGCTGGCGGTCTTCGCCCGCTACGAGCGGCGCCGGCAGCGGGCCGGCCGGGACCCACTGGTGGTGCCCGCCCTGTTCCGCCGCCGCGCCTTCACCGGCGGGCTGGTCGCCGGGCTCGCCTTCTTCACCGCGCTGGCCGGCTTCTCGCTGGTGTTCAGCCTCTACCTCCAGCTCGGGCTCGGCTGGTCGCCGCTGCGCGCCGGGCTGGCCGGCGTGCCCCAGGCGCTCGGCATGGTGGCCGCCTTCGTGCTCGCCGGCGCCGGCCTGGCCCAGCGGCTCGGCCGGCGGCTCATCCACCTCGGACTCGGGGTGGTGCTGGCCGGCGTCACCGGGATGCTGCTCACCCTCACCGTGGCCGGCGCCGACGTCACCCCGTGGCGGATGACGCCCGCGCTGCTGGCGGTCGGCTTCGGCATGGGCCTGGTGATGGCGCCCTTCTTCGACATCGTGCTCTCCGGGGTCGAGGAGGCGGAGACCGGCTCGGCGTCCGGCACGCTCACCGCCGTGCAGCAGCTCGGCGGCGCGCTCGGCGTGGCGCTGCTCGGCACGGTCTTCTTCGACGGGCTGGCCGAGTCGGTGTCGCACGCCGTGCGGGTCACCCTCCTCGCCGAGCTGGGACTGCTGCTGGTCACCGTGGCCGGCGCGTTCCTGCTGCCCCGCCGGGCCCGGGAGGGGGCCGGCGGCGGCCACTGACCGCCCTGACAAATGTCACGGTCGGAAGGTGACGCCCGCTCCGGGGACCGGCCCGCCGGTCCCCGGAGCATCGTTGTCATGACCGACACCCCACCGGCCGTCGAGCTGGCCGGACTCACCAAGACCTTCGGCCCGGTGACCGCCGTCGACGGGCTCAGCCTCCGGATCGAACCGGGCGAGGTGGTCGCCTTCCTCGGCCCCAACGGCGCCGGCAAGACCACCACCGTGGACATGCTGCTCGGGCTGGCCCGCCCGGACGCCGGCACCGTCCGGCTCTTCGGCGGCACGCCCGGCGACGCCGTCCGGCTCGGCCGGGTCGCCGCCGTGATGCAGACCGGCGGCCTGCTCAAGGACCTCACCGTCGCCGAGACGGTACGGATGACCGCGCACTTCTACGGCCAGTCCCGGCCGGCGTCCGAGGTGCTGGAGCGGGCCGGCATCGCCGACATCGCCGACCGCGCGGTGGGCAAGTGCTCCGGCGGCCAGCAGCAGCGGCTGCGCTTCGCCCTGGCGCTGCTGCCCGACCCCGACCTCATGGTGCTCGACGAGCCGACCACCGGGATGGACGTCGAGGGGCGGCGGGACTTCTGGCAGGCCATCCGTGCCGACGCCCGCTCCGGCCGGACCGTCCTGTTCGCCACCCACTACCTGGACGAGGCCGACGCGTACGCAGACCGGATCGTGCTGGTCCGCCAGGGCCGGGTGGTCGCCGACGGCACCACCGCCGAGATCAAGAACCTGGCCGCCGGCCGGGTCGTGCGGGCCACCCTCCCGGGCGCCGACCAGACCGCGCTCGCGGCGCTGCCCGGCGTGCAGTCCGTCGAGGTGCGCGGCGACGCCGTGCTGGTCCACACCGAGGACTCCGACGTGGTCGCCCGGCACCTGCTGACCCGGACCGACGCCCGCGACCTGGAGATCACCTCGCGCAACCTCGAGGACGCCTTCCTCGCCCTGACCGCCGCCGCCTGACGCCGACCGCGAACGACCCCGGAGCCTGAGATGACCGTCACCGCCTCGTCCGCCACCACCACGCCCGACCGGGCCGGAAACCGCCGGCCTCCCGCGCTGGGCGGCTTCTCCGCCCCCGTGCTCGGCATCGAGATCCGCCGGGTGCTGCGCAACCGCCGCACGCTGGTGTTCATCCTGGTCATGCCGGCGGTGTTCTTCCTGCTGTTCGGCCTGCCGCAGCGCGGGCAGAACCTGGACAACGGCCTGCCCGTGATGGGCTGGATCATGATCAGCCTGGCCGTCTACGCGGCCATGGTCGCCACCACCAGCGCCGGCGCGTCGGTCGCCACCGAGCGGGCGCTGGGCTGGAGCCGGCAGCTGCGGCTCACTCCGCTGCGCCCGGCCGCGTACGTGGCCACGAAGGTGGCCACCGCCATGGTGCTCGGCCTGCTCGGCGTGCTGGTCGAGTTCGCCGTGGGCGCCGCCTCCGGGGTCCGGATGCCGGTGCACGTCTGGATCGAGTCCGGCCTGACCGCCTGGATCGGCTCGCTCGTCTTCGCCGCCCTCGGTCTCTTCGTCGGCTACCTCGCCCCGGCCGAGAACGTCATGCAGTTCATGGGACCGGCGCTCGCCATCCTGGCCATGCTCGGCGGGCTGTTCGTCCCGCTCGACATCCTGCCCCACGCGATGCAGCAGATCGCCAAGTTCACCCCGGTGTACGGCGTCGGCCAGCTCGCCCGGGCGCCGCTGACCGGGGCCGGGCTGGACTGGGTGGCCGTCGGCAACGTGGTCGCCTGGACCGCCTTCTTCGGCTTCGGCGCGGCCCGGCTGTTCCGCCGCGACACCACCCGCGTCTGAGGCGCGGCGGCGGAGGTTAGCGTGTTCACCGTGGGCCTGCCGCACCAGCCGAGCCAGCCGGTGAGCCGCCGTTGGCGGATCACCGGCTGGCTCCTGGCCGCGGTCTGGCTCTTCTTCCTCAACATCCCGCTGCTCACCGCCCTGCACCAACCCGAGGTGTGGCGCCGGGTGCTCGGCGCGGTCACCCTGATCGCCTTCGGCGTGCTCTACGTCTGGGTGTTCGAGTGGGCGCGCGGCCGGCGGCAGGCGCACCGGAACATCCCGCGCGGTCGGGCGTGGACGGTCCTGGCGGCGCTGCTCGGGCTCGGCCTCGCGGGCATTCCGGGCACCGAGGGGGACTGGCTGACCACACTGGTCTTCGTGGCGGCCGCGGCGGTGTTCCTGCTGCCGATCTGGGAGTCCCTGCTGGTGGTCGTGCTGGCCGCGCTGACCCCGCCGGTCACGGCGGCGCTGGTGCCCGGCTGGGAGGCCGAGGGGACCGTGGTCTTCGCCGTCGTGCTCGCCTCGTTCGCCATGTTCGGGGTGACCCGGCTGGCGCAGCGCAACGCCGAACTCCAGGGCGCCCAGCAGGAGATCCGCCGGCTGGCGGTGGCCGAGGAGCGGGCCCGCACCGCACGGGACCTGCACGACATCCTCGGGCACTCGCTGACCGTGGTGGCGGTCAAGGCGGAGCTGGCCGGCCGGCTGCTGGAGCTGGACCCGGCCCGGGCGGCCACCGAGGTCGCGGACATCGAGCGGCTGGCCCGGCAGGCCCTGGCCGACGTGCGGGGCACCGTCGGGGCGTACCGCGGGGTGAGCCTGGCGGCGGAGCTGGCGGGCGCCCGCTCGGCGCTGGCCGCCGCGGGCATCGCCGCGGACCTGCCGGAGACGGCGCCGTCGCTGCCGGCGGAGCGGGACGAGCTGTTCGGCTGGACGGTCCGCGAGGGGGTGACCAACGTGGTCCGGCACAGCGGGGCCCGGCGCTGCGAGATCCGGATCGACCCGACGGCCGTGGAGATCCGCGACGACGGCCGGGGGCCGGCCGGCGAGCCGGAGGCGACCGGCCACGGCCTGGTCGGGCTCCGGGAGCGGGCCCGGCGGCTGGACGCCACGGTCGTCGTCGGCCGCCCGCGCGCCGGGCGCGGCTTCCTGCTCCGGGTGACGCTGCCCGACGCCGAACGGGGGACGACCGGATGAGCGAGCCGATCCGGCTGCTGCTCGCGGACGACCAGGCGCTGGTCCGTGGCGCGCTCGCCGCGTTGCTGTCGCTGGAGCCGGACCTGACCGTGGTGGCCGAGGTGGGGCGGGGCGACGAGGTGGTGCCGGAGGCGCTGCGCACCCGGCCCGACGTGGCCCTGCTCGACGTGGAGATGCCCGGCCTGGACGGGGTCGCGGCGGCCGCGGCGGTGCGGGCCGCGCTGCCCGGCTGCCGGGTGCTGATGGTGACCACCTTCGGCCGGCCCGGCTACCTGCGGCGGGCCATGGAGGCGGGCGCGAACGGCTTCGTGGTCAAGGACACCCCGGCCCGGCAGCTCGCCGACGCGGTCCGCCGGGTGCACGCCGGGCTGCGGGTGGTCGACCCGACGCTCGCCGCGGAGACCCTGGCCACCGGGCCGAGCCCGCTCACCGACCGGGAGACCGAGGTGCTGCGTACGGCCCGGGGCGGCGGCACGGTGGCGGAGCTGGCGGCGACGCTGCACCTCTCCGAGGGGACGGTGCGCAACCACCTGTCGGCGGCGATCGGCAAGACCGGTGCCCGCAACCGGGCCGACGCGGTCCGGATCGCCGAGGAGAACGGCTGGCTGCTCGGCGACTGAGCCGGCTCAGGCGGTGGCCGGCGGGGCCGGGAGCTGGTCCACGACCACGACCGCGGTGCCCGGGCGCAGCTCGGCGAGGAGCTGCCGCTGGCCGCTGCGGGTGAGCCGGATGCAGCCATTGGTGACGTTCTTGCCGAGCGTTGCGTCGGTGTACCAGCTGTGCAGTCCGATGTGGGCGCCGCGCAAGCCGGTCGGCACCGCGTCCGGGTCGTCGGGGATCGCGCCCAGGGCGAAGATGTCCACCCCGCCGTAGACGTCCTGCGGGGGCGGGGTGCGGCCCAGGACGAAGGTGCGGCCGAGCGGGGTCAGCTGCCCGGACATGCCGAGGCTGACCTCCCAGGAGCGCACGGCGCTGCCGTCCCGGTACCAGGTGAGCCGGTGCGGGCGGCGTTCCACCACGATCTGGTCGCGCAGCGCGACGATGCTCCAGCCGCCGGCCGGCAGCCAGGCGATCCGCCGGTTGGCCGAGGGGAGCAGGACGGCGGTCCAGCCCACCCGCCGCTCGACGATCGGCACGGTCAGCTCGACGCCGCTGATGGTGGGCGCGAGGAAGGCCAGCGGCCGGCCGCCCGGCGCGTCGTACGCGGCCACGTTGCGGGTCGGCGTGAGCCCCTCGGCCAGCGGGCGGGTGTCGGCCGCACCGGGGTCGGCGGGGAATCCGCCGGGCGCCGGGTCGTAGGTGACCACCGGCAGGTCGTCCGGGGCGGGTGCGGCGGCCGGCACGGACTCCTCGGGGGACGGGCTCGGCTCCTCCGGAGCGGGCGGCACCGCCGCGGTGGGTGCGCCGGCGACCGGCGCCGGGGCCGGACCGCCGGTGAGGCCGCGCCCGACCAGCAGCGCGGCCGCCAGCAGCACCGGTACGCCGACCGCGGCGAGCAGCCAGCCGAACGTCCAGCGCGAGAACAATCGGTCAAACAGCACGATCGACACTGTAATCGGGCGCACGGCCCCCGGGCCGCGAAACGGCGGCGCGGGGGCCGATGTCGTCCCAGGTCAGGGCAGCTTCGCGCCGATGTGGATGGCGATCGCGTCGTGCGCGTTGACGGTGGCGGGGAACCAGCCGCCGGCGTCCACGGTGATCACCGGACCGCTGCACGAGCCGTTGCTGAAGTCGCCGTGGATGACGTCGCAGTAGCGCCCGGCCGGCAGGCCGGTGTAGTAGGACCGGCCGCTGATCGCGAAGTCCTCGTCGTTGACGGTGAGGTAGCCCCTACCGGCCCGGCTGAACGCGATGTGCTGCCAGCCGTTGTCGTACCAGTTGGCGACGCCGGCGCCCTGGGTGGCGTTGGCGAAGCCGACCATGTTGGCGATCACCCGCCAGCGGTGCTCGCACTCCCAGCCCGAGTAGCAGGTGGTGTTCGACGTCTTGTTGCTGGCGTCCGAGGGCGGGCCCTGGTCCTTGTTGCCGAACGTGTAGCTGGACATCACCGCCGGGGTGCCGTACGGCCAGGCGAGCATGAAGGCGTTCGCGAGGGCGTACTCGCCGCGGTCGCGGTAGGTCAGCACGCCGCCGTCGCGCTGGGTGTCGTGGTTGTCGGTGAAGACCACCGCCGAGCCGCCGGGCAGGTAACCCCAGGCCTCGCCGAAGTTGCGCAGGTACGCCAGCCGCTCGCTGTTGAACATCCGGGCCAGGTCCTTGCCGTAGCGGAACTCGTGCACGTCGCCGTTGCCGGTGTACTCGGTCGGCTGGATCGGCTCGCCGGCGCCGTAGATGACCTCCTGCACCAGGTACGCCGAGCGGGACAGCTTCCCCTTGATCGCGGCGATGTCGGCGGCCGGCATGTGCTTGCTGGCGTCCAGCCGGAAGCCGTCGACCCCGAGCGAGAGCAGGTCGTTGAGGTACGCGGCGAGCCGGGTGCGTACGTAGTCCGACTCGGTCTTCAGGTCGGCCAGGTTGACCAGCTCGCAGTTCTGCACCTCGTACCGGTCGCCGTAGTTGGCGATGTCGTTGTTGCCGTTGCGGCCGCAGTAGTGGAAGTCCTGGCTGGAGTAGGTGCCGGGGTAGTCGTAGTGGCCGAAGCCGCTGCCGGCCCAGCCGGTGCCGCCGTTGTCCTGGCCGGACATGTGGTTGACCACGGCGTCGACGATGACCTTCACGCCGGCGTTGTGGCAGGTGTTCACCATCGCCTGGAACTGGGCGCGGGTGCCCTTGCGGGACTCGATCCGGTAGCTGACCGGCTGGTAGGCCACCCACCACTGGTTGCCCCGCACGTGTTCCTGCGGCGGGGAGACCTGGACGTAGCCGTAGCCCTTCGGGCCGAGGGTGCTGGTGCACTCGCTGGCCACCGAGGTCCAGTTCCACTCGAAGAGCTGGACGATGACCTTCTTGCTGCCGGGGGTGGCCGCGGCGGCCGGGGGAGCCGCCACGGTGGTGGGGACGAGCAGGCTGGCGGCCAGGCCCAGGGCTAGGGCAGCCGCGCGGCATCGACGTCGATGCATCGGGACTCCTGAGGGGGTGTGCGGTGCCGGGGGCTTCAGTGCCGGTTTCTTGCAAGTCGGCCTGAAATTTTCGGCAAGGTTACAAGCGTGTTGCAAGAACTGTCAACGCATGGACATGTTTCGTTGCGTCAGGCGCTACACGCGCCCCGGGGCCGGACGGTTCGACGGACCGGCCGAGAAATTCGCCACCGGAGGTGATCCGCCCGTGCCGTCCGTCCGTACTGGAGAGGGGAGCAGGGTCGGCCGGTGGGGGCGCCGCCGCGAGACGATCGAGGAGCAGATGGCCCGGGCACAGCAGAACGAGAAGGCGACGACCGTCCGGACCGCCACCACCAGCCGTGGTGCCCGGACGATGTCGAGATCCGCGATGGTGGCGCTCAGCGTGTCCGCGCTCGCCGTCGCGTGGGCCGGCCTCGAACTGGCCGGCGCCGGCACCGTCATGTACTCGTACGGATTCTTCTTCACCGAGTTCTTCGCCGGGGTGGTCACCCTGGTCTCGCTCAGCCTCACCGTGATGATGGGCCTGCTCGCCACCGACCGGCTGGTGCTGCTCATCCCGCACCGGGTGCTGCTCCAGTCGGCGCACCGGGCCACCGGCGTCCTCGGCGTGGCCGGGCTGGTCTGTCACGTGATCACCAAGGTCGCGATCGGCCGGGCCGGGCCGACCGACGCGCTGGTGCCGTTCGTCGCCGGCCGGGGCCTCTACGTCGGGCTGGGCACCGTGGCCGCGCTGCTGATGGTCGGCGTGCTCTGGACCGGCATCGTCCGGGTCCGGTTCGCCGGCGTCGGTCCCAAGTGGATGTGGCGCGGGCTGCACTCCATGGCGTACGTCTCCTGGCCGTTCGCACTGCTGCACGGGCTCAACGCCGGCCGCGCGGCGAAGACCTGGGTGGTGCTGAGCTACCTGGCCTGCGTGCTGCTGGTGGTGATGGCGCTGCTGGTCCGCCTCTCCGTCCACCTCGGCAAGCGCAGCCGGGAGCAGCACCAGGCCGCCGCGCTGAACCAGGCCATGGCCGGCAAGGGGGAGGAGCGCACGGGCCTGCTCGCCGGGCTGACCCGGCGCCGCAACGCCGGCAAGGAGGAGAGCCGGTCCAGCCGGGGCCGCTGGGCCGAGGCCACCGCCACCTGGACCGCGCCGGCCGGCACCGCCCGGCGCCGCGATCCCGAGCGGTTCGCCGTACCCGTGGTGCCGGAGCCCGGGACGCTGCGCGAGCCGGTCCGCGCGGGGGCCAGCCGGCGGCGCGCCGAGGCGCCCGTCTCCCCGGCCCGCCGCCGCGACGCCGAGCCGGCGCCCGCCACCCGGCGGCGCGAGGAGCGCGAGCCGGTGGCGAGGCGCGAGGAGCGCGAGCCCGCCGTCCGGCGCGAGGAGCGCGAGCCGGTGGCCCGGCGCCGCGAGGACGAGCGGACCGGCCGCCGCTACCGGGACGATGAGGAGCGGAGCGCCCGCCGGTCCCGCGCCGACGCCGACGTCGACGCCCGCTACTCGGCCCCGCCGGAGAGCGGCGGCCGGCACTCGGCGCCGCCGGACACCGGCAGCCGCTACTCCACCCCACCCGAGATCGCCCGCTACTCGGCCCCGCCCCGGCGGCGCGACGAGCCGGAGGAGCCGTGGGACAGCCCGCGCCGCTGGGAGAGCCGGCCCGTCTCCGGCGAGCCCATCTCGGCCGGTCCGATCTCGGCCGGTCCCATCTCGTCGGCGCCGCGCAGCGACAGCGGCCGGCACAGCGTCGAGGAGGACCTGCCGGAGGAGCCGGACTACTGGCGTCCGCCGGCCCGCTACGCCCCCGACGACGCCTTCGTCGACGACACCCCGACCCTGGTCGACCTCGCCTCCCGGCGGGCCCGGAAGGCCTCCGGCGAGAGCCGGTCGAGCCGGCGCAAGCGGGCCAACGCCAACGCCGACGCCGTGGACGGCGCGTACTGGGCCGGGCTGCGGGGTGAGGCCAAGTGATGCGCACGACCGTGCCGCCGGTGGCCTGTGTCGGCGAGCCCCGGCTCACCGCCGGCTTCGCCGAGTTCGGGAGACTCGACCTGCTCGCCCACGAGGAGGTGCACGGCCCGATCGGGCCCATGGAGCCGGCCGCCCTGCTCCGGCTCGCCGAGGCGATCGACCTCAAGGGCAAGGGCGGGGCCGGCTTCCCGTTCGCCCGCAAGCTGCGCGCGGTGCTGGAGTCCTGCGAGCGGCAGGACCTCGCCGCCGTGGTGGTGGTCAACGCCTCCGAGGGGGAGCCGGCGAGCTGGAAGGACAAGGTGCTGCTCACCCGGGCCCCGCACCTCATCCTGGACGGCGCCGCGCTGGCCGCGTACGCGCTGGACGCCGAGGAGATCGTGATCGGGGTGGCCGACGACGACGTGGGCCGGCCCTCGCTCACCGAGGCGTTGCAGGAGCGGCGGATGCCGGTGCCGACCACCATCGTCACCGTGCCGCACCGGTTCATCTCCGGCGAGGGCGGCGCCCTTGTCAACGGGATCAACGGGCTGCCGCACATCCCGCCGGGCACCAAGAAGCGGTCCAGCGACTCCGGGGTGAACGGGCTGCCCACGCTGCTCTCCAACGCCGAGACGTACGCCCAGCTCGCGGTCGCCGCCCGGATCGGCCCGTACGAGTATGCCGCGCTCGGCACCGACGACGAGCCGGGCACCGTGCTGCTCACCGTCACCGGGGCGGCCAAGCGGCCCGCCGTGGTGGAGTGCGCCGCCGGCACCCCGCTACGCGAGATCCTGGAGCTCTGCGAGGTGCCCGAGGGGCCGGGCATCCTGATGGGCGGCTACCACGGCAAATGGATCACCCCGGAGGCGGCGGACCGGGCCGAGGTCTCCCGCAAGGGACTCGCCGCGGTCGGTGGCACCCTGGGCGCCGGCATCATCGTCCCGCTGGCCCGCGACACCTGCCCGCTGGGCGAGGCCGCCCAGGTTGTCCGCTACCTGGCCGGTGAGTCCGCCGGTCAGTGCGGCCCGTGCAAGATGGGCCTGCCCGACCTGGCCCGCGCCGTCGACCTGGCCGTCTCAGGCAGCGCGCCGATCGAGGTGGTCCGCGCGGCGGCCGGCGACGTGAAGGGTCGGGGGGCGTGCAGCCACCCCGACGGCACCGCCCGGTTCGCGCTCTCCGCCATGGAGGTGTTCGCCGAGGACCTGCGGCTGCACGCCACCGGCGAGGGCTGCGGCAAGCGGGTCAAGGGCCTCATGGGGCTGCCCGGCGCGCCCGACGCCAACCCCCGGAAGCTCACCCTCGACTGGTCCCGCTGCGACGGGCACGGCCTCTGCGCCCACGTGGTGCCGGACTTCATCCGGCTCGACGGCAACGGTTACCCCGCCTTCCCCGCCACCCCGGTGCCGACCTGGCTGCGGGAGGGCGCGCTCAAGGCGGTCAAGGTCTGTCCCGAACTCGCGCTCCGCCTGGTCAAGGCCGAGTAGCCCAACCCGGATGGAGACGCGGATGCGCCCACCCACCGCCCGTCGCCTGGTCACCGCCGCCGTGCTGGCCGTCACGCTGCCCGGCGCCGCGTCCTGCGCGGTCGGGCCGGAGCGGGCCACCCCGGTCGGCGCCGTGGCTCCCGCCCCGGCCGCGTCCGCGTCGGCGTCGCCGGCCGCCCCGGTGGTCCCGGCCCGGGTGCCCGAGACGCTGTCGTTCACCGCGAAGACCCTCGACGGTACGGCGTTCTCCGCCGCCGCCCTGGCCGGGAAGCCGGTGGTGCTGTGGTTCTGGGCGCCCTGGTGCGCCACCTGCGCCAGCCAGGCGTGGACGGTCGCCGAGATCGCCCCGAAGTACCGGGACACGGTGCCGATCGTCGGCGTCGCCGGGCTGGGCGAGCAGAAGGCCATGAAGGAGTTCGTCAGCGAGTTCGAGCTGGCCGGCACCCCGCAGCTCGACGACCGGTCCGGCGCGCTGTGGCGCCGGTTCGAGGTGGTCGAGCAGAGCACCTTCGTGGTCGTGGACCGCGACGGCCGGATCGTCCACCAGGGCTTCCTAGACGGCGAGTCACTCACCCGGCAGGTCGACGCGCTGGCCCGGGGATGACCGGCGGGCTGCTGCTCGCGCTGACCGCGGGCATGCTCGCCGCGGTCAACCCGTGCGGCTTCGCCATGCTGCCCGCGTACCTGTCGCTGCTGGTCGCCGGCCCCGCGGACGGTCGCGGCGCGGTCGGCCGCGCGCTCACCGCCACGGCCGGGCTGACCCTCGGGTACGCGCTGGTCTTCGGCGCCTTCGGGCTGGCCGTCGCGCCGCTGGCCGACTGGTTGCGCCCCCGGCTGCCCTGGCTGACCGTGACCCTCGGCGTGCTGCTGGCGCTGGCCGGCTGCTGGCTGCTCGCCGGCCGGCGGCTGCCCGCCCCGCGCCCGTTCGCCCGGGCGCCCCGGCTCACCCGCACCTGGCCGGCCATGGTCCTGTTCGGCGCGGCGTACGCGCTGACCTCGCTGACCTGCTCCATCGCCCCGTTCCTGGCGATCGTGGTGACCAGCCTGCGGGCCGGCTCGCCGCTGCGCGGGCTGGCGCTCTTCGGCGCGTACGCGATCGGGATGGGTCTGGTGGTCGGGGTGGCCGCGCTCGGCGTGGCGCTGCTACGCGGCCGGCTGGTGGCCGGGCTGCGCGGCGCCGGCGCGTGGGTGCCCCGCCTGAGCGGCCTGGTGCTGCTGGTCGCCGGCGGCTACGTCGCCTGGTACGGCTGGTACGAGGTGCGCCTCGCTCGAGGCCGCCACGACGCCTTCGGCGACCCGGTCGTGCTGGCCGCCGCCCGCGTGCAGCAGGCCCTGGTCCGCGCGGTGGACACGGTCGGCCCGGCCCTGCTCGCGGCCGCCCTGGTGCTGTTGCTGGCGGCCGGTCTGCGGTGGCGACGGCGGCGGGGGCCGGACGAGCCGACCCCCGCCACGCGTCAGGCGGTCAGCGGACCGGGGTGAGCCGGTCCGTGCCGAGCTTGTCGCGGAGCACCTCCGGCACGACGACCGAGCCGTCGGGCTGCTGGAACTGCTCCAGGATGGCCGGGAAGAGCCGGCTGGTGGCCAGCGCCGACCCGTTGAGGGTGTGCACGAAGCGGGTCTGCTTGCCGCCCGGCTCCCGGTAGCGGATGGCCGCCCGGCGGGCCTGGTAGTCGCCGCCCCAGGAGACCGACGACACCTCCTTGTACTTGCCGGTGCTGGGCATCCAGACCTCGACGTCGAGGGTCTTCTTCATGGCGGCGCTGGAGTCGCCGGCCGCGAGCAGGCTGGTCTGGAAGTGCAGGCCCAGCTTCTCGACCAGGCCCTCGACGTGGCCGACCATGGCCTCCAGCGCGGCGCCCGCCTGCTCCGGCAGGGTGAACTGGAAGATCTCCACCTTGTTGAACTGGTGGCCGCGCACGGTGCCGCGCTCGTCGGAGTGCGAGCCGGCCGCCTCCCGGCGGTAGCACGGCGTGTAGGCGAACGCCTTCAGCGGCAGCTTCGGGGTCTCCAGGATCTCGTCCTGGAACGCGCCGAGGATCGCCGTCTCCGCGGTGGGCAGCAGGAACTGGCCGCGCGGGGCGGACTGCTTGTCCAGGTGGTAGACGTCGTCGTAGAACTTCGGGAACTGGCCGGCCGCGAAGCCGGCGCTGTCCAGCAGCAGGTGCGGCGGGAGCAGGAACTCGTAGCCGGCCTGGATGTTCTGCTCGATCAGCCAGTTGACCAGCGCCCACTCCAGCCGGGCCCCGAGACCGGTGTACATCCAGAAGCCGGAGCCGCCGAGCTTCACCCCGCGCTCGTGGTCGACCAGGCCGAGCGCCCGGCTCAGCTCCACGTGGTCCCGGACCTTCTCGACGGCCGGCGGCTCGCCGAAGGTGCGCACCACCCGGTTGGCCTCCTTGCCACCGGCGATCACGTCGTCGGCGGGCAGGTTGGGCAGCTCGCTCATGGTGGTGCGCAGCCGGGACTGCACCTCGTCCAGCTGGGACTCCAGCTCGGCGAGCTGCTTGCGCTCGGCCTCCGGCGCGACCGGCTCCGGCGTGGCGCCGGACCGCTTCGCCTCCGCGTACGCGCGCGCCTCGGCCTTGCGGCGCTGCCGCTCGGCGTCGATCTCCGTGATGAGGGCGCGGCGTTCCTGGTCGAGCCGCTGGATCTCGTCCAGCGCCCGGTTGACCTCGGCGGGATCCAGACGCTTCGCCAGCGCGGTCGCCACCGCCTCGCGATCCTTCCGGATCAACTCCATGTCGAGCATGCGGCTCCGTACGCCTCCGTCCAGGCAGTCGGGTGGGACCCCCAGATGCTACCGTCGCGGCCCGTTCCGCCCGCTTCGGCCCGCGCAGGCGGCCGACCGATCGGTTGTCGGCGGCGGCGTGCCCTCGACGGTGACTTTGCGTGACAGCGTGCCCGCCGGCGACCCGGTGTGACGGTGAGTGACGAACGCTGGCCCCGGGGTCGGTCGACGCCGCGGTCCCCGTCCGGTCACGGGCCGCCGAGCTGCTAGTTCTCTCGCACGCCCGCCAACTCCGCCCCCCACCCACGACCGCCTTTGCTCTGCAGCCACGGACGCATCGGTTGCGGTCCGTGCCTGCTGCGTGGATGGCTGCAGAGCAAAGGCGGAATGAGGGTGGGGTGGGGTGGGGTGGGCGCCGGAATGACGCAGGGTGACAGCGGGCGTGCGTCGCGGGCGGGACGTCCTGTGCCCGCCACGGCCGGTCCGCGTCAGAGGCGCACCGGCATGAGGATCGAGAAGACGTCCTCGTCGTCGGGGCGGCGCACGGCCAGCGGGGCGATCGGGCCGTCCAGCTCCAGCACGAGCTGGCCCCGGCCGCCGGCGTCCAGGGCGTCGAGCAGGTACTCCCGGTTCACGCCCACCCGCAGGCCGTCCGGGGCGTCGGGCCCGAGCACGCACAGCCCGCCCCGGTCGTCCACGCCGAGCACGACCACCTCGTGGTCGGCCCCCGCGTACTCGCGGTGCAGCACCGGAGCACCGCCGGCGGTGAGCGCCCGCCGCAGCGCCGGAACGTCGACCGGGATCCGGTGGGTGGGCTCGCCGCCGACCTGCCCGTGCAGCAGCCGCCGGTAGTCCGGGAAGTCGTACGGGAGCGCGGCGGCGGTCACCGGCCGGCCGGCCACCGTGACCTCCACCCGGTCCGCGCTCACCATGAGGTGCGCCTCCGGAGTGATCCCGACGCCGGTGTCGAGCAGGGCGCGCAGCTCGTCGACCGCGTCCACCGGCAGCAGCGCGCGGACGGGCGGGCCGTCGACCTTCCCGCCGACCCGGGCCACGGCGAGCCGGTGCCGGTCGGTGGCGACCAGCCGGACGCCGTCCGGTTCGACCTCCAGCAGCACGCCGGAGAGCACCGGCAGCTCCGGATCGCTGCCGACGGCGAACCGGACGGCGTCCACGGCGGCGGCCAGGTCGGTGCGGGACAGCACGAGTCGGGTGGGGCTCACGGGGATCTCCTCCGGATCGATCAGGGCACGGATCCGGGAGAGCTCACGGCGGGCGTCGGCGAGGCCGTCCTCCAGGCGGCGCAGGTGCGCGTCCAGCAGCCGGTGCACCACGGCCGGCCGGTGCCGGTGCCGCAGCGCCTCGGCGATCCCGGCCAGCGGCATGCCGACCCGGCGCAGCCCGGCGACCAGGCGCGCGGGTGCCACCTGGTCGTCGGTGTACCAGCGGTAGGCGGTCGCTGGGTCCACCAGCGCCGGCACGAGCACGCCGGACCGGTCGTAGAACCGCAGCGCGCTCACCGTCAGCCCACTGGCCCGGGCCAGCTCGCCGATGCTGCGCAGTTCGCTCTCCACGACACCGGATCCTGGGCCCTCGACCCGGTCGAGGGTCAAGCGTCCAGCACCCGGAACGTGATTCCGGCCCGGACCAGCCGGTCGAGCAGGGCGTCACCCATGGCGGTCACCGGGGTCACCTGCCCGGCGGTCGGGGGCAGGTCGTCCAGGGCCAGGCAGAGCGCGGACTCGGCGAGCATCTTGGCGGTCTCGTCGTAGCCGGGGTCGCCGCCGGCCACCTCGGTGCGTACGGTCCGGCCGCCGCCGGTGCCGACGAACCGGACCCGGAACCACGACTTCGCCCGCTGGGCGGCGCTCGGCCCCTGGCCGGAGGACAGCCGGCCGAGCAGCCAGCGCCGGGTCGGCGGCAGCTTCACGAGCCCGACCACGCCGGCCAGGCCCACGCCGGCGGCCAGCACGGTGGGCAACCGCTTCACCGCGGCGAAGTGGCGGTAGCGGAAGTCCGGGCCGTACTCCGGGCGGGCCGCCGCCGACCGGCGGACCACCTGCGGGTCGATGGTGGGCAGCGGCACCGCCCACTGCCCGAACTCCTTCACCCGGCCGACCCGGCCGGGCACCGCTCGGACCCGGCGGCCCTCCGGCCGCGGCTCGACCGCCCGGCGGGCCTTCGCCGCCCGGCTCATCTCGCCGGTGCGGGAGAACGCGGTCAATGCCGAGTGGTACGTGCCGGCCGAGAACCGCCCGCCGGCCCGGACGTAACCGTCCACGGTGACCGGCCCGTCGGTGGGCAGATGCTTGACGGTGAACCAGGCGCCCAGGTCGTGCGGGATCGAGTCGAAGCCGCAGGCGTGCACGAGCCGGGCCCCGGTGCGCACCGCCTCGGCGTGGTGCCGCACGTACATGAGGTCGACGAACTCCGGCTCGCCGGTGATGTCGAGGTAGTCGGTGCCCGCGGCGGCGCAGGCCGCGACCAGCGGCTCGCCGTGGTGGACGTACGGGCCGACGGTGCTGGCGACCACCCGGGCGCTCTCCGCCACGGCACGCAGCGACGCCGGGTCGGTGACGTCGGCGGTGAGCAGCGGCAGCCCGGCCAGGCCCGGCTCGATGGCGGCCAGCCGGTCGCGCACCCCGGCCAGCTTGTCCGGGTTGCGGCCGGCCAGCGCCCAGCGCAGCCCGTCCGGGGCGTGCCGGGCCAGGTACTCGGCGGTCAGGCCACCGGTGAAACCGGTGGCGCCGAAGAGGACGAGGTCGTACGTGCGGTCGTCGCGCATCCGCCGAGTGTGCCACCCGCGGCCGCCCGGATCACGGGGTGCGGACCCCCGCCCTCAGCCCGCGGTCCCCGGCCGGTCCAGCCGGGAGCGGTCCGCCCGCAGCACCTCCCCGGTCTCCACGAGCTGCTTCGTCTCCCGCAGCGCCTGCCGGAGGAACCGGCCGGGGTCGTCGCCGACCAGGTGGGCGGCCAGCCCCGGCAGCATCGCCTCCCCACCGGCGGGCAGGCGGGCCGCGAGTTCGGTGCCGCGCCCGCCGGGGGCGGGGCGGGCGGACAGCTCGACCGCGCCGCCGAGCCGGTTCAGCGGCTCCGGCCGGCGCCCGCGCGGCAGCACCTCCTCGGGCCGGCCGGCCACCGTCAGCACCTGCCAGCGCCCCGGCCGGGGACCGGGCGTGGACGGCCGGCGCCGGTGCCGGCGTACGAGAACGCCGGCCGCCAGGACGGCGAACCCGAGGCCCGCCAGGCGTCCCATCCGTGCCACCGGCCCCTCCCGTCCCCGCGGCTCCCGGGCGGCCGGCTTCTTTGCGGCCGGCCGCCCGCGTGCCTCCACCCTGCGGTCGGGCCGGGTGACCCGGGTTCGCCCGGAAGGGGTGAACCGGTCCGGGCCGGGTAACCGCTGCGCGCACCGACCGGGGGAGGGGCCGCATGCCGGAGGAGGCTGACCGCGTCGAGGTCGCCGCGACACCGACCGACGTCACCGGGGCGACGGATGTCGCCGACCCGCCGCCGACCGTCCCGGCTGGCGCCGGCGCGGTGGGGGTCGGCGGAGCGCCGGGCGGGGGCGGGTCGGCGGGCGGCCTCGGGGTGGTCGGGGCGCCACTGCTGGCGTCCCGGCTGGCGCCGGCCGCGCTGCCCGAGCCGGTGCTGGTCCGGCCCCGGCTGCTGGACCGGCTGGACCAGGGCAGCGCCGGGCCGGTCACCCTTGTCCTCGCGCCCGCCGGCTGGGGCAAGACCACGCTCCTCGCGGGCTGGGCCCGGGCCGTGCGGACGGAGCCGCCGCCGGCCTGGGTGACCGTGGAGGAGGGCGACACCGGCGAGCGGCTCTGGGCCTACCTGGCGGCGGCCCTGCGGGCGGCCGCCGAGGGGGTCCCGGACGAGGGGCCCCGGCCGCCGGTGCCGGACGGCCCGCCGCGGCCGGACCAGCTCGAACTGCTCGCCGCGGCGCTCGCCGCCCGGGAGCGCCCGGTGCTGCTGGTCCTGGACGACCTGCACCGGGTGACCGACCCGGCCGCGCTGACCGGGCTGGAGTTCCTGCTCCGGCACAGCGACGGACGGCTGCGGCTGGTGGCGGCCGCGCGGACGGACCCGCCGCTGGCCCTGCACCGGTGGCGGCTGGCCGGCGAGCTGACCGAGGTGGGTCCGGGGGAGCTGGCGTTCACCCCCGACGAGGTGGCCGACCTGCTGGTGGCGCACGGCGTGGCGCTGCCGGCCGCGGCGGTGCCCCGGCTGGCCGACCGGACCGGGGGCTGGCCCGCGGGCCTGCGCTTCGCCGCGCTGGCGCTGCGCGCCCAGGCCGACCCGGCGCGCGCGGTCGACGGGTTCGGCGGCGACCAGCCGGACGTCGCCGGGTACCTGCGCGACGAGGTGCTCGCGCCGCTGGACCCGGCCGTCCGGGACGTGCTGCGCCGCAGCGCGGTGGCCGCCGCGGTCTGCGGCGACCTGGCCGACGCCGTGACCGGGCGGCCCGACGCCGGCCAGGTGCTGGCCGACCTGGCCCGGGAGGGCGGCTTCGTCCAGCAGGACGGGGGGAGCCCGCCCTGGTACCGGTGCCACCCGCTCCTGGCCGACCTGCTCCGCGACGAGCTGGACCGGCTCCCCGCCGACGAGCTGGCCGAGCTGCACCGGCGCGCCGCCGGCTGGTACGCGGACCACGACCGGCCGGCCGAGGCGCTGCGGCACGCGCTGGCCGGCGGCGAGTGGGACACCGCCACCGAGCTGCTGATCGCCCGCTGGCCGGAGCTGGCGCCGTACGAGCGGGACCGGCCCGCCGCCCCGGCTCCGCCCGAGCCGCCCGTCGAGGCGGTGCGCCGCGATCCCGAGCTGGCGCTGGCCGGCGCGGCCGAACGGGCGTACGCCGGGGACGCCGAGGCCGCCGCGGGACGGCTGCGGGCGGCCGTCGAGCACGCCCGCGACCTGCCCGCACCGCGCCGGGACCGGTTCCGGCGGCTGGCCACCGCCGTGGAGCTGACCCTGGCCCGGCTGGCCGGGGACCACGACGAAGTACGCCGGGTGGCCGGACGGTTGCTGGCCACCGCCGCCCCGGCCGGTCCGGTGGACGACCCGCGGGCCGGCGGGGCGGAGGACGCCGACGTGCGGGCGGTCGCCGGCACCGCGCTGGGGCTGGTGGCCCTCGCCGAGGGGGAGCTGTCCGAGGCCGCCGGGCACTTCTCCGGGGCGCTGGCGGCGGCGCGGCGGGCGGGCCGGCCGCGTACCGGGCTGGTCTGTGCCAGCCGGTCGGCGCTGCTGGACGCGGCGCACGGCGCGCTCCGGTCCGCCGAACGCGCCGCCCGGGAGGCGCTGGCCATGCCGCCCTGCGAGGGCTGGTCCTCGCGGTTGGACTGCGGGTACGCGTACCTCGCGCTGGCGCTGGTGGCGTGGGACCGCGACGAGCCGGCGGAGGCCGCGGCGAACCTGACCCTGGCGGGCCCGGCGACCGCGGAGCCGGGCGGGGCGGCGCTGGCCGCGCTCTGCCGGGCCGGACTGCTGGCCGCGGGCGGCGAGCCGGCCGCGGCGCTGCGCGCCCTGGCGGCGGCCCGAGAGACGGCGCCCGGCCCCGAGTTGGGCGCCTGGCTGACCGCCGACGAGGCGCAGCTGCGCGCCGCCGTCGGGGACCTGGAGACCGCCCGTGCCCTGCTCGCCGACGCCGGAGCCGGCGCGGCCGCCGGGACCGCACCCGACCCGTCGCCGCCGGTCGGTCCCGGCCCGGCGGACCGGGCGGCGGCCGGCGGCCGGGAGCCGGACGCGGCCCGCGGTGCCGGCCGGGAGCCGGACGGGGCCCGCGGTGGCGGCCGGGCCGCCCTGGACGTGGCCCTGGCCCGGGTGCGGCTCGGGGCCGGCGACGCGCGCGCGGCCGGCCGGACGCTGCCCGACTGGACCGGACCGGACGCGGACACCTGGCCACTGCCCGTGCGGCTCGCCGCCGGGCTGCTCGACGCGGTGGTGACCGGCTCGGCCGGCGACGACCGCGGTGCCGGGCGGATCCTGGAGCGGGTTCTCGACCTGGCCGAGCCGGAGGGCTACCGGCGGGTCTTCACCCGCGCCGAGCCGGCGGTCCGCGACCTGCTCGCCGCGCATCTCGACGCCGGCACCGCGCACTGGGCGACGGTGAGCGACCTGGTCCGCGGGGCCGACGAGCGGCGGGCCGACGAGTCGCCGGAGCGCCCGACCGGCCCGGAGCGGGTCCTGGATGAGCCGCTCACGGAGCGGGAGCTGACGATCCTGCGCTACCTGCAGAGCATCCTGTCCAACGTGGAGATCGCGGGCGAGCTGTCGCTGTCGGTCAACACGGTGAAGACCCACGTGCGCAACATCTACCGCAAGCTCGACGCGACCCGCCGGCGGGAGGCCGTCCGGCGGGCGCGCGAGCTGCGGCTGATCTGACCGCGGCCGGGTTCAGGCCTCCGCGGCGGCGTCCACGGCGGCCAGCAGGTCGGCCACGTCGTAGCCGCCGTCGTGACGCACCTCGTTGACGAAGAGCGTCGGGGTCGCGTCGACCCCGCTGCGGATGCCGCCGACGAAGTCCTGCCGGACCCGGTCGGCGTGGGCGTGCCGCCCCACCTCCGCGCCGACCTCGTCGGGCGGCAGCCCGAGCTGCTCGACGCCGAGCGACAGGTGCACCGGGTCGAGCTGGTCCTGGTGCTCGTAGAGCCAGTCGTGCATCTCCCAGAACCGCCCCCGCCGGCCGGCCGCCTCGGCCGTCTCCGCGGCGCTCTCCGCGTACGGGTGGACGTTGGCGATGGGGAAGTGCCGGTAGACCAGCCGGACCGTGTCGGCGCGCTGGCGCAGCACCTCGGCCAGGTTGAGGTACGCGGCCCCGCAGAACCGGCACTGGAAGTCGCCGTACTCGACGAGGGTGACCGGCGCGTCGGCCGGCCCGCGGGCGTGGTCCGTCCCGGTCACCGGCAGCCCCAGCCGGACGGTGGTGACCTGCAGTGGCGTGGTCATCGGGCCATCACCCGCCGATCCGGCGTGGCGTTCGGATCAGTCATGGTTCCCAGCCTCGCCCGCGGCGGGGTGAGCCGGGATCACCCGGCCGGG
This sequence comes from Micromonospora sp. NPDC005707, assembly GCF_040631005.1. Taxonomy (NCBI): domain Bacteria; kingdom Bacillati; phylum Actinomycetota; class Actinomycetes; order Micromonosporales; family Micromonosporaceae; genus Micromonospora; species Micromonospora sp. NPDC005707. Next base: position 182,950 of record NZ_JBEXYR010000003.1, read on the forward strand.
GTGGTCCGCCTCAGCGGCCCACCGTCACCCGGTTCCGCACCTCCCGGATGCCGGGCGCGCTCCACACCACCCGCTCGATCTCCTCGCGCTCGCCGGCCGAGTGGACCAGCCCGTCCAGCAGCACCGTGTCGCCGTGCACCCGCACGCTGATGCCCTCCGCCTCGCCCGCGCCGTTGCGGGCCAGCGCGTCCACGATCCGCTCGGCCAGGTCGCGCCCGTCGGGGCGAGCGCTCGGCCGTACGGTGATGCCGTTGCTCACCCCGGTCACGCCGCTGAGCCGGGCGACCGAGCGCTCGGCGGCCCGGCGCTGGTACTCCCACTCGACCTCGCCGTGCAGGGTGACCCAGCCGTCGGCGACGGTCACGTCGAGCGCCTCGATGGGCACGAACGCGTCCCACTCCAGGGCCCGGCTGGCCGCGGTGGCGATCTCCGGGTCGCCCTTCTCGGCCGAGGTGGCGATCCGGACGGCGAGGTCGTTGGCGACCGCGCGCACCCGGGGCACCCGGTGCGCGGCCCGCTCGGCGGCCCACTTCTTGGCGTAGCTGTCCACCGAGCCGGTCAGGGTCACCACCCCCTCGGTGACGGTCACCCCGATCTCGTTGGGGCGTACCCGGGGTTCCCAGGTCAGCTCGTCGAGGACGGCGGATTGGATCTCCTGGTCGGTGCGGGTGGTGGTCGCGGTGGCCATGCTTGCTCCCTTCCGGGCTCCGTTCGTTGTTCGCCGGGCTCCGTCACCGGCACGGAGTCCCGCAACCCCGATCCTGCGCGCGTCCCGGGTGACCCGCCCTCACCCGATCCGGGTGGGCGCGGGGGGGCTTGGGAGCGCTTCCATAATCGGTTAATGTGAATGTCCTCGCCGCTCCCGCCCCACCACCCGGGCAACCGAGAGGACCCGCCCCATGCGTAGAAGTCTCGCCGGCGCCGCCGCGGCCGCGCTGGCCGCCGCCGTGGCGGCGGTCGTCGTGCCGCTCACCGCCGCACCCGCCACCCCGGCCGCCGCCGCGGCGGCCGAGCCGTACAACTGGAGGAACGTCCGGATCGACGGCGGTGGCTTCGTTCCCGGCATCGTCTTCAACCCGACCGAGAAGAACCTCGTCTACGCGCGCACCGACATCGGTGGGGCCTACCGCTGGGAGCAGTCGACCCGGTCCTGGACGCCGCTGCTGGACTGGGTCGGCGCCGACCGCTGGGGCTGGAACGGGGTGGTCAGCATCGCCACCGATCCGGTGCAGACCAACCGGGTGTACGCCGCGGTCGGCATGTACACCAACGACTGGGATCCGAACAACGGGGCGATCCTGCGCTCCACCGACAGGGGCGCCACCTGGCAGGCCACCGCGCTGCCGTTCAAGAACGGCGGCAACATGCCCGGCCGCGGCATGGGGGAGCGGCTGGCCGTCGACCCGAACCGGAACAGCATCGTCTACTACGGCGCCGAGGGCGGCAACGGCCTGTGGCGCAGCACCGACCACGGCGTCACCTGGGCGAAGGTGACCACCTTCCCCAACGTCGGCAACTACCGGGCCGACCCGAACGACAGCAGCGGCTACCAGAGCCAGAACCAGGGCCTGACCTGGGTCAGCTTCGACAAGAGCACGGGTACGGCCGGCAGCGCCACCCAGACCGTCTACGTGGGCGTGGCCGACAAGGAGAACCCGGTCTACCGGAGCACCGACGGTGGCGCCACGTGGGAGCGGATCCCCGGCCAGCCCACCGGCTACCTGGCCCACAAGGGCGTGGTCGACCCGGTCGGCGGCTACCTCTACATCGCCACCAGCGACACCGGCGGCCCGTACGACGGCGGCAAGGGCGACGTGTGGAAGTTCAGTCGGGCCACCGGCGCCTGGACGCGGATCAGCCCGGTCCCGTCGACCAGCGTGGACGCCTACTTCGGCTACTCGGGGCTGACCATCGACCGGCAGCGCCCGAACACCCTGATGGTCGCCACCCAGGTCTCCTGGTGGCCAGACGCGATCTTCTGGCGCAGCACCGACGGGGGCGCCACCTGGACCCGGATCTGGGACTACGCCGGCTACCCGACCCGCGCGAAGAAGTACACCATGGACATCTCCTCGGTGCCGTGGCTGACCTTCGGCGCCAACCCGGCTCCGCCGGAGGAGAGCCCGAAGCTGGGCTGGATGAACGAGTCGCTGGAGATCGACCCGTTCGACAGCAACCGGATGATGTACGGCACCGGCGCCACCATCTACGGCACCACCGACCTGACGAAGTGGGACACCGGTGGCCAGGTCACCATCCGGCCGATGGTCCAGGGGCTGGAGGAGACCGCGGTGCTCGACCTGGTCAGCCCGCCCTCGGGCGCGCCGCTGATCAGCGCGCTCGGCGACATCGGCGGCTTCCGCCACACCGACCTGGCCGCGGTGCCGCCGGCGATGTTCACCCAGCCCGTCTTCACCAGCACCACGAGTCTCGACTACGCCGAGGCCAAGCCGGCGGTGCTGGTCCGGTCCGGCAACTTCACCGACGCGGACCGTCCCGGCGACAGCCACGTCGCGTTCTCCACCGACGGCGGGGCGGACTGGTTCCAGGGCACCGAGCCGTCGGGGATCAACAGCGGCGGCACGGTGGCCGCGTCCGCCGACGGCAGCCAGTTCGTGTGGGCGCCGGGCGACGCCGGCCAGCCGGTGGTCCGCGCGGTCGGGTTCGGCACCTCCTGGAGCGCGGCGACCGGCATCCCGGCCAACGCGGTCGTCGAGTCCGACCGGGTCGACCCGAACCGGTTCTACGGCGTCAGCGGCGGGCGGTTCTACCTCAGCACCAACGGCGGCGCGAGCTTCACGGCCACCGCGGCGAGCGGGCTGCCCACCACCGGGGTCAAGTTCAAGGCGGTGCCCGGCCGGCAGGGCGACGTGTGGCTGGCCGGCGAGGGCGGCCTGTGGCACTCGACCGACTCCGGCGCGAGCTTCACGAAGCTGGCCGGCGTCACGTCGGCGGTCAACGTGGGCTTCGGCCGGGCCGCCCCGGGGCAGACCTATCCGGCGCTGTTCACCGTCGGCACCGTCGACGGCCGGCACGGCGTCCACCGGTCGGACAACGCCGGCGCGGCCTGGGTGCGGATCAACGACGACCAGCACCAGTACGGCAACGCGGGCGAGGCCCTCACCGGCGACCCGCGGGTCTACGGCCGGGTCTACCTGGGCACCAACGGCCGGGGCATCCTGGTGGCGGACCGCCTCGGCACCACGCCCGGCCCGACGCCGACCACGCCCGGCCCGACGCCGACGACCCCGGGCCCGTCCCCGACCTCGCCGAGCCCGACGCCCACCACGCCCGGCCCGTCGCCGACCGGCAGCGGCTGCACGGCCACCTACGCGGTGACGAACTCGTGGCCGGGCGGCTTCCAGGGCGAGGTGACGGTGCGCAACTCGGGCACCGCCCCGATCGCCGGCTGGACCGTGGCCTGGACCTTCCCGGACGGCCAGAAGATCACCCAGCTCTGGAACGGGTCGTACACGCAGACCGGATCGGCCGTGACGGTCCGGGACGCCGGCTGGAACGGCAACCTCGGCGCCGGTGGGTTCACCACCGCCGGCTTCACCGGCACCTGGACGGGCGGCAACCGCGCGCCGGCGCTCTCCTGCACCGCCCGCTGACCGCGCCGTACACCGCGACGGTGGCCGCCCCCGCATCGGGGCGGCCACCGTCGCGTCCGCTTGTCGGTCCCGTCCGGCCCGGCGTCCGCCGGGTCCCGCTCAGCCGTCCAGGCCGGCGGGGGAGTTCGGGCGGTCCACGTCGACGAACTCGATCTCGTCGACGTCCCGCTCCCGGCTCCCGGCGGCCCGCGCGGCGGTGCCGGCCGCCCAGCCGATCGCCGCGCCGGCCAGCGCCGCGGCGATCAGCAGCGTCCAGGGCAGCGCCGGCCGGCGGCCGGCGAGCGCGTCGAAGGCGAGGCTGGCCCGGCGGCGGGCCTCCTCGGCGGCGGAGCCGACCAGGTCGGTGGCGTCGTCGGCGAGGCCGGAGGAGTTGCGGCGGGCGGACCGGGCGGCCTCGCGGACGCTGCCGCCGGCGGAACCGGCGGCGGAGAGCAGGTGCTGCCACGCCTGGTCGGCGACCCGCTCGGGCTTGCTGCGGCGGTCCAGCAGGGTGGATCCGAACATCGTGTTACCTCCTCGGGGTGCCGAAGTCCGGCGGCCAGATCGGACTCCGGGTGTGATCCGGCGCGTGACGGTTCGCTCCCCGGGGCAGTGCCCCGGCCGGACCCGGCGCAAACCATCGTGTCAGGGCAGGTCGGCGCGGCGTGGGACGAACCACCCGAACGCGCCGGGGGCGGGGTGCCACCCGGGCGTGCGCCGGCCCGCTACCCTGGGTCGGCGGATCGGCCGGGCCCACCCCGGCCGATCGACCGGTTGGGACCCCGCGCCGCGGGGAAATCGGAGCCCGAAGGTCCGGATTGGGATGCCCAGGTGTGCCCAGTACGCGAATTGCTCATCCCGAGGGGTGGCGACCGAGGCCGTCGGAGGAATACTCTCGGTCGCGGCCCGCGTACTGATGAGGCGCCCGTAAGGGCGAGTGGAGGTGCTCGCGTGAGCCTGTCGATCGTGAAGTCGGTGCTGCCGGGTGGTGTGGTCCAGATCGCCCCGCGAGGGGAGATCGACGTCGACACCGCGTACGAGGTGCGGGAAGCGATCGCCGAGGTGCTCGCCAAGGGCCGCCCCTCCCGGATCGAGCTCAACATGCGGCTCGTCACCTTCATCGACTCGGTCGGCATCAGCGCCATGGTCGCCGGCTTCCAGACCTGCGAGGTCAGCGGCGTCAAGCTGGTGGTCACCGAGCCGAGCCGGTTCGTGCACCGGCAGCTCTGGGTGACCGGCCTGCTCGGCCTCTTCGGCGCGCCCGAGCCCTGGTTCGCCGACAGCACCCCGCAGGTGCTCCCCGGCGCCTGATCGGCGCCCCTCCCGCTGATCGACTCCAGCTCGCCGACCTGCCGCGGGCCCGGGACTTTCGACCCGTTGCCAGCCCGGCTCCGGTACGGGACGATCGTGCGGACCCACGACGGCGAGGGGGTGCCGCTTGCTCAGCAGCGACAGCTTCAGCTACACCGTGCAGGCCCGGTGCACCAGGGCCCACGCGGTGGCCCTGCTCGGCGACCTGAGCCGGCAGGGCGAGCTGCATCCGCTGATCGTCCGGGTCCGCCAACTGCCGGCCCGCCCGGGGGCGCTGGCCAGCTACGCGATCACCGACCGGCTGGCGCTCGGCCCGCTGCACTTCCCGGTCACCTACCAGGCGGACGTGCTGGTCGCCACCGAGGACGAGGTCGTGACCGTGGCCCGGCAGCAGCCGGCCACCACGGTGCGCAACCACACGCGGCTGCGCGACGAGCCCGACGGGGTGGTGCGGATCGACGTGGAGATCACCCTCTCCGCACCGGCACCGCTGTTCGGCTACGCCTTCCGGCAGGCCCGGGCGGCCCACCTCGGGCTGGCCAGCCGGCTCGGCGCCACCCTGGAGGGGCAGGCGGTCTGACCCGGGGCGCCCTGACTCAGCCGCGTCGCCCGGCGGGCACCGGTCGTCGGGCCGCCGGCCGGGCCGGCCGCAGCCGCCCCCACGGCTTGTAGGTGGACAGCACGGTCACGACGAGCAGCAGCGTGCTGGAGACGGTCGGCGCGACCACCAGGTCGACGCGGAGGTGGGCGTCGGCCGCCCCGGCCAGCTCACCGAGGTGCCGGACCCGCGGGGTGAGCAGGAGCAGCACCAGCGTGAGCACCACGGTGGTGACGGCGAACTTCACCAGCACCCAGCGCCAGCGCAGCAGGCCCCACGGGGTGAGCAGCGCGCTGGCGAGCCCGACCAGCCAGACGAGCACGCTCAGCGGGGCGAACAGCCAGGTGACCAGCAGCGCGGCGGCCGGATAGACCACCTCGGGGTCGGCCCCGCGCAGCCCGGCCACGCCGAGGGCCAGCAGCACCAGGTCGGCGCCGAGCCACCCCAGCGAGGTGACCAGGTGCAGGGTGAGCAGGGCCTTGCGTCCGGCGGGGGAGAGTCGAGTCATGCCCCCGATGCTCGGCCGTCACGGGCGTCGCGTCGTGGGCCGCGCGGCGACACCCGGCGTACGTCGTGGGACGTAGCCGGGCGCCGCCGGGGCGGGGATCAGTACACCGAGAGGTGCACGTGGTTGGTGTGGTCGCTGGACGGGTCGCCGTTGCCCCCGCTGTACGCCTTCCAGCCGCTGCTGGGCAGCCAGATCTGCCGGAACCAGATCACGTAGAGCACGGCGAGCGCGTCGGCGTTGCGGATGAAGTAGGCGGAGAGGTTGTTGCCGTACGTCTTGTCGCCGCCGCTGGCCACGCCGCCGAAGCCGCTCTTCTGCGCGGCGAAGTCGCAGGCCCGCCCCTTCGGGTGCTCGCCCGAGCCGCTGGGCCGGTGGCAGGAGACGTAGCGGGTGAAGCCGGCCGCCTTGGCCTGCTGGAGCGCGTGCAGCGTACGCGGGGTGATGCAGCCGTCGGCGGGCGTCGGGTCGTTGACGCTGCACGACTCGGGTGGCCAGGAGCCGTCGGCGTTGCGCTTGGCCGGCTTGGCGTTGGCCGACGAGGTGCCCTGGACGCTGCCGCCGCCGCTGCTGGACGCGCGGTTGTTCGCCACCTCCAGGGCGCGTTCGGCCTGCTGCTTGCGCTTGGCCATCACCGCGACCTGCTTGCGCTGCTCCTGGATCTCCCCGGTGAGCGCGGTCTGCGTGCGGGTGGCCTCGTCCCGGGTGTCGATGAGCTCGCGCAGCGCCCGGTCCTCGTGCGCGGCCACCTGCTCCAGCGCGGCCGCGCGGTCCATGAAGCCCTCGGGGCTGGTGCTGCCGAGCAGGGCCGCGGCGGTGCCCAGCCGCCCGGACCGGTATGCCACCCCGGCGATCTCGCCGACCTTGGCGTCCCGGACGGTCAGCTCGGCGTTGACCGTCTTGAGCTGGGCGGTGAGCTGCTGTTGCCGGGTCACCGAGCGGTTCAGCGCGGTGCGGGCGTCCAGCCACCCCTTGCTGGCGGCGTCGAGCTGGGCGCGCAGCGCCGGGGTGCCGCCCTCGTTGTCGCCGGGTGCGGCGGCGAGCAGCGCGGTCGGGGAAGCCGCCGCGACCGCCGAGGCGGGGGAGACCGGCGCGGTCACGACGCCGAGGGCGAGCGTCGCGACGAGCAGGGCCGCCAACCGGGCGACCGTCCGTCGTACAGGTGCCACTGGGGGCATTCACGTGTCCTTCCGTCCACCGCCGACCGGGTTAGCTGACGGGTTCGGGACGGAAGATCCCTACCGCTGACGCGGATGCACCCCACGAACGTGGTTCCCCGGCTCGCCCTGCGGGCGATTAGGCGCTGGCCACCGCAGGCGCCGGTGGGCGCCGCCCGGCGGAGGCCGCGGTCGAGCCTACCGGCGTTGTTCCGGGTCGGCTCCGCTGGTGGGAGCCGGTGTCCCGGTCAAAACCGGCATAAGTGCACAATAACCACTTGGATTTAAGATTGCCCTAATTACCACTCGACCGCGCCGCACGCCCCGGGAGACGCTCCGGGTTCGATCTGCAACGTGGCGTGATCGATCGAGAAGTCCTCGTGCAGGGCCGTCCGGGCGGCCGCCAGCACCTCGCCGACCTCGGCGCCCGGTGCCATGGTCAGGTGCGCCGAGGCCACCTCCATGCCCGAGGTGAGCGTCCAGACGTGCAGGTCGTGCACCTCGGCGACGCCGGGCACGGCGGCCAGCCGGTCGTGCACCGCGGTCACCTGGAGGTGCTCCGGGGCGGCCTGCACCAGGATCCGGACCGCGGCCCGGCCGAGTCGCCAGGTGCGCGGCAGGATGAACAGCCCGATCGCGACGGCGACCAGCGGGTCGGCCCACCACCAGTCGGTGACCGCGATGACCAGGGCGGCCCCGATCACGCCGAGCGAGCCGAGGAGGTCGCCCAGCACCTCCAGGTACGCCCCGCGCAGGTTGATGCTCTCCTCGGCGCCGGCGCGCAGCAGCGCGAACGCGGCGATGTTGGCGAGCAGGCCGAGCACCGCCACGGCGAGCATCGGCCCGGCGAGGACCTCCGGCGGCTCGCCGAACCGGCGTACCGCCTCGACCAGGACGTAGACGGCCACGGCGCCGAGCAGCACCGCGTTGGCCAGCGCGGCCAGCACCTCCAGCCGGTAGAGCCCGAAGGTGCGCTGCGGGTCGGTGTCGGCGTGCCGGGTGGCGGTGATCGCGGCGAGCGCCATGCCGATGCCGAGGACGTCGGTGAACATGTGCCCGGCGTCGGAGAGCAGGGCCAGCGAGCCGGTGGCGAAGGCGGCCACCGCCTCGACGACCATGAGGGCGGTGAGCAGCGCGAACGCGCCCCAGAGCCGACCACGGTGACGGTGCGCCGCGTTCGCCACCGCGCCGCTGTGGTCATGACCTGCGCCCACGCACACACCCTCTCGTCCGCCGCCCCGGCCGAGCTCAATCTATGCTCACATCGCTATGTGTGCAAGTGAACGCCGGATGCGGCGCCGCCGTCAGCCGACCGGGTCGAGCGTGGTGAGCCGCTGGGTGGCCCGGGAGAGCGCCACGTAGAGGGTGCGGACGCCCGACCCCGGATCGGCCCGGATCTCGCTCGGGGCGACCAGCACCACCCCGTCGTACTCCATGCCCTTGGCCTGGAGACTGGTCACCACCTGGAGCCGGCCGCCCAGGTCGCCCAGCCAGCCGGCCACCTCGTCCCGGCGCGGCACCGGCGTGATCACACCCACCGTGCCCTCGACCTCCGCCAGCAGCGCGCGCGCCGCCGCCGCCGTGGCGGCGGGTAGGTCGCCGGCGGGCACCGACCGCTCGACGGGCGGCACCCCGGTGGAACGGACCGCGGTGGGCAACGCGAGATCCGGGTGTACGCGGTGGATCTCCGCGGCCGCCACGGCGAAGATCTCCGCCGAGTTGCGGTAGTTGGTGGTCAGCTCGTACCGGTGGCGGCGGCGCCGGCCCAGCGCCTGGTCCCGGGCCCGGGCCAGCTCCTGCGGGTCACCGGTCCAGGCGGTCTGCGCCGGGTCGCCCACCACGGTCCAGGAGGCCAGCCGGCCCCGCCGGCCGATCATCCGCCACTGCATCGGCGAGACGTCCTGCGACTCGTCGACGACCACGTGGGCGTAGTCGCGGTAGTCCTCCGGGCGCTCCCGCGCGGCGGCCCGGGCGGCCCGCTGCCGGTCGGCGGCCGTGCTCAGCTCGCGGACGCCGCCGGCCAGCTGGAACGGGTCCCGCTTCGGCCTCGCCCGCCGCACCGGCTGGCCCAGAAGCGCGTCCAGCTCGTCCAGCAGCGCCACGTCGGCGATGGTCAGCCCCTCGCCGTCCAGGCTCCGGTACGCCCCGGTCAGCAGCCGGATCTCGGCCCCGGACAGGACGCCCCCGGCGTACCGGCGCAGCCGCTCCGGGCGGGCCAGCCAGCCCAGCACGTGGCGCGGGTGCAGCCGCGGCCACCAGGCCTTGAGGAACTCCCGGAACTCCGGCCGGTCGATGATCTCGTCCTCGAACGCGGGCTGCTCCGGCAGCCGGCCGATCCGCAGCCTGCGGGCCTGGGCCCAGAGCGCGGCGAGGACCGCGTCGAAGGCCGCCCGGCGCACCTCGTTGCGGCGCGCGCCGCGGGACAGCGTCCGGTCCCGGATGGCGTCCAGCTCGGCCCGCTCCAGGCGCAGCAGCTCACCCCGGTAGAGCAGGCGCAGCTCGCCGGGGGAGTCGGGCACCGCGTCCCGGACCGCCCGCTCCAGCACCCGGCGCATCCGCAGCGACCCCTTCACGGCCGCCACCTCGGGCGGGTCGGTCCGGGTCGCCGACACGCCGGGGAAGAGGGAACCCAGCGAGTGCAGGGTGGCCGTCTCCTCGCCGAGCGAGGGGAGCACCGAGGCGATGTACTGGACGAACACGCTCGACGGGCCGACCACCAGGATGCCGCCGCCGGCATACCGGGCGCGGTCGGAATAGAGCAGGTACGCGGCGCGGTGCAGGGCCACCGCCGTCTTGCCGGTGCCCGGGCCGCCGGAGACGATCGTGACTCCGCTGCCCGGGGAGCGGATCGCCTCGTCCTGCTCCCGCTGGATGGTGGCGACGATGTCCCGCATGCCGTGGCCGGTGGCCCGGGACAGGGTCGCCAGCAGCGCGCCGTCGCCCACCACCGCCATGTCCGGCGGGGCGGACTCCGGGTCCAGCAGGTCGTCCTCGATCCGGGTGACCTGCTCCGCGGACGACTGGATCGTGCGCCGCCGCACCACGCCCAGCGGCTCGGCCGGGGTGGCCTGGTAGAACGCGGCGGCGGCCGGCGCGCGCCAGTCCACCACCAGCGTCTCGGCGTTCTCCCCGCGCACGCCCAGCCGCCCCACGTGCAGCACCTGCCGCGTACGCAGGTCCAGCCGGCCGAAGACCAGCCCCTCGTGCTCGGCGTCCAGCACGTGCCGGCGCTGCGCGGCGTGGAACACCATCGCGTCCCGCTCGACCAGCGCGCCGAAGTTGCCGACCCGGGCCAGCCGGTAGCCCTCCCGCTCGGCGTCGGCGGCCGACCGACGCAGTTCGGCCAGCCGGGCGTACACCCGGTCGAGATGCCGTTGTTCGACGGCGATCTCCCGTTCCAGGGTGGTCTGGTCGCTCAACGCGGGGGCTCCTGTGGTCAGACGGCGGGCTGAATGAGGGTACGGGCCGCCGGCCCGGCCCGTGTCGGGGCCATGCCGCTGCCCGCCGCCCGCCGCCCGGGTTGCCCGTTATCCGGGCGTTCCCACCCGCTGCCCGGACGTGCCCGCGTCCGTCCCCGAGAGCACCTGCTGCAGCACCCCGGCGACGGCCGCGGTCACCTCGTCGGGGCGTTCCATCATCAGCATGTGACCGGCGCCCGGGCAGACGGTCAGCTCGGTGGTCGGCAGCGCACCGGCGATCGACTCGGCGCACGGCGGCGGGGTGAGCCGGTCCCGGTCGCCGACCAGCGCGGCGGCCGGCAGCCGGCCGAGCGCCGCGAGGGTGTCCAGCCGGTGCTGGGCCCCGATCGAGGCGCGGAACCCGCCGATCGAGCGCAGCGAGGCGTGCGCCACCGCCGAGGTGACCAGCCGGATGTCGGCGGGGTCGCAGCGGTCGCCGAACAGCATCCAGCGGATGCTGGGGCGGAGCGCGCGCAGCAGCGCGTGCGGCGGGCGCCACGCGCCGCAGCGGGCCAGCACCCCGGCGCCGGTGGTCTCGGCGAGCCGGATCAGCCGGGCGATCCGGGGGGAGAGCCCGTAGGCGGTGTGGGTGTGCCCCTCGGCGGTGGTCGAGACGAAGACCAGGCCGGCGGCGCGGGCCGCGAAGTGGTCGGGGTGGCGGTGGGCGTACTCCATCACCGTCATCCCGCCCATCGAGTGCCCGACCAGCACGATCGGACCGGACGGGACGAGCCGGTCGACCACCGCGGCCAGGTCGTCGCCGAGCTGGGCCAGGGTGGCGGTGCGCAGCGCCATGCAGCTCGACCGGCCGTGCCCGCGGGCGTCGTAGGTGAGCACCCGGACCCGGTCGCCGAACCGGTCGCGCAGGCCGGCGAGCTGGCGGTGCCAGCTGCGGCCGTCCAGCGTCCAGCCGTGCAGCAGGACCGCGGTGACCTCGGCGTCGACCGGCCCGGTCGCCGTCACGTGCAGGCGTACGCCGTCGGGAAGCCGCACCTCCAGGTGCTCCGGCATGTGCCACCTCCCCCGGGCCGACCGGTGTCCGCGCACCGGAGTGACCCGGTGGTCACACCGGCGTACCCGTCATGACAGCACGGCAACCGGGCTGGTGAGAAGATTCGCAACCCCGCCTCGCACGGTCGGATCGGTGACCAGGCTGGAGGGCATGCCGTCCACCCCCGCCGCCCGGACGCCCCGGGCCGCCCTGGCCGAGCTGCTCTCCGGCAACCGGCGCTTCGTCAGCGGGCAGCCGGTGCACGGCCACGACGTCACGGCCGCCGCGGCGGTGGCCTCCGGCGACCAGCAGCCGTACGCCGTGGTGCTGGGCTGCATCGACTCGCGGGTGCCGCTGGAGGCGATCTTCGACCAGACGTTCGGCTCGATCTGCGTGATCCGCACCGGCGCGCACGTGCTCGACCGGGCGGTCTGCGGCTCGATCGAGTACGTGGTGGGGCAGCTCGGCGTGCGGCTGGTCATGGTGCTCGGCCACGAGCGCTGCGGCGCGGTGGGCTCGGCGGTCGACGCGCTGCGCAGCGGGCGCCATCCGGGCGGCGCGCTGGGCTACGTGGTGGACCGGATCGCGCCGGCGGTCCGCGAGGTCGGCGCGGACGACCCGGACGCCCACCGGATCGCCGTCCGCCGGCACGTCCGGCGCACGGTGGCCGCCCTGCGCGCCGACGACCTGCTGGCGGGGGCGGTGGCGGCCGGGGAGGTGGCCGTGGTCGGCGCCCTCTACGACCTGGCCACCGGCGAGGTGGCGCTGCTGCCCGAGGAGTGAGAAGACAGAACCGCCCGCCGGGGTGACCCCGGCGGGCGGTTCGTGGTGTCGCGGGTGAGGGCGCTCAGCCCTCGAAGACGCCGGCCTCGACGAGACGCTTCTCGGTCTTGTCCCAGCCGTGGTCCGGGTGGGTGGCGGCGAGAGCGTTGATCTCGGCGCGGACCTTGGCGGCGTGGCCGGCGGCGGCCAGCACGCGGATCTCCTCGACGAAGGCGTCGGAGTCGGTGCGCAGGTGCGCGGTCTTGCCGTTGGTCAGGTTACGCACGTAGGCGTGCTTGCCGCCGTTGAGCGGGATCAGGTACTTGAACTCGCCCAGCACGCTGAGGGCGCCACCCTGGCCAGCCTGGCCGGCCCGGACTGACGCGCGCGCGGTCTTAGAGGTGTTGCTCGCCACGGAGGTACTCCTTGCAGACGTACGGGAGGACGGAAACCGTCCGGGGGCTGAATGTGCGGTTTGACGCCCGGGGTGAGCGTCAGCCCGCGAAGACGTGCGGCGGCACAGAACCGCCCAGAGAACTGTACACGACCCCGACGCCTGGCTGGTCGTCGCGCCGTCAGGGAGCACAACCAGGTCAGCCGCCCGGGTATTTCCCGGTCACCGGCACCGGCGAATTTTCCGATTCGCTGGCGCACCATCCGTCACACGGGTCATCATGTGTTCCAGAGGCCACTCGCGTGGACGAGGTCGTAGGGGAAGACGCACCTCGGCTCACCGGGAGGTCACCGTGCCAACGCGTGGCGTCGTATACGTCCACTCGACCCCGCTCGCCGTGTGCTCGCACGTCGAGTGGGCGATCGCGCGCGTCCTCGCCGCGCCGGTCAACCTGCACTGGACGGCCCAGCCCGTCGATCCCGCGGCGCGGCGCGCCGAGTGCGGGTGGACCGGCAGCCCGGGGACGGGCGCCGAACTGGCTGCTGCCCTCCGGCAGTGGCCCATGATCCGTTTCGAGGTCACCGAGGAGCCCAGCCCGGGGGTCGACGGCGAGCGCTTCATGTACGTCCCGGGGCGCGGCCTGTTCCGGGCCACCGTGGGCGCGGCCGGTGACATCCAGCTCGGCGAGGACCGGCTGCGCAGCATCATGGCCTCCGCCCGGGCCCCGGAGGCGCTCGCCCACGCCCTCGACAAGGCCCTCGGCACCGCCTGGGACGCCGAACTGGAGCCCTACCGGTTCGCCGGTGACGGCGCGCCGGTGACGCTGCTCACCCGGGTGGGCTGACAGAAGGTCAAGTTGCCCCGATACGGTGGGGCGCGTGTCGATTTCCCCGCGCCGCGCCTGCGTCGCGCTCGCCGCACTGACCGCGCTGCTCGCCTCCGGGTGCTCGGGTGAGCCCGAACGGCCCCGACCGACCCCGTCGAGCCCGGCGCCGGTCCCGTCGTCGGCCGCTCCCGCCCCGGCCGGCGCCGACCCGGCCGCCCGGGCGGCCGCCCTGGTGGCGACGCTCTCCGACGAGGATCTCGTCGGCCAGGTGCTGATGCCCTATGCGTACGGCAGCTCGGCGACGAAGGTGTCGCCCGGGTCGGCGGCCGGCAACCGGGCCCTGGCCGGGGTCGACACCCCCGCGGAGATGGTCGCGAAGTACCGCCTGGGCGGGCTGATCCTGGTCGGCTTCAGCGCCGACGACCCCACGTCCGGCAACCAGGAGACCACCAACGTCGACAACCCGAAGCAGGTTCGCGCGCTGACCGACGGGCTGCGCGCGGCCGCCGGCCGGCTGCCCGCCGGCGCCGCACCCTTCCTGATCGGCACCGACCAGGAGTACGGCGTGGTCACCCGGATCACCGACGGGGTGACCCTGCTGCCCAGCCCGCTCGCCGCCGGTGCCGCCGGCAACCCGGCGCTGACCGAGGCCGCCTGGCGGGCCGCCGGCGCCGAGCTGGCCGCCATGGGCGTCAACCTGGACTTCGCGCCGGTCGCCGACGTGCTGGCCACCCGCAGCACGGTGATCGGCTCCCGCTCCTTCGGCGCCGACCCGAAGACCGCCTCGGCGCAGGTGGCCGGCGCGGTCCGCGGGCTGCAGGCCGAGGGGGTCGGTGCCGCCGTCAAGCACTTCCCCGGGCACGGGCTGACCGCCGCCGACTCGCACACCGACCTGCCGGTGGTCGGGCAGTCCCGCGCCGTGCTGGACCGCACCGCGTTCCCGCCGTTCCACGCCGGGATCGACGCCGGCGCCATGGCGGTGATGTCCGCCCACCTGGACGTCAAGGCGGTCGACCCGGGCACCCCGGCCACCTTCTCCCGCAAGCTGCTCACCGACGTGCTCCGCGGCCAGCTCGGCTTCCAGGGCGTGGTGATCACCGACGGGATGAACATGGCGCCGGCCAAGAAGTGGTCGCCGGGCGAGGCCGCGGTCCGAGCTTTGAACGCCGGCAACGACCTCATCCTCATGACCCCGAACGTGGGCCAGGCGTACGACGGGCTGCGCGCCGCGCTCAAGGACGGTTCGCTGCCCCGGACCCGGCTCGTCGAGGCGGTCACCCGGGTGCTCACCATGAAGTTCAAGCTGGCCGACCGGCCGGCGCCCGCGCTGTCGACGCTGGACAGCGCCGGGCACCGCAAGGCCGCCGCCGACCTGGCCGCCGCCGCGGTGACCATGCTGCGCGGCCGGTGCGGCAGCCCGGTGGCCGGCCCGGTCACCGTCACCTCCTCCGGGGGGCGGGACGGCACCCGGGCTGCGCTGACCGCGGCGCTCACCGCCGCCGGGGTCAAGGTGGTGCCGAGCGGCGGCACCGTCGTGCACCTCGTCGGGTACGGCGACGGGAGCAAGGACCTGCGCGCGGACGCCACCGTGACGGTGGCCATGGACACCCCGTACGTGCTGGCCGGGGCGAAGTCGCCGACCCTGCTGGCCACCTACTCGTCCACCCGGGCGTCGATGACCGCGCTGGCCGCGGTGCTCGCCGGCAAGGCCCGCCCGACCGGCCACTCCCCGGTGAAGGTGTCCGGCCTGCCCGCCACCACCTGCGGCACCTGATCGGGGCGGGTGCCGCCCGACCGGCCCGGGCCTGACCTGCCCGACTGGTAGCGTCGGCCCGGTCCGCCGCCAGGGAATCCGGGGGGTCGAGTGCCGTGACCGCGCCGCAGCCGGCCCTGTCCGTGGTGGTGCCGATGTTCGACGAGGCGGCCGTCCTCCCGCTGCTCGCCGTCCGGCTGCGCGGCGTGCTCGACGGGCTCGGCGAGGCGTACGAGGTGGTGGCCGTCGACGACGGCAGCACCGACGGCACCCCGGCGGCGCTGGCCGCGCTGCGGGTCGGCTGGCCCGAGCTGCGGGTGCTGCGGCTGCGCCGCAACAGCGGGCACCAGGCCGCCCTGCACGCCGGCCTGCTCCGGGCCCGGGGCGCGTACGTGGTCAGCATCGACGCCGACCTCCAGGACCCGCCCGAGGTGATCGTCGCGCTGCTGCGCCGGGCCCGGGCCGACCACCTGGACGTGGTCTACGCCGTGCGGGCCGACCGCAGCCGGGACACCCGGTTCAAGCGGTGGAGCGCGGGTGGCTACTACCGCCTGGTCCGGCGGCTGGTCGGCGAGCAGGTCCCCGCCCAGGCCGGCGACTTCCGGCTGCTCAGCCGGGCCGTCGTGGAGGCGCTGCGGGAGCTGCCCGAGCGCAGCCCCGTGCTCCGGCTGGTGGTGCCCTGGCTCGGCTTCCCCAGCGCCGAGGTGACCTACGAGCGGCAGGAACGCGCCGCGGGCCGGACGAAGTACCCGCTGTCCCGGATGGCCGGGCTGGCCGCCGAGAGCGTCACCAGCTTCTCCGCCGCCCCGCTGCGGGTGGCCACCTGGCTGGGCCTGGTCGGGGTGGCGGTCTGCGGGGTGCTCGTGGTCGCGGCCGTGCTGGCCTGGTTCGCCGGCGCCACGGTCAGCGGCTGGCCCTCGCTCTACCTGGCGATCCTCTTCCTCGGCGCGGTGCAGCTGCTCTGCCTCGGCCTGCTCGGCGAGTACGTGGCCCGGATCTACACCGCCGTGCAGGGCCGGCCCGCCTACCTGGTGGCCGGCGACAGCGCCGCCGCCCGTCCGGATTCCGCCGAGCTGGCCGACAGCCTGCGGTGACCGCCGTCGCCACCGGCGCCGCCCCGGCGGCCGCCGACCCGCGCCGCCGCCCGGCCGCCCTGCGCTGGGCCCCGGCCGTCGCCGGGTACGCCGCCGTGGTCGCCGTGCTGCTCGCCGCCGGCACCCCGGCCGGCGCGATCGCCCGCTGGACCGCGTACGCGGCGCTGGCCGTGCTGCTCCCCGGCACGCTGGTGTTCCGCGCGCTGCGCCGCCGGCCGCACACCCTGGTCGAGGACCTGGCCCTGGGCGCGGCCGTCGGCCTGGTGCTGGAGCTGGTCGCGTGGGCGGGGTTCACCGCGGTCGGGCTGCCCGGCTGGCTGCGCCTGTGGCCGCTCGCCGTGGTGGTGCCGTTCGCCGCCGTGCCCCGGCTGCGCCGGCACTGGCGGGTCCGGTACCCGACGGTGGCGCCGGCGGCGTGGGCGTGGTCGCTGGCGGGGGTGGTGGCCGGCTTCACCCTCTACCTGTACGGCTCGTTCCTCGCCGTCAACCCGGTGCTGCCCACCGACGAGGGGCAGGCCCAGTACCTCGACCTGGCCTTCGAGCTCTCCCTCGCCGGGGCGGCCACCCACCAGGTGCCGCCCGAGGTGCCGCAGGTCGCCGGGGAGCCGCTGCACTACCACTGGTTCGGCTTCGCCCACCTGGCCGCCACGAGCCTGGTCAGCGGGGTGGACCTGCCCACGGTGCTGTTCCGGCTCGCCGTGCCCGCGCTGTGCGCGCTCGCCGCCGTGCTGCTGGCCGTGGTCGGCTGGCGGATCACCGGCCGGCCGTACGCCGGGGTGGTGGCCGCCGCGCTGCTGTTCACGGTGGGCGAGTTCGGCTTCGAGAACGGCTGGCGGCAGCTCTTCGGCAGCCAGGCCACCTTCATCGTCTGGGGCAGCCCGTCGATGACGTACAGCTGGGTGCTGCTGCTGCCGCTGATCGCCGCGCTCGGTGAGCTCGTTGGCCGGGCCCGCGCGGTGACCGTGCCGCCGCTGGGCCGCGGCGCCTGGGCGCTAGCCGTCCTCTTCCTGGCCGCGTCGACCGGCGCGAAGGCCAGCACCCTGCCGGTGGTGCTGGCCGCGCTCGGTCTCACCGCCGTGGCGACCCTGGTGGTCCGCCGCCGGCTGCCCCGGGCAGTGCTGGTCGCCGCCGGCCTCGCCCTGGCCGCGCAGGTGTTCGCCACCGCGGTGCTGTTCGCCTTCGAGAGCCACGGGGTGGTCCTGGACCCGCTCTCCGGGCTGCGCCCGTACGTGCCGACCGGCCGGCCGGCCGGGGTGACCGCCCTGTGGTGGGTGCTGGTCGCGGTGGCGTTCCTGCTCAACCTCCAGCTCCGGCTGGCCGGCGCGCTCGCCCTGTTCCGGCCGCGCCGGTGGCGGTTCGAGCCGGTGCAGGTGTTCCTGCTCGGCGGAGCGCTCGCCGGCCCGGCCATCTACCTGCTCGTCGGGCATCCCGGCAGCAGCAACCAGTACTTCACCCGGACCGGGTTCGCCTTCGGGGTGCTGCTCTCCGCGTGGGGCTGGGTCGAGGTGGCCGACCGGGCCGCCCTCGCCGCCCGGGGCCGGTGGCTGCTCGGCGCGGGCGCCGCCGGGTTCGCCGTGCTGCTCACCGCGGTGCAGCTCAACTCCGCGACCAGCTCGCCGGCCGTCCCCGCGTACGCCCCGGTGCTGCCGCTGCTCCGCTGGGCGGCCGTGCTGACCGTGCCGGCGGTGCTGGTGTTCCTGTGCTGGCCGGCCCTGGTGGGTCGCTGGCCGGGGCTGGCCGACCGGGGCGGGCTGGTGCTGCTGACCGCCGTGCTGACCGCCGGGGCGCCGGGGCTGGTGCTGGACGCCGCCGCGACCCGGGTCTACCCGAACGGCGGGGCGTACCCGGTGGTGGCGATGCCCGCCTCCCGGGTGGAGGCGGCCCGCTGGGTGCGGGCGCACAGCGCGCCGGACGACGTGCTCGCCACGAACGCGCACTGCCGGGAGGTGGTGGACGGGTGGTGCGACGCCCGGTCGTTCTGGCTCAGCGGCTACGCCGAGCGGTCGGTGCTGGTCGAGGGGTGGGCGTTCGCGCCCCGGATGGTCGGCCGGCCGGACGGCCCGTACGCGCCGTTCTGGGACGCCGACCGGCAACGCGCCAACGACTCGGCCTTCACGGCCCCCACGGCCGCCGGCCTGACCGCCCTGCGCCACCGGTACGGGGTGCGCTGGCTGGTGGTGGACCGGCAGGTCGGCGCCGAGGCGCCGGCCCTGCGGACGCTGGCCGACCTGCGCTTCGAGAACTCCCGGACGGCCGTCTACCGGCTGCGCTGACCCGGTCGCCGCCGGCGGTGACGGCGCGGGCCGGCACGGCCGGGCGGGTCAGGCCGGGCGGTGGGCGCGCAGCATGAGCGAGACTCCGGGCAGCGCCCGCACCGGCAGGTGGCGTTCGGCCGTGACGACCGTGCGCAACCCCAGGTTGACCAGCGGGTGCGGCGGGTCCAGGTCGCTGCCGGTGGACCGGCGCCGCCGCCAGGCCGCCACCGGGCGGAGCAGCACGTTCCAGCTCCACAGCTCGTCGATCGCCAGGCCGGCCTTCTCCACCACGGCCCGCAGCCCGGCGCGGTCGTAGCGCCGGACGTGGCCGACCGCCACGTCGTGCGCCGACCAGAGCCGCATGTCGGCCGGCACGGCGATCAGGACCGCCCCGCCGGGGCGCAGCGCCCGCCGGATCTCGGCGGCCGCCAGGTGGTCCTCGTCGACGTGCTCCAGGATGTCGAAGGCGACCACCAGGCCCAGGCCGGCCGAGGGGACCGGCAGGTGCCGGGCGTCGGCCCGGATCACGTCGAGGCCCCGGCCCCGGGCCACCCCGGCGCCCTCGGCGCTGTATTCCAGGGCGACGGGCCGCCAGCCGTGCGCCCGCAGCACCCGGGTGTTCCCGCCGCCGGCCGCGCCGATGTCCAGCGCCCGGCCCGGGCGGGTGCCCGCCGCCGCCAACCGGCGCAGCGCCCGCCCCAGCAGGACGCGCCGCTCCCGGTACCACCAGTGGGTGTCCTCCAGCGCGGCGAGCTTGCGGATCTCGGTCGCTTCCACGGGTGGTGCTCCTCGACGGCTCGGCGGTCTCACCCTAACGGCCACCGCGGGCCGGGACCGGGACGGCGGCAAATCCGGGTGCGGCCGGGCGCGGGTGCTGGCAGGGTGGCGCCGATGGGAGAGCAGGCGCAGGGTTTCCGCTATGTCGAACGGGCCGACGGGTCGGTGGTGATCACCCACCACGGCCGGGTCGCCGCCACGCTGCGCGGCGGGCGCGCCGCGCAGTTCCTCGCCGAGGTCGGCGACGACCCGCAACTGGTGATGGCCCGGTGGACCGGCAACTACCGGCGGGGCAACGAGCGGACCGCGCGGCAGCATCCCCGCAACCGGGGCTGAGACGCGCTCGGGGCCCGCGTCCGGTGCGGACGCGGGCCCCGAGCGGGCAGGCCGTGCTCAGGCCCGGGTGAACACCAGGGCCACGTTGTGCCCGCCGAAGCCGAACGCGTTGTTCAGCGCCGCCGGGATCTCCAGGTGGCGCGCCTTGTGCGCGGCCACCTCGAGGGTGAGCCCCTCGTCCGGGTCGTCCAGGTTGATCGTCGGCGGCACGACGCCGTCCCGGATGGCCAGGATGGTGGCGATCGACTCCAGCGCGCCGGCCGCGCCGAGCAGGTGCCCGGTCATCGACTTGGTGGCCGACAGCAGCACGTGGTCGCCCACCGCCTTGTGCAGCGCGCCGATCTCCAGCATGTCGCCGACCGGGGTCGAGGTGGCGTGCGCGTTCACGTGCCGGATGTCGGTCTTCGCGACGTCCGCGTCCGCGACCGCCTTGGCGATGGCCCGGATGGCACCCTCGCCCTCGGCGTGCGGCTGCACGATGTCGTAGGCGTCCGAGGTGATCCCGGCGCCGGCGAGGCGCGCGTAGACCCGGGCGCCGCGGGCGGCGGCGTGGTCGGCACGCTCCAGGATCACCACACCCGCGCCCTCACCGAGGACGAAGCCGTCGCGGCCCTTGTCCCAGGGGCGGGACGCCTTCTCCGGCTCGTCGTTGCGGGTCGACATGGCCCGCATCGAGCTGAACCCGGCGATCGGCAGCGCGTGGATGACCGCCTCGGTGCCGCCGGCCACCACCACGTCGGCCCGGCCGGCGCGGATGATGTCCAGCCCCAGCGCGATCGCCTCCGCGCCGGTCGCGCAGGCGCTGGCCACCGAGTGGACCCCGGCCTTGGCGCCGAGTTCCAGCCCCACCCAGGCGGCCGGGCCGTTCGGCATCAGCATCGGGATGGTGTGCGGGGAGACCCGCCGCGGGCCGGACGCCTCCAGGATGTCGTCCTGGGCGAGCAGGGTGGTGGCGCCGCCGATGCCGGAGCCGACGCTGACGGCCAGCCGCTCCGGGTCGAGCCCGGAGTCGGCCAGCCCGGCGTCCGCCCAGGCCTGCTGCGCCGCCACGATCGCGATCGCCTCGGACCGGTCCAGCCGGCGCAGCTTGACCCGGTCCAGCACCGTCGACGGTTCGACGGCGAGCTGCGCGGCGATCCGGACCGGCAGTTGCGCGGCCCACTCCTGGGTGAGCGCACTCACCCCGGAGCGGCCGGCGAGCATGGCGTCCCAGGTCGACGCGACGTCCCCGCCGAGCGGGGTCGTCGCGCCGAGCCCGGTGACGACGACGTCGGGACGACTCATGATCAGGACTGCGCCGCGATGTAGCTGACGGCGTCGCCCACGGTCTTGAGGTTCTGCACCTCGTTGTCCGGGATCTTGACGCCGAACTTCTCCTCGGCCGCCACCACGACCTCCACCATGGAGAGCGAGTCGACGTCGAGGTCGTCGGTGAAGGACTTCCCCTCGGCCACGTCGTCCGGGTTCACCCCGGCAACCTCTTCGAGGATCTCGGCGAGGCCGGCGGTGATCTCGTCACGGGTCATTGCGGTTGGTTCCTCTCATCGGGGGTTCACTCGACGGCCGGCGACGCCGGTCGTCACACCTCGGCGCTCGCGCCCGAGGGAGTCTTCAGGGGCAGCGGACGACCTGACCGGCGTAGGTCAGGCCGCCGCCGAAGCCGAACAGCAGCACCGGGGCGCCGGAGGGCACCTCGCGCCGCTCGACCATCTTCGACAGGGCCAGCGGCACGCTCGCCGCCGACGTGTTTCCGGACTCGACGATGTCCTTCGCGATGATCGCGTTCGGGATGTCCAGCCGCTTGACGATGCCGTCGATGATCCGGGCGTTGGCCTGGTGCGGCACGAACGCGGCCAGCTCCGACGGGGCCACCCCGGCCTTCTCGCAGGCCTGGAGCGCGAGCGGGGCCAGCGCCGTGGTGGCCCAGCGGAAGACCGCCTGCCCCTCCTGCGCGATGTACGGCCGCCAGCCCTCGATCCGGACCGCGTCGCTCTTCTCCGGCACCGAACCCCACACCACCGGACCCACCCCGGCCGGCTCGCCCTCGGCGGTCGCCGTGACCACGGCTGCGCCCGCGCCGTCGCCGAAGATGATGCAGGTCGACCGGTCGGTCCAGTCGGTGAAGTCGGACAGCTTCTCGGCGCCGATCACGATCGCGTTGCGCGCCGCGCCGGCCCGGATGGCGTGGTCCACCGTGCCCAGCGCGTACGCGAAGCCGGAGCAGGCGGTGTTGATGTCGTACGCGCCCGGGGCGCTGATGCCCAGCTTGGCCGCGACCCGGCAGGCCACGTTCGGGCTGCGGTCGACCGAGGTGCAGGTGGCGACCACGACGAGGTCGATGTCGGCGGCGGTGAGGCCCGAGTTGGCCAGCGCCTTGCCCGCGGCGGCGGCGGCCATGTCGGCCACCGTCTCGTCCCCGGCGATCCGGCGGGTGACGATGCCGACCCGGTCCCGGATCCACTCGTCGTTGGTGTCGACCATCTGAGCGAGGTCGTCGTTGGTGACGACGCGGGAGGGCTGGTAGTGCCCCATCGCGACGATCCGGCTGCCGGCCATCAGTAGATACCTTCCGTTCGCGACTGCGGGACCCGCAGGATCGGCTCGTTTTCCGGGCTCATGCGCTGTGCCGGGCGATCAGGTCCCGCGCGGCGGGCAGGTCGTCGGGGGTGTTGAGGGTGACGATCTCGGGCGCCCCCTCGCCCTTGAGCTCCCGCTTCAAGAGGCCCGCCAGGGTCCCGGCCGGCGGCAGCTCGATGACGCCGGTGACGCCGAGGTCGGCCAGCGTGCGCATGCACAGGTCCCAGCGGACCGGGGCGGTCACCTGGCGGACCAGCCGCTGCACCATCTCCCGGCCGTGCGCGACCGGGGCGCCGTCCAGGTTGGAGAGCAGGGTGCGGGCCGGGTCGGCGGGGGTGATGCCGGCGGCCACCTCGGCCAGCGCGGCCTCGGCCGGGGCCATGTACGGGGTGTGGAACGCGCCGGCCACCTTGAGCATGATGACCCGGGCGCGGGCGGGCGGTTCGGCGGCGAGCTTCTCCAGCCCGGCCACCGCGCCGGCGGCGACGATCTGGCCGGCGCCGTTGCGGTTGGCCGGGTGCAGCCCGTGCGCGTCCAGGGCGGCGAGCACCTCGTCGGGGTCGCCGCCGAGCACGGCGGCCATCCCGGTCGGCTCCAGCGCGCAGGCGGCGGCCATCTCCCGGCCGCGTACGCCGGCCAGGGTCACGGCCGCCTCGGCGGGCAGCACCCCGGCCAGGGCCGCGGCGCCCAGCTCGCCGACGCTGTGGCCGGCGACCAGGCCGACGTCGCGCATCGGCAGGTGCTCGGCGGCGAGCAGCGCGGCGGCCACCAGCAGCGGCTGGGTGCGGGCGGTGTCCTTGATCTCGTCCGCGTCCGCCCGGGTGCCCAGGTGGAGCAGGTCGACCCCGGCCAGCGCCGACCACCAGCGCAGGCGCGCCGCCGCGTCGGGCAGGTCGAGCCAGGGGGTCAGGAAACCGGGCTTCTGCGAACCCTGTCCGGGTGAGAGTACGGCGAGCACGTCTACGACTCTGACGGATACTCGCGGGTCGCGCTGTAACGCACGGCACCAAACCGCACTAGAAGGTTTGGAGGATACCTACAAAGATC
Organism: Micromonospora sp. NPDC005707; assembly: GCF_040631005.1. Taxonomy (NCBI): domain Bacteria; kingdom Bacillati; phylum Actinomycetota; class Actinomycetes; order Micromonosporales; family Micromonosporaceae; genus Micromonospora; species Micromonospora sp. NPDC005707. Next base: position 206,384 of record NZ_JBEXYR010000003.1, read on the forward strand.
GGCGCCGATCATCACCCGTCTGTGGCGTTTTGCCGGCTCCTGGGCTCATTGTCTGGCTCGGGACCGGTGCGACACCCGGTACCACCGGGTCCAGCCGGCCGACCGTCAGGGCCACCTGCAGGGTGAAGGCGTCGCGCGGCGTGAGCGGCGAGAAGCCGGCCACCTCGGCGACCCGCTTGAGCCGGTACCGCACCGTGTTGGGGTGCACGAAGAGGGCCCGGGCCGCGCTCTCCAGCGTGCCGCCGGCCGCGAAGAAGGCGTCCAGCGTCTCCAGCAGCTCGCCGCCCGCGCGGGCGAGCGGGGCGTACACGTCGTGGCGCAGCCGGCGGCGGGCCTCGGCGTCGCCGGCCAGGGCCCGCTCGGGCAGCAGGTCGGCGGCGGAGACCGGGCGGGGCGCGGTCGGCCAGGCCGGCGCGGCCCGGAAGCCGGCCAGCGCGGCGCGCGCCGAGTCGGTCGCCTCGTCCAGGCTGGGCACGGCCGGGCCGACCACCACGGGGCCCTCCCCGAACGCGGTGAGCAGCTTCTCCGTGGCCGCCACCGGGTCGGCCGCCCCGCCCAGCACGATGACCAGCCGGTCGCCGTGCACACCGCCGATCACCTCGACCCCGATCCGGCGGGCCTGCCGGTAGACGGTGTGCAGCACAGCGGCCACCTCACCGCCGGGGGAGCGGCCCACCGCCACCGCCACCGGCGGCGCGTCGGACCAGCCCAGCGCGGCCGCCCGGCTGGCCAGCACGTCGGGGGAGTCGCCGCGCAGCAGGGCGTCCACCAGCAACGCCTGCAGCCGGGCGTCCCAGGAGCCGCGGGTCTCGGCGGCGCGGGCGTAGACCCGGGCGGCGGCGAAGGCGATCTCCCGGGAGAAGCGCAGCACGGCCTCCCGCAGCAGCTGTTCCTCGCCCTTCACGGCGAGGTGCGACACCTGCTCCTCGACCACCTCGATGGTCACCTTGATCAGCGCCACGGTCTGCTGGAGGGTGATCGAGCGGGCGAGGGCCTGCGGCGCGGCGGCGAAGACCTCGTCCGACACCTCCTGGGTGCTGTCGGTCGCGCCGCCGCCCTGGTGCAGCCACTGCACCAGCGACCGGACGCCCGCCTGGGCGACCAGCATGACCCAGGAGCGCTGGTCGGCCGGCAGCTCCCGGAACCAGGGCAGCGTCTCGTCCATCCGCGCCACGCTGGCGGTCGACAGCGCGCCCGCCGCCCGCTCGATGCGGCGCAGCGTCGCCGACAGTTCGGTCCCGCCCGGTTCGCTCACCGCACCAGCCTGACACGCCCTGACCAGCACCTGCACTCCGAGGCCCGCCCGCCGGCCGGGCGCCGCCGGCCGGCGGTGACAATCATCTCCCGTGACCGACACCCCGCGCGCCCTCGCCGACCTCGCCCGCGACATCGACGCCACCTGCCGGCTCACCGGCCGGTTCGTGCTCCGTTCCGGCCGCACCGCCGACGAGTACTTCGACAAGTACCGGTTCGAGGCCGACCCGGTGCTGCTGGACCGGGTCGCCGCCGGCCTGGCCGGGCTCGTCCCGCCCGGCACCGAGGTGCTGGCCGGCCTGGAAATGGGCGGCATCCCGGTGGTCACCGCGCTGGCCCGGCACGTCGGGCTGCCCTGCGCGTTCGTCCGCAAGACCGCCAAGGCGTACGGGACCGCCCGGCTGGCGGAGGGCGCGGACGTCGCCGGGCGGCGGGTCCTGGTGGTCGAGGACGTGGTGACCTCGGGCGGCCAGGTGGTGATCTCCACCGGCCAGCTCCGCGAGCTGGGCGCCACCGTCGAGCACGCGCTCTGCGTGATCGACCGGGGCGAGGGCGGCACGGAGGCGCTCGCCGGGCACGGCATCGCGCTGCGCGCCCTGCTCACGCGCGCCGACCTGGACGCCGCCCGCCGCCCCTGACCCGTTCCGGTCCGCCGACGATCTCCGCGGGTACGCGCTGAACAGCCCGTCGGGCCCGGCCAGTACGGTGTCAGGGCACGTCGGGGTGATTACCGCCCGACGGGCGAAGGCGAACGTGAGGAGACCGGGATGGCGCACGGGGAGGCCGAGCACGGCTGCGCCCAGGGTGAGCCCTGCCGGCCGGGCCACCACGACCAGCCGGCGCCCGCCAAGCACCCGCGCCGGGCGGGCCTGACCCATCCGGAGCCGGCCACCGGCTGGGCGCCCGAGCGGGCCGACGACGAGCCGCCGGTGCCCCGCCAGCGGGCCGCCGAGCCGGCGCCCCCGGCCGGGGGAGAGGCGGAGCCGGCTCAGGGCTGCCGCAGTGACCTGCCCGGCTGGGCGGGCGCGCACCGGCACGGCGCGGTCCGGCCGCGCAGCCGCGCGGTCCGCCGGGAGCGGCCCCCGCGCCGCTGGTGCTGACCCCGCGGCCGCCGTCCGGCGGCTAGCGTGGGCGGGGTGAAGGCGATCGCGATCGACGCGTACGGCCCGGTCGACCGGCTCACCCTGCGCGAGTTGCCCACACCGCCGGTGGGGCCGGACACGGTCCTGGTCCGGGTGCGGTCCGCCGGGGTGAACCCGGTCGACGGGAAGATCCGGGAGGGGCACCTGGCCGGCGCCATGCCGAGCCACTTCCCGCTGGTGCCCGGCTGGGACGCCGCCGGGGTGGTTGAGGCGGTCGGGCCCGCGGTGGCCGGGTTCACCGTCGGTGACGAGGTGATCGGCTACGTCCGGCGCGACGACGTGCAGCACGGCACGTACGCGGAGCTGGTGCCGGCCCCGGAGCGGTGCCTGGCCGACAAGCCGGTGCAGGCGTCCTGGGCCGAGGCGGGCGGGCTGCCGCTGGCCGGCCTCACCGCCTACCAGGCGTTGCAGCTGGCCCGCACCGGCGGAGGTGACACCGTGCTGGTGCACGGCGCGTCCGGCGGGGTGGGGCACCTGGCGGTGCAGCTGGCCCGGGCGCTCGGCGCCGGCCGGGTGATCGGCACGGCGAGCGAGGCCAACCACGACTTCGTCCGGTCGCTGGGCGCCGAGCCGGTCAGCTACGGAGACGGCCTGCTGGACCGGGTCCGCGCGGTCGCGCCCGACGGGGTGGACGTGGCGCTGGACCTGTTCGGAGGCGACGCGCTGGACGTCTCCGCCGAGCTGCTGGCCCGGCCCGCGCGGCTGATCTCCACGGCCGACCCGGAGCACGTCACCCGGCTCGGCGGCAGCTACGTCTTCGTGAAGCCGTCCACGGCCGACCTGAGCGTGCTGGCCGGGCTCGTCGACGCCGGCCGGCTCGCCGTGCACGTGGCCCGGACGTTCCCGCTGGCCGAGGCGGCCGAGGCGCAGCGCCTGGTGGCGGCGGGACACGTCCGGGGCAAGGTCGTGCTGGAGGTCTGAGCCCCCGGGGCTCAGCGGGTGCGGCGGCGCACCAGCAGCGCGATGCCGGCCAGCCCGGCGGTGATGACGACCATCACCCCGACGTTGAGCAGCAGCAGCCGCTGGAGCTCGCCGAGCGCGGCGTCGATGTCCTGCACCGGGTCGAGGGCCTCCTCCGGGATGACCCGCTCGCCGCCGCCGATGCCGCCGCTGAGCGTGTCGAACTGCCGCTCCAGCGGCACCCCCGCGGTGCGCAGCGTCTCGGACATGTTGAGCCGGCCGAAGAACCAGCCGGCCCGGGTCTTGCTCAGGTCGGGCTGCTTGGCCGGCCGGTAGACGCGCGGACCGCCCTTGGCGAGCGGGTAGAGGTCGTAGGTCTTCGAGGCCGTGCCCGCGACGAACAGCACGATCGTGTACTTCGGACCGAGGTCCTTGGCCGCCGGGCCCCGCTGCTGGCCGCTGGCGCCCAGCCACTTGACCTGGTCGACGACCATGTTCACCTCGGCGGGCCGGGTGTCGGCGCGCAGTCGCAGCGGCTGGTCGAGCCGGTGGCCGGTGATGTCCACTCCGGCCGGTGCGAGCTTGGGTTTGGGCGCCGCCTGCGCCGGTGCCGCGCCGAGGAGGGCCAGCGAGCAGGCGCCCGCCACCACCATCCCGGCCACGGCCGCCAGCAGCCGCCTCACCTTCCTGACCATCGCCGCCTCCTCGCCCCGTTCGATGGGTGGCTTCCGCTGCAGGTCGCGCTGGATCGGCCGAGGGGTGGGCGCCGGGCGCGGACCGGCGTCCACCTCAAAGACTCCGCAGAACGGCGCTGGGTTGCACTCGCTGGAAGAGTATTTGGAACTATCTGCGATCTGCGACCGACCAACAGAGCGGCCGATGATCAGCGGCCGGATCGTACCCGGATGGAGGAGTTCATGGGGGGCAGGGTCGTTCGTGTGGCGCGGGGCTGGTCGGTGGTGCTCGGGGTGGTGGCCGCGGTGTCGCTGTTGCTGCCGGCCGCGCCGGCGGCCGCGCACAACTCGCTGACCGGCAGCGATCCGAAGAACGGGGCGCGGGTGGCCACCGCGCCGAAGCGGGTCGAGCTGAAGTTCCTCGCCTCTCCGGCGCCCGCCACGACGAAGATCACCATCACCGGGCCGGACAACGTGCCGGCCGCCGGTGGCGCGCCGACCTTCGCCGGCAACCGGGTGAGCGTGCCGTTCACGCCGGGTGCGGCCGGCCTCTACATCGTGGCCTACCGGGTCGGCTCGGCCGACGGCCACCCGATCAGCGGGGAGATCCGCTTCACCCTGACCACCGGCACGGCCGCCGCGCCGCCGTCGGCGACCGCCACCCCGACCACCGCCGCCCCGACCACCGCCGCCCCGAGCACCCCGGCGACCTCCGCGGCGAGTCCCACGCCCGCCGCCGGCGAGGTCGACTCCGACGGGGGTACGGGCTGGCTGTGGGCGGTCGGGGTCGCCGTGGCGCTGGTCGCGCTGGGCGGCGGCCTGCTCCTGCGCCGCCGGTCCGCCCGCGGCTGACCCCGCGTACGGGACAGGTCCGCCGGTCGTTCGAACCTGATCGAAGTCCCCTGTCCCGGCGCGCGCCCGGTACCGAGGCTATGTCCTGACGGGCGCATCCGGCGCCCCGGACGGCCGAGGTGGGTGTCATGGCGGGTGGGTCGCGCCGGTCCCGGTCCTGGTGGTACGCCGTCGCGGTCCCGGCGGTCCTCGCGGTGGCGGTCGGCGGAGCGCTGGGCGCCGGCCGCGACACGACACCGCCGCCCGGCGACCACGGCGCGGCCGGGCCGCAACCGGCGGCGACCGCGCCCGCCTCAGCCGCGCCGGCCGGGTCCGCCCCGGCGGCGGAGGTGCTGCACACCGCGACGCAGCTGCTGATCCGTGACTGCATGCGGCGCCGCGGGTTCCGCTACTGGCCGGTGCCCTGGCGCCCGGTGCCGGAGCTGCGCGAGTTCCCGTACGTCCTCGACGACGTGTCCTACGCCCGCCGCTACGGCTACGGCGGGGTGCTGGAACGCCGGTTCCAGGCGGCGATGGCGGCCGACCCGAACGCCCGGTACGCCCGGGAGCTGCCGCCGGAGCGCGGTGCGGCCGCCGTACGCGCCGTCAACGGCGACCCCGGCGAGCCGGACGCCCTGCGCGCGACGTTGCCGGCGGGCGGCGTGCTGCGCCGCAGCAGCCGCAGCTGCACCTCGGAGGCGGAACGCCACCTCTACGGCGACCTGCCCGCCTGGTACCGCGCCGCCAGGACCACCGACAACCTCGCCGGGCTGCGCGTCGGCCGGGTGCTCGCCGACCCCCGCTACGCCGCCGGCGTGACGGCGTGGCGGCGTTGCATGCGCGCCGCCGGGCACGAGTACGCCGACCCGGCCGCCGCCCGCGCGTCGGTGCCCGAACCGGCGTCCGACACCGTCCCGGCCGGCGAGGTCCGGCTGGCCGTGGCCGAGGCGACGTGCGCCGCGGAGACGGGACTCGGCGGCCTCGCCCGGCGGCTCGACGCCGAGCACCGGCGCGCCGTCGAACGGCAGTTCCCCACCGAGGTGGCCGACCGGCTCCGCCTCGAAGGCGCCGCGCTGCCGCGTGCCCGTGCCGTGCTGGCCGGCGGCTGACACCCCCACGACGTCCGTGGCGGACCCGCCGCGGCAGAAGCCCCAACGGGAGGAAACACCATGAGAGCAGTACGGGCCCTGCTGGCCACCCTGGTCGCGGTGCTGGCCGCGCTGGCCGTCACCGCCGCCGCGGCGCAGGCCGCGCCCAGGCCGGCGCCGCACGCCGACCCGCACCGCGTGGCGGCCGGCAGCGGCTACCTGTACGTCAGCCAGGACGCCTACTGGTCGGGCCGGTGGTGCTGGTGGTACAACGCCGACACCAACTGGGACACCATCAACGTCGCCGAGAACGCCAACTGCGACAACAACAACCGGGCCAGCATGCGCAACCTGGCGTCCTCGGCGTGGAACGACTCGAACAGCGGCCGGCCGGTCGCCCTCTACATCCACCCCGACTACACCGGCGCGTACGCCTGCCTGGGTGCCGGCGACGCCTGGGACGACCTCACCGGAGCCTGGTTCACCTGGGGCTCCAACCGCGACGGCTACATGCAGAACACCAACGACAACATCGCCTCCCACCGGTGGCGGTCGAGCTGCAGCGTCGGCTGAACCGTCGTGCCCCGCGGGGCGGCAGCTGTCTGGCTGCCGCCCCGTTCGGCCGTCGCACACCGGTGTTCCAGACCGGTGAAGATGTCGATGTATGTCAATGTCGCGCACGAGACTGAGCGCGGCGGTCGATCTCGGAACACTGTGCGCCATGCGGGCTCTGCGGATCCACTTCACGGCCGCGGACCTCAGCCGTACCCGGCTGGCGGTCCAGCCGGATCCACTGTGGGAGATCGTCTGCAGTCTGCACCGCCTGCAGACCCGTGCCGGCTACGCCGGATACGCGGGCTGGTACCGGCAGGTGCGCCGGGACCTGCAACGGGCCGGCCTCGTCCCGGTGGTCCGCGAACGGCTGCTGCCTGTCGCGCCGCTCAAGCGGTACTTCCCGGACTTCCTGACGCCCGGCCCGGTCGCCGACCTCGACGAGGGAATCGACCGGGTGCTCGGCACCCCGAACCGGCGGATCCGCACCGAGCTGGGGCGGATGGCGGCTCCGGCCAACGGCGCCTGGCTGGGGGACCTGGCCGCCGGCCGGGTCGCCGCCCTGCACGGCCTCGGCGATGCGCTGCGTGCCTACTTCCGGGTCGCGGTCGCCCCGTACCTGCCGCAGATCGGCGCCGCCGTCTCCGGCGACCGGGCTCTGCGCGGGGCCCGGGTACTCGATACCGGCGCCGGGCAGATCCTCGACGACCTGGGTCCGGACGTGCGCTGGGACCCGCCGGTGCTGTCCGTGAACGGTTACCCGGAGGACCGGGACATGCACCTCGACGGTCGGGGGATCGCGCTGATCCCGTCGTACTTCTGCTGGCATGCGCCGATCGCGCTGGCCGACCCCGAGCTGCCCCCGGCCCTGGTCTACCCGGCCCGCCGGCAGCGACCGGACCCGACGACCGGGCCGGCGTCACCGGCCGACCCGGAACGCCGCCTCGGCCCGCTGCTCGGCCACACGCGCCTGGCCGTCCTGCGTGCCACCGTCCGGGGCGCCACCACCGGCGAACTGGCCCGGCGCGCCGGCATCTCGCCGGCCACCACCAGTCACCACACCACCATCCTGCGCGAGGCCGGGCTCATCAGCAGCCAGCGGCACGGCAACCTCGTGCTGCACCGCCTCACCGATCTGGGTGAGACGCTGCTGGGCGACGTACCGCCGCGCCCGGGTGCGCCACCGGGTCTCGGCGGCGGCACCCGCGACGTCCGGTGAATCCGGGGTGCGAGGAGCGACGGCGGGCGCCTGTCGATCCGGTCAGAACAGGCGTACCCGGGCGGCCCGCAGCCGGGTCAGCGTGCGCTCGCGGCCGAGCACCTCCAGCGACTCGAACAGCGGCAGGCCGACGGTGCGGCCGGTGACCGCCACCCGGACCGGCGCCTGCGCCTTGCCCAGCTTCAGGCCGCGCTCCGCGCCGACCGCCTCCAGGGTGGACTTGAGCGACTCGGCGTCCCACGACTCCAGCCCCTCGAACGCGGCGATCGCCGCGTCCAGCAGGTCGGCCGCGCCCTCCTTCATGGCCTTGGCCCAGGCCGCCTCGTCGATCAGCGGGTCGGCCAGGAAGAGGAAGTCGACGTTCGGCACGATCTCGCTGAGCACCGCGATCCGGGTCTGCGCCAGCGGGGCCACCGCCGCGAACGCGGCCGGGTCGAACTCGGCCGGCTGCCACGGCGGCGGGGCGATCGTGTCGGTGCCGGTCAGCCAGGGCTGGCAGGCGGTGACGAACTCCTCGACCGGCAGCGCCCGGATGTAGTCCCCGTTGAACGCGCGCAGCTTCTTCTCGTCGAAGAACGCCGGGGAGGGGTTCACCTCCTCCAGCCGGAACTCCTCCTCGATGACGGACCAGGGCACGATCTCCCGGTCGCCGGAGGGCGCCCAGCCGAGCAGCATGAGGTAGTTGCGCATCGCCTCGGCGAGGTAGCCCTCGTCCCGGTACGCCTCCAGCGCGACCTTGTCGCGACGCTTGGACAGCTTCTGCCGCTTCTCGTTGACCACCACGGGCACGTGTGCCCAGACCGGCGGCTTGACCCCGAGCGCGTCCCAGAGCAGCTGCTGCTTGGGCGTGTTGGGCAGGTGCTCCTCGGCCCGGATCACGTGGGTGATCCCCATGGTCATGTCGTCAACGACGTTGGCCAGCAGGAAGACGGGCGAGCCGTCGCCGCGGGCGATGACGAAGTCCTCGATCAGCTTGTTCTCGAAGGTCGGCTCGCCGCGGATCAGGTCGACCACCACGGTCTCGCCCTCGTCCGGGGTGCGGAACCGCAGCGCCCGGCCCTCGCCGGGGCCGAGGCCCTTGTCGCGGTGGAAGCCGTCGTAGCCCTGGTACTGCGAGCCGGTGCGCGCCTGCACGTCCTCGCGGGTGCAGTCGCAGTAGTACGCCCGGCCGCCCTCGTAGAGCCGCTGCGCGGCGGCCCGGTGCTCACCCGCGTACGAGGACTGGAAGTAGGGGCCCTCGTAGCTGCCGCGCGCGATGCCGATCCAGTCGAGCGCGGAGAGGATGCCCTCGGTCCACTCGGGCTTGTTGCGGGCCGCGTCGGTGTCCTCGATGCGGAGCACGAACACCCCGCCCTGCTGCTTGGCGTAGATCCAGTTCTGCAGGGCCGAGCGGGCGCCGCCGACGTGGAACATTCCGGTCGGGGAGGGGGCGAAGCGTACACGTACCGTCACGTCCCCCAGCCTACGGCGGGCCGCGACCGCATTCCGGCAGGGGGCCGGTTCAGGGCACCGCCCTGATCTTCAGGACGAGGACGCTGCCGACCAGGGTGACCGCCGCCGTCACCGCGTACAGGGTGGGATAGCCGCCCAGGTGGACCACGATCGGGGCGGAGAGCGCCGGGCCGAGCACCTGCGGCGCCGAGTTGGCGATGTTGATCACGCCGAGGTCCTTGGCCCGGTCGGTGGCGGCCGGGAGCACCTGGGTGATCAGCGCGGCGTCGACCGCGAGGTAGACCCCGTAGCCGGCGCCGAGCAGCAGCGCCGCGACGATCGCCATGGGCCAGGTCGGGGCCACCGCGAGCAGCGTGGCCGCCACCGCCATGATCAGCCCGGAGACGATCACGAATACCTTGCGCCGGCCCGAGCGGTCGGAGAGCCGCCCGGCCACCACGGCGGTGAGCATCATGCCGAGCGTGTAGAGCAGGATCAGCACCAGCAGGCTGCCCTCGGGGTCGGCCACCCGCACCCCGTCGGTGAGGAAGTAGAGCAGGTAGAGCGTGCCCAGCGCGTTGCCGGTCTGCACCAGGAACCGGGTGAACCAGGCCCAGGCGAAGTCGGGGTGCCGGCGCGGGCTGATCCACATCGAGGCGAGCAGCGTGCGCGCCCGCAGCGGCGACCGGTGTTCCCGGGGCAGCGGGTCGTCCTGGGTGAGCAGCGCGAACGGCAGGGACAGCAGCAGCACCGCGAGCGCGATGGCGGCGTACCCGGCGGCGTTGCCGGTGACCACGGCGGTGACCAGCACCGCGCCGAGCACCAGGCCGAGCGCCTGCGGGATGCCCACCCAGCCGGAGACGCCGCCGCGCTGCGCCACCGGCACCCGGTCCGGGATCGCGGCGGTGAGGCTGGCCAGCATGGCGTTGAAGCAGACCTGGGCGGCCACCCAGGCGACCGCCACCCCGGCGATGCTGTCCTGCCGGGCCAGCACCACCAGGAAGAGCGCGCCGACCACCGCGCCCGTGGCGGTCCAGACGTGCCGGCGGCCGAAATGCCGGTTCGCCAGCCGCAGCGAGGTCCGGTCGGACAGCGCCCCGGCGAGCGGGTTCGCCAGCACGGCGGCGAGCGCGCCGAGGCCGGTGACCACCGCCAGCATGGCTTCCTTGTCGCCCGGCGCGATCCGCTCCACCTGCTGCGGCAGCAGCACCTGGATCGGGGTGAAGAAGGCCATCCAGACGCCCAGGTTGGCCGCGAAGATCAGCGCGATCCAGCTCCGCCGCACCGGCACCGTCGGCTCGGCGAGCGCCGCCGGCAGCGAGGCCGGCGTCGGGTTGACGGTGGTCATCGCCGGACCAGGTCCCGGAACCAGGCGTACGACGACTTCGGGGTGCGCCGCTGGGTCGCGTAGTCGACGTGCACCAGGCCGAACCGCTTGGTGAAGCCCTCGGCCCACTCCCAGTTGTCCAGCAGCGACCAGACGAAGTACCCGGTCACCGGCACCCCGGCGGCCATCGCCTCGTGCACCGCCCGCAGGTGCCCGTCCAGGTACGCGATCCGGTCCGGGTCGGCCACCCGGCCGTCGGCGTCCGGCACGTCGTCGTACGCGCAGCCGCTCTCGGTGACCTGGATCGGCGGCAGCGCCTCGCCGTAGCGGTGGTGGAGCTGGAGGAGCAGCTCGCGCAGCCCGTCCGGGGCCACCGGCCAGTCGAAGGCGGTACGCGGGTAGCCGTCCAGCGGCACCATCTCGAACGGCAGCGGCGAGTCCGCGTCGGCGGGGGCGCGGATGCCGGTCGGGTTGTAGTAGTTCACCCCGAGCACGTCGATGGGCGCGGCGATCACGTCGAGGTCCCCGGCGCGGACCACGGCCGGGTCGAGGCCCGGCTCCTCGGGGTAGCCGCGGCCGAGCAGCGGGTCGGTGAAGAGCCGGTTGTGCAGCGCGTCGTACGCCGCCCCGGCCGCCCGGTCGGCGTCGGTCTCCCCGGCCAGCCGCACCGGGGAGTAGTTGTTGGCGATGGCCACCGGGCTGGTGCTGCGGGCGCGCAGCGCGGCGACCGCGAGGCCGTGCCCGAGGAGCTGGTGGTGGGCCACCGGGAAGGCGTCGAAGAGCAGCAGCCGGCCGGGGGCGTGCGCGCCCATGCCGTGCCCGAGGCTCATGTGGACGAACGGCTCGTTCAGGGTGATCCAGAGCTTCACCCGGTCGCCGAGGCGGGCGGCGACCAGGTCGGCGTACTCGGCGAAGCGGTGGGCGGTGTCCCGGTTCAGCCAGCCGCCGGCGTCCTCCAGGGCCTGCGGCAGGTCCCAGTGGAAGAGGGTGGCGACCGGGTCCACGCCGGCGGCGAGCAGGGCGTCCACCAGCCGGTCGTAGAAGTCCAGCCCGGCCGCGTTGGCCGGGCCGGCGCCGGTGGGCTGCACGCGGGGCCAGGCGATGGAGAACCGGTACGCCGACACCCCCAGCCCGGCCAGCAGCCCGACGTCCTCGGCGTACCGGTGGTAGTGGTCGCACGCCTCGTCGCCCGTGCTGCCGTCGACGATCCGGCCGGGGGAGTGGGCGAAGGTGTCCCAGATGGACGGCCCCCGGCCGCCGGCGGTGACCGCCCCCTCGATCTGGTACGCGGACGTGGACACCCCCCACCGGAAGCCGGCGGGGAACTCGGGCATCGGCGCGCTCGTCATTCGCCCTCCCAGAAACGCGAAGCGTGCTCGCGACTCTAGGGCCCGGGCGGTCGCCGCGCCATAGGCCCGCAAAGGCTGTCAGGGCAAGGGTTTTCGGCGTGTCTTTTCCGAACCCGTCCGCTTAAGTCCGATTTACACATAGAGTGCCGAATATCGCGGATGTGTTTTAAGTGGGGGAAAGATAGACATGATCCTCGTGGAGCGCAGTGCGCACGTGGTGGCGCCGGTGGAAGCGGTCTGGGACGTCGTGCAGCGGGCCGAGCAGTTGCCGGCCTGGCTGGCGGGGGTTCGCGCGGCCGAGGTCCTGTCGGGGGAGGGGTTCGGTCGGCGACAACTGGTCCAGGCCGGGCGCGGCGCCGCGCACGAGGCCGAGGTGATCGCCTACCAGGAGCCGACCCTGATCGGGTGGCGCGAACGGGCCAGGGGCGCCGGCGCCCGGGCCGAGGCGCGCACCGAGATCTACGTACAGCTCACCCCCGACGAGGAGGAGGGCGGGACGGTCGTGCGGCTCATCGTCGTGCGGTGGCCCGCCGGGCCGGTCAAGGCCGCCCTGCTCCGGCTCGGCCTGCGCAGGGTGGGCGCCGATCTGGAGGACTCGCTGGCCCGGCTGACCGACCTGGCCGCCGTCGGCTGACCGAGCCTGTCCCGGCGTCGCCCGCGATGGTGATGGTCCGGCGTCCCCGCCAGGGACGCCGGACCATTGTCACGTCTCGCGCGCTCAGTTCGCCCGTAGCTCCGCGATCGTGGCCCGGAGCCAGGTCCGCTCGGCCCGGCTGATCTCCCGGGCCATCACCAGCATCCCGCGCCGGAAGGGGTCGGTCTGCTCCGCGGCCCGTTGCGGCCGGTCGCCGGTGGCGAAGAAGCTGGCCGGCTCGTCGAGGAAGGCCAACCGCCGTTCGAGCACCGTGGCCTGCGCCGCCCGGTCGCCGAGCTGGCCGAGGAAGGCCAGCAGCGTGAAGAACCGGTTCTGGTCCGTGACATCCAGCTCGGCCGGCTCACGCAGTCGCCGCCGCAGCTCCGCCCGTCCGGCGTCGGTGAGCGACAGGGTGTGCCGGGGTGCCGCCGCGGCGCCCGGCTCGCGTTCCCGGCTGACCAGTCCGGCCCGCTCCAGCCGGTTGATGGCCGGGTAGAGGCTGCCGTCGCTGACCGGCCGGGCGTAGCCGGCGAGCCGCGCGATCCGGCCCTTCAGCTCGTAGCCGTGCAGCGGCCCTTCGCCCAGGAATCCCAGGATCGACAACTCCAACACCCTCCGCATTCTGCCTTGCCCGTCGTGACAGTGCCTCGATACGGTGTACCTCGATTCGAGGTATGGAGAGGGCGCATGCGCATCGAGGGACACGCCGGGACCGGGCTCAACGTGGTCGACTTCGGGGGCGACGGGCCGGGGATCCTGCTGCTGCACGGTCTCACCGGCCGTGCGGCGAACTGGACGGCCACCGCCCGCTGGCTCACCCGCTACGGCCGGGTCGTCGGCTACGACGCGCGCGGGCACGGCCACAGCGACAAGCCCGACGGCCCGTACGACCGCCCGGCGTACGTCGGTGACGCGGTCGCCGTGATCGACGCGCTCGACCTGGCGCCGGCGCTGGTGGTCGGCCACTCGATGGGCGGGCTCACCGCCTGGCAACTCGCCGGCGCCCGGCCGGATCTGGTCCGGGGCGTGGTGATCGCCGACCTGAACCCGGTGACCCCGCCCGACCTGGTCGACCGGTGGCGGCGCTGGCTGGCCGGGTGGCCGGTGCCCTTCCCGACCCTGGCGGACGTGCGGGACTTCTTCGGGGCCGAGCGGCGGACCGAGGGTGAGTCCTTCGTGGAGGTGATGGCCGGCGCCCCGGACGGGTGGCGTCCGCTCGCCCGTCCCGAGCACCTGCTCGCCTCCCTGGCGCACTGGGCGGACCGCGACCACCGGCCCGAGCTCGCCGCCGTGCGGTGCCCCGCGCTGGTGGTCGCCGGGGCGCAGAGCGACCAGCCGGTCGACCGGCAGCGGGAGATGGCGGCGCTGCTGCCCGACGGCCGCTTCGCGCTGGTCCCCGACGCCGGGCACGTCCTGCACTACGACAACCCCGCCGGCTGGCGGGCCGCCGTCGAGCCCTTCGTCGCCGCCCTGACCCCGGCCCGCGCGCCGGCCTGATCCCGGACCGAGGACGACGAAGGGGCCCGGCGCTTCGCGCGCCGGGCCCCTGTCGTACCGGACAGGTCAGCTGTCGCCGCCGGTCTCCCCGACCGGGGCGGCGGTGACGTCGTCCAGCGCGTACTTCTTGGCGGCCTCGGCCGGCACGTGGGCCGGCACGGCGCCGCGCAGCGCGAGCTGGCGCAGCGTCGCCACGGCCACCGACTCGGCGTCCACGTGGAAGTGGCGGCGCAGCGCGTGCCGCGTGTCCGACATGCCGAAGCCGTCGGTGCCGAGCGAGGTGTAGTCGCCCGGTACCCAGCGGGCGATCAGGTCCGGCACCGCGCGCATCCAGTCGCTCACCGCGACCTTCGGCCCGTCGGCGTCGGCCAGCTTCCGCTGGATGTACGGCACCCGCTGCTCGCCACCCGGGTTGAGCAGGTTGTGCTCCTCGCACTCCACCGCGTCCCGGCGCAGCTCGGTCCAGGACGTCACCGACCAGACGTCGGCGGCCACGCCCCAGTCCTCGGCGAGCAGCTTCTGCGCCTTGAGCGCCCACTGCATGCCGGTGCCGGAGGCCAGGATGTTGGCCTTCGGACCGTCCCCGTCGACCTGCGGGGCCGGCGAGTAGCGGTAGATGCCCTTGACGATGCCCTCGACGTCCACGCCCTCCGGCTCGGCCGGCTGGAAGATCGGCTCGTTGTAGACGGTGAGGTAGTAGAAGATGTTCTCCTGCGCCTCGCCGTACATCCGGTGCAGGCCGCTCTCCATGATGTGCGAGATCTCGAAGGCGAACGCCGGGTCGTAGGCGGCCACCGCCGGGTTGGTGGCGGCGAGCAGCAGCGAGTGGCCGTCCTCGTGCTGCAGGCCCTCACCGTTGAGCGTGGTCCGGCCGGCGGTCGCGCCCAGCAGGAAGCCCCGCGCCATCTGGTCGGCCGCGGCCCAGAGCCCGTCGCCGGTCCGCTGGAACCCGAACATCGAGTAGAAGATGTAGAGCGGGATCATCGGCTCGTCGTGCGTGGCGTACGAGGTGCCGGCCGCGGTGAACGAGGCGACCGAGCCGGCCTCGTTGATCCCCTCGTGCAGGATCTGGCCGGTGGTGGCCTCCTTGTACGACAGGAACAGCTCCCGGTCCACCGAGGTGTACCGCTGCCCGTGCGGCGAGTAGATCTTCGCCGTCGGGAAGAGCGAGTCCATGCCGAAGGTGCGGGCCTCGTCCGGGATGATCGGCACCCAGCGCTTGCCGAACTCCTTGTCCTTCATGAGGTCCTTGAGCAGCCGGACGAAGGCCATGGTGGTGGCGACCTTCTGCTTGCCCGAGCCGCGCTTGACGTCGGAGAAGCGCTCGGTGCCCGGGATCTGCAGCGTCCTGCCGGTGGTCCGGCGGGTCGGCAGGTAGCCGCCGAGCTGCTTGCGCCGCTCGTGCAGGTACTCCATCTCGTCGGACTTCTCGCCCGGGTGGAAGTACGGCGGGAGGTACGGGTTGTCCTCCAGCTGCTTGTCCGGGATGTCGAGGTAGAGCCGGTCGCGGAAGAGCTTGAGATCCTCCAGCGTCAGCTTCTTCATCTGGTGGGTCGCGTTGCGGGCCTCGAAGTGCGAGCCCAGCGTCCAGCCCTTGATGGTCTTGGCCAGGATCACCGTCGGCTGGCCGGTGTGCTCCATGGCCGCCTTGTAGGCCGCGTAGAGCTTCCGGTAGTCGTGGCCACCCCGCTTGAGGTTCCAGATCTCGTCGTCGCTGAGGTGCTCGACCATCTTGCGGGTCCGCGGGTCGCGGCCGAAGAAGTGCTCCCGGACGTACGCCCCGGACTCCGCCTTGTAGGTCTGGTAGTCACCGTCGGGCGTGGTGTTCATGAGGTTGACCAGCGCGCCGTCGGTGTCCGCGGCGAGCAGCGGGTCCCACTCCCGGCCCCAGACGACCTTGATGACGTTCCAGCCGGCGCCCCGGAAGAACGCCTCCAGCTCCTGCATGACCTTGCCGTTGCCGCGGACCGGGCCGTCCAGCCGCTGCAGGTTGCAGTTGATCACGAAGGTGAGGTTGTCCAGCTCCTCGCGGGCGGCCACGCCGATCGCGCCGAGCGACTCGACCTCGTCCATCTCGCCGTCGCCGAGGAACGCCCAGACGTGCTGCTGGGAGGTGTCCTTGATGCCGCGGTGCTGCAGGTAGCGGTTGAACCGCGCCTGGTAGATCGCGTTCATCGGGCCCAGGCCCATCGACACCGTGGGGAACTCCCAGAAGTCCGGCATCAGCCGCGGGTGCGGGTACGACGGCAGCGCGCCACCCGGGTGCGACAGCTCCTGCCGGAAGCCGTCGAGCTGGTCGGCGCTGAGCCGGCCCTCCAGGAAGGCCCGCGCGTACATGCCGGGGGAGGCGTGGCCCTGGTAGAAGATGTGGTCGCCGCCGCCCGGGTGGTCCTTGCCCCGGAAGAAGTGGTTGAAGCCCACCTCGTAGAGGGACGCGGAGCTGGCGAAGGTGGAGATGTGGCCGCCCACGCCGATCTCCGGCCGCTGCGCCCGGTGCACCAGCATGGCGGCGTTCCACCGGATGTAGGCCCGGAGCCGCCGCTCGACGTGCTCGTCACCCGGGAACCACGGTTCGCGCTCCGGCGGGATGGTGTTGATGTAGTCGGTGGTGGTCAGGGAGGGCACCCCGACCTGGCGCTCGCGGGCCCGCTCCAGCAGGCTCAGCATGACGTACCGGGCGCGCTTGGTTCCGCGCTCGTCGATGACACCGTCAAGCGACTCGACCCATTCGCTGGTCTCTTCAGGGTCGATGTCCGGAAGCTGGCTCGGCAGACCAGCGGTGATCACCGGGCGCTTGCGTTCCGTAGCCACAGGCGTTCCCTCGGTTCTGTGTGGGATAGGTCTCTAGCGCCATCCTGCCCCCTGGTGGCGCTTGTCGTCACGTCTCCCTCCCCCAGACGCGACGCTGAACACAGGTACTCGCCGGTAACTTTGTGCGATCGCCGGCTGTGCCGATCGGGGCCGGAGGCGCGGGCGGCGGCGGCCGCCGTCCGGCTGCGGCAGAATGCGAGGTATGCGCAGTGAGGTGATCACCGTCCAGACCGGGTCCCGCCCGACCGTCCGGGACATCACGAGCGAGGCCGAGCGGTTCGTCGCCGGCCAGGGGGACGGCCTGCTGCACGTCTTCGTGCCGCACGCCACCGCCGGCCTGGCGATCATCGAGACCGGCGCCGGCTCGGACGACGACCTGCTGCGCGCGCTCGACGACCTGCTCCCGTCCGACGACCGCTGGCAGCACCAGCACGGCTCGCCCGGGCACGGCCGGGACCACGTGCTGCCCGCCTTCGTCCCCCCGTACGCCACCCTGCCGGTGCTCGGCGGGCGGCTCAAGCTCGGCACCTGGCAGTCGATCTGCCTGGTCGACACCAACGGCGACAACCCCGACCGGCAGGTCCGCTTCTCCTTCCTGCCCGGCTGACCCTCCGCGAAGCCGGGGTCAGCCCAGCAGCCGGCGCAGCCGGCCGGGGGTGTGACCCAGCTGGGCGCGGACCGTGCGGGTCAGGTGGGCCTGGTCGGCGAAGCCCAGCTCGACGGCGAGCCCGGCGAGGCTCTCCGCACCCTCCTCCAGCCGGTCGAGGAGGCGCCCGACCCGCAGCCGGTTGCGGTAGCGGGTCAGCGGCACCCCGACCCGGGCCTGGAACTCGCGGCTGAGCCGGTAGGGCGACACCCCGAGCGCCCGCGCCAGCGGCAGCAGCCCGGTGGCCTCGGGCGCGCCGTCGTGCAGGGCGGCGCGGGCCCGCTCGACGAGCCGCCCGTCCCGCCCGCTCCCGCCCGCCGCCGGCCCGGTGGCCGCGCCGAGCAGCCGGACCAGCCGCTCGGCCGCCGCGTGGTCGGGGTCGGTCACGGACCGCAGCAGCAGCCGGTGGGCCAGGTCCACCCGCGCGTCGACGTGCACCACGGCCGGCGCCGGCCGGTCCGCGAACAGCTCCCGCCACAGCCGCTCGGACAGGTGCACCGAGGTGCAGTCGTCCCCGCCCGCCGGGTGGGCGAAGCTTTCCTCCTCACCCGGCACGGTCAGGTAGGCGACCGTCGGCTCGACGAACTCGGCGCCGCCGCGCCCGGCCCGGCGGAAGCCGCCCCGCCGGGTCAGCACGAGGCCGTACGCGGAGGCCGGCTCGGGCGCGGACCAGCCGGTGTGGTCGTCCCGGCACCGCACCACGCCGATCCGGAAGTCCGGGTGCGCCAGCAGCGGGGTGGCGGTGCGCATGCCGGTCAGCGTAGGCCGACCGGCCGACACGACGGCCCCGCAAGGATCGACAAGACCGCCGGCCGCGGGGGCGGGCAGGGTGGCGGCCGTGACCGAGTCGACCCGCCGGACCGCCGCCCTGCTCACCGTCCTGCTCACCGGGCAGGCGATGGCCTCCATGGACACCTCGATCGCGGCGGTGGCCGCGCCCGCGATCCGCGCCGACCTGGCCGGACCGCCGGCCGTGCAGCAGCTCGTGCTGGCCGGCTACACCCTCACCTTCGCCGTGCTGGTGGTGGTCGGGGCCCGGCTCGGCGCCCGGCACGGGTACCCGCGGGTCTTCCTGCTCGGCCTGGCCGGGTTCACCCTCGCCTCGCTGGCGTGCGGCCTCGCCCCGGGACCGGCCGCGCTGGTGCTGGCCCGGGTGGCCCAGGGCGCCGCCGGCGCGCTCATGGTGCCGCAGGTGCTGTCGCTGATCCAGGCGGCGGTCCCGGCCGCGGCCCGGGCGCGGGCGATCGGGGCGTACTCGATGGTGCTGGCCCTCGGCGTGGCCGCCGGGCAAGTCGCCGGGGGGCTGCTGGTGACCCTCGACCTGGGCGGCCTGACCTGGCGGGCCGCGTTCCTGGTGAACGTGCCGGTCGGCGTGGTGCTCCAGCTCGTCGGGCGGCGGGTGTTCGCCGGCCTGCCGGCCGGCCCGCCCCGGCGCGAGCCGCTGGACCTGCCGGGCGTGCTGCTCCTCGCCGCCGCGATGCTCACCCTGGTGCTGCCGCTCGTGCTCGGCGGGGACCTGGGCTGGCCCGGGTGGGTCCGGGCCGCCGCGGTCGCCGCCGGCGCCGCCGGGCTGCGGCTCTTCCTCGGGTACGAGGTCCGGCGCGCCCGTCGCGACGCGGCCCCGCTGCTGGACGTGACGGTGCTGCGCCACCCCGGTGTGCCGGCCGGGCTGCTCGCCTGCTGCGCGGTGATGGGCTGCTACGCGGGTTTCCTGTTCGTGCTCACCCTGCGGCTCCAGGACGGGCTGGGCTTCACGGCCCTGGCGGCGGGGCTGGCCTTCGTCCCGTACGCCGCGGGTTTCGCCCTGTGCGGCCTGGCGGTGGCGCGGCTGCCGGAGCGGATCCGGGCGGTGCTGCCGGTCGCCGGCCCGCCGGTGCTCGCGGCGGTGGTGGTGGCGGTGGCCGGTCTCTCCGCCGCGGGCTGGCCGTGGCCGCCGGGGAGCGCGCTGCTGGTGGCCGGTGGGGCGGCGCACGCGGCCGCGTTCAGCCCGCTCGTCACCCGGCTCACCGGCGTCGTGCCGGCGGGCGCGGCCGCGGCGCTCTCCGCGGTCGTCTCCACCGGCACGCTGCTCGCGGCCGTGCTCGGGGTGACGCTGGTCGGTGGCCTGCACCTCGCCCTCGCCGCGACCGGCCGGCACGGCCCGGCGCT
Organism: Micromonospora sp. NPDC005707; assembly: GCF_040631005.1. Classification (NCBI taxonomy): domain Bacteria; kingdom Bacillati; phylum Actinomycetota; class Actinomycetes; order Micromonosporales; family Micromonosporaceae; genus Micromonospora; species Micromonospora sp. NPDC005707. The sequence goes on from NZ_JBEXYR010000003.1 coordinate 225,887, forward strand.
CGCCCTGCCCCCGGCGCTCCTGACCGCCGTGCTGCTGCTGGCCGGCGCCGGCGCCGCCCGGCGGGCCATCCGGCCGGCGCCGGACCGGCGGCCGGTCCCGGGCGGCTCGGAGGTCGTCGGCTCGCGGCCGTGACGCGGGCTGCCTGACCTGCGCACGTACGATGTGGGACATGGCGCAGTCCACCGTCCCCGACCGCTCCGGCCTGGCCGGGGACGCGGTGCGCCGGATCATGCACATCGCCTCGGCCATGCGGCACTACCAGGACGAGGAGATCGCCGCGCTGGGGCTCACCCCGGCCGCCGCCCGCGCCCTGCACGAGCTGGACCCCGACCACCCGCTGCCCGCCCGGGACCTCGCCGAGCAGTTGCGCTGCGACCGCTCCAACGTCACCGCGCTGGTCGACAAGCTGGAGCAGGCGGGGCTGGTGGAGCGGCGGGTCGACCCGGCCGACCGGCGGCAGAAGACGCTGGTGGTGACCACGGAGGGCCGGCGGGTCCGGGACCGGGTCCGGCTCGTGATGTCCGACTCCCGACTCCTCGGCGGGCTCACCACCGACGAGCTGGCCACCCTGCGTGAGCTGGTCTGGAAGGTCTCCGACGGCGGCTGCCCGGAGCAGTGCGGGGAGGCCTGACCGGGGCCGGGCGGAACGTGTCCGACTGGGCGAGGTGCCCTCCGGTCGGTAATGCTGTCCGTCGTGACCACCCCGCAAGATCTCGACGACCGGTTCCGGGCGGCCCTCACCGCGCTCGGCGCCCCCGCCCAGCGGCGTGACCTGGGTGAACCGCTGCCCGGCGACGCGTCGCTGACCGGGGCGCAGGCGCTGGCCCTGTTCGACGCCCAGCTGACCAGCCGGCTGCTCGACCTGGCCGGGCGGTGGCTGCGCAGCTTCGGCGAGGGGTACTACACGATCGGTTCCGCCGGCCACGAGGGCAACGCGGCCGTGGCCGCCGCGCTGCGGCCGACCGACCCCGCCCTGCTCCACTACCGCTCCGGGGCGTTCTACTGCCTGCGTGCCGCCCAGGCGGCGGGCGGCTTCCCGGCCGGCGCGCCGGTGCCGGACGCCGGCGCGCCGGTGCCGACCGGGGAAGCCCGGGCCGCCCGGATTCCGGACCCGCGTACCCCCGCCGCCGGTGAGGTCGACGCGGACGCCGACCGGCCGGACGGATCGCCGGAGTCCGGAGAGCTGGCCGGCGACCCGGCCGCTGCCCCGGCGGCGCTGCCGCTGGACGGCCCCGCGGCGCCCGACGGCGCTGGAGCATCCGACGGCTCTGGGGCGTCCGACGGCTCTGGGGCGTCCGGCGGCGCTGCGGCGCCCGGCGGCGCTGGGGCCTCCGACGGCGCTGGGGCCTCCGACGGCACGGCGGCGCCCGACGGCGCTGGGGCGCCCACCAGCCCGGCCGAGCCCGCCGGCCCTGCGGCGCCGCCGGCCGGTGACGGGGCCGGGGCGGCGAGCTTGCCGTCCGGGGCGGGGGTGGCCGTGGACACGGTCGGCGCCGCGACAGTCGGCGTACCCGACCTGCCCCTGCCCGACCCCGACGACGCCTACGCGGAGGCGGCCCGCGACGTGCTGCGCGGGATGGTCGCCTCCGCCGCGGAGCCGATCGCCGGGGGCCGGCACAAGGTCTTCGGCCGGGCCGACCTGGCGGTCATCCCGACCACCTCCACCATCGCCTCGCACCTGCCCCGGGCCGTCGGCCTGGGCCTGGCTCTGGAACGGCTGCGCCGCGGCGGCCGGCGGGCCGACGGGGACTCCGGCGCCGCGCCCTGGCCCCCGGACGCCATCGTGGTCTGCTCGTTCGGCGACGCCTCGGTCAACCACGCCACCGCGACGGCGGCGTTCAACACCGCCGGCTGGTACGACCACACCGGGCTGCGTATCCCCGTCCTGTTCGTCTGCGAGGACAACGGGCTCGGCATCAGCGTGCGCTCGCCGCGGGGCTGGGTGGCCGAGACCCTGCGGGCCAGGCCGGGGATCCGCTACTTCGCCGCCGACGGCACCGACGTGGCCGAGGCGTACCGGGTGGCGGCGGAGGCGGCGGCCTGGGTGCGCCGGCACCGGCGGCCGGCCGTGCTGCACCTGGCCACCGTGCGGCTCATGGGGCACGCCGGGGCGGACGCGGAGACCGCGTACCGGAGCCCGGCGGAGATCGCGGCGGACGTGGCGCGGGACCCGCTGCTGGCGACCGCCCGGCGGCTGGTCGAGGCCGGCTACGCCACCGGCGAGGAGCTGCTGGCCCGGTACGACGAGCGCGGCTGGCAGGTCCGCCGGCTCGCCGAGGAGGTGCTGGACGAGCCGAAGCTCGCCTCCCCGGTCGATGTGGTGGCCGAGCTGGCCCCGCGCCGGCCGGTCCGCATCTCCCGGGCGGTCGCCGACGCGGCGGCCCGGGCGGCCGGCCCGGACTCCGGCGCCCGGGCCGAGGCGTTCGGCGGCAGGCTGCCGGAGCTGGCCGGGCCGCTCACGCTGGCGCAGAGCATCAACGCGGCCCTGGCCGACGGGATGCTCGACCACCCCGGGATGGCCGTCTTCGGCGAGGACGTGGCCGCCAAGGGCGGGGTCTACGGGGTGACCAAGGGGCTGCGGGACAGGTTCGGGGCGGCGCGGGTGTTCGACACCCTGCTCGACGAGACCTCGATCCTCGGGCTCGCGCTGGGCGCGGGGGTGGCCGGGATGCTGCCGGTGCCGGAGATCCAGTACCTGGCGTACCTGCACAACGCCGAGGACCAGCTGCGGGGCGAGGCGGCGACCATGCGGTTCTTCTCCCGCGGGGCGTTCCGCAACCCGGCGGTGGTGCGGGTGGCCGGGCTGGCCTACCAGGAGGGGTTCGGTGGGCACTTCCACAACGACAACTCGGTGGCCGTGCTCCGCGACGTGCCGGGGCTGGTCATCGCGGTGCCGGCCCGCCCGGACGACGCCGCGCCGATGCTGCGTACCTGCCTGGCCGCCGCCGCGGTGGACGGCGCCGTGAGCGTCTTCCTGGAGCCGATCGCGCTCTACCACACCCGCGACCTCTACACCGAGGGCGACGGTGAGTGGCTGGCGGAGTACGCCGAGCCCAGCGCCTGGGCCGCCCGCCACGTGCCGATCGGCCGTGCCCGGGTGTACGGGGTCGGCTCGGCCGAGGATCTCACCATCATCACTTTCGGTAACGGTGTCCGGATGTCGCTGCGCGCGGCCGCCGCCCTGGCCGACGAGGGGGTCGGCAGCCGGGTGGTCGACCTGCGCTGGCTGGCCCCGCTGCCGGTGGCGGACATCATCCGGGAGGCCTCGGCCACCGGCCGGGTGCTGGTGGTGGACGAGACCCGCCGCTCGGGCGGGGTGGGCGAGGGTGTGATCGCCGCGCTGGTCGACGCCGGGTACGTCGGCACGGCGCGGCGGGTGGCCGGACTTGACTCGTTTGTACCATTAGGTCCGGCAGCGCGTCAGGTTCTGGTCTCCGAGGAAGCCATTACCGAGGGTGCCCGTACGCTGCTGGCACGGTAAATTCCGTTCCACCCGGTGCGCCACTTGCGCGGGAAGCCACAACTGTGTGGACTGGGCGCGACGGCGTCGGACGACGCCACGAGCAGGGATGAGATGAGGAGGCACGCGACAGTGAGCGCGACCGCTGGTCAGGCCGCCGACGGGGTACGCAGCCTGGCGGACCGGTTCGGGATCGAGCCGGGGATGGTCGTCATGGAGATGGGTTACGACGATGACGTCGACCAGGATCTCCGGGACGCCCTGACCGACCGCTGTGGAGATCTGGTCGACGAGGACACCGACGAGGTGGTCGACTCGGTTCTCGTCTGGTACCGCGACGGCGACGGCGACCTCTTCGAGCTCCTCGTCGACGCCCTCGGACCGCTGGCCGACAACGGCGTGGTCTGGCTCCTGACGCCCAAGGCCGGCCGGGACGGCCACGTCGAGCCGAGCGAGGTCGCGGAGAGCGCGCAGACCGCCGGCCTCCAGCAGACCTCCACCATCAACGCGGGCCGCGACTGGAGTGGCGCCCGCCTCGTGCTCCGACGCGGGTCGAAGAGCAAGAAGTAGGCCGGGCTCCGCGCCCGGCGGCCGGTGTCGCCCGGTGTGGCAGGCTGATCATCTCCAGACCCGATCCAAGGAGCTCCCATGCCCATCGAGGTTGGCGCCGAGGCGCCGGACTTCGTGCTCAAGGACCAGAACAACCAGGAGGTCCGGCTCGCCGACTTCCGCGGCCGGCGCACCGTCCTGCTGGTCTTCTACCCGCTCGCCTTCACCGGCATCTGCCAGGGCGAGCTGTGCGAGGTGCGGGACAACCTCAACGAGTACGTCAACGACGACGTCCAGGTGCTGACGGTCAGCGTCGACTCGGTCTACGCCCACAAGATCTGGGCCGACCGGGAGGGCTACCAGTTCCCGCTGCTGGCCGACTTCTGGCCGCACGGCGCGGTCGCCCAGGCGTACGGCGTCTTCAACGACGTCGCGGGCATCGCCAACCGGGGCACCTTCGTCATCGACAAGGCCGGCGTGGTCCGGTTCGCCGAGATGAACATGCCCGGCGAGGCGCGGGACCAGCAGGGCTGGCGCAAGGCCCTCGCCGAGGCCGCCGCCGCCTGATCCCACCCGGGCACGTCGTTCGACCGGGCCGGAGGCCGGCAGGTAAGCTTGCCGCTCCGGCCCGCCGTACGGGCGTTCCGGGCGCGTAGCTCAGCGGGAGAGCACTCGCCTTACAAGCGAGGGGTCGCAGGTTCGAAACCTGCCGCGCCCACCCAGCATCACCAGCAGAAGCCGCCCCGAGAAGATCAGATCCCGGTGCGATGACAGCCGCGAGACTACGAGAGCCGACCGTCGAGCTGGCCGAGCGCCTGCCGCGTGACGTCAACGTTGGCGTGCGAGTAGATCTTGAACGTGATGTTCACGTCTGGCAGGTTCGCCACTGACCCCGGCATGGCGGCGTGGTCGTTGTCCGGGCCGCAAGGAGTCTGCCGGGGCACACAGGAGGCACAAGACACTGCGCCTCAGGTGACCGTGGCGGCGGTGAGGAAGAACGTGACTGCGTACGTGAACCGGTGTGTAACGACGGCGTCGTCGAACTGGTCTTCGAACGCACGAGCTTCGGCCGGGTCGAGTGCGCCGCGTTGAGCAGCTGTGGCAGCCCAACTGCGGAGGCCGAGGACGTTGTCGACGGCGGTCGGGTTCCGGACCAGCAACGCTCGGGGTTCGGTGGTGACGTCGACCAGGCCGTGTGCGGCGAGAAGGCCGGCATGTTGATGCGCCAGGGTGCCGTTGCGGAGGAGGACATCGGCCCGAAATCTCAGCACACGCCGGGCCAAGCTTTGGTCGGCGATGTCGAGTACCTGAGTGTCGTAGTCGGGGTCTGCGAGGACGATGCGGCCATTCGGCCGGACAACCCTGATGAGTTCCTCGATCGCGGCGTGGGGATCAGCGAGGTGTTGCAGGGTGCGATCGGCCCAGGCCCCATCGAATGAGTTGCTGAGGAACGGCAGGTGCTGGGCGTCGGCGACGGTGCTCTGGGTCAAGCCGCGGGCCTGCATGGCAGCAGCCATGGTCAGCGCGTAGTCCACGGTTGCCACGCTGACACCGTGTTCATCTTTCAACTGGGCTGCGCTTGCCCCTGTGCCAGCGCCAACATCAACGTAGCGACGGCCAGGCGCCGGATGGAGCAGCTGACGGACCCGCTGCTGGTATGCCTGGTAGAAGGGCTCCTCGGTGAGGCGGTCCAGTACGTCGACCCACGAGTCTGGGTCTGACTGGCGGTCGACGTCGGTGAACCCATGCATGACTCGACAGCCTATTTCGGCGATTGCGGCGGCGCTGCTGCCTTCGACAGCAACGCTGACGGCAACCGTGCTGGACGGTGGCGTACCAGCAAGCGCGGAGTGGGATGCTTCGCCGAGCTGACGGCCTTCCCCTGACAGGGACGGACGTGCCGCACAGAGCTTGTCAGCGAGCAGTCCGCCGGAGTCACAAGATCCAGGCAGCGGTCAACACCGGCCAACAGCGGGTCGGCCCCGATGCGCGGAGGTGCGTGTCGGACTCGGTGCTGCTCAAGCGCGGTCCACCGAGAGGTCGGAATCGTGGTTCGAGCTGGCCTGCTTAGCTGCGGACAGGGTCATCACGTGACTGATCGAGGCCAGCAGCAGCCCGAGGACCAGGCCGGTGAAGGCTATTGAGAGATCGGTGTCTGCCGCGTTGATCGGTGGATTGTCAGCCAGGGAGGTCATCGCGCTGCCGACCGCCGATCCTGCGATGTAGAGGACGATCATCGCCGGAAGTTGAGCCAGACAGCATGCGACCGCGACCGGAAGCAGCCGGATCAGGTTGACCTCTCGCGCGGCGGCCACGGCGAGCGTTGCGGCGACGGTCATGCCGATCAGGCCAATAGGCATGAGCGGCCCGGAGCTGGCAGTAGCGAACCAGGACGCCAGTGCGGCGACCCCGATGAAAGCAGCCACCCGGCGGGTGCGGACAGCGGTGAGCTGTACCGCGACAAGGCCGATCGCGGTAGCGATGAACATCGCGACCAGTCCTGCTTTGAGCATCGACAGTGCGTTCTCGACCTGGACCTGGTCTGGGTTGGTGACCGGCTCATCCCAGGGGGTCGTGACCAGCAACGTGGCAACCGCGAGTACGGCGATGACGGCAGCGGAAACATGCCGGGCGAGAGGAGGTCCACCTTGACCCGCCGAAACCCGGACAGCGACGACGGCGGTTGCCGAGAACATGGCGATACCACCGACCGCGAGCCAGGTCACGGTAGAGGCCCCGACCACGTCGATCCGGTCGAACCATATGTCCACGCCCAGCCACCCGGTCATGGCGATCGCGCCGGTCACGACGCCCCGGAGGTTCGCGCGGCAGATCAGGATCACTCCACCGAAGGCCAGCAAGATCGCCAACTGGCGGATGTCACGGGGCCAGTAGGTGTTGTTACCCCCTACCTCTGGAAAGACCTGCCCGGTGCTGCTGTCGGTCCAGAAGCCATCGGGTTGCATGAACGGCTGATAGATCGCTGTGGCTAACGCCCAGGCCACCACTCCGATGACACCCGACAGCGCACCAACGACAGTCTGCCAATTCCTCTGCATGCTGCATCCTCTCGTTCGGTCGCCGCGATGGGAAGCAGCAACCGTAGAGGCCAGCCCGCCCCGGCTTGCCGCAGACCAGGCCAGGACCGCAGACGGCAGGGAGAAAGGAGGAGCCATGCCCAGCAGCACGAAGCTGCCAAGGCCAGAGGCAGCGCCGAAGGCGCAGCAGACGACTCTTTGAGCGGCATGTTGCAGGGGCGGCCGAAATCCAGGCTGTCGACAGCGACGGTGACAGCAACCGGCCGGGACGAGAACAGCCGGCAGCGGCCCGGCGCGGATAATCGCCCGAGGTCGCGGACGCGGACGGACCCGCCGGGCGACGCGCCCAGAACTGACAAGCGAGGGGTCGCAGGTTCGAAACCTGCCGCGCCCACCACACACCACCAGCGAAAACCGCTCCGAAAAGATCACTCCCCGGCGCGCTGCTAAAGTCCGCTGTCGCCCGGCTCCGTGTCCGCCGGGCAGGACGGAGCCTGCGATGGGAAGGGTCCCGCGAATCGCCGCGGCCCTGGCGTTCAGCTTGCTCGTGCCGATGACCACCGCGGGATGCAGCCGGTTTTTCGGGTGCGCACCCCAGCCCGCCGAGGACATCACGGAGTCGGATCTGGCAGGGGTCTACACCAGTCCTGAGGGTGGACGAATCGAGCTGGGCGAAGATGGGCGCTACAGCACCAGCAATCTTCCCGGGGCCAACGAAGAGGGCACGTGGACTCTCGACCTCGATTCGGAGAGCACCGAGGATCTGAGGCTTGAGGACCTTCAGCTGTGGATTTCCGGCAGCCGAGGAAAGCCCTGGCTGTACCGATTCGACGGCGACCCCGACAATTGCGACCTCATCGAGTTCCACCGGGCCCGCTGAATCACCCGCCAGGGAGATCCGCCGGCGCTAGCGCGGGCCGAGGCCGGTGCGACCGTCGAGGAGCTCGCGCGCGGCGTCGAGGTGCCCGAGATGCCGGGCGGTCTCCTCGATCATGTGCAGAACGATCCCGCGCAGGTCGGCGACCTCGTCGTCCAGGCCATCGGGCCAGGGAGCGTCGGCCGCGAACACATGTCCGACGTGGCTCCAGCGGGTGGGCCGCGGTGGCTAGGGTGAGCCCCGTGGAGGAACGGTTGCTTCTCAGCTCGTCGTTCGGTGCGGCGGCGGCCGCGTATGCCGAGCACCGCCCGGACTACGCGCAGGCCGCGGTGCGCTGGGCACTTGAGCCCGCGCCCGGCCCGCGAGTGCTCGACCTGGGCGCCGGGACCGGCAAGTTGACCGCGACGCTGGTCGCGCTGGGCGTCGAGGTGGTCGCGGTCGAACCCGATCCGGCGATGCTGACCGAGCTACGCCGTGCGCTGCCGACCGTCCGGGCCCTGCCGGGCAGCGCCGAGGCGGTCCCGCTGCCGGACGCGTCCGTCGACGCCGTGCTGGCCGGCAACGCCCTGCACTGGTTCGACATGGCCGTGGCCGGCCCGGAGATCGCCAGGGTGCTCGCGCCCGGAGGCATCCTGGCCGGCCTGTGGAACGTCATGGACGACCGGGTCGACTGGGTGGCCGGGCTCGAACGGGTCAGCGGGAGCGCGGCGATCGGCCCGCGCGACACGCTGAGCAGTTGGCGCGCCGCGACGGCGGGCCTGTGCTCTCCGGGCAACGGCTTGGTCGCCCGGTTCGGCTCGCCGGAGCAGGCCGAGTTCCCGCACGGGCAGCGCCGGAGCGCCGAGTCCCTCGTCGCGACACTTGCGACCCGCGCGGGGATGCTGGTCATGCCAGAACCGGACCGGGAGGCCAGGCTCGACCGGATCCGCGCCTTCCTCGGGAGCCGCCCCGAAACCGCCGACGGCGAGTTCACCCTGCCGATGCTGACGGGCGTGCTGCGCGTCCGGCGGTGACGCCGCCGAGAGCGCAGCGTTGGTCAGGCGAAGCCGCCGTCGCTGTGCAGGAGCTGACCGTTGATCCAGCCCCCGTCGGTTGAGCACAGGAACGCGACGAGGTTCGCGCAGTCCTGCGGGAGCCCGAGGCGTCCGAGCGGCGTGGACCGGAGGACGGCATCCTTGACCTCTGCCGTCATCCAGCCGGTGTCGGTGGGGCCCGGATTGACGGCGTTGGCCGTCACGCCGAGGTGGGCCAGTTCCCGGGCGGCGGCCAGGGTGATCCGGTCGAGAGCGCCTTTGCTGGCTCCGTAGGGGAGGTTCCCGGCGGTGTGGTCGCTGGTCAGGCTGATGATGCGTTCGGTGCCGTGAGCCCCCTGGAACCGTTGGGCGTACTCGCGGATGAGGAGCCAGCTCGCCCGGGCGTTGACCGCGAAGTGACGGTCGAAGCTCTCGACGGTGGTGTCGAGCAGGCCCGAGTCGACACTCTCGCAGTGGGCGAGGACGAGCGCGGTGACCGGGCCCAGCTCCCGCTCCACGGTCCCGAACACCGCAGCCGCGGCGTCAGGATCACTGAGGTCCGCCTCGGTGGCGGCAGTCGCCGCCCCGTGCTCGCCGGCCCGGTCGCGGAGTTGCCTCACGGCCTCGGGATCGGCGCCCCAGGGCATCCGCTCGTCGTACGGGGTCCAGTAGGTGAACCCGACATCCCAGCCGGTCTGCGCCAGCTTCACCACCACCGACGCGGCGATGCCCGCGCTGCGGCCGGCGCCGGTCACCAGGGCGACGGGCCGCTGCTGTCGATCCCTGCCGGCCATGAACGCCATCCGTCTGGTCACGCCTGCTCGTCGTGCTGTCGGCGCACCATCTCGGCGATCCAGACGGGCGCGTACGGCGACGTGCAGCCCGGGGGAGTCGGGTAGTCCTTGAGCACCTCCAGGCGCTCGCCGATGTCGATCGCACGGGCCCGGAGCGCGGCATCCTCGATCCCGATCTGCGCCAGGCAGTGGTTCATCGCCCACTGGAGGCGATCCGGGGCGTCCTTCATCTCCGCCTCGATGACGTCGAGCAGCCCGGCGAGGTCGAGGCCCTCGGGCTTCTTCGCCACCCGTTCCGTGGTCAGCGCCCAGCCGGCGCTCGCGACCACGGGATCCGGGTCGGCGAACCAGGCCACGCGCAGCTCGTCCCCGTGCGGGTTCTTCTTCACCACGTAGTTCACGAGCCAGTCGTGCACCTTGGGGGTGCGCGCCTCGCGCAGCATGACGTCCAGCTCGTCACGCGCGAACGCCCTGGGGCGGCAGATCAGGATCGCCAGCAGTCTCGCCGCGCTGTCACCCGTCTCCCAGAGCTGGCGCGCGAGGTCCTGCTGCGTCTTCAGCCGCTTCGCGAGCGCGCGCAGCCTGCCGAGGTTCACACCGTGGTCGTCACCGTGCCGCTCGTTCACCGCGCGTGCCTTGGGGTCCTCCAGCTCGGCCAGCTCGGCCATGACCCCGGCCACCGTCGTCTCGGCCACCTCAGCCTCCCGCCCGTCAGGTGCGAGATGCAGCCTACGACGGACCGCTAGCCGGGAGGTGACGGCGACTCGGCCGGGCCGCGGATCGCGCGGACCGTGTCGGCGACGGCGACCCCGACGAGCACCGCGGCGGCGGCGACGGCGGCCACCAGCGGCGGCGCCAGGAGCATCGGGGGTACGAGCGCGCCCAGCACCAGGATGCCGATCGGCCGGTCCCGGGACACCCGGGCGAAGACGGCGTACTCGAAGGCGGCGCGACCGGCCAGGAACAGCGCGGGTCCGCCGAGGATGACGGCGACCCAGGAGGGTCGCGTGTGGCCGAGTGGATGGGTGATGGCGAGTTCGTCGCCCACCGCGGTGGCGACGATGCCCGCGAGCATCACCAGATGGGCGATCGCCGCAAACCGGGCGAGGGGATCCGGCCGGCGGGCCGCCGAAATGGCGGCGGGCAGCAGTTCCCCGGCCCGGTGCACGTAGATCCGCCAGAACATCACCGTGGCGACGAACGACACCACGAACGCCGCCGTCCGGTCGGCGGCGAAGCCGCTCGCACTAAGGGTCAACGTGCCGACCAGGATCAACTCGCCGAGCGCGATGATGAAGAGCTGCCGGTACCGCTCGGCCAGGTGCTCGGCCACGATCGGGTACTCCGCTTCGGGCGAGCGTCCCAGCCGTGGGGTCGGGAAGCGCAGGACGCCGCCCGCGAAGTCCACCGCCACCGCCAGCGTCCACAGGACGACGCGGGCCGACACCGGCGCCAGCGCCCCGACGATCCAGGGCACCGCCGACACGCCGAACCAGGTCAGCACCCGCATGCTTCGGCGCTGCAGATCCTGGCCGCGCAGGGCGAGGACCAGGAAGAGTTGACGGCCGACATGGATGGCGACGTACGCGCCCGCGAAGGCCAGGCCGCGCTCGCCGAACGCGTCCGGGAGCGCCACGACCATCACCAGGCTGCCGAGCATGGTCCCGGTGACCACCAGCTGCACCGACATCTGTTGCGGGTCGTACAGGTTGGTGGTCCAGGCGGTGATGCTCCAGACCCACCAGGCGGCCAACAGCAGCACCAGCGTCCGGAAGGCGCCTGACCAGGTGAGGTCCTGCATCAGCTCGTGCGAGAGCTGGATGAGCACCACGACGAACACCAGGTCGAAGAACAGCTCCAGGAAGTTGGCCCGGTGCGGTCCCTCGGGCATGCGCAACAGCTTGGCGCCGCTCGCCGTCCTCATCGCCTGGCCCGCACGGCGGTCTAGCCGAAGGTGAACACGTACGCCTCGGCGCCGGGCTCGAGGAACCTGATCTCCAGGGTCCGCTCCCGGACCCCGTCCCGTTGGCGGACGAGCTGGTACAGCCGGCCCTCCCGCAGCAGGCCGCTGCCGTCCTCGTCCACGTCGTAGCCGTGTGCCGGGCCCGGAGCCGCCCCGTCGAGGAGCAGGCGGAAGGGGATCGGGTCCCGCCTTCCGGCCGACAGCACGAGATGCGCGTCGCGGGCCTGGAACCGGAAGGCGAGGGTGGCGCCGGCCCGGTCGGACACGACGTACTCCGAGCCGATCGTCCACTCGCCGCCGAGCGCCCAGTGGTCGGCGGGCAGGCTCGCGGGGAGTTCGTAGGCGCGGGTGGCGTCGTAGGTGGCGTCGTCCGGTGACGCGAACTGCTCGGAGCGCGCGTAGCCGAGATACGTCTCGGGCGTACGCAGGTGGTCCCAGTCGGCGTCGGCCTCCACACCGCGCCCCTCGACGGGGACGAGGTCCCGGTCGACGCCGAGCAGCCGCTGGATCACCCGTTCGGACTGCTCGTAGCGGCCCTCGCCGAAGTGGTGGTCGCGGATGACGCCGTCCGCGTCGACGAAGTAGAGCGCCGGCCAGTAGTGGTTGTCGAAGGCGCTCCAGACCCCGTAGTCGTTGTCGAGCGCGACCGGGTAGTCGATCCCCCGTGCCGTGACCGCCTGGCGCACCCCGTCGATGTCGTGCTCGAACGAGAACTCCGGCGTGTGCACCCCGAGGACCACGAGCCCGTCGTCCCCGTAGGCCCGCGACCACGCCCGGACGTACGGCTCCTGGCGCAGCCAGTTGATGCAGGTCAGCGTCCAGAAGTTCACGACGACGGGGCGTCCCCGCAGCTCGGCGGGACCGAGTGGCTCGGTGTTGAGCCACCCGGTCGCCCCGTCGAGCGCGGGCAGGCGCAGCCGCTCGGAGACGGCCATCTAGCGAACCGACCGGAAGGCGGTGCGGAGCTCGTCGCACAGCAGTTGCGGCTGCTCCCACGCCGCGAAGTGCCCACCCCGGTCGAGCTGGTTGTAGTGGATGAGGTTCGGATAGGCCTGCTCGGCCCAGCTCCGCGGCGCCTGGTAGAGCTCGTCCGGGAAGACGCTGACGGCGGCCGGCACGGAGACGTCCTTGGCGCCGAGGAAGGAGTACTTGTTCTCCCAGTAGATGCGGGCGGAGGAGACGCCGGTGTTCGTCAACCAGGTGAGCGTGATGTTGTCGAGGATGTCGTCGCGGCTGAGGCCGCCGGGGTTCCCGGCGAACGCCCGGCAGATCAGCTCCAGGCTGGCCGCGTCGTGGTCGCACATGAAGGCCGCCAGCGCGACGGGCGAGTCCGCGAGGCCGATCAGTGTCTCGGGGCGGGTGGCCATGATCAGCGCGTAGGCGGAGTGCTTCCAGAAGAAGTCCTGCTGCTCGGTGGCCCGCCGTTCCTCGTCGGAGAGGTTGGCCGGCAGCTTCGAGAGCGCGCCGTTGATTCCGGTGATGTCGGACTGGACCAGCGCGTCGATCTCGAACGGAACCGTGCTCGGCATGTTGGTGTGGATGGCGGCCAGTTCCGGCGGCGCCTGCACGCCCATGAGGTTGGTGATCAGGGCGCCCCAGTCGCCGCCCTGGGCGACGAACCGGTCGTAGCCGAGGCGCTTCATCAGCTCGGTCCAGGCCCTCGCAACGTGATCGGGGCCCCAGCCGGGTTCGGTCGGCTTGCCCGAGAAGCCGTAGCCGGGCATCGACGGGATCACCACGTGGAAGGCGTCCGACGCGGCCCCGCCGTGGGCCGTGGGATCGGTCAGCGGCTCGATGATCTTCAGCTGTTCGATGATGGAGCCGGGCCAGCCGTGCGTGACGATGAGCGGCAGCGCGTCCTCGTGCTTGGACCGGACGTGGATGAAGTGGATGTCCAGGCCGTCGATCTCGGTGATGAAGTTCGGCAGGGAGTTCAATCTCGCCTCGACCTTGCGCCAGTCGTACTCCTTCTCCCAGTAGCGGGCGAGGGCCTGGCTTGTTTCGAGCGGCACGCCCTGCGACTGGTCGCTGACGGTCTGCTTCTCCGGCCACCGGGTGGCCGCGATGCGCCGGCGCATCTCCTGGAGGTCCGCCTCGGGGATCTCCACGGTGAACGGCTTGATGTCGGTGGCGCGTGCGAGCGTCTGGGTCCTGGCGGCCACGTCGGGCTCCCTTCCTCGTTGGTCACTCGGCTGCGTGCGGTCAGCTCTGGTTCTCGCCCCGGCGGGGCAGCTTCCAGTCGGGCCGGGGGAAGTGGCAGGTGTAGCCGCCGGGATGCTTCTCCAGGTAGTCCTGGTGCTCCGGCTCCGCCTCCCAGAAGGGGCCGGCCGGGGTGACCTCGGTGACGACCTTGCCCGGCCACAGGCCGGAGGCGTCGACGTCGGCGATGGTGTCCTCGGCGACCTTCCGCTGCTGGTCGTCGCAGTAGAAGATCGCGGACCGGTAGCTGCTGCCGACGTCGCCGCCCTGCCGGTTCTTCGTGGTCGGGTCGTGGACCTGGAAGAAGAACTCGAGAAGGTCCCGGTACGAGAGCTTGTCCGGGTCGTAGGCGATCTCGATCGCCTCGGCGTGCCCCTCGTGGTTGTAGTAGGTCGCGTTGGGCACGTCCCCGCCGGTGTAGCCGACCCGGGTGGAGACCACGCCGGGGCGTTTCCGGATGAGGTCCTGCATCCCCCAGAAGCAGCCGCCGGCCAGGACGGCCTTCTCAGTCGTGTCGGTCATCGCTTCGCCCCCCGTCCGGGTGCTCGAACAGTGCGCGGTACTCGCCGTACCCTTCCCGTTCCAGGTCGTCGCGCCGGATGAACCGGAGCGCGGCGGAGTTCATGCAGTAGCGCAGCCCGCCGGTCGCCACCGGGCCGTCGTCGAACACGTGCCCGAGGTGGCTGTCGCCGTGCGCGGACCGGACCTCGGTGCGGACCATGCCGAGGGTGGAGTCCCGCACCTCGACCACGTTCTTCGGCTCGACGGGTTTGGTGAAGGAGGGCCAGCCGGTGCCGCTGTCGTATTTGTCGGCGGACGCGAACAGTGGTTCGCCGGACACGACGTCGACGTAGATGCCCTGCTCCTTGCTGTCCCAGTACGGGTTGGCGAAGGGCGGTTCGGTCCCGCCTTCCTGGGTGACCCGGTACTGCTCGGGCGACAACCGGGAAACTGCCTCCGGGTTCTTCGTGTACTCGTGTGACACCGTCGTTCCTCTCGGCTGGGGTTCGTCGGCAAGGAAGGCCGGTTCAACGGGCTGCACAAGCAGCGCGTGTGGCTACCCGGCCTGCCGTCGACTAACCCCGCACGCGGTCGGGAGGAGTCACCGCCGCTGCCGGGACTGGGCCTCGGCATCGAGCATCTCGTTCAGCGCCAGCGCCGTGTTGATCAGCGCGAGGTGGCTGAAGGCCTGCGGGTAGTTGCCGATCTGCTCACCGGTCGAGGCGATCTCCTCGGCGTACAGGCCGAGGTGGTTGCTGAAGGTGAACATCTTCTCGAAGGTGAGCCGGGCGTCGTCCAGGCGGCCGGAGCGCGCCAGCGCCTCCGCGTACCAGAAGGTGCACATGTTGAAGGTGCCCTCGTGGCCGGGGAGCCCGTCGGGGGAGTGGACCGGGTCGTACCGGTGGACCAGGCTGTCGGAGACCAGCTCCCGCTCGATGGCGTCGAGGGTGCGGCACCACATCGGGTCCGACGGCGTCACGAAGCCGACCGCCGGCATCGAGAGCAGCGCGGCGTCCAGGACGTTCTCGCCGTAGGCCTGCACGAAGGACCCGCGGCCCCGGTGGTAACCGCGCGCCATCACCTGGTCGTAGATCAGGTTCCGCTGGCTGGTCCAGCAGGCGACGTCCCCGGGCCGGCCGGTGCGGCCGGCGAGCCGGATGGCCCGGTCCAGGGCTACCCAGGACATCACCCGGCCGAAGGTGTAGTCCCGGGGATGGTGGCGGCTCTCCCAGATGCCGGCGTCCGGCTGGTCCCAGTTGTGGCACAGCCAGTCGACGAGCCGCACGGTGCTCTTCCACACCTGGTGGGAGACCCGGATGCCCTGTTCGTCGGCGACGTGCATGGCGTAGAGCGCCTCGCCGTGGATGTCGAGCTGGAGCTGGTCGGCGGCGCCGTTGCCGATCCGGACCGGCCGGGAGCCGCGGTAGCCCTCCAGGTGGTCGAGGATCTCCTCGTGCAGGTCGGACGATCCGTCGACCCGGTACATGATCTTCAGCGGGGCCTGGTGGTCGCCGGCCTCGCGGATCCGCTCGTCGAGCCAGTCCATGTACCGGCCGACCTCCTCGGTGAAGCCGAGGCCGAGCAGCGCGTGCACCGAGAAGGACGTGTCCCGGACCCAGGTGTAGCGGTAGTCCCAGTTGCGTGTGCCGCCGACCAGTTCGGGCAACGCCGCCGTCGGCGCGGCGATCATCGCCCCGGTCGGCGCGTACGTCATCAGCTTCAACGTGATCGCCGACCGCTCCACCATCTCCCGCCACCGCCCGGTGTACCGGGACCGCTCGACCCACCGTCGCCAGTAGTCCCGGGTCCACTCGAACATGCCCTGCACCTCTTCGAGCGGGACGGCCCGGGGTTCCATCTCCGAGTTCGTCTCCAGCACCACCCCGCCGGTGTCGCCCTGGTTCAGGGTGCCGAACCCGATCAGGTCGCCGTCCCCCAGGTGCATGTCCTCCTTGGCGATGAGTTGGCGGATCGGCTGGACCGGGTTGAAGGTGAGCGACGCCGACGAGCCGCGGAAGACGAAACCGCTCCGGTGCCGCTCCAGTTGCGGCTTCTCGCGCCCGTAGTCGAACCGGGGCCGGCACTCCAGCCGGAACCGCATGCTGCCCCGGACCATGGTGACCATGCGCACCAGGCGGTGCACGTCGGTGACGCGCTCGCCGGTGACCGGCATGAAGTCCTGGACCTCGGCGACCCCGTCGGCGCTGATGAACCGCGTGATCAGGATCGGGGTGCCGGGCAGGTAGAGCTGTTTGGTGACGTAGGTGGCCTCGTGGGGGGCGATGCGGAAGTAGCCGCCCCGCTCCTTGTCGAGCAGGGCGGCGAAGATGCTGGGCGAGTCGAAACGCGGCGCGCAGAACCAGTCGATCGTCCCGTCGCAGGTCACCAGGGCGGCGGTTTGAAGATCACCGATGAGCCCGTGATCCTCGATCGGCGGATACTCGTCCACGTCGCCCCCCGGTCTCGACTGCACCCTCGGGCAGTAACCTAAAGGGCAATTTTGGCCATGTAAGTCGTATTCGTGAATGCCACCCCTCCGCGTGCTCAGCCGCGCCGCCGCGCCTCGACCGCCCGGCGGGTCTCCTCGGCGACCAGGTCGCCGTTGATGGCGGCGGCCGCCAGGGCGCCCGCCGCCGCTGCCGCGCCGACCTGCGCGGCCGGGTCGGTCACGTTGCCCGCGACCCACACCCCGGGCACCTCGGTACGCCCCGTCGGGTCGGCGGGGACGTGCTCGCCGACCCCGGCCGGATGCTCCACGGCCCGCAGACCGAGCGCCGCCAGGAACCCGGCCCGCGCCACCATCCGGGGCGCGGCGACCAGCACCTCGCGCGCGACCAGCCGGCCGTCGCGCAGGCGTACCCCGACCAGCCGGTCCGCCACGACCTCCACCGACGCGACCTCGCCCTCGACCACGGTGACGCCCCGCGCGGCCAGCTGTTCGGCCTGCTCGTCGCCGAGCGGCGGCGCGGTGTGGCGGAGGAGGACCACGTCGTCGCTCCACTGGCGGAACAGCAGCGCCTGGTGCACCGACAGCGGCCCGGTGGCCAGCACCCCGATCGGCCGGTCGCGCACCTCCCACCCGTGGCAGTACGGGCAGTGCACCACGTCCCGGCCCCACCGCTCGCGCAGTCCGGGCAGCTCGGGCAGTTCGTCGACCAGGCCGGTGGCCACCAGCAGCCGGCCGGCCCGGACCCGGCGGCCGTCGGCCAGCGCCACCGTGAACCCCGCACCGTCGCGGGTCACCGTGTCGACCTCGCCGTCCACCAGGTGCCCGCCGTACCGGCGCACCTCGTCCCGGCCGCGCGCCAGCAGCTCGGCCGGGGGCATGCCGTCACGGGCCAGCAGCCCGTGCACCCCCTCGGCCGGGGCGTTGCGCGGGCGGCCCCCGTCGATCACCAGGACCGACCGGCACGCCCGGGCCAGCATCAGCGCCCCGTTCAACCCGGCGGCGCCGCCGCCGATCACCACCACGTCGTAACCTTCGGTCACCCTGACCACCTCCTGCGGCAACGATGCGGCGGCGGTGGCCGAACCCGCAAACTTTGTTGCTGATCTGGCAAACTGGGGGGATGGACGACGACCTCGACCGGGCGCTCGACGCGGTGGGCCCCCGGCTACGCGCGCTGCGCCGCGAACGGGAGACCACCCTGGCCGACCTGTCGGCCGCCACCGGCGTCTCGGTGAGCACCCTGTCCCGGCTGGAGTCGGGCAGCCGCCGGCCCACCCTGGAGCTGCTGCTGCCCCTGGCCCGGGCGCACGGCGTGTCGCTCGACGAGCTGGTCGGCGCCCCACCCACCGGCGACCCGCGCATCCACCTGCGGCCGGTCACCCGGCACGGCATGACCATGCTGCCGCTCACCCGCCGGGCCGGCGGCATCCAGGCGTACAAGCTGGTCATCCCCGCCGGCGGGCGGCCCGCCGAGCCCACCCCGCAGACCCACGAGGGGTACGAGTGGGTCTACGTGCTCAACGGGCGGCTGCGGCTGGTCCTCGGCGAGCACGACCTGGTGCTCGCCCCCGGCGAGGCGGCCGAGTTCGACACCCGGGTGCCGCACTGGTTCGGCCGGGCCGACGACGAGGCGGTCGAGTTCCTCAGCCTCTTCGGCTCCCAGGGCGAACGCGCCCACCTCCGCGCCCGCCCCCGTCCCGCCTCTTGAAGATCTTGGTACGAACTGGCCCCCCGAGGGGCGGTTCCGTCCCAAGATCTCGGCGGTCGGTAAGTTGCGGCGGAACTCGTCACGAACTGGCGCGCCGGATGGTGCTCCACCGCCGCGGCTAGCCCGGGTGTCGGCTCCCCGCCCGCCCGATATCGGTTGACGTGATTCGGGCCGCTCCGCTTGGTTGGCGGAGTGACCGGCGTCGACACGTACCTCATCTGCGCGGTGCCCCGGACGGGCAGCTCGCTGCTCTGCGGTCTGCTGGCGTCGACCGGCGTGGCGGGCCGGCCGGAGGCGTACTTCCGGGAGCCCGACGAACCGCTGTGGGCCCGCCGCTGGGGCCTGCCGGCCGGGCAGTGGCGCTACGGCGACTACGTCCGGGCGGCCCTCGCCGCGGGCCGGACCGGCAACGGCGTGTTCGGGGCGAAGGTCATGTGGGGCACGCTGGACCGCATGGTCGACGGGCTGGCCGGCGACCACCCGGACCTTGCCGGCGCGGACGACGCGCTGCTGCGCCGGGCGTTCGGCCGGACCTCCTTCGTGCACCTGCGCCGCGACGACGTGCTCGCGCAGGCGGTCTCGTGGCTGCGCGCCGAGCAGACCGGCCGGTGGACCGACACGGGCCCGGACGCCGTCGACGCGTCCGGCCCGCCGACCGGCGAGCCGCGCTACGACCCGGACGGCATCGACGAGCTGCTGCGCACCATCGCGGAGCACCAGGGCGCCTGGGACGCGTGGTTCGCCCGGCACGGGATCACCCCGCACCGGGTGCGCTACGAGGACCTGGCGGCCGACCCGGGCGGCGTGACCCGGGGCGTCCTCGACGCGCTCGGGCTGCCGTCGGCCGGGGTCCCGGTCCGGCCCCGCCACTCGCGGCAGGCCGACGAGATCAACGCCGAATGGATCGCCCGGCACCGGGTCCGGGCGTGACCTTGGCCACCCCCGCGCCGGATCCCCGCTCAGGGGCAGGTCATCTGCCGTTACCCGGCGGTTAAGGTGGGCCTCGCGAAGTCGCTTCCCCGGACCCGGGGCGCGGCTTCGTAGTGCTTCACGGGATCCGTGGAGCCCAGCCGTCCCGACGTTCTCCGGGCCAACCGCAACGGGACGGCTGCACCCCCACCGCCCGGCCGGCGTGACCGGCTGGGCCAACCCGGAACGGAGTAAGCCACGCCATGAGCGTGACTACGCAGGATCCTGCTGCCCCGGTCGAGCCGGCGGAACCCGCCGCGCAGAGCCGCCTCGACCGCTTCTTCGAGATCACCCGCCGAGGCTCGACGGTCCGGCGCGAAGTGCTCGCCGGGCTCACCACCTTCGCGACGATGGCCTACATCGTCGTACTCAACCCCCTGATCATCGGCACCGCGCCGGACGCCGACGGCAGGACGCTGGGCATCCCGGCGGTCGCCGGGGTCACCGCCCTGGTCGCCGCGGTCATGACGATCATGATGGGCGTCGTCGGCCGGGTGCCGTTCGCGGTGGCCACCGGCCTCGGGCTGAACGCCTTCGTGGCGTACGCGGTCGCGTCCCAGATGAGCTGGGCCGAGGCCATGGGCCTGGTCGTCATCGAGGGTCTGATCATCACCGTGCTGGTGCTGACCGGTTTCCGGAAGGCCGTGTTCCGGGCCATCCCGGCCGAGCTGAAGGCGGCCATCGCGGCCGGCATCGGCCTGTTCATCGCGCTGATCGGCTTCGTCGACGGCGGTCTGGTCCGGGCGGGCACCGGCGTGCCGCTGCAGCTCGGCTCGGGCAGCAACGGGACGCTGCGGGGCTGGCCCACGGTCGTCTTCCTGATCGGCCTGCTGGTCACCGGCATCCTGGTCGCCCGCAAGGTGAAGGCCGGCGTCCTCATCGGCATCGTGGCCACCACGGCCGTCGCGGTGATCGTCAACGCGTTCGCCAAGCCCGGTCCGGCTCTCGTCGACGGCAAGCCCAACCCGGACGGGTGGCGGCTCAACGTGCCGACCCTGCCGGACCCGCTGGTCCAGAAGCCCGATCTGCACCTGCTCGGCAACGTGTCGTTCGGCGCGTTCGCCCACGTCGGCCTGATGACCGCGCTGCTGCTGGTCTTCACCCTGGTGCTGGCCGACTTCTTCGACGTCATGGGGACCACGGTCGGCCTGGCCAAGCAGGCCAACCTGGCCACCGAGGACGGTACCGACATGCCGCGGCTCGGCAAGGTGCTCTTCGTCGACGGTGTCGCCGCGGTCGCCGGCGGCGCGGGCAGCGCCTCGTCGGCCACCACGTACGTGGAGTCCTCCTCGGGCATCGCGGACGGTGGGCGGACCGGCCTGACCAGCGTGGTCACCGGCCTGCTCTTCCTGGGTGCGCTGCTGCTCACCCCGCTGGTGTCGCTGGTGCCGAGCGAGGCCGCCGGCCCGGCGCTGGTGGTGGTCGGCGCGCTGATGATCCGCCAGGTCAAGGACATCGACTTCACCGACGTGGGCGTCGCCGTCCCGGCCTTCCTGACCATGACGCTCATGCCGTTCACCTACTCGATCACCAACGGCATCGGCGCCGGCTTCGTGAGCTGGGTGGCGATCCGGGTGGCGCAGGGCAAGGCGCGGCAGATCCACCCGCTGATGTGGGCGGTGGCCGCCGCGTTCGTGATCTACTTCGCCATCAACCTGGTCAAGGCCGTCACCGGCGTCAGCTGACCGGTCCTCCGCCGCGCCCCCGTTGCCCGTTGGCCCGAGGCAACGGGGGCGCGACGTATCCGGATCATGGGCTAGAGTGCCGGTGCGCGGACACGCGACCGTCGTGGGCGCAGGGGGATGAGGCCATGGATTGCCATGAGCTTCCCCTGCCATGCCTTCTTCCGGGTCGCGCGCGCTGACCGACCGCGACCCGGGTCACTCCACGACCTTGGAGAATCGCGTTGTTCATCTCTGAACTGACCACCGAACGACTCGTGCTGCGCCCCTGGCCGGCCGAGGAGGCCGCCGCCGTCGTCGCCGGGGAGCGGCGCCCGCACTGGGCGGCGGACTTCCCCGCCGGCGGCGACCGGGTGATCGCCGGGATCATCGCCGGCGACCCGGACCGGCCGCACGGCCACCGGCTCATCGTCGAGCGGGAGACCGGCCTCACCGTGGGCGCCATCGGGCTGAAGTGGCCGCCCACCGACGGTGCGGTCGAGTTCGGCTACGGCATCGCCCCATCTCGACGCTGCCGGGGCTACACCACCGAGGCCGTCCGGGCGCTGGTCGCCTTCGCCCGCACCGTACCCGGGGTGGCCGAGGTCTTCGCCACTGTCGACCCGGCCAACGTGCCGTCCGTCCGGGTGCTGGAGAAGGCCGGCCTGCGCCGGGCCGGCACGGTCGACAGCGACGAGGGGCTGCTGCACCGGTACGTCGCCGAGTAACGCCGAGCCGGACGGCCCGGTGGCGGGGCGACCCGCCGCCGGGCCGTCCGTCGTTGAAGGGGCGTGAGCTACGCGGACGTCAACGGGCTGCGCCTGTGGTACGAGGTCCAGGGCGCGGGGAAGCCGCTCGTCCTGCTGCACGGCGGCTACGGGTCGACGGAGATGTTCGCCCCGATCCTGCCCGACCTGACCAGGCGGCGGCGGGTCGTCGCCGTCGACCTCCAGGGCCACGGCCGCACCGCCGACGTGGACCGGCCGCTGCGCTACGAGTCGATGGCCGACGACGTCGCCGCCCTGCTGCGGCACCTCGACCTGCCGCCGGCCGACGTGCTGGGCTACTCCCTCGGCGGCGGGGTGGCCCTGCGCGCCGCGATCCAGCACCCGGCCCGGGTCCGGCGCCTCGTGCTGGTCTCCACGCCGTGCCGACGGCAGGGCTGGTACCCGGAGGTGCTGGCCGCGATGGCCGCCCAGGACGAGCGGGTCGCCGAGCGGATGCGCGGCACCCCGCCGCACCAGCTCTACGAGCGGGTAGCGCCCCGCCCGCAGGACTGGCCGACCCTGTGGGCCAGGACCGGCGAGCTGCTGCGCCGGGAGTACGACTGGTCGGCCGAGGTGGCCGCCCTGCCCATGCCGGTGCTGCTGGTCTTCGCCGACGCCGACTCGATCCCGGTGCACCACGTGGCCGAGTTCTTCGGGCTGCTCGGCGGCGGCCACCGCGACGCCGGCTGGGACGGCACCGGCCGGCCCGCGTCCCGGTTGGCCGTCCTGCCCGGGCTGACCCACTACGACATCGTCGGCTCACCCGCCCTGCCCGCGGCGGTGCTGCCCTTCCTCACCCACGAGGTGCGTGCCCCCGAGTGAGCCGGCGTCGCCGCCGGAGCAGCCGCCCGGCCAGCAGGCCGCCGAGCACCAGCGCCACCGCCCCGGCCCCCCACCAGAACCGGCCGCCCGGTCCCGCCGGTGGATCCGCCGCCCGGACCCGGCCGGCGCGCACCACGGCGTCCGCCACGTCGATGGCGAGCACCTCGTCCGGCGCGGTGAGCAGCGTGGTCGGCGAGGCCGCCCCCGGGGCCAGGCCCAGCACCCGGACCGTCTGCACGTTGGGATACACGGTCCGCTGGTCCATGTCGACGGGCCCGTCGAAGCGCTCCGGCGAGTCCGGATCGGGCCGGTAGCCGACCACCAGCGCGGATCCGTCCGGCCACCAGCCCAGCAGCCGGATGGTGGTGACGCCGTCGACCGCGGGCAGCGCCAGCACGCCGAGGTCCCGGCCGCTGGCCGGGTCGATCCGGCGTAGCCGCCAGCGGGTGGTGTCCGGGTCGCGGCTCACCAGGGCCAGCGTCCCGTCCGGCAGCCAGGCCCCCTTGCCGGCCAGCCCGCTCTCCGGCGGCAGCGGGAACGACGTGATCGACTGCCCGTCGGCGCCGGTCACGAGCACCTTGTCGCCGACCTGGTAGGCCAGCCGGGACCCGTCGGCCGTGAACGCGACCGGGGTGCCGAAGACCGGCAGCTGCTCGGTTTCGAGGAGGCGTACCGCCCGGCCGGTGTCGAGCCGCACCAGGCTGAGCGTGTTGACGTATGCGCTGCCCTCCGGGTTGGCCGGCGTGGTGTCCCGGACCACCAGTGCCGTCCCGTCGGGCGCCCAGCCGGCCGGCTCGGTCCGGCGGCTGCCCTGCCGCGGGCTGGGCAGCCGCCGGACCGTCCCGTCCACCAGGTCGACCAGGTCGATCCGGGGGTGCTCCGACGACCCGCCCGGCACGGCGAGCAGCCGCCCGTCGGGGGAGAGCAGCACCTGCTCACCGGCCGGCGCCTCGTAGCCGACCGTCCAGGTCCGGTAGCGGTCGGCCTCGGCGCCGACGATGCCGACGGTGCCGTCCTCGTCGATCAGCCCGGTGAGCCCCCGCGCCTGCCCGCTGAACACCACCGACGCCGGGCCGAGCCGGGGTCGGTCGGTGGCGCGCAACGAGCCGAACGCCGGCAGCCCGATCCGGTCGGGCAGCGCGGGGCCGTCCACACCGGCCGGCGCGACGGTGGCCGGCCCGCCGCCGCGTACCGCCAGCGGCACGAGCGCCACCAGCACCAGCACCGCCGCGACCGCCGCCGCCATCCGCCGCCGGGTGCGCCGCGCGGTCCGCACCGCACGCTCGTGCACCGGGTACGCGGGCACCTCGGCCGCCGCCTCCCGCAGCGCCTCCCGCAGCCGTACGCTCATCGCCCGCTCCTCTCCGGCGTCGGCTCCCACAGGTCGGGGACAAGGTCGCGGAGCCGGCGTACGGCGTCGTGCCCGTGCCGCTTCACCGTGCCCACCGAGCAGCCGAGCACCTCGGCCACCTGCGCCTCGGTCAGGTCCTCGTAGTAGCGGAGCACCACCACGGCCCGCTGCCGCGCGGTGAGCCGGCGCAGCGCCGCCACCACGCTGAGCCGCAGCGCGGTGTCCTCGCTGTGGTCGCCGCCGCCCCGCTCGACCGGCGACGCGTCCAGCCGTTCCGCCAGCCGCCGGCGGCGCCACCACGACACCTGCTGGTGGTACATGACCCGGCGCACGTACGCCTCCGGGTCCCCGTCGCGGATCCGGCGCCAGTGCCGGTACGTCCGGGCCAGCGCGCTCTGCAACAGATCCTCGGCGTGCTGGTGGTCCCCGGTCAGCAGGTACGCGGTCCGCGACAGCGCGGGCGACCGCTGCACCACGAACTCGTGGAACGTCTCCGACATGCCCACCCCCTCGCTCCCTAGGAACGCGCGCCACCCGGCGGATGGTTGAGGCCGTCATTCGACCACGCCCCGCCGGTACGGCCCCCAGGCCACGAACCGCTCGAACAGCTCGCGCGGCGTGGGCCCGTCGTCCGGGTTGAGCCGGAACAGGTCGTGGGCTGCCTCGTGGTAGAGCCCGGACAGGTAGACCGCCAGGTCGACCGGGTGATCCGCGTACTCGACCTTGAGCAGCAGCCGGGCCTGGGCGCACGGCCACGGCGACCCGCAGGCCCGGCACAGCCACAGGGGCCGGAGCGGCAGGTGCGGCGGCCGGTCCGGCGGGTAGGCGCGCGGCCGGTCCGGGTGCGGCCCGAGCCGGGGTACGGGAAGCATGGCGCCGCTCATCACGACCTTCCTTGTCACGGAGGCTGAGGTCGGGGCCGCCCCCGGCATCGGGGGAATCGGGGGCGGCCCCGCGGCGGGCCGGACGGGAAGCGGCCCACCGGTGACAGTCTGTTGAGGACGGCACTACTCTCGGAATCCGTCGAGGCTGATCGTGGACACGTCGGGTCGGCCGATGCCGAAACGTGGCGACGCCGGGAAGGTCGCCGAGAAACCGGGGAGGAAGCGTGGAAAGCGAGCCGACCGCCGACCTGATCCGTGCCCAGCTACGGCGCTTGCGGGTGAAGGCCGAGTTGAGCCAGGAGGAGTTCGGGAAGCTGGTTCACTTCTCGGGTTCCCAGGTGTCCGCGGTCGAGCTGGGCCAACGGCCGCTTGACCGGTTCTTCCTTCAACGTGCGGACGAGGTGCTGGCCACCGGCGGCCTGCTGACGTCGCTGCTCAAGCTCGCTGACCGCGACGGCCAGCCGAGTTGGCTACGGCCCTGGCTGGAAGCGGAACGGCAGGCACAACAGCTCCGCTGTTACCAGCCGACCCTGATTCCAGGGCTGCTGCAGACGCAGAACTACGCCCGCGCCGTCATCCGCTCAGCAGACACCCTGACGGACGACGAGGTCGAGCAGCGGCTCAACGTCAGGCTGGACCGGCAGGCCATCCTCTCGCAGCCGAATCCGCCGCAGTTCATTGCGGTGATCGAGGAAGCCGTCCTGCGACGTGCCGACGAGAGTTTCAAGGGCATCATGGCCGAGCAGACGGCGCACCTGATCGCCTGCGCCGCCAAGCCGCACATCAGCGTGCAGGTCATCCCTGTGGAGGTGAGTGTGCACGTGGGACTGATCGGGCCGTTCGTCCTGGGTAGAGACGCGAACGGCGGCTGGGTCGGCCACCTGGAGACTCAGCTCGGCGGCGACGTGGTCGACAGAGATGAGGACCTGGCTATCCTGCTGTCGAGGTGGGAGAGCGTCCGCAACGAGGCGCTGTCCCGTCGCCAGTCGATCGAGCTGATGAAGGAAGCGGTGACATCGTGGAGCTGATCGGCGCGCAGTGGCGGAAGTCAAGCCGTAGCGGCCAGGGTGAGTGCGTCGAGGTGGCCGACAACCTGCCGGGCGTGGTCGGCGTCCGGGACAGCAAGGATCCGGCCGGTCCTGCCCTCGCCTTCGCCCCGGACACCTGGCGCGCCTTCCTCACCTTCGCGAAGCGAGGCTGATCCCGAAAACCGTCAGCCCAGCCGGCGGGCGAGCCAGGGAAGCAGAGCGTCGCCCTGCAACCGCTGGAACGCCCGGACCGTCGGGATGCCGGGCGGGGGCGCCTGGCGGGCGCCGTCCAGGAAGAAGCCGGTGAACCCGGCCAGCACCCCGGTCAGGTCGGCCGCGTCCACCCCGGCGGTGAGCGGCCGGGCGGCCAGCAGCGCCTCCGAGTCGTGACCGCCGTGCACCTGCACGTTGATCAGGGTCAGCAGGCTGTCCAGCCAGGCCGGCCCGCGGCAGGCCCACGGCCAGTCGACAACGGTCACCGTGCCGTCCAGGCCGAGCAGCACGTTGTCGGCCCGGATGTCGACGTGGCAGAGGGTGTCGCCGGCCAGCGCGGCCAGCCCCCGGTCGGCGGCCGCGCACAGCTCGGGCAGCCGGGCCCGCGCCCACGGGTCCAGGTCGGCCGGTGGGTCGGCGGCGAGCCGCCGCCAGCCGCCGAAGTCGTACCCCAGTTGCTCGGTCGCGGTGGTGACCACCGCGGCGGGCGCCGGGGTGAGCACCCCGGCCATCGCCTCCAGGGTGGACAGCACGGCGGACAGCTCGCCGGCGTCCCACGGGGTGACCGGGTGCCGGCCCTCGACGTCGGTGAAGACCAGCGCGATCCAGTCGCCGTCGTCGTGGCTGCCGAGCAGCCGGGGCGCCGGCGCGGCCGGCGGAAGCGCGGCGGCGATCCGCGCCTCCGCCCGGTGCAGGGTGGGGCTGCGGTCGTTCTGCGCCGGGCTGACCGCCTTGACGAAGGCCCGCCCGCCACCGGCCGTGCGGACCCGGTCGGCGGTGCCGGGGGAGAAGCCGCCGTGCTGCGACTCCGCCGCCACCACCCGGTCGCCGAGGATCTCCTCGACGGCGGCGCGGACGGTCCCGGGCAGGTCGGTCCAGCGGATCCGGCTCTTCGTCAGGCTTGTCACCGACCCACCGTGCGCGACGCCGCCCGGCCGCGGCAACCGATTACCGCGCCCCGGCGGTGTAGCGGAGGACCACCACGCCGCTGTCGAACGGCCGGGTCCCGGCCAGGGTGAACCGGGTCGGCGTGAACCCGCGGTCGGCCAGCGGGATGCCGCTGCCGACCACGATCGGGTTGAGCTTGACCACCAGCTCGTCGACCTCGTCGAGGAGCTGCCCGGCGAGCTGCCCGCCGCCGCAGAGCCAGATGTCGCCGCCGGGCTGCGCCTTCAGCTCGCGGACGAAGGCCACCGGGTCGCCGCTGACGATCTCGACCTGGGGGTCGTCGGACGCGGGCAGCGAGCGGCTGAAGACGTACTGCTTGAGGTGCGCGTAGGGGCTGGCAACGCCGAGCTTCAGCGCCGGGTCGTAGGTGGCCCGGCCCATGAGCACGGCGTCGAAGCGGCCGGCCGGCGGCGAGGCGATGCCGAGCTGGGCGTGGGCGAGCGTGGGGAAGGTCTGGGGCCACTCGGCGGTCAGGTGGGCCGCCACGTCCGGCTCCGGCACCAGCGGGAAGAAGTCGTAGGACCCGTCGGGGGCGGCGATGAAGCCGTCGAGGGTGCTGGCGACGTAGTACACGAGCTTGCGCAAACCGACTCCGATGTCCGGGCTCAACCACGACGGCTGTCGTGGTCGAGAGAGAATGTACAACACCTGTCGTGGTTATTGCTAGGGTGCTGGCATGGTCAGAAATCCGGAACGCCGTACCCTGCTCGCCGACGCCGGGCTGCGGGTGCTCGCCGCCGCCGGCGCGCGCGGGCTGACCCACCGCGCCGTGGACGCCGAGGCGGGCGTGCCGACCGGCACCGCCTCCAACTACTTCCCGTCCCGGGCCGCGCTGCTCGCCGCGCTGGGTGAACGGATCTTCGACCGGATGGCGCCCGACCCCGCGGTGCTGGCCGACCTCGGCCGGCGCGAGCCCTCGCTCGCGCTGGTCACCGACTACCTGCGCTACATCGTCGAGCGCACCACCCGCGAGCCCGACCTCACCCGGGCCCTGTTCGAACTGCGGCTGGAGGCCTCCCGCCGCCCCGAGCTGCGGGCCGCGCTCGGCGACGTGCTGCGCCGGGGGTACGCCGACGACGTCGCCTTCCACGTCGCCGCCGGGCTGCCCGGCGGCGCCTTCGAGATCGCCCTGCTGCACTACGCGGTCGACGGGCTCCTGCTCGACCTGCTCACCACCTCGATCGACGCCGGGTTCGACGCCGATCAGGTGGTGTCCGCCCTGGTCTCCCGTCTGGTCGCCGCCGGCTGACCCGCTCCCCGGCCAGGTATGTCCCCGCGACCAGCGGGAACGCTGACCGGGACGCACCTGGGGAGGAGCGACGATGACGGATGGCACCGGACTGACCATCGGTGTGCTGGGCTCGTACGGCGGTCGCAACCTCGGTGACGAGGCGATCCTCACGGGCCTCCTGGCCGACCTGCGTGAGCAGGAGCCGAACGCCCGGATCATCGTCTTCTCGCGGAACCCCGCACACACCGCCCTGGAGCACCCGGACGTGGAGGCGGTGCCCTGGGAGGGCGTGAGCCGGGTCGACTCGGCGGCGGTCCTGGCCCAGCTCGACCTGCTCGTCCTCGGCGGCGGCGGGATCCTCTACGACAAGGAGGCCCGGCGCTACCTGCGGGTGGTCCGGGTCGCCCAGGAGCGCGGGCTGCCGCTGCTCACGTACGCGGTCGGGGTCGGCCCGCTCAGCGAAGGGGTGGACACCGGGATGGTGCGGGAGACCCTGGGCAAGGCCACCGAGGTGACCGTGCGGGACCAGGAGTCCCGGATGGTGCTGGAGGAGGCCGGGCTGCTGAACCCGATCACCGTCACCGCGGACCCGGCGTTCCTGCTCACGCCCGAGGAGTTCCCGGAGAGCTGGCTGCGCGAGGAGGGCGTACCGGCCGGCAAGCAGCTGGTCGGGCTGAGCGTCCGCGAACCGGGCCGGGCGGCCGAACGCCTCGACGTCGACGGCTACCACCGCCTGCTCGCCCAGATCAGCGACTTCCTGGTGCACCGGATCGACGCGTACGTGCTCTTCGTGCCGATGGAACGCGACGACATCCGGCACTCGCACGGGGTGATGTCGCACATGGTCGCCGCCGAGCGGGGCCGGATCCTGCACAACGACTACTCGCCCCGGCAGGTGCTCGGCCTCATGAGGCACTTCGACCTCGCGGTCGGCATGCGCCTGCACTTCCTGATCTTCGCGGCCATGATGGGCACCCCGTTCCTGCCCCTGCCGTACGCCGGAAAGGTCTTCGACCTGGCCCAGCGGCTCGGGGTGCCGGCGCTGCGCGGCGTGGAGCGCGAGGTGGAAGGCCCGCTGCTGGCCGAGGTGGACCGGTTGTGGGACGAGCGCGACGCGCGGGCCGACGAGACCGCCCGGCTGGTGGCCGCCGTGTGCGAGCAGGCCCACGGCACCTCCCAGGTCACCCGCGGGGTGCTGGAGAGCATCCGGTCGCGGACGCTGACCCGGGTGACGGCCTGAGCGGCCGTCAGGCCGCCGGCCCCCGGAACGTGTAGACCCACGAGCCGTCCTGCTTGTCGTCCGACTGCAGTTCGTAGATCTGGGCGTGCGCCAGCCCCTCCGGACCGATGTGGTGGTGGGTCAGCGGCGGGCGGCCGTTGCTGTCCAGCTCGACGGTGACCACCTCGCCATCGGCCGTGCCGCCCATCAGGGGGATCTGCACCGTGGATGCCATGCGCCCATCCTGCCCCGCCGATCGTCGGCCCGCAGCGGGATGAGGGGCAGCGCGCCGGCGGGCCGGGCGACTAGGTTCCGGGAATGGCGGAACCGACGATCGACCCCACCCTCGGTCCGGTCCTTGCCCGCACGGGCGACGAACGGGCGATCCTCGAATCGTTCCTCGACTTCCACCGGGCCACGGTGCTGCGCAAGGCGCGCGGTCTCTCCGACGCCGAGGCCACCCGACGTCTGGTGCCCTCCCGCACCACCCTCGCCGGGCTGCTCAAACACCTCGCCCTGGTGGAGCGGAACTGGCTGCCCTGCCTGTTCGCCCCCGGCCCGGGCGACGTCTATCTCACGAGCGAGGCCGACGCCGAGGCCAGTTTCACGCTCGACCCGGGCGAGACGGTGGACGGGCTGGCCGCCGCCTACCGGGCCGCCTGCGCCCGGTCCCGGGCCGTCGCCGCCCGGTTCGACCTCGACCACGTGGTGCCGCACCCGCAGCTCGGCGAGGTGTCGCTGCGCTGGGTGCTCGTGCACCTCATCGAGGAGACCGCCCGGCATGCCGGGCACGCCGACATCGTGCGCGAGCTGACCGACGGCGAGACCGGGGCGATCTGACCGGGTTCAGACCTGAGGCAGCAGGCCGGCCGGATACTCCATGCCGTCGTGGGTGCAGGCGGCCGCGGCCACCCGGGCCGCGTAGCGGGCCGCGTCGAGCGGGGTGGCCCCGCGCAGCCGGGCGGCGATCAGGCCGGCGGCGAACGCGTCGCCCGCGCCGTTGGTGTCGACCACGGCTGCCGGCGGGGTGGTCGCGGGCACGTGGACCGGCGGCGAGTCCGTGCCGTGCAGGGTGGCGCCCGCCGCCCCGCCGGTCACCAGCACCGTCCGTGGCGCCAGCCCGGCCGCCACCTTGCCGGCCCGGTCGCCCAGCTGGACGTCGCTGACGAAGACCAGGTCGGCCGCGTCGGCGAAGGGCCGGTGGTAGTCGTTCTCGCCGTCCCAGTCGTGCAGGTCGGTGGAGAGCGACACCCCGGCGCCGAGGGCGGACCGCAGGGCCGGCAGCGCGTCCCGGGCCCAATCCATGATCGACACGTGCACGTGCGCGGCCTCCCGCACCAGCCCGGCCAGCTCCGCCTCCGCGAACGGCGCGGGGCCGGACCACGGGCGCGGGTCGTAGAGCGACATCCGCCGGCCCGCCGGGTCGACCATGTTCACCGAGCGGCGGGTGCCGGCCGGCGCGTCGGCCAGCACGGCGCGCACCGAGGTGCGGGCCAGCGCCGCCCGGACCACGTCACCGGCCGGGTCGGCGCCGAGCACGTCGACCAGCGCCACCCGCAGGCCGAGCGCGTGGGCGGCCAGCGCCACCCCGGCCCCGGTGTTGCCGACCCGCAACTCGATCGGAGGCACCGCCAGCGAGTCGGCGGCCGGCAACGGCAGGGCGGGCACCCGGGCGCGGATGTCCACGCCCAACCCGCCGACCACGAGCAGATCGACCATGGCGCCGACAGTAGTCCGCGCCGGCCGCCTATCCTGGCCCCGGGCGTCGTCGAGGGGGAGTGCGTGCTGGTCATCCACGGGCTGTGGCTGTCCGGGCAGGGGCTCGCCGTCTGGGCCGAGGACAGCACCTGCCCGGCGCGCGCGCCCCGCCGGCCGGGCCGCGCCCCGCGCGAGCGGCCGCACCCCTTCGCCGCCGACCACGCCACCCTGGCCGCCGCGCTCGGCGGCCCGCCGGGCGTGCCGGCCGCCGTGCTGCTGGACCTGCCCACCCGGGCCGGCTCGCCGCTGGACTCACCCGAGCTGGTCCGGGCCGCCGTCGGGGAGCCGGTCCGCGGCCCGGTCACCCGCGCCGGCTGGCGGGCCCCCGCCCTGGTGTACGCCCCGGACGCCGCATTCGCCCTGCTCCGGGCACTCGAACCGGAGGAGGCGGTGGCCGGGGCGAGCCTGCGTCACCTGGCCGAGCTGGCCGACTTCGCCGCCGACCTGGTCACCCGCGGCCGCGTCCTGCCCGGACTCGCCGATCCCACCCCGACCGTCGCCGCCGTCCGCGCCGCCGGTGGGCGACGGGGCCTGCGTGTGGTGGACGACTCGGACGTGGTGACCGCGTCGGCCGTCTGGCGTCCGCTGCTCACCGGCACGGACGCGGCCTGGGCCCGCTCGCTGGCCCTCGCCCTGCCCCCGGCCGCCCGTGCCGCCCGCGAGTGGCACCCCGTGGCCGTGGATCCGGGTGCGTCTGTTGTCGCCCGGGCGACCACAGATGCACCCACAGCGGCGGACGTCCCGCCCTCGCCGGCACCAGGCCGCGTCGAAGGGGCCGCGTCGGGGTCGGGAGCCGGGGCGCCGGCCGGGTCGACGTCCCAGCCCGCTGCCGGGGCAGCGCGGCACGGCGCGGCGGGTGGGGTCGAGCTCGGGGAACTGGTGGCCGAGGCGCTGGACGCGCTGGTCGACGCCGCGGCCCGGGCCGCTCTCGCCGACACCCGGTTGCCCCGGGGCATGCGCCCGGGCGGGCCGGTGCCGGCCTGGTTGGCCGCGCTCACCGGCCCGGAGCGTGCCTTCGCCGCCGACCCGGCCGCCCTGGACACGCTTCGGCACGAGCTGGACGCCTGGCAGCGCGACGCCGCCGGCGGTCCGGTGCGGGCCGCGTTCCGCCTGGTCGAGCCGGCCGCCGATCCGGTGGCCGAACTGGTCGAGGGCGGCGCCTGGCGGGTCGAGTTCGGCCTGCACCCGACCGACGAGCCGGGGCTGGTGGTCGACGCCGCGCACATCTGGCAGCGGCCCACGCCCGCGCTCGCCGCCCGCGGCGTCGACCCGCAGGAGACCCTGCTGGCCGAGCTGGGCCGGGCCAGCCGGCTCTGGCCGGAGCTGGACGCCGCGCTGCGGACCGCCGCGCCGGACGGGATGGAGCTGGACGCCGACGGCGCGCACCGGTTCCTCCGGGAGGGGGCGCCCGTGCTGCACGCGGCGGGCTTCGGCGTGCTGCTGCCCTCCTGGTGGCGGCGCTCCTCCGCCCGCCTCGGTGCGCGGCTGCGGGCGCGCAGCCGGACCGCGCCCGGCACGGTGGCCGTCGCCGCCGGTGGGCTCGGGATGGACGCCCTGGTCGACTACCGCTGGGAGGTGGCCCTCGGCGACCAGCCGCTGACCGCCGAGGAGCTGGCCTCGCTGGCCGACCTGAAGTCGCCGCTGGTCCGGCTGCGCGGCCGCTGGGTCGAGCTCGATCCGCAGCGGCTCGAAGCCGGGCTGCGGCTGCTCCGCTCCTCCGGCGAGCTGACCGTGGCCGACCTGCTGCGGATGGGACTGGCCGGGGCCGACCGCCCCGGCGAGCTGCCGGTGCTGGAGGTGGCCGCGGACGGCGCGCTGGGCGAGCTGCTGGCCGGGGAGGCGGAGCGGCGGCTCACCCCGGCCGACCCGCCGCCCGGGTTCGTCGGGACGCTGCGGCCGTACCAGCGGCGGGGGCTGGCCTGGCTGGGCTTCCTCCAGTCGCTCGGGCTGGGCGGGATCCTCGCCGACGACATGGGGCTGGGCAAGACCGTGCAGTTGCTCGCGCTGCTCGCCGGTGACCCGCCGGACGCCGGGCCTACGCTGCTGGTCTGTCCCATGTCGCTGGTCGGCAACTGGCAGCGGGAGGCGGCGAAGTTCGCACCGGAGCTACGGGTCCACGTGCACCACGGCGCCGAACGGGCCCGGGGCGAGGCGTTCGCGGCGGCCGTGCACGCCGCCGACCTCGTGCTGACCACCTATTCGGTGGCCGCGCGGGACGCGTACGAGCTGGCCGGGATCGACTGGCACCGGGTGGTGGTGGACGAGGCGCAGGCGATCAAGAACGCCTCCACCCGGCAGGCCGAGGCGGTGCGGTCGCTGCCCGCGCGGCACCGCGTCGCGGTCACCGGCACGCCGGTGGAGAACCGGCTCGCCGACCTCTGGTCCATCATGCAGTTCGCCAACCCGGGCCTGCTCGGGCCGGCCGCCACCTTCAAGAAGAAGTTCGCCGAGCCGATCGAGCGGCACGGCGACGCCGACGTGGCCGAGCGGCTGCGCCGGATCACCGGCCCGTTCGTGCTGCGCCGGCTCAAGACCGACCCGTCGATCATCACCGACCTGCCGGAGAAGCTGGAGATGGAGGTGCTCTGCAACCTCACCGCCGAGCAGGCGGCGCTCTACCGGGCCGTGGTCGACGACATGATGGCGAAGATCGAGTCCAGCGACGGCATCGAGCGGCGCGGGCTGGTGCTGGCCACCATGACCCGGCTCAAGCAGGTCTGCAACCATCCCGCCCAGCTGCTGCACGACGGCTCCGCGTTGCCCGGCCGTTCCGGCAAGCTGGAACGGCTGGAGGAGATCGTCGACGAG
Source organism: Micromonospora sp. NPDC005707 (assembly GCF_040631005.1). NCBI lineage: Bacteria > Bacillati > Actinomycetota > Actinomycetes > Micromonosporales > Micromonosporaceae > Micromonospora > Micromonospora sp. NPDC005707. The sequence continues at coordinate 260,098 of NZ_JBEXYR010000003.1, forward strand.
GTGCTGGCGGCGGGGGAGAAGGCCCTGCTCTTCACCCAGTACGCCGAGTTCGGCGGGATGCTGCGCGGCCACCTGTCGGCGCGTACGGGCCGGGAGGTCCTGCTCCTGCACGGTGGGGTGGGCAAGGCCGAACGGGACGCCATGGTGACCCGCTTCCAGTCCCCGGCCGGCCCGCCGCTCTTCGTGCTCTCCCTCAAGGCGGGCGGCACCGGGCTCACCCTGACCGCGGCGAACCACGTGGTGCACGTGGACCGCTGGTGGAACCCGGCCGTCGAGGACCAGGCGACCGACCGGGCGTTCCGGATCGGCCAGCGCCGCCGGGTGCAGGTCCGCAAGTTCGTCTGCGCCGGCACGGTCGAGGAGAAGGTCGCCGCGATGATCGCGGACAAGCGGAGCCTGGCCCAGCGGGTGGTGGGCAGCGGCGAGCAGTGGGTCACCGAGCTGTCCACCGACACCCTGCGTGAGCTGTTCGCGCTGGAGTCCGGGGCGGTGGTGGAGTGACCACACCGGACGGAGGATCGCGTTTCGCCGAGTTCGGCCCGCCCCGGCGGGTGGAGGGCGGGCTGAGGGCGCGCAGCACGAAGGGCGCCATCGGGCGCTCCTGGTGGTCCCGCCGCTTCCTGGAGGTGCTGGAGTCCTTCGCGCTCGGCACCCGGCTCACCCGGGGCCGGGCGTACGCGCGCCGGGGGCAGGTGCTCCGGCTCGACATCGCGCCCGGGCTGGTCACCGCCAGCGTGCAGGGGTCCCGGCCGGATCCCTACCCGGTGCGGATCGGGCTGGCCGCGTACCCGGACGGGGTGTGGGAGCGGATCGAGGCGGAGCTGGCCGGGCAGGCGTTCTTCAGCGCCCGGCTGCTCGCCGGTGACCTGCCGGCCGAGCTGGAGGAGCTGTTCGACGCGGCGGGCGCGCCGCTCTTCCCGGCCACGGTCGGCGAGCTGGGCCAGCACTGCGGCTGCCCCGACTTCGCGGTGCCGTGCAAGCACCTCGCGGCGACCTTCTACCTGCTCGCGGAGGCGTTCGACGCCGACCCGTTCCAGCTCCTGCACTGGCGGGGGCGGTCCCGGGGCGAGCTGCTCGACCGGCTGCGTACGCTCCGCGGCGCCGCCACCCCCGGCGCCGCTCCGGCCGGCCCGGCGGCGGTCCCGGACGGGCCGGTCGCGCCGGTGGACGCGGACTCCGGGCCGGCGCGGCCCGTGGCCGGTGCGGGACGGGTGCTGGTGGGCCTGCCGGCGGTCCCGCCGGACGACGAGGTCGACCGGTTCTGGGTGTCCCCGGTGGCGCTGCCGGACCGGCCGCCCGCCCTGGCCACCGGACCGGAGCTGCTGTTGCGCCAGCTCGGCCCGCCGGGCGCCGCGATCGGCGGCCCGGGCCTCGCGGAGCGGCTCCGCCGGGCGTACCGGGAGTTCGGCCGTGGTGAGGCCGGGTCGGACGACCCGGGCTGACCGTCTCCGGCGGTGTCGCGGTCATAGCCAGCGTCGGCGGAACCGCCACATGAGGCCGGCGTTGGCGAGCAGCACCACGGCGCAGATCGCGCCGGCCAGCCGCCCGGCCAGTACGGTCATCGCCGGCAGCGAGGCCCACAGCACGATCGTCAACAGCATCAGGTACCGGCCTCGGCGGCCCCGGGCCCGGTGGTCGAGCCGGGCGAAGAACTGCGGGTCACTTTCCCGTAGCTGGCGGGTGATCTGTTCGAACCTGCGCTGATCCTCTTTGCTGAGCATGGCGGTGCCTTCCCCTCACGGCTTCAGCGGTTCGGCGGCATACCCGGATCGGAGGCGGGTCACGCGCTGCTCCCACCGCTACTTTCGGCGGGGTCGGACAGGCCCGCACGCACCGCGCGGACACCTCAGCGCAGGCTTATCCGTGCCTTAAGTTTCCCTCAGTGGTTGAACGCCGCCAGCAGCGTCGCGGCGGGCGAAAACGTCACGTCCGGGCCGGGACCGCCCGGGTCGGCCCTGCTCCGGAGGTCGCCGGGCCGGGCCGGTGGCACCGGCCGCCGGGCAGCCGGCCTGAGCACCGTCTTAAGTGCCCTCGCGTTCGCCGCCGGCGCGTCTTGAGCCCCCCGAAGCGCCTGGTTACTTTCCCGTAGCAACTCCTCCGGCAACCGTCGCCGCCCCTCCGCCCACCCCCTGGGTGGCAGGCGTGCCGGCGCTCGAAGAAAACGGGAAGCTACATGGCCGACCTGAACGTGCCACCGCGTCGACCCCGGGACGACCGCGGCTGGGACGGATTCCAGCACCCCCATCCGGACGGGTACCGCGACAACGCCATGCCGTACGCCGGTCCCGCCGGTCACGCCGCCCCGGCGGCGCCGGCGTCCGGCCCGCAGTGGGTCGGGCCCGACGGCTTCGCCGGTGGCTACCCCCAGCCGTCCGGCGGGTACGCCCCGCCGCCCACCCCGGGACTGCCCAACCTGGACGACGACGAGCCGCGCCGCGGCCGGCGGCGCGCCCTCGCCGCGCTCGGCGGCGCCGCGGTGGTCGCCGGTGGCGCCGCCCTCCTGTCGCCGCAGGTCCGGGGCCTGTTCTCCGACGACCCGGTGGCCGGCGACGCGACCGGCACGGTGGCCACCGACGGCACCGCCGCCCGCCCCAGCGGCCAGCAGCCCAGCACGGTGCGCACCTACACCGAGCAGAACGAGAGCTACATGGGCTCGCGGGCCGGCGCGGCGCTCAAGCGCAACGCGCCGTCCGGTGGCCGGGTCTTCGCCAGCCCGGCGGCCGCCGCGGCGGCCACCCAGGTGACCGTCAAGACGGTGCTCGCCAAGGACCCGATCCGCCACCTGGCCAGCCGGACCACGTTCGGCCCGACGCCGAAGGTGCTCGCCGACATCAAGCGGCTCGGCATCGACGACTGGCTGCGCCAGCAGCTCCAGCCGGAGAAGATCGCGCCGACGAAGGCCGAGCTGAAGCTGGCCGAGCTGCCCACCCTCAAGCTGACCCCGACCCAGCTGCGCGACCAGCGGGACCAGCTCAACGAGCGGGGCGCCCAACCCGAGCGGGAGACGGTGGACGCCACCATCGCCCGGCAGATCTGGTCGGACCGCCAGCTCTTCGAGGTGATGGTCGACTTCTGGAACGACTTCCTGCACGTGGCGGCCGACTTCGACGGCGGCGAGATCTACCGCAACTCCTTCGACCAGGACGTGATCCGCAAGCACGCGCTGGGCAGCTACCCGGAGATGCTGGTGGCCGCCAACAAGCACCCGGCGCTGCTCATCTACCTGAACCAGACCGACTCGCGCAAGGACGCGGTCAACGAGAACCTGGCTCGGGAGAACCTGGAGCTCTACTCGGTCGGCGTCGACGGCGGCTACACCGAGAAGGACGTCCGCCAGGCCGCGATGCTGCAGACCGGACGCGGCGTGGCCGACGGGAAGTACGTCTTCCACGCCGACCGCCACTACCTCGGCAAGGTGAAGATCCTCGGGTTCAGCCACGCGAACAACTCGGCCGACCCGAAGGTCGCCGACAAGGTGATCGACCAGTACATCACCTACATCGCGATGCACGCGTCGACCGCCCGGTACGTGGCGAGCAGCCTGGCCACCCGGTTCGTCTCGGACACCCCGCCGAAGTCGCTGGTGGACCGGCTGGCCAAGGCGTACACCACCAACAAGGGGCAGATCCGGCCGGTGCTGGCCACCCTGTTCAGCTCGTCGGAGTTCTGGGCCTCGGTCGGCCAGAAGGTCCGCCGCCCGATGGAGTACCTGGTCGCCACCTACCGGTCGCTGGGCGTCGGGCCGGAGGCGTCGGCGGGCTTCGACGGCGACAAGCGGCGCACCCCGTTCGCCCAAGGGCTGCGGCAGATCCAGGACAAGATGCGCGAGCTGGGCCAGTATCCGATGGGCAAGCCCACCCCGGACGGCTACGCCGACGTCTACGTGGCCTGGACCTCCGCCGGCACCATGGTCGACGGCTGGAACGAGGCCGGCGACCTGATCGCCGCCTACCGCAAGCAGTTCACCTATGTCCGGCCGGAGAAGCTGGTGGCGAAGCCGCCGGCGACCGCCGGGGCGTACGTGGACGCGCTGGCCCTGCGGCTCGTGCACCAGAAGCTGAGCGCCAAGGAGAAGGCCCTCGTGCTCGGTGTCGCCGGCGTGTCGGCGGGCACCAAGGTCGACGCCACCTTCAACGGGGCCATCGCCGCGGTCGCGCGGACGATCCTCGCGTCCCCCCAGCACCACCTCCGGTGAGGCATTCGATGGAGATGACCGTGAACCCGTACCCCCTGCACCCCGAATGCCCCGACCTGCGGCGGCTGGCCGACAACCCGGCCGAGGCGCTGCTGCGCGCGGAGGCCGACATCGTCGCGGCCGAGAACGCCGCCGAGGCCGACCGGTACCGCCGGCTGGAGGAGGTGGAGGAGGCCCAGCAGGACGGCCGGGGCGTCACCCGGCGTACCTTCGTCGCCGGCGCCGCGGCCACCGCGACGGCCCTGGCCACCGCCCAGTTCGTCACCACCTCGGCGTCCTTCGCGGCGACGAAGACCGGCACCCTCATCCACGTCTTCCTCTACGGCGGGCTGGACGGGCTGAGCCTGGTCGCCCCGGCCGACGACCCGGTGCTCAGCAAGTCCCGCCCCGACCTGCTGCTCGGCAACGACTCGCTGGCCCTCGGTCGCGGCTTCAAGCTGACCAGCGCGTTCGCCCCGCTGGACAAGTGGCTCAAGGCCGGCCAGCTCGGCTTCGTGCCGGCGGTCTCCGACCCGCGGCTGTCGCGCAGCCACTTCCAGGCCGCCGACGCCTGCAACCTGGGCGGCCTGCCCGGTGAGACCGGCGGCCGGGGCTGGCTGGACAGCCTGGTCGACACCCTCGGCAAGGGCACCGCGTTCCGCAGCGTCGGCATCGGCAGCACGCTGCCCCGCTCGCTGGTCGGCGTGAACGGCGCGATCTCCCTCAACAACGTCGGGGAGCTGCGGCTCAACGGCGACGCCAAATACCGCGCCGCGACCGAGAAGGCGATCCGCGGCCTCTTCACCGGGATCAACCACCCGGTGGAGGAGGCGGTGAGCGAGGGGATGGGCGCGCTGGCCACCGCGCAGAAGCTGGCCGCGAAGCCGTACGCGGCCGCCGCCGGGGTGAAGTACGAGGGCGTCGGGTACGCCTTCCAGCAGCTCGCGCAGCTCATCAAGGGCGGGGCGAACGTCCGGGTGGCGACGGTCGGCATGGGCGGCTACGACACCCACGAGAACCAGGGCACCCGCGAGGGCGGCCAGCTCTGGCGCCGGCTCAACGAGCTGGCCAACGCCATGGCGGCGTTCTTCACCGACCTCGGTGACCGGGCCGCCGACGTGACGGTCATGGTGTCCAGCGAGTTCGGCCGGCGGGTCGCCTCGAACCAGGGCGGCACCGACCACGGGCACGGCGGGGTGGTCACCATCCTGTCCGGGCGCAAGCTCGCCGGCTCGCTCCTCGGCACCTGGAACGGGTTGAACGATCTCGACAGTGGAGACGTACCTGAGTACAACAACATGTTCAACGTCTACGGCTCGGTCGCGCAGGGACGGTTCGGACTGACGACCGCGCAGGTGGACAAGGTCTTCCCCCGGCAGAAATACACCCCCGTGAAGCTGTACGCGTGACATATCAGGACACCTTCGCCGCCGGCCGCCGCACCGGGGCATCCGCCCCGTACGGCGGCCGTCCGGCTGCCCCCGTACCCCCGGGCCGGCCGCGTCGCGGGCCCGGCGGGCGGCGGGTGCTGGCCGCCGCCTTCTGGCTCGGCCTGGTCGCCGCGGTGCTGCCCTGGTGGCTCGCCACCCCGCCCGGCTCGCTGGCCGGCACCACCGACGTGCTCACGGCGGCGGGCCGGATCACCGGCCTGGTCGCCGGCTACCTGCTGCTGGTGCAGGTGTTGATGATGAGCCGGCTCGGCGTGCTGGAGCGCTGGCTCGGCGGCGAGCGGCTGTCCCGGGTGCACCGGGACCTCGGCGCCACCCTGCTGGTGGCGGTCCTCGCCCACCTGGCGCTGCTGGTGGTCGGCTACGCCCGGCTGGAGCGCAACTCGATCCTCGGCCAGGTCGGCGCCCTGCTGACCCACTACGAGGACATGGTCTCCGCCTTCGTGGCCGCCGGGATCATGGTGGCGGTCGGCCTCACCGCGGTCCGGGGCGTCCGCCGGCGGCTGCCCTACGAACTCTGGTACCACCTGCACCTGACCAGCTACCTCGCCCTGCTGCTCGGCTACGGGCACCAGTTCAGCAACGGCGCCCAGCTCTACGAGCCCGGCCCGGTGCGCACCGGCTGGATCGCCGCGTACCTGCTGGTGGTGGCCGCGCTGGTGTGGGGGCGGCTGATCGCCCCGCTGCGCTTCAACCTGCGGCACCGGCTGCGCGTCGCCGACGTGGTGGCGGAGAGCCGGGACACCATCTCGATCTACCTGACCGGGCACCGGCTCAACCAGATCGACCTGCTCGGCGGCCAGTACTTCCGCTGGCGGTTCCTCAACCCCGGCTGCTGGTGGCAGTCGCACCCGTTCTCGCTCTCCGCGGCGGGCAACGGCCGCTGGCTGCGGCTCACCGTGAAGGTCGTCGGCCGGCACACCGCCGACCTGCGGGATCTCACCCCGGGCACCCGGGCCTGGGCCGAGGGGCCGTCCGGCACCTTCACCGCGGCCCACCGGACCCGGGAACGCGCCCTGCTGATCGCCGGGGGCAGCGGCATCGCCCCGCTGCGGGCCATGCTGGAGGAGCTGCCGCCCGGGGCGGCGCTGATCTACCGCGCCCGCACCCCGGCCGACGTGCTGCTGCACAACGAGCTGGACTGGCTCGCCCAGGCCCGGCACACCTCGGTCTGGTACGTGGTCGGCTCCCGCGACGACCCCGGCCCCCGCCAGGTGATGAGCCCCGAGGGGCTGCGCCGGCTGGTGCCCGACCTGACCCGGCGCGACGTCTACCTGTGCGGCCCGGGCGGCCTGGTCGAGGAGGCGGTCCGGGCGCTGCGCCGGGCCGGGGTGCCGCGCCGGCAGATCCACCTCGCCACCTTCGAGCTGTAGAGAGGCCCGCCCATGCGTCGCGCGCTCCTCGCGATCACCGGCCTGGCCGCCAGCACCACCGTGCTGGTGGTGCTCAAGGGCGCCCCGGGCGCCGGCCAGGCCGCCCAGGACCGGCCGGTCGCCGAAGCGCCGGTCGCCCCCGGCGGCTCGGCGGCCCCCGAGCCGACCCCGGGCGGCGTCACCCCCTCCGCCCGGCCGAGCGCCTCGGCGAAGCCGACCGCCAAGGCGGGTGCCAGCCGCACCCCCGGCACCCGGAGCAGCGCCACCACCAGGAGCACCCCCGCCGCGCCGCGGACCACCACGAGCGCGCCGAAGGTCACCACCCGGACGGTCACCGGGCCGGTGGTCAGCTACCGGTACGGCTCGCTCCAGGTGCGGATCACGTTGAGCGGGAGCAGGATCGTCGACGCCACCGGTCTCGGCCTGCCGCTGGACGGGCAGTCCGGGCTGCGCAGCGACGACGTGCAGGCTCGCTACAGCGGCAGCTCCGGCGAGGTCGTCGCCAAGCAGAGCGCCAACCTGAACACGGTCTCGGGGGCCACCTACACCAGCACGGCCTACAAGCAGTCGCTCCAGGCCGCGCTCGACAAGGCGTGAGCGCGAGGAGTGAGCCAGGTTTGCGAGCCCCGCGGGTCGCGCACGAAGATCGGCACGGCATGAGGCCGGGCCTGCGCCGGGTCGAGCAGATCATGGGTACGGCGATCAGCCTCGACCTGGCCGACGAGCTGCCCGCCGCCACCCTGCGCGAGCTGGCCGAGGACACCTTCGCCTGGCTGCGTGAGGTGGACGCGCGGTTCAGCACCTACCGGACGGACAGCGAGGTGTGCCGCCTGGACCGGGGCGAGCTGCCGCTGGGCGAGGCGTCCGCCGACCTGCGGGCGGTGCTGGCGCGCTGCGCCGACCTGTGGACCGGCACCGACGGCTTCTTCGACGCGTACGCCACCGGGCGGCTGGACCCGTCGGGTTACGTCAAGGGCTGGGCCGCGCAGGTGGCCTCGGACCGGCTGGTCGAGGCCGGCGCCCCGAACCACTGCCTGAACGCCGGCGGTGACCTCCGGGTACGCGGTCACGCGGTCGGCGGCGACCCGTGGCGGATCGGCGTCCGGCACCCCTGGGACCCGGCCGCCACCTGCCTCGTGCTGACCGGCACCGACCTGGCGGTCGCCACCTCCGGTGTCTACGAGCGCGGCCACCACGTCGTCGACCCGCGCCGGGGCGCCCCGGCCGCCGGCCTGCGCTCGGTCACCGTGCTCGGTCCCGACCTGGGCGTCGCCGACGCCTACGCCACCGCCGCCGTGGCCATGGGCGGGGCCGGCATCGGCTGGCTGGACGGCCTGCCCGCCCCCTGGCTGCACGCCGTGGTGACGGACGACGGCCGCCTCCTGCACTCCCGCGCCCTCCCGCTGGCGACCTGACGCCGCCCGGCGGGTGTCAGCGGAGCGGGCGGTGGGTGGTGGCGGGGCGGGAACCGCGGGGGCGGGAGCCGCGGGGCCGGGTGCCCCACGGGCGGGTGAAGGCCCACCGGTAGGGGCGGCGCCGGTGCGGCGGTGGCTCGGTGCCGCCGCTGTGGCGGGCCGCGTCGTCCCCGGACATCCTCCACCCCCGCTCCGGCGCCTCTGCGCCCTCAGCAGGAACAACGAGTGCGACGCCGGGGAGGTCGCTGCCCGGGCGCCGGCGGTCAGCAGCCGCGCCGGGGGAGGGGCAGCTGGCCGGGGAGCAGCTCGGGGGTGAGCGTGATCCCGGCCGCCCGTAACGCCGCGATCAGCGCGTTCTGCACCAGGTACGAGTCGGGCAGCCGCCAGCGCGCCTGCTCGGGGGCGACCGCCCAGCGGACCGTCCCCTCGGGCAGCCGGGTCGGCGGGGCCGGGATCCACGAGCCGGGACCGTGCCGGACCACGTGGAAGCAGTGCTCCAGTTCCGGGCGCAGCGGGTCGCCGGGGCGGACCAGGAACATCCAGCGGCCGGTGGGGGTGACCAGCACGGGCCCGCGTACGCCGAAGCCGGCCGGATGGGTGGCGACCGTGTCGAGCACCCGCCGGCCCAGGTGGGCCGCGACCTCCAGCACGTCGAACGCGCGCCCGGTGGGCAGCAGCACCCCGTGCGGGCGGCTGCGCCACCAGGTGGCCACCCGGGCCGGGTCGGCGCTCGCCGCGTGCTCCCAGTTCTCCAGGGCGGGGTGGCAGCCGATCGTGGGGCAGCCGGCCCGGCCGCAGACGAAGCGGCTGTTGGCGAGGCAGGCGCCGGGGGTCACCGCCCAGCCGTGCGCGGCGTACCGGACGGCGACCCGGCGCAGCCGGACCCGTTCCAGCGGCGACAGGTGAGCCACGCGCGGTCCGACATTCCCCCACATGTGTCCCATCCCCTCTCGCCCGCCCGGAACCGTCCACACACCACACGTCGAACGCCGTCACTGCCGTAACCCACACTCGTTGAGCTGACGAACGGCTGATGCAACTTGCACGAAAACTACGAGAACTGGCTGTACGGCCGACGTACAGACTGTGCGACCAGCGAAAACCTGAACACCGACGGACCGTCGTGATTGGTCGACCGGGGGGATCAGCCGGACGCGGGCAGGGGGAGGGATGGGGAGATGGACGAGCTACCCATAGGCCGTCGGGTCGCGTACTGGCGCAGCCGGCGCAAGATGTCCCAACAGGTCTTCGCCGACCGGCTCGGCAAATCCAAGAGCTGGGTGGACAAGGTGGAGCGCGGCGTCCGGCGGCTGGACAAGTTCTCCGTGCTCTACGAGATCGCCGACATCCTCCAGGTCGACGTGCAACTGCTCCTCGGCAAGGACCCGGAGCGGCGGAGCGACGCCCTCAACTGCATCGACCAGGTCGAGGTCGAGGAGATCCGGGCCGCGCTGGAGCGCTACGACTCGATGAGCGCGTACTTCGACGCGGCGCCCTACCCCCCGCCGCTGACCGACATGCGCAAGGCCGTCAACCACGCCTGGCTCACCTACCAGTACGGCCGTTACGGCATGCTCACCCGGGCCCTGCCCAAGCTGCTGCGCGACGCCCAGGCGGCCGACGCCGGCTACCGCGGCGACCAGGCCCGGGAGGCCGCCCACCTGCTCGGGCAGGTCTACCAGATCGCCTCCTCGGTGCTGCGCAAGCTCGGCGAGTGCGACCTGTCCTGGCTGGCCGCCGACCGCTCGATGGCGGTCGCCCAGCGGGCCGACGACCCCCTGCTCGCCGGCATCGCCACCACCCGGGTCTGCAACGCCCTCGTCGCGATGGGCCGCCCCCGCCCCGCGCTCGAACTCAACGTGCGGATCGCCAACCGGCTGGCCCCCGGCGGCGAGAACGACGTCCGGCCGGAACGCCTCTCGGTCTACGGCATGCTGCTGCTCCAGGGCGCGATGGCCGCCGCCCGGATCGGCGACTCGGCGACCGTGGACGACCTGCTGACCGGGGCCGCCGAGGCGGCCACCCTGCTCGGTGGGGACCACAACCACTACTGGACCTCGTTCGGCCCGACCAACCTGGAACTGCACCGGGCCGCCGCCGCCGTCGAGCTGGGCGACGGCGGCCGGGCGGTGGAAACCCACCACCGCCTGGCCGAGCCCGCGTTCAACGCGCTGCTGCCCGAGCGGCGCGCGCACCACCTGCTGGACATCGCCCGCGGCTTCGCCCAGATCGGCGACGTCGCCAACGCCGGGGACATGCTGCTCCGCGGCGACCGGCTCGCGCCTTCCGAGATCCGTTGCCGGCCCATCGCCCACGAGGTGATGTCGGACGTGCTCCGTCGCACACGGGGTGCGCCGCCTCCGCCGATCGCGGAGTTGGCTGAGCACATGGGAGTCGGAGTATGAGCGTGGGCCGGGTCGCATGAGCGGTCCGCACACCAGCAACGGGCACCGTCGGGTGCTCTACGTCATCGCCTGCGGTTCGCCGCTGGCCCGTCACGTCGGCCGGCTGGTCGACCTCGCCCAGCAGGACGGCTGGCAGGTCTGCGTGGTGACCACGCCGGACGGCGCGAAGTTCGTCGACCGGACGGCGTTGGCCCGGCAGACCGGCCACCCGGTCCGTACCCACTACAAGAACCCGGGCGACCCGGACGTGCTGCCCCCGGCGGACGCCATGCTGGTCTGCCCGGCGACGGTCAACACCGTCAACAAGTGGGCGCTCGGCATCGCCGACACCCTCGCCCTCGGCCTGCTGGTCGAGGGGCAGGGGATGGGCGTGCCGATCGCGGCCGTGCCGTACACCAACGTGGCCATGGCCGCGCACCCCGCGTTCCGGGCCGGCCTGGCCCGGCTGCGCGAGTGGGGCGTCCGGGTGGTCTTCGGCGACCACGTGGTGCCGCTGCACCCGCCGGGCACCGGCGAGCGGCACCTGGACGCCTTCCCGTGGGGAGCCGGCCTGGCCGCCCTGCGCGCCGCGCCACGCCCGGCCGCCCCGGTCGGCTGAGGTGCGAGCAGGGGCCCCTTGCTGACGGTTCCGTCGGACGAGGGGCCCCTGCTCGCCGCCATCGGGCGTGTGGGCCGCCCGACGCCGGTAAGCTGGCCGGCCGTGAGCACAACCGGATCGCCGCCCACGGTCGCCGACGTGGTGGCCGCGCTCGACCGGCGCTACCCGCCCGCCTGGGCCGAGGAGTGGGACCGGGTCGGGCTGGTGCTCGGTGAGCCCGGCACCCCGGTCCGGCGGGTCGCGTGCGTGGTCGACGTGGTCCCGGAGACGGTGGCCGAGGCGCTCGCCGACGGGGCCGACATGATCGTCGCGCACCACCCGCTGCTGCTGCGCGGGGTCTCCTCGGTGGCCGCCACCACGTACAAGGGGCGGATCGTGCACCGGCTGATCAAGGCCGACGTGGCGCTCTATGTGGCCCACACGAACGCCGACGTGGCCGACCCCGGTGTGTCCGACGCCCTGGCCGCCCGGTTCGGGCTCACCGGGCTGCGCCCCCTGCACCCGCCCCCCGCCGGCTCGCCCGCCGCCGGCCCCGGCCGGGGCATCGGCCGGATCGGCGAGCTGCCCACCCCGCTCACCCTGGCCGAGCTGACCCGGCACGCCGCCGCCGTGCTCCCCGTCACCGCCTGGGGAGTTCGCGCCGCCGGGGATCCCGGGCGTATGGTTCGTACCCTCGCCGTCAGCGGCGGCGCGGGGGACAGTTTCCTGGCCGAGGCGACCGCGGCCGGGGTGGACGCGTTCCTCACCGCCGACCTGCGCCACCACCCCGCCGGCGAGCACCTCGCCGCCGGCGGCCCGGCCCTGCTGGACGCCGCCCACTGGGCGACCGAGCGACCCTGGCTGGACGACCTGGCCGCCCAGCTGCGGGACGAGCTGGGCGTCGAGACCACGGTGTCCGACCTGGACACCGACCCGTGGACCGTGCACGCCGCCGCGCCCCGACCGGACGACAAGGAGCCCCGACCGTGAAGGCTGACCCGAAGGTGCAGCGCCGCCTGCTCGACCTGCAGGCGATCGACACCGCGCTCGCCCAGCTCGCCCATCGCCGCCGGACGCTGCCGGAGCTGGCCGAGCTGGAGGCCCTGGCGCGCGAACTCTCCGCGCTGGAGGACGAGCGGGTCCGCGCCCAGGTGGCCGTGGACGACCTGGACCGGGACATCGCCCGGCTGGAGAAGGACGTCGACCAGGTCCGCGCCCGCAAGACCAAGGACGAGAACCGGCTGGCCGCGGGCACCGGCCCGGCCCGCGAGCTGGAGGCGCTCCAGCACGAGCTGGCCTCGCTGAACCGCCGGCAGAGCGACCTGGAGGACGCCGAGCTGGAGCTGATGGAGCAGCGGGAGACCGCGCAGGGCGTGCTGGACGGCGTCGAGCGGCGCATCGCCGAGGCCCGGGACCGGCGCGTCGCGGCCGAGCAGCGCCGCGACGACAGCCTCGCCGAGATCGCCAAGGAGGAGGAGTTCAAGCGCGGCGCCCGCCAGCCGCTGGCCGGCGACCTGCCGGGCGACCTGGTCACCCTCTACGACAAGATCCGCACGGACACCGGCCTCGGCGCGGCGCTGCTCACCGGCGCCCGCTGCGGGGGCTGCCGCCTGGAGCTCTCCGGCGCCGACCTGGCCCGGATCCGCAAGGCCGACCCGGACGACGTGGTCCGCTGCGAGGAGTGCCGGCGGATCATGGTCCGGACCAACGAGTCGGGGCTGTAGCCGTCGTGGCGGTGCGCGCGGTCCTGATCGAGGCCGACGGCGGGTCCCGGGGCAACCCGGGGCCGGCCGGTTACGGCGCGGTGGTCCGGGACCCGGCGACCGGCGAGGTGCTGGCCGAACGCGCCGAGGCGATCGGCACGGCCACCAACAACGTCGCCGAGTACCGGGGCCTCATCGCCGGGCTGGAGGCCGCCGCCGAGCTGGGCGCGGCCGAGGTGGAGGCCCGGATGGACTCCAAGCTGGTGGTCGAGCAGATGTGCGGCCGCTGGCAGATCAAGAACCCCGGGCTGCGGCCGCTCGCCGCGCAGGCCGCCGCGCTGGTCGGGCGGTTCGAGAGCGTACGGTTCGGCTGGGTCCCCCGGGAGCGCAACAAGCACGCCGACGCGCTGGCCAACGCCGCCATGGACGCGGCCGCCGGCCTGGCCCCGGCCGGGCCCGTCGTGGGGCCACCGCGCGAGGCCGCGCCCCCCGAGCCGGCTGTGCGCGAGGTGGCCGCCCGGGCCGCGACCGGCCGGGCCACCGGCACCGACCCGGCCACCACGCCGGCGTCCTGGGAGCCGCGCCCGACCGAGGAGGCCACCCGGCTGATCCTGGTCCGGCACGGCGAGACCGAGCGGACCGTGCAGAAGCGTTACTCGGGGCGCGGCGACGTGCCGCTGACCGACCGGGGGCGGGCCCAGGCCCGCGCCACGGCCGCCCGGGTGGCCGCCCTCGCGCCGTCGGTCGCGGCCGTGGTCAGCTCCCCGCTCGCGCGCTGCGTGGCCACCGCCGAGGCCGTCGCCGCACTGGTCGGCAACCCGCCGGTACGCCCCGACGACGACCTGATCGAGTGCGACTTCGGGGTCTGGGAGGGCCGCACCTTCGCCGAGGTGCGCGCGGGCTGGGCCGGGGAACTGGACGCCTGGCTGGCCTCCACGAGTGTCGCCCCGCCCGAGGGCGAGTCGTTCACCGCGGTCGCCGAGCGGACGGGCCGGGCGGTCGACCGGCTCCGGACGGCGTACCCGGGGGAGACCGTCGTGGTGGTCTCCCACGTCTCGCCCATCAAGCTGGTGCTGCGCGACGCCCTCGCGGCCGGCGACGCCTTCCTGCACCGGCTCTACCTGGACACCGCGGGCGTCTCGGTGCTCGACCTCTACCCGGACGGCGGCGTCGCGGTCCGCTCGGTCAACGACACCGCCCACCTGTCCGACCTCTGAGCTGCCGCCCGCACCTACGGCGACTCCGGCCCGGCGCGCCCGACGCGTGCCGCGACCTGGAGCCACCGCCGTTCGGCGCATGCGGGCGGCCGTTTGGCGCATCGCCGTCCTCCGGCAGAACGTGACCGCGCTCACAGGGTCGTAGCCTCCGGCCGTCACATGGCAAGTTACGACTTCCCGGAGGTGTGTCACATGGCAGCACCAGAACCGGAGGCGCCGACAACGGCGCGATCCAGGGCGAAGGACCACAGCCCCTGGAACTGGTTGCTCTTCATACCGATCGTGGTGCCGCTGATCCCGGCCTTCTTCAACGCCGACTCGCCGCGGCTGTTCGGCTTCCCGCGTTTCTACTGGCTGCAACTGGCCTGGATCATCCTCGGCGTGGCCACCACCACGCTGGTCTACCAGATGACGAAGAAGCGGGGAGGTGACCGCTGATGTGGCGCGACCACCTCACCGAGATCATCGTCTTCAGCCTCCTCTTCCTGCTGGTCAGCGCCATGGGCTTCGTGGCGGCCCGGTGGCGGGCGCCGCGCGACATGGCCCACCTGGACGAGTGGGGGCTGGGCGGGCGCAGCTTCGGCGGCTGGATCACCTGGTTCCTGGTCGGCGGTGACCTCTACACCGCCTACACCTTCGTGGCGGTGCCGGCGCTGATCTTCGGCGCCGGGGCGGCGGGCTTCTTCGCCGTGCCGTACACGATCGTCATCTACCCGCTGGTGTTCCTGGTGCTGTGCCGGCTCTGGTCGGTCTCGCACCGGCACGGCTTCGTCACCCCGGCGGACTTCGTCCGCAACCGGTTCGACTCGCCGATCCTCGCGCTGCTGATCGCGATCACCGGCATCGTGGCGACCATGCCGTACATCGCCCTGCAGCTGGTCGGCATCGAGGCGGTGCTCAAGACGATGGGCGTGACCGGGGACAGCGCGCTGGCCCGGCACCTGCCGATCATCATCGCCTTCGCGATCCTGGCGGCCTACACCTACCAGTCCGGGCTGCGCGCGCCGGCGCTGATCGCCTTCGTCAAGGACTCGCTGATCTACATCGTGATCCTGGTGGCGGTCGTCTACCTGCCGTACAAGCTGGGCGGCTGGGGCGACATCTTCGACGCGGCCGACGCGAAGTTCAAGGCGACGGCGAACAATCCGAATGACGGCATCCTGCTCAACGCCAACAACCAGCTCCAGTACGTCACGCTGGCGTTCGGGTCGGCGCTGGCGCTGTTCCTCTACCCGCACAGCATCACCGGCGTGCTGGCCAGTAAGAACCGGGACGTGATCAAGCGGAACATGTCCGCGCTGCCGGCGTACAGCCTGCTGCTCGGGCTGATCGCGCTGCTCGGCTACATGGCCATCGCGGCGGGCGTGAAGCCGCTGCCCGGCGCCAAGGCCGGCAGCGTCGACGGCAACACGGTGGTGCCGCTGCTGTTCGACAGCCAGTTCCCGGACTGGTTCGCGGGCGTGGCGTACGCGGCCATCGGCATCGGCGCGCTGGTGCCGGCGGCGATCATGTCGATCGCGGCGGCGAACCTGTTCACCCGCAACATCTACAAGGAGTACCTGAAGCGGGACGCCAGCCCGGCGCAGGAGGCGAACGTCTCGAAGATCACCTCGCTGGTGGTGAAGGTCGGCGCGGTGGCCTGCATCGTCTTCCTCGACCCGCAGTTCTCCATCGACCTCCAGCTCATCGGCGGCGTGATCATCCTGCAGACGCTGCCGGCGGTGGCGCTGGGCCTCTACACCCGCTGGTTCCACCGGGGCGCGCTGATCGCCGGCTGGGTGGCCGGCATGGGGCTCGGCATGTGGATGCTCTACGAGGTCGAGAACAAGACGGCCGGGAAGAAGCACTTCGCCGGTTCGGCCTTCCCGCTGGAGAAGTTCGGCTTCGACACCACCAAGACGATCTACGTGGGCATCGTGGCGGT
Organism: Micromonospora sp. NPDC005707; assembly: GCF_040631005.1. Taxonomy (NCBI): domain Bacteria; kingdom Bacillati; phylum Actinomycetota; class Actinomycetes; order Micromonosporales; family Micromonosporaceae; genus Micromonospora; species Micromonospora sp. NPDC005707. The sequence continues at coordinate 276,334 of NZ_JBEXYR010000003.1, forward strand.
GCTGGTCAACCTGGCGGTGGCCGCGCTGCTCACGCTCGTGCTGCGGGCCGCGAAGGTGGCCGACGGGGTGGACGGCACCACCCCGGACGACTACTTCGCCGACGAGGGCGACCCGCGGGTCACCCCCGGCACGGAGCGCGACGCGGACTCCGCCCGGGAGCCGGTGGCCTGAGCCGCCCGAGGCCCCGGTCGCCAGGACGGCGGCCGGGGCCTCGCCGTGCGCTCGCCGGGTCTCGCCCTGCGCTCGCCGGGTCTCGCCCTGCGGTCAGCGGCGGCGGGTGCGCGATTCGAGGGCCTCGTTGAGCCGGTGCAGCAGGTCGGCGAGGCTCTCCCGGTCGTCGGGGGACCAGGCGGCCAGGATGTCGCCGTACAGCCGGGTGCGGGCCGCCCGCACCGCGGCCATCCGCTGAAGGCCGGCCGGGGTCGGCGAGATCACCGTGCCGCGCCCGTCGGCCGGGTCCGGGGTACGCGCGATCAGCCCGTCCCGCTGCATGGCGGAGACCTGGCGGGTGACCGTGGAGCCGTCCAGGTTCAGCTTCGTGGCCAGCGCCGAGACGTTCTGCGGTCCGGCGCCGGCCAGGTGCCGCAGGATCACGTACGCCGCCCGGTCGAGCACCCGGTGCTCGGCCGTGCCGCTGGCCCGCCGGGTCGCCTCGCCGAGCCGCATGAGCAGCGCGACCTCGGTCTCGATCCGGCCGAGTGTGACATCTTCCGCGTGGGCGTCGTCCCTCATAGCTGTATGATACAACTGATTTACCTGTAACATACAGCTATCTGTCTGGAGGCGCGGAGTGGATCGGCGATCCGAACCCAACCGCAGTGCCATCTACGCCACCACGCTGGTGGCCTTCCTCGCCATCGCCGGCATCGCCGTGGTGGACCCGATCCTGCCCGCCATCGGCGAGGCGATCGGCGTCACCGCCTGGCAGGTCGAGCTGCTCTTCACCGCGTACATCGCGGTGATGGCGGTCGGCATGATCCCGGCGACCCTCGCCAGCGGGAAGTTCGGCTTCAAGCCGGTGCTCATCACCGGCGTCTCGGTGGTCGGCCTGGCCGCCATCCTCGCGTCGTTCAGCAACGACATCGTGCAGCTCTCGGTGCTGCGCGGCGTCTGGGGGCTGGGCAACGCCATGTTCTTCGCCACCGCCATGGTGGTGCTGGTCAACCTCGCCAACGACCGGGAGTGGGTGGTGGGCCTCTTCGAGACCGCGCTCGGTCTCGGCTTCGCCGTCGGCCCGCTGATCGGCGGCCTGCTCGGCGAGGTGTCCTGGCGGCTGCCCTTCTTCGTGTGCGGCGTGTTCATGGTGCTGGCGCTGGCCGTCGCCTCGCGCAAGCTCCGCGAACCCGCCAACAGGCAGGCCCCCGTACGCCTCGGCGCGATCTTCTCGACCTACCGCAAGCCGGCGTTCATCACCCTCTGCGTGGTCACCGCCGCCTACAACTTCGTCTTCTTCGTGGTGCTCGGCTACACGCCGCTCTACCTGCACCTCGACGTCATCCCGCTGGGCCTGGCCTTCACCGGCTGGGGCCTCGGCCTGGCCGCCGGCATCCTGCTCGTCGGCCACCGGCTGGCCCACCGGATCGGCGCGGTGCAGACCGTCGGCGTCGCCATCGCCGGCCTGCTGGTCTGCATGGTCCTCTTCGCCACCTCCACCGGCACCGCCATGTCGCTGGTGGTCCTGGTCCTCGCCGGCCTGTTCATGGGCCTGGCCAACGCCAACCTCACCGACCTGGCCCTGGGCCTCGGCTCCAGCGACCGGCGGGTCGCCACCGGCGCGTTCAACCTGGTCCGCTGGGGCGCCGCCGCGCCGGCTCCGATCCTCTCCGGCAAGCTCGCCGAGCACGGGCTCGCCCTGCCGTTCTGGGTCGGGTTCGGGGTCCTCGCCGTCGGCGTGCTGGTCTACCTCGCTTTCGCGCACGTGATGGCCGCCGGCTACGGCGAGCGGGTGCTCTGGTCCCGGTGGAACTCCGCCGCCCGGCGCAACGAGCACGCCCCGGAGGAACCGGTCGGCGAGGCGTACTGACCGACGCAACCCTGGCCGACCGTCGCACTCCGGGCCCGGACCGCTCCGACGTCGCGTCGGGGCGGTCCGGCCGTCTGCGGTCAGCCCAGGGCGCGGTAGAGCAGGTAGAGGCCGATCACCGTGCCGAAGACCACGATGAGGGTCCGCAGCACCACCGGCGGGAGCCGGCGGACCAGCCGGGCGCCGGCGTACCCGCCGACCAGGGTGGCCGGCGCGACCACCGCGACCGCGGCCCAGTCGACCGGGCCGAAGAGGGCGAACACCACCAGCGTGGTCAGGCCCACGACGGCCGAGAGCAGATTCTTGATGGCCGACACCCGGGCCAGCGTGGCGTCCAGCACCAGGGCCAGGCCGGCCACCAGCATCACGCCGAGCGCCGCGCCGAAGTAACCGCCGTACACTGTGCCCAGCGCGACCATGGCCTGCACGGTGACGGTGCGGCGGCGCGGGCTGAGGTCGGCCGGATGGCCGACCAGCCGGCGCAGCGGATCCTGGAAGGCCAGCACGGCGGTCGCACCCAGCACCAGGAACGGCACCACCAGCTCGAACGCGCGCGCCGGGGTGGCCAGCAGCAGCACGCAGCCGACGACCGTGCCGGCCACGGCCGTGGGCAGCAGCGGCCAGAGCGCCCGGCCGCGGGGCAGGTCCATCCGGCTGCCCGCCACGCTGGCCACGTAGCCGGGAAAGACCGACACCGAGTTGCTGACGTTGGCCGGCACCGGGGGCAGGCCGATCGCGATCAGGGCCGGGAAGGTGATGAGGGAACCGCCTCCGGCCACCGCGTTCACCGTGCCCGCGGCGAGGCCGGCGGCGACCAGCAGCGCGATGTCGGAGAGCTCCATGATCCCGCAGGCTAGCCCGCTCCCCGCCCGGGCGCAGAACCGCCTCCACCGTGCCCCCGCACCACCCCCGCGCCGCCCCCGCCGTGCCCCCCGCGTTGATCAAGAAGTTGGCGTCAGAATTCGGCCTCTCCGCGACGCGAACTTCTTGATCAACGCCGGCCGGGGGTGCGTGCCGGGGTGGAAATGGAGGCGGGGGTGTTGTCGTTAGGATTAGGGCGCGACGGACGAGTCGACCGGGCGGTCGCGTCGGCGGGCTGCGGCCCGCCGCCGAGGAACGTCCGGACTCCACAGGGCAGGGTGGTTGCTAACGGCAACCCGGGGTGACCCGCGGGACAGTGCCACAGAAAACAGACCGCCGGCCCGACACGGGACGGTAAGGGTGAAACGGTGGGGTAAGAGCCCACCAGCATCCCGGGTGACCGGGATGGCTCGGTAAACCCCACCCGGAGCAAGGCCAAGAAAGGGTCGTCACCGCAAGATGACGGCCCGCGCAGACGATTGAGGGCGGCCCGCCCGATGTCTGCGGGTAGGCCGCTGGAGCCTGCCGGCAACGGTAGGCCGAGATGGATGGCCGCCGCCGGCCCGCCCTCCGGGGCGTGCCGGTCACAGAATCCGGCGTACAGGTCGACTCGTCCGTCGCCCACCAGGCCAGTCGCCGTCATATGGCGGGTGGCCTGGTGTTTCTTCGGCGCTACCGGTCGTCGTTGGTCATCTTTGGTCAGCGTTCAACCGGCCCAGCGACGGCCCCGGCGGCCCAATAGAGGCTGGCCAAGCCGGGTCGCAAGCCCAGGGAGGAGGAGCGATGAGGCGCATGGATTGCTGAGATCATGCAACGCATGCAGTACGAAGACCTCGTGGGACTGTGGGACAGCGGCCCGTATCACCCACCCGTGTGTGTCCCAGTCGTCACCCAGATAGTCACCCAGGGCGTAGGACTCAGGTGTAGACGCCACGCCAGTACTCATCGCGGGAGACCGTGAAGTCATCGGGCCTGGTCCGCTGCAGAAACTCGTACCGCTCTGCGACGAGATCGATCGCTCGGTGGAGGCTGCACCCCTCCGCCTCGCGGATTGCCTGCATCGCCGGGATGATTCGCCGTTGCACAACCAGGTCGTCGATCGACTGCCAAGCGTCCACGCGGCCATCTTGCAGCACGACCGTCAGCTTGGGAATCGTGTTGATCTGCACGCTGCGTAAGTAGCATCCTGGACTGACACTGACCGAGCGTAGACATGCTCGGTATCGAACGACTGTTGTTGACCGCTCTACCGGGCATGGATCGGGCATGGACCTCGACCATCCGGTTGCGGGGCAGCGCGTCCTCGATTCGAGGGGCGAGTATGACGTCTGAGCTGTCGCCAGATGATCTCGAGGGTCTAGTCTGCGCAGCCAACTCTCCGTTGTGGGAGGAGCGGGTGGCCGCCGGGCGACAACTGGCCCGGTTGGCGGGTGATCCTGAAGTCGATGTCATCCTCAGCCGTCTGCTCCTTGATCCGCAGGATACGGCGGTTACCTACGAGACTGGTTGTGCTGTCCTTCAACGCGGTGACCTGCACTCTTTGCGACTTGTCCTGCATGCGCTGGGTGCCGCCGACGCCGATCACGCCGACGAACTGACGGGCGTGATCCTGGAGGTGTGGGGGGAGAGTCATCAGGTGTGGACCCAAGGATGGGAACGGTGCGCGGTATTGGCGACGGACAGCGACGAGGCGGTGCAGATCGGCGCGAATGAGGTGCTTTGCTGGCAGCCGTCATCAAAGAAGCGGCCAACATAATCAGTCCGAGGACGCTCTGCCGGTTCCGGATTCACCCGCACTGTGTTCCACTCGCCACCCTGCCATCCCGTTCGCCGTCGACCCGCCCGTTGGGGAGTGGGCCGTCGCCCGGGCCCCCACGTCAAGCGGGCCTTGACGCGCGTACGGACGCTGGCGGCTCGGGCGGTGGTCTGCTCGGCTTGCCCGGGACGACGGCGAACGGGATGGCTCCCGCAACCACCCACCCACGGTGAGCCGCGTACGGTCCTCCTCCATCCCGGGGCCCGAGCGCCCCCGCCGGAGGCGTCCACCGCGGCGAGTAACCCGCGCTATGGCGCGGCGTGGCTGCCGCGCCGCGCCCAAGTTCCGCCCGGCCGACTGCCGGCCTATCTCGATCATGTGCCCTCGGCGCTGTCGTCTCGGCGGCCTCGGGGCTTTCTCGCTATCTGCGCCAGCCCGATGGGCGTTGGCGTGACGACGCAGAGCGACAGCGGCAGCGTCGGCGCGCGCCCGATCGGCGGCGCGTGCGGCCCGGTTCGGGCCGCCTTGAAGACGTACAGAAACTTTGAACCGCCCCGCCGGCAGCTGGCTTGTCCCGTCACGGGAGATGCTTGACACTCGCGTCCCACCAGATGCTTGACATGATCGATATTCGGCTTCCTCATCGCGTGATGGTTGCGGGCATCGCGGGCTGGGGAGGCCGGGATTGGCGCTGGTGGAGTTGTCGATCGTGGAACAGCGGTATCGGGCGGTGTTGGCGGTTCAGGCGGGAGAACCCGTGGTCGAGGTGGCAGCCCGGATCGGGGTGTCCCGGCAGACCATCCATTCCTGGCTCGCCCGCTATGCCGAAGGGGGACTCGCCGGGCTGGAAGACCGATCCCGCCGACCTCAGGGGTGTGCTCATCAGGCATCGGCGGAGGTGGAGGCGTTGGTGTGTGAGCTGCGTCGGCTTCATCCGCGGTGGGGTTCCCGGCGGATCGCGTTCGAGTTGGGCCGGCATGGATGCCCTGATCCGGTGCCGTCGCGGATGACGGTGTATCGGGTCCTGGTCCGCCACGGTCTGATCGAACCGGCCAAGCGTCGCCGGGGCCGCAGGGACTATGTGCGGTGGCAGCGGGCTCGGCCGATGGAGTTGTGGCAGATGGACATCGTCGGCGGGATCATGCTCGCCGATGGCACCGAAGCCAAGGTCGTCACCGGGGTCGACGACCATTCCCGGTTCTGCGTCATCGCCCAGGTCGTCCGCCGGGCCACCGGCCGCGCGGTGTGCCTGGCCTTCGCCGACGGGTTGCAGCGGTTCGGGGTGCCCGAGGAAGTCCTGACGGACAACGGCAAGCAGTTCACTGACCGGTTCGGCAAGGGTGGTGAGGTGATGTTCGACCGGATCTGCCGGGAGAACGGCATCATCCACCGGCTCACCCAGCCCGCCTCCCCAACCACGACCGGGAAGGTGGAACGGTTCCACCAGACCCTGCGCCGGGAACTCCTCGACGAGGTGCCCGTCTGGCCGGACCTGGACACCGTCCAAGCGGCCGTCGACGCTTTCCGGTACGAATACAACACCGACCGGCCGCACCAGTCCCTGGACATGGCCTTCCCCGCGGACCGGTTCACCCCCGCCCTCGCTGCGGAGGAGGTGGTACCGGACCGTCAGCCGGGCCGGTCATGTGTCCCTGGGCCAGCACATCGTCCTGGCCGCCGAAATCCTCGGCGGGCAACGCGTCGGCATCCGCATCGACGACAAGACGCTGAGCTTCTTCGACCTCGACACCCGCCAGCTGCTCCGCACCCGCCCCAACCCCCTCACCCCGGCCGAGGTCGCCCGGCTGCGCGGCGCCCGACCCGCCGGACCACCGCCACGACCTGCGGCCGGACCCGTGCAGGTGCAGCGGCGAGCCTCCAACAGCGGAGTCGTCATGGTCGTCGGGCAGAAAGTCGCCCTCGGCCGCGTCCACGCCGGCAAGACCGTCACCATCCACGTCACCGACACCGAACTGGCCATCGCCTGCGACGACGGCACCCGCATCGTCCGACGCACCACCGACCAGCCCGTCCGCAACCTCAAAGCCAGCCGACCTCGCAAGGTGGCTGCCGGTGTCTAGGGCATCCGTAGTGCGCGGGCCACCTTCCGCTGCACCACCCGCAGGAGCTTGATCGTCTCCTCATCGGAAAGGCCAGTGGTGATCGACCAGTCCCAGCCAGAACCCACCACGTCGCTCGCGAAGACGATCTCGGTGGCCAGCACCGCCTTTCGCCACTGCGACCTCGTCAACGGCTCCCCGCCGTCCAGCGCCTCTCGCAGTCTGCGTCCCTCGCCTCGCCACAGGTCCTCCGTGCTGACGAAACCCATAGCCCGGGCGAGGTCATCCGTTGGACTCGCAGGTCCGCCCCACTCACCCAGGCCCCGGCTCAACAGGAACCGCTCGTCCGAGGTGAGATCGACCGCTACAACGTCAGAAGCGCTCATGGGCGCGATTCTGACCTACAGCCGCTACAGGGGGTTCACCCCGCCGGGCCACATCCAGCAGTCACGCCCCGCACCGTGACCGGCCCGACGCTTTCACGGAACCTAGGCCAACCGTCAAACATGTGCTGGGACGGATTCGTCAAGCATGTGGTGGGACTAGACACGCCGGCAGCTGGCTGTCGGGTCTCAGGATGTGCGTGACAGATCGGTATCAGGACTTGCGTGACACTCCTGCTGGTCTGCGGGTAGGCGGATCAGTAGCTGTCGGAGCTGATCTCGTGCATCGTTCCGTCCGGTCCCACGCGGTACATCCGTGGCGGTCCCATGGTCTGTAGTGCCTCCGCGTATGCGGCCTCACGGGCGGCCTGTTCCTCGCCGGACGGGTCGGTCACGCGAAAGCCGTGTAGGTGAACAGAGTCGGCGTCGATGTCGTCGGGGGAAGGAAGGCCCTCGATGATGAAGCCGAACAGCGCACGCAACGCTTCCTCGCCGAGGTCGAGGGGATGGAACGGCAGCGGGTAGGGGTCCTGGTTGTGCCAGCCTGGTACGGGCTCGACGGGATGCTCACCGGCCCAGTACGGCAACTCGAAGTCGTACGGCTTGCCGATGTTCTCCTGGATGCCGCCGTCGGGCGACAGGCTCAGCGATCGGATCAGTACGCCGTCCTCCCAAACCGCGAAGCCGAGCCAGTCCATGGCCGAGTGCATCCCGTGCATGATGATTCGCCGGCCCGCTCCAGCTCGGCGCAAGTGCTCCGGTAGCTCAGACGGGCGATCGAGGATGAGCCGTTGGTCGCAGTACAGCTCTGCCCCGGCCAGCACCGTGGCGTACGTGTGGTCATCTGGCGGGTAGGTGCCGTCGAGCAACGTGTTGTCATCGGCGGGTTCGACGACGTAGCCGGGGTGGACTTGACGTACCAACGCCTCGGTCTCGGCTCGCTCCGACCGCGTGGCGCCACGCAGCGCCGGCCGGATGTCGCCGTCGGTGAACGCCAGTAGGGCTGTCTTCGCGCCCACGTCGCTCCTTACCAGTTCTGCGGCAGGCCACCTCCCGCACGCCACCTGGAGGACATGATCGTCTAGCCGAAGGTGTCACAGACGTCCTGAGACCGATCTGTGACCGAGGTCCTGACACCCGACACCGCCGGCAGCTGGCTGTCCGGTCTCGGGACCTGCGTGACACGGCGGTGTCGGTTGATGGTTGACATGGTCATCTGGGATGCGTTCCGAGCGTGCAGATCCCTTGGGCTAGCCGCTGTGCGGGACGAGGATTTCGGCGAGCGTCCGCTCAAAGTGCTCGTGCAGGTACACCTGCTCATAACTGCCGGCAAGGTCGATGGCGAGCGCTTCGGCGGCGGTCAGACCACGCAGGTGACCGCTGGCAGTCTCTCCTGACCCGAACTCGCCGACGGCGGGCAAGCCGGCAATCGGTGGTTCGGGCCGGTGGTAGATCTCCGGGTCGGCGGGAAAGCAGCTGAGCACTTGGCTGTCCTGCCCGACTATGCGCCACCGCCCAGTCGAGATCGCCTCCTCGTCGCAGTACCTGACGATCCCGGTGGCTGCCGCAGCGAGGCTGGCTGTCGGATTCCGCACCGGATATCGGCCGCAGATCAATCCGAACGCTGCGCCGAACCTGTTCCGGCAGACGAACACGACCAGGTGGTAGTCGTGGTTCCCGGTGGGCACGGCGATGATGTCACCGATGCGGGCGCGGGCCTTTGCCCGCCTTCGCTTCGGCGTAATCGCGGTGAGCCGGGCGGCCTCCGAAGAGTCGAGCAGGGCTGGGCCGACATAGCGAAGCGCCTCATGCACTACGGCGGCGAGGTCGACGAGGGTGATAGGCATACCCGGGCCGCTCTGCCACCAGTGGTTGAAGGCGGCTGCGGCGGCGACGTACGGGCCATCGTTGAGGCCGGCGAGGACGTCGGTGTTACGGGCGCGTGCGCGTGGCCGCTCGACGAAACCCACAATCTCGTCCGGGTGGGCGTCGGCCAACGCATCATCAGGCAGTGTTCGGGAGCCCTCCCGCAGGATCTCCAGCAGTTCCACCAGATGCGGAGCGCGGCCCGCATCTTCCTCGAAGGCGTCGAGCACCTCCCGGAAGCCCTCGGCCAGCACAGGAGCCGGCGGCACACGGGCATCGGGCGAGGTCGCATTCACAGACGGCACCCTATCTCTGGCTACCTCGGCCACTCCGACCCCGGATTCACCCTTCGGGTGTACACGCACCCTCGTGCCCGCTCATGACCGCGGCCGCCGCGGCTACTGGCCCGTGGATGGCTCGGAGGGGTGGGCGAGGAACACCACTCGGTCGTCGGCCGGCTCGTACGCCATCATCGGCGGGTAGCTGTGATCGCCTTCGGGGCCGTGGTCGCCTTCGGCGTACACGAGCACACGCTTGTCGAGGGTCCTGCCCAGTGTCCGAAGGAATCCGCAGAAGACGTCCAGGCGTTCCTGCCCCTGGATCTCGAACAGGCTGACGTCGCTGTCAATCTCATCCGGGCTCGGCAGCCGAACGGTCCACTCCATGGCAGGGTCGGGCCAGACGTGCAGGGTCCGCAACCATTCGGGGTCGGCGGTGAACAGACCGGCTGCTGACGCGGGCGGCGGAAGGGTCTGCTCCCGGAAGTCGAATTCACACCGCCAACCCTGGGACCGGATCAGCCGGAGCACGGTCTCCCAGTCGGTCAGAGTCATGCCAGGCACGATGACGTCGGGCAGGCTGCCGTTCTCGTACGGGTCGAACCACTCTCTGACGTCGTCCCACCGGAGATCGCGCATCCGGCCATTGTCTTGGTCCGCGCCGAGATCTCGCACGCCCGGGCTCACGCTTCGCGGATCTCCTCGCTGGGCCCACCGCGCCGTCGTCCGGGGTTGCATCCGGTACCCAGGTACAGGCTTACCGTCGGCGTATGAGCGACGACCACATCACGGCGAGCGGTTCCTGGGTGCCGGACGCGTGCACCCTGCCGACGGCCGAGCAGCCGCTGCGGCTGGCGGAGTTCGACCAGTTCTTCCGCACGGCGGTCCGGGGAGCCGACCGGCTGTCGGCGGAGCACCTGCGGTTGCGGCTTGACGGCGCGGAGCGGGTCGAGGAGACCGCGCGGGAGCTGGCGGCCCGAGAATCGTCCTGCTGCTCGTTCTTCGCCTTCGACATCGCGCGATCCGGCGCGGATCTGCTGACGCTGGACGTCCGGGTGCCCGCGGCACACGTCGACGTGCTCGACGCCCTCGCCGAGCGGGTGGCATCGGCCCGGGGCCGGCGATGACCGACTCGGGGCTGCGCAGCGGCGAGCTGGCCGACGCGGCCGGGGTCAACGTGCAGACGCTGCGCTACTACGAACGCCGGGGACTGCTCGTCTCTCCGCGGCGGTCGCCGGGCGGTCACCGGCTGTACCCGTCCGACACGGTCACCCTGCTGCGGGTCATCAAGACCGCGCAGCGCCTCGGTTTCACCCTCAACGAGGTGGCCGACCTGCTCGCCGCCGGCCGGCACCGGCATCGCCGAACCGACAACGGTCTCCAGGCACGAGCCACGGAGAAGCTCGCCGAGGTGGAGCGGAAGATGGCGGACCTGACGGTCATCCGCGACACCCTGCGCGCCGCCATCTCCGCCGGCTGTGACGACCTGGTCGCCTGCGCGGGCAGTGCCTGCTGCCCGCTGCCCTTCACCGAACTCGCCGAGGGGAACGACCATGCCGACCAGTGCTGACCGGCTGCGCCGACTGCTTCCCTCCGGCCTGACCGGACTCGCCGGTGGCGCCTGCGCCGCCTGCTGTGTGCTGCCGCTGCTGCTGGCCGCCGGGGTCGTCGGTGGCGGTGGCTGGGCCGCGGTCAACCGATTCCTTCCCGGGGTCGCCGTCGTCCTGGCCGTGCTCGCCGGACTGGCCTGGTGGTGGGCCGCCAAACGCCGCCACACCACCGGTTGCGCCGGCGGCGACTGCTCCTGCGGGCAGGGCGACGAGCGTGCGCGCCAGGTGGTCAGGTTACGGTCCGACGTATGACCGTTGCCCGCTCGATCCTGCTGTTCCTGCTCGCCGCGCTCGCCGAGATCGGTGGCGCCTGGCTGGTCTGGCAGGGCTGGCGGGAAAACCGCGGGCTGCTCTGGATCGCGGCCGGCGTCGTCGCGCTCGGTCTCTACGGCTTCGTCGCCACCTTCCAACCGGACGCGAACTTCGGCCGCATCCTCGCCGCCTACGGCGGCGTCTTCGTCGCCGGCTCCCTCGCCTGGGCCATGGTCGTCGACAAGTTCCGCCCCGACCGCTACGACATCGTCGGCGCCGCCATCTGCCTCGTCGGAGTCGCCGTCATCATGTACGCGCCCCGCGCCAGCTAGCGACCGCCGCCCCACCGCGACGTCCGGCGGGGTCACCGTCTCCGATCCGGAACCGGGATGGCGAGCGGACAAGAACCCGGTCGAGCTGGACGCCAGCGACCGCTACGAGAGCTCGTTCCACTCACCCGGAGAGTGCCGGCAGGCTTCCGTGCGCATTCCAGGCCAGGGCGCGGGGCGGCCGGCTGACGGAAGCAGCAGCGGCGCTCTCCCAGCTCAACGACTAGAATCCGGGGTACCGGTCGATTCGTCCGTGGCCCAACGCGCCGGATGTCCGGTTCCCACCAGCTGCTGGGACGGCCGTCTCAACGGTTGCCGGAAGCGAAATTTGTCAGGGCGCAACTAGGATCGTGGGGTGGTTCGGGCGGAGGTCCTGCGGGACGACCAGTGGTTGCGCCGTGTCGAGGCGGTGACCGACGCGACGCTGTCCCGACTCGATGTGGCGGACCTGTTCGACGAGCTGCTCGACCGGGTGCGTGATCTGCTGCGGGTCGACACGGCCGCGATTCTCCTGCTCGACGTGCGCGCCCAGCAGTTGGTGGCCACCGCCGCCCGGGGTCTGGAGGAGGAGGTCCGGCAGGGCTTCCGGGTCTCCATCGGCCGCGGGTTCGCCGGCCAGGTCGCGCTCACCCGGCGGCCGGTGATCGTCCAGACCGTCACCTCCGACAACGTCGTCAACCCGGTGCTGCTGGAGATCGGCCTGCAGTCCCTCCTGGGCGTGCCGATCATGGCCCGGGGCGAGCTCGTCGGCGTGCTGCACGTGGGCACCCTGTCGCCCCGTCAGTTCAACCTCGAAGACGTTCGCCTGCTCGAACTGGTCGCCGACCGGGTGAGCCTGGCCAGCAGCGCCCGGGCGAACACCCTCGACCAGACCGCCGCGCTGGCCCTGCAACGGAGCCTGATCCCCGCAGAGCTGCCCCAGCTGCCCGACCTGGAACTGGCCGGCCGTTACGTGCCGGGCCACGCCTCCGGCGTCGGCGGCGACTGGTACGACGTCTTCAACCTGCCGTCCGGCTGGCTGGGCGTGGTCGTCGGCGACGTCTCCGGGCACGGCCTCCAGTCCGCCGTGGTGATGGGTCGGGTCCGCAGCGCGCTGCGCGCCTACGCGCTGGTCTCCGACGATCCGGCGGAGGCGCTCACCCTGCTCGACCGGAAGGTGGTCCACTTCGAGGCCGGCAGCCTGACCACCGCGTTGTACGCGATGATCTCCCCCGACCGGGAGACGCTGCACGTCTCCGTGGCCGGCCATCCGCGTCCGGTGCTGGCCCTGCCCGGCCGACCGAACGCCCTGCTCGACGCGCGCATCGATCCGCCGCTCGGCACCGGCGGGCGGAGCCGGGTGCGGCACACCACGAGGGTCGACTTCCCGCCCGGCTCGGTCCTGGTCGCCTACACCGACGGGCTGGTCGAGCGGCGTGGGGAGCTGTTCGACGCCGGTGTGGCCCGGCTGACCGCGGCCGTCCCGCTGGCTCCCGTCGACACGGTGACCGCCACCGTCATGGCCGCCCTGGACACCGAGCACCCGACCGACGACATCGCCCTGCTGGCCGTCCGCCGGCTGCCCCGCTGACCCGCCCTCACTGCGGCGGCCAGTTCCGCAGCAGGGCGTCGAGGGCGTCGAGGGTGCGGGACCAGGTGGCGTCCGTCGTACGCGGGGTGTGGCGGAAGCCGCCCGCCCGTTCCAGCGTCACGTATCCGTGGAAGGTGCTGCCCAGCAGGCGTACGGCGTCCGTCTGGTCGGGCTCGGCCAGCTGGTAGCCGCGCAGGATCGCCCGGGTCATCTCCGCGTGCCGCCGGGCCGCGCTCGCCTCGGCCGTCTCCCGGTCGAGTTGCAGCTGCGCGGCGGCGTACCGGCCGGGGTGCTGGGTGGCGTAGTCGCGGTAGGCGTTGGCGAAGGCGACCAGCGCGTCCTTGCCCGCCCGTCCGGCGAGCGCGTCGGCGGCCGCGTCGGCCATCTCCTGCAAGGCCAGCATCGCCACCTGGACGCGCAGCTCCCGAGCGTTTCTCAGGTGGAAGTACAGGCTCGCGTCCTTCACCCCGAACCGGCGGGCGAGCGCCGAGACGGTCACGTTCTCGAAGCCGACCTCGTCGGCCATCTCCGCGGCAGCCTGGATCAGGCGTTCGACCGTCAACCCCGTACGGGCCATGTGTCCCACCCCACGTCTAGTTCCCCTAGCCTTTTACCTAGGGGGTCTAGACTAGCGCCTATGACACCCCTGTTCGAGCCCGCCATTCGGGCCTCCTTCGTCAATTGCACCAAGGGTGAGGCGAAGCGCCTGGCCCTGCCCCGGGATCTGGCCGAGCGCCCCTGGACGGACCTCGACTTCCTGGGCTGGCGCGACCCGGCCGGGGCCGACCGGGCCTACCTGGTCGCCGAGTCCGGCGCCGGGCTGCTCGGGGTGGCCCTACGGGTGGCGTCGCAGGCCGGGCGGGCCCGGCGCAGCATGTGCTCGCTCTGCCTGACCACACACACCGGGGACGGCGTCTCGCTGATGACCGCCCGCAAGGCCGGGCCGGACGGGCGGGCGGGCAACTCGGTCGGCAGCTACCTCTGCACCGACCTCGCCTGCTCGCTCTACCTGCGAGGAAGGAAGAACGCTGGGCGGCGCCTCGACGAGTCCATCACGCTGGCCGAGAAGATCGACCGGACCACCGCCAACCTGGCCGCCTTCCTCCAGCAGGTCGTGGGGCACACCCCTATGTAGGGTTCCGATACAGTCACCCTCATGCGGTTGACGATCCCGGTGGCGAAGGTGCTCTCCGCGCTCCTCGCCGAGCCCGAGGCCCCGCGCTACGGGCTCGACCTCATGAAGCTCACCGGCCTGCCCAGCGGCACCCTCTATCCCGTCCTGCACCGGCTCCGGTCGGCCGGCTGGCTGTCCGCCGACTGGGAGGAGGTCGACCCGGTCGCCGCCGGCCGGCCCGCGCGCCGCTACTACCGGCTCACCGGCGAGGGGGTGCGTGCGGCCCGGCTCGCGCTGGCCGAGCTGCGCGCCCTCGCCCCGGAGGGCGGGACGTCCCGGGGCGGGGCCGAGCCGACCGGAGCCCCGGCGTGGTGACCCGCCGGCTGGCCGGTCTCCTGCTGGGTGCGGCGGCGCGGCGCTGGCCGGCCGAGCTGCGCGCCGAGCTGATCCGCGAGTGGGACGCCGAGCTGCACGTCCTGGCCGGGCGCGGGGAGCGGTGGCGGATGCTGCGCTTCGCGGCCAGCCTCGCCACCAGCCGGGCCGGGTCGCCGGTGGTCGACCGGGCCGTGCTGCAGCGGAGGTTGTGGCGCACCGCCCGGCTGCTGCTGCTCGCCCCGCCGGCGTGCGTCGCGGTCGTCGGGGTCGCCGCCGTGGTGATGAGCCTGGCGTACGCCATGCTCGGCTTCCGCGTCGCCTGGGCCGCCGCGGCGCAGCTGCCGCTCTGGTCCGGCCTCACGGCCGGGGCCGGCGCGGGGCTCGCCCTCCTCGTCACCCGCGCCGCGCGACGGACCGTACGCACCGTGCCGCTCGCCACCGCGCTCGGCGTCGTGCTGCCGATCGGGTTGACCGTGGCGGTGGTGCTCGCCGCGTTCGGCCGCCGGGGTGAGCAGGGCCTGCCGGGCACCGTTCCCGGGCTGCTGCTCTGGCTCGCCCTGCTGGTGCCGGCCCTCTGGGGTGCGGGGCTCCTGGCCCGCCGGGGGAGGACCCGGTTGGCCTGGGCCGTCGGGGTGCTGGGCGCGTTGGTCGCGGCCGACGCCGCGGTCGTCCTGGCGGTGGTCTCCGCCATCCCGGCGGCACCCGTGGGGCCGGTCGCCGACGGGACGCCGCAGGACACCGTGGACCGGGTCTCCGCCCCGCTGTGGCTGCTCACCTGCTGGACCGACTCGTCGCTCGGGCTGCCCCGCCCGACCGCCTGGGAACGGTTCCTCATCACCGACCGGGTGCTCATCGAGCCCGTCTTCTACCTGGCCTGCACCCCGTACGCGGTGGCCTACACCGTCGCCGCCGCCCGCCCGGCGCCGGCCGCCGAACCCGTGCCGGAGCCCGTGCCGGCACCCACCTGACACCACCGGCCGGCCCGCCACGCGACGGACCGGCCCGGGTCGACGTCAGCCGGCCACCACCGGAACCGGCCGGCTCCCGGCGAGGTCAGCCGGCCCAGCTCACGATCCGGCCGGCCCGCTCGTAGTGCCGGGCCAGCTCGGCGTCGATCCGCTCGGCCCGGGCGTCGGTGAGCACCACGGCGGGGTCCTGCCAGGACCGCGCCGTGAGCATCCGGTGGCGCAGGCCGGCAGGGGGATGGGTGGCGAACAGCGACATCTCCTCCCGCACGGAGAGCTGGCGCACCAGCGGCAGCCGGTCGTTCGCGGCGGCCAGCGAGCGGGCCGTCCCGGCCCGCCAGGCCGCCGGCCCGTGTCCGCCCCGGGCGGCCTGGCGCACCACCAGCGCCACCGACTCGGTGCTGAGCAGCACGTCGAGCAGGCGGGTCGCGCCCGCCGTGCCGGCCGCCCGGGCGGCCATCTCGTCGGCCAGGTACTCGGCCCGTTGGCTGCCGCGCAGCGCGGTGGCGGCCAGGGCCAGGTGGCCGACGAAGAGCAGCCGGGACAGCGTCCCGGACAGGATCCGGCCCAGCCACTCGCCGATCAGCGCCAGCAGCCCGACGCCGTACGTGCCGGGCGCCGGCCGGAACAGGTCGGCGGCGATGCCGAGCATGTTCAGCGCGGGTTGGGTGAGCGGCCCGCGCCGCACGTCGCCGTTGACGAAATGGCCCAGCTCGTGACCGAGCAACGCCACGCGCGCCGGCCCGTCGAGAGCGCCCCACAGCGGCAGCCCGAGGCACAGCAGCCGCCGCCGGCGCGGGCCCACGGCGGTCGCGTACGCGTTGAGGTCGCTGTCGACCCCCAGCACGTGCGGCACCGGGGCGCCGATGCTGCTCGCCACCTCCTCGACGAGGGCGTGCAGTTCAGGCGCCTCGGCGCGGGTGAGCACGTCCACGTCCGGCGGGACCCGGCCGAAGCGCGGGCGCAGCACCAGCGCCAGCCCGATCAGCGCCAGCCCCACGACGATGGCGAAGTTCGGGAACGGGAACGCGAACAGCAGCCACACCCCGAGCGCCGCGAGGGCCAGCACCCCGACCAGGAGCAGGATCGAGATGCCGACGGTCAGCGCGCCGGCCAGGCTCCACCCGGTCGACTTCAGCGGCCGGCCGGCCAGTGCCGCGTACTGCTGGCGGGTCAGCCGGGCGGCCAGCCGGTGGGTCCGGCGGTCGATCCAGGACCAGCCCAGCTCGGGCGCCTGGCGGGCCCGGTCGTATCCGTCGAGGTTCCACTCGCAACCGGCGCACCAGGGCAGCGCCTCGCGGATCGACACGGTCGCCGCCCCGCACTCCGGACACGCCCCCGTGCCGGCCATTGTGGTGATCATGAGCGGTGATCCTGTCCGGACCCGGCCGCCGGTGGTACCGGCCGTTCGGGGGAGGGCGCCGGTCAGCCCGGACAGGGCAGCCGTTCCAGCGGGGCGGGGGCGGCCCCCGGGCGCACCGACTGGGCGAAACAGGCGGCGGCCTCGGCCCGCTGCCAGCCGAACACGGACGCGGCGGTCTTCGCCACGCGTACCCGGAAGACCAGCCGGACCTCGGCGGCGCCCACGGCCGCCGAGAGGACCTCGACGCCGTCCACCGTGTCGGCGGCGACCCGCAGGTCGGCCTCCCGCGCCGCCGGCTCGGCCAGCAGAACGGCCCGGGTGCGTTGGGCGGTGGCCGTCACCTCCCGGTCGGCCCGGCGTTCCAGCCGGTGCTGGGACCGGTCACGCAGCAGCGGGACCCCCACCGTCAGCCCGACCGCCACGAGCCCCGCCAGCGCCACGCCGGCCACCAGGCCCCGCCGGCGTGCCGACCGTCCTCCCCCGAACCGCACCCCGGGATTGTGCGCCCTCGACCCGGCACCCGGCTGCCCCGTCTTCGGCCGTTCCGGCCCGGAACCGCCCTGACCAGGTCTACTGTGGAGGACATCGGCGACTATTTACGGCGTTCCGGTGGCGGCCGGGCGCTTCGCGGTGCACAGTGATCGCATGAGCGACGACGGACGTGGTGGCGGGCACTACTACTGGTGCACCCGTCACCACCGGGTCGAGACCGATGCCGACGTGTGTCCCGCGAAGCACGTTCTCGGACCGTACGCCTCAGCCGCCGACGCGGAGAACGCCCTGCAGCAGGTGCGGCAGCGCAACGAAGCGTGGGAGGCCGAGGACGCCCGTTGGGCCGGGGAGGACAGGTAGACGGCGCGGGACGGCCCGCGTCGAGGTGATCCGTGCTCCGCGAGGGCGAGAGCACGTCCCCAGGAAAGGGAACCGAGATGGCCGAAGCACAGCAGGCCACCCGCCCGGCCGCGAAACGGACGACCGCGAAGAGGACCACCGCGGGCAGGACGACGGCCACCAAGGCGTCCCCGAACGCCTCCGGCGCCGGCGCCGGCCGGGTGCCGGCGAAGAAGGCCACCGCGAAGAAGGCGACCGCCCGGAAGGCCGTGTCAGCGGCGCGGAAGGCGCCCGCCAAGAAGGCGCCGGCCACGAAGACCACCGCCAAGAAGGCGCCGGCCAAGAAGGCCACCGCCAAGAAGGCCGCCGCGAAGAAGACCACCGCGGCGAAGAAGGCGCCAGCCAAGAAGACCACCGCGGCGAGGAAGACGACGACCGCGGCGAAGCGGACCACCGTGGCGAAGAAGGCCCCGGCCAAGAAGACCACGGCCGCGAAGAAGACCACCGCCGCCAAGAAGGCGCCGGCCAAGAAGACCACCGCCTCGACGCGCCCCGCGGCGCGCAAGACGGCGGCGAAGAAGGCGCCCGCCAAGAAGGCCACCGCGAAGAAGACCACCGCGGCGAAGAAGGCGCCGGCCAAGAAGACCACGGCCGCCAAGAAGACCACCGCGCGCAAGGCGCCGGCCCGCAGGTCCGCCGCCTGACGGCGGGCGTCCGCCGCTGACCGGCGCGCGCCGGTCAGCGGATCACGCGGGGCGCTGTCAGGATTGACCCCGTGGTGATCCGACGCGTACTGGCGCCCCGCATCGACTTCGGCGCGCTGCGCCGCGAGCTGGGACTTCCCGAAGACTTCCCGGCCGCGGCGCAGCGCGAGGCCGACGCGGCCGCCGCCGCGCCGCTGCCCGCCGTGGCCGACCGGACCGACGTCCCCTTCGTCACCGTCGATCCGGCGACCTCGCGCGACCTCGACCAGGCCATGCACCTTGCCCGCCGTCCCGGTGGCGGTTTCCGCATCCGGTACGCGATCGCCGACGTGTTCACCCACGTCCGCCCCGGCGGGGCGCTCGAGGCGGAGACCTGGCGCCGGGGGCAGACCGTCTACCTGCCCGACGGGAACGTGCCGCTGCACCCGCACACGCTCAGCGAGGGGGCGGCCAGCCTGCTGCCCGACGCCGACCGGGCGGCGGTGCTGTGGACCATCGACCTCGACGCCGACGGCGGCACGGTCGCCGTCAACCTGGAACGGGCCCGGGTGCGCAGCCGGGCCAAGCTGGACTACTCCGGGGTGCAGCGCGACGCCGACGCCGGCCGGCTGCCCGAGCCGATCGCCCTACTGCCCGAGATCGGCGCCCTGCTCACCGCCCGTGGGCTGCGCCGGGGGGCGATCAACCTGCCGCTGCCCGAGCAGGACGTCGAGCCGGACGGCGACGGCTGGCGGCTGGTGCTGCGCGGGCCCGGTCCCATGGAGGAGCACAACGCCCAGATCTCCCTGCTGACCGGGATGGCCGCCGCCGACCTCATGCTGGCCGGCCGGGTCGGCCTGCTGCGCACGATGCCACCGCCCCGGCCGGAGGCGGTCGACCGGTTGCGGCTGGCCGCCGGGCCGCTCGGCGTGCCCTGGCCGGCCGGCGCCACGGTCGGCGCGGTGCTCGCCGGGCTGGACGCCTCGCAGGCCCGGGCGGCCGCCTTCGTCGACCAGGCCGCCGAGCTGATGCGCGGTGCCGCGTACACGGCGTTCGACGGGGAGCTGCCCGAGCAGCCGGAACACGGCGGGGTGGCCGCCGCGTACGCCCACGTGACGGCGCCGCTGCGCCGGCTCGCCGACCGGTACGCCACCGAGGTCTGCCTGGCCCTGCACGAGGGCCGGGAGGTGCCCGAGCACGTCCGCGCCGCGCTGCCGAAGCTGCCCGAGGTGATGGCGACCACCGACCGGACCGCGTCCGCGGCCACCCGGGGCGCGGTGGAGCTGGCCGAGGCGGTGCTGCTGGCGCACCGGGTGGGCGAGACCTTCGAGGCGGCGGTGGTGGACGTCGACGAGCCGCGCCCGGCGGGCAACGGCCGTCCGGGGCGCCCGCCCGGCGGCACCGTCGCCCTGGACGAGCCGCCGGTACGGGCCCGCTGCACCGGCGACCTGCCGCTCGGCGAGCGCGTCCGGGTCCGCCTGACCGTCGCCGACCCGGACCAGCGCAAGGTCGCCTTCGAGAAGGCGTGAGCCCGCGGAGCGCGGGGATTGTCACAGCGCCCGGCCGCGCCGCCGTGCGGTGACCTTTGCGAGGATGACCCGTATGGCTTACGACGCGACCACGCTGCCCGACGTCTCCGGGCTGACCGTCGGCATCATCGGTGGCACCGGCGACCAGGGGCGGGGTCTCGCCTACCGGTTCGCCCGGGCCGGGCAGACCGTGCTGATCGGCTCCCGCGCCGCCGACCGGGCCGCCCAGGCCGCCGCCGAGATCGCCGCCCTGCCCGGCGTGCCGGCCGGCGCCGCCGTGTCCGGCGCGGACAACGACGAGGTCGCCCGCCGCAGCGACGTGGTGATCGTGGCGGTGCCGTGGGACGGGCACGCCGCCGTCGTCGGTGCGCTGGCCGGCCCGCTCGCCGGCAAGATCGTCATCGACTGCGTCAACCCGCTCGGCTTCGACAAGCAGGGCCCGTACGCGCTGACCGTAGCCGAGGGCAGCGCCGTCCAGCAGGCCGCCGCGCTGCTGCCCGACTCCCGCGTCTGCGCCGCCTTCAACCACGTCAGCGCGCCCCTGCTGGCCGACCCGGAGGTCGACCGGATCGACCTGGACGTGCTGATCTGCACCGAGGACCGGGAGCTGGTCGGCGTGGTCGCCGCGCTGGCCGCCCGGATCCCCGGGATGCGGGGCATCTACGCCGGCCGGCTGCGCAACGCCCACCAGATCGAGGCGTTCACCGCCAACCTCATCGCGATCAACAAGCGCTACAAGGCGCACGCCGGCATCCGCGTCACCGACCTGTGACGTCGTACCCGTGCGGCACCATCGCCGCATGGAATGGCAACTGGTGATCGACTGTCGGGAGCCGTCGCGGCTCGTCGCGTTCTGGGCCGAGGCGCTGCGCTACCGGCCGCAGCCGCCGCCCGACGGGCAGCCGACCTGGCGGGACTGGTACCTGTCGGTCGGCATCCCGGCTGAGGAGCTCGGCGAGGGCGACTGCGCCGACCGCCTGGAGGACCCGACCGGCGCGGGCCCGCGCATCTGGTTCCAGCCCGTCCCCGAGGCCAAGACGATCAAGAACCGGCTGCACATCGACCTGAAGGTCGGCGGCGGACGTGGGGTGCCGGTGGCCGAGCGGCGGCTCCGGGTCGACGCCGAGGTGGCCCGGCTGACCGCCCTGGGCGCGCGGGTGCTCGGGTCGATGGACGACCTCGACAACGGCTACTACTCGGCGCAGCTGGCCGACCCGGAGGGCAACGAGTTCTGCGTGGTCTGACGCGGCCAGGCGGCGCGGCCCGCGAGCCGCGCCGCCCATCTTCCGGTCAGAAGGTGTGCTCGGCGGCCGGGAACTGACCGCCGCGCACCTCCTCGGCGTAGCGGCGGGTGGCGTCGGTCAGCGCGCCGGCCAGGTCGGCGTAGCGCTTCACGAAGCGCGGGGCCTTGCCGGTCCGCAGCCCGGCCATGTCCTGCCAGACCAGCACCTGCCCGTCGGTGTCCGGGCCGGCGCCGATGCCCACCGTGGGGATGGGCAGCTCGGCGGTGATCCGCTTCGCCACCTCGCCGGGCACCATCTCCAGCACCACGGCGAAGGCGCCCGCCTCGGCCACCGCACGGGCGTCGGCGATCACCTCCTCGGCGGTGTCGCCGCGGCCCTGCACCCGGTAGCCGCCCAGGGTGTGCTCGCTCTGCGGGGTGAAGCCGATGTGCGCCATCACCGGGATGCCCGCACCCACGATCGCCTCGATCTGGGCGGCGCAGCGCCGGCCGCCCTCCAGCTTCACGGCGTGGCAGCCGCCCTCCTTCATGAACCGCACCGCGGTCCGCAGCGCCTGCGTCGGCCCCTCCTCGTAGGAGCCGAAGGGCAGGTCACCGACGATCAGCGCCTGCCGGGTCGCCCGCACCACCGCGCGGACCAGGGGGAGCAGCTCCTCGGCGGTCACCGGCAGGGTGGTCTCGTAGCCGAAGACGTTGTTCGCCGCCGAGTCGCCGACCAGCAGCACCGGGATCCCCGCCTGGTCGAAGATCGAGGCGGTGTACTGGTCGTACGAGGTGAGCATCGCCCAGCGCTCGCCGCGCTCCTTGGCGGCGATCAGGTCGCGGGTGCGGACCCGTCGGGTGGCCGGCCCGCCGTAGAGGGCGGTCACCTCGGTCGGGGTGGACTCCACCATGACTCTCTCCTTCCTCGAGGCCGCGTTCGCGGTCCCCGGGTTCCGCCGCGATCGTCGCACCGGGGCACTGGCCGGGGGCAGGGCGGAGTGGAGGATTTCACTCCCGGCGGCGGGCCCGCCGGGCGCGGATCAGCCGTCCTCGCGCCAGCGGTTGGTGACCGGCAGCCGCCGGTCCCGGCCGAACGCCTTCATGGAGATCTTGGTGCCGGGGGCGGACTGCCGGCGCTTGTACTCGGCGGTATCCACCATCCGCAGCACCCGGTCGACGATGGCCGGGTCGTGGCCGGACGCGACCAGGCCCTCCCGCCCCAGGTCGCCGTCGACGTAGCCGATCAGGATCGGGTCGAGCACGTCGTATTCCGGCAGGCTGTCGCTGTCGAGCTGGCCCGGGCTCAGCTCGGCCGACGGCGGCTTGCCGATCGAGTTCTCCGGGATCGGCGGCGTCTCACCGCGCCGCTCGGCATCGGCGTTGCGCCACCTGGCCAGCCGCCAGATCAGCGTCTTCCAGACGTCCTTGACCGGGTTGTAGCCGCCCACCGAGTCGCCGTACAGGGTGGAGTAGCCCACCGCCAGCTCGCTTTTGTTGCCGGTGGTGAGGACCAGGTGGCCCTCCTGGTTCGACAGCGCCATGAGGATCACGCCACGGACGCGAGCCTGGAGGTTCTCCACGGCCACGCCGGAGAGCGACAGGTTGGCCAGGAAGGTGTCCACCATGGGCTGGATCGGCTCGATCCGGAAGTCGAGGCCCGTGCGCTTCGCCAGCTCCTCGGCGTCGGCGCGGGAGTGCTCGGAGGAGTGCTGGCTGGGCAGCGACACCCCGACCACCCGCTTCGCGCCGAGCGCGTCGACGGCCAGCGCCGCCACCACCGCCGAGTCGATGCCGCCGGACAGGCCGAGCACCACCGAGGGGAACCGGTTCTTGTTGACGTAGTCGCGCAGGCCCAGCACCAGCGCCTGCCAGACCTCCGCCTCGTCGGCGACCGGCGCGAAGATCCCGCCGACCGCGACATCGCCCGCGGGCGCCGCCGGGAGCATGTCGCTGACCTTGACCCGGACGATCCGCATGTCGTCGGCGATCTCCTCGCCGCCGACCGGCTCCCCGGCCCGCGGCAGCTCCACGTCGTGCACCAGCAGGTGCTCGACGAACTGGGGCGCCCGGGCGAGCAGCGTGCCGTTCGCGTCGACGATCATCGAGTCGCCGTCGTAGACCAGCTCGTCCTGGCCGCCGACCATGTTCACGTATGCGATGGTGGCGCCCGCCTCGGCCGCCCGGCGGCGGACCAGCGGCAGCCGGATGTCGTCCTTGTTCAGCTCGTAGGGCGAGCCGTTGATGTTGAGCACCAGCCCGACGCCCGCCTGCCGGGCCACCGCGAACGGGCCGCCGGCCTGCCAGAGGTCCTCGCAGATGGTGAGCGCGACGTCCACCCCGCCGATCCGGACCACGGTGAGCGCGTCACCGGAGACGAAGTAGCGGTCCTCGTCGAACACGCCGTAGTTGGGCAGGTGGTGCTTGAAGTAGGTGGCGGCCACCGCCCCGCCGTGCAGCAGCGCGGCCGCGTTGCGGGCCCCCCGGCCCGGCTCGGCGTCGGCGCTCACCTGCGGCGGGCCGTCCGCGTCCAGGTAGCCGACCAGGACCGGCAGGTCACCGAGGCCGTCGGCGGCCAGGTCGGCGGCGAGCCGGTGCAGCGCGGCCCGGGAGGCGGCGACGAAGGACCGGCGGAAGACCAGGTCCTCGACCGGGTAGCCGGTCAGCATCAGCTCGGGGAAGAGAGCCAGCTGGGCGCCGGCGTCGGCGGCCCTGCGGGTCCAGTCGCGGACCATGCCGGCGTTGCCGGCGATGTCGCCGACCGTCGGGTCGACCTGGCACAGGGCGAGACGCAGGGTGGGCATGACCTCATCTTGCCCCAGCCGGAGGGCCCGAATCCGACCGGACGCGGGAGACGCCGGGGGCGTAACGTCGGCGTAACGAGCCCGGTGGAGACTGGGCGGTCAGGCCCGGCCGGCCGACCGGCGCGGACGTACGTGTCACGAGGGGTGGAAGTGGACCGTCAGCAGGAGTTCGTCCTCCGTACGCTGGAAGAGCGGGACATCCGGTTCGTCCGGCTGTGGTTCACCGACGTGCTCGGCACGCTCAAGAGCGTGTCGGTGGCCCCCGCGGAGCTGGAGGCGGCCTTCGAGGAGGGCATCGGCTTCGACGGCTCGGCCATCGAGGGCTTCGCCCGGGTCTTCGAGTCGGACATGGTCGCCATGCCCGACCCGACCACCTTCCAGGTCTTCCCCTTCGAGGGCGGGGTCAGCGGCGAGAGCGCCCGGATGTTCTGCGACATCCTGCTCCCCGACGGCAGCCCGTCCTGGGCCGACCCGCGGCACGTGCTGCGCCGGGCGCTCTCCCGGGCCGCCGAGAAGGGCTTCACCTTCTACACCCACCCCGAGATCGAGTTCTTCCTGCTGGAGAACGGCCCGCAGGACGGCTCGCTGCCGATCCCCGTGGACACCGGCGGCTACTTCGAGCACACCACCCACGCGGTGGCCCGCGACTTCCGGCGGCAGGCGGTGCTGGCGCTGGAGCGGATCGGCATCTCGGTGGAGTTCAGCCACCACGAGGTGGCCCCCGGCCAGCAGGAGATCGACCTGCGCTACGCCGACGCGCTCACCACCGCCGACAACATCATGACCTTCCGGCACGTGGTGAAGGAGGTCGCCCTCTCCACCGGGGTGCAGGCCAGCTTCATGCCGAAGCCCTTCACCGACCAGCCGGGCAGCGGCATGCACACCCACCTCTCGCTGTTCGAGGGGGAGCGCAACGCGTTCCACGACGCGGGCGACCCGATGAAGCTCTCCAAGGTGGCCAAGTCGTTCATCGCCGGGCTGCTCACCCATGCCCGGGAATACACCGCCGTCACCAACCAGTGGGTCAACTCCTACAAGCGGCTCTTCCCGCAGGCGCTGCCGGACCGGATCACCGAGAGCCCGGCGTACGTCTGCTGGGGTCACCTGAACCGGTCCGCGCTGGTCCGGGTGCCCGCCTACGGCAAGCCGAACTCGGCCCGGGTCGAGGTCCGCTCGCTGGACTCGGCGACCAACCCCTACCTGGCGTTCGCGGTCATGCTCGGCGCCGGCCTCAAGGGCATCGAGGAGGGTTACGAACTGCCGCCGGGCGCTGAGGACGACGTCTGGTCGCTGAGCACCGCCGAGCGCCGCGCCATGGGCTACCCGGCACTGCCGGAGAACCTGGCCGAGGCGATCGACGTGATGGCCGGTTCCGAACTGGTCGCCGAGGTGCTCGGCGAGCACGTCTTCGACTTCTTCCTGCGCAACAAGCGGGCCGAGTGGGAGCAGTACCGCCGCGAGGTCACCCCCTACGAGCGGCAGCGTTACCTGTCGCTCTAGATCAGGGCGGGGGAGGCGCTTTCGCCCGTGGCACCACGCGCCTGAGCGTGTCGTACCGGGGGCATAGCCTCCGGGCGTGAACCGCACCGACCGTCTCTACGCCCTCGTGGAGGAGCTGCGGGCGGTGTCGCCGCGGCCCCGCAGCGCCCGGTGGCTGGCCGGCCGCTTCGAGGTCAGCACCCGCACCATCGAGCGGGACATCACCGCGTTGCAGGGTGCCGGGGTGCCGATCTGGGCCGAGCCGGGCCGCACGGGTGGCTACGTGGTCGACCGCGCGCGCACCCTGCCGCCGGTCAACCTGACCCCCGGCGAGGCGGTGGCCATGGCCGTCGCGCTGCACCGGCTGGGCGGCACGCCGTTCGCCCCGGCCGCCGCCGCGGCGCTGCGCAAGCTCGTCGCCGTGATGCCGCCCGCCGACGCCGCCGAGGCGCACCGCCTCGCCGGCCGGGTGCACCTGATCGGCGGCGGTCCGGCCGTGCCCGTCCCGGCCGCCGTCGCCGACGCGGTCGCCGCCGGCCGCGTGCTCCGGCTGCGCTACGTGGACCGCGCCGGCGCGACGTCGGCCCGTGACGTGGAGCCGCTGGCCTACCTGGGGAACGCGACGCACTGGTACCTGGTGGGCTGGTGCCGGCTGCGCGACGGGCTGCGCTGCTTCCGCACCGACCGGATCGTCGGGGTGCACCCGCTGGCCGAGCCGGTGACCCGCGAGCTGAGCCCCGACGACCTGGACATCCCCGCCGGGCGGGTGCGTCCACTGAGCCTGGTCTGATTCCCGGATTCCCGGGAAACACCGACAGGACGGTGTCGCGCCGGTCGCCGAGGCTGATTCCTGACGACGCCGACCGACCGGCCGGCACGAACCTCAGGAGGAAGCATGTCCAGCACGCCCGTGACCTGGTTCGAGATCGGCTCCGACCGTCCGGCGGAGGTCCAGCGCTTCTACGCCGACCTGTTCGGCTGGACCTTCGAGGAGCAGGGCGGCCCGGGGGCGTCGTACCGGCAGACGGCCGCCGGCGGGGAGCGCGGCATCGGGGGCGCGATCCGGGCCACCGACGGCAGCTCGCCGAACTACGCGATCTTCTACGCCGAGGTCGCCGACGTGGCGGACACCTGCCGGCGGGCCGAGGCGGCCGGCGGCAAGGTGCTGGTGCCGCCGCGCAGCGCGCCGAGCGGCCTGACCCACGCCCAGCTGCTCGACCCGTCGGGGAACCACCTCGGCGTCTTCACCCCGCCCGCCGGCGGATGAGCGTTCGGGTGCGTTTGTTGTCGACCCGACGACAACAAACGCACCCGAAGCTTCACGTCAGTGGGTGGCCCCGCCGGGGATCCGAAGCCGGCCGGGAGGGAGGTGCGGCCGGTGAGGAGTCGGCGGGGCCACCCGGGTCACCTGCCCCAGCGGCCGTCCCCGCCGCGGTGGCCGTGACCGCCCGGGCCCGGGAAGACGCCGGCCTCGGCGGCCTTCAGCACCGCGTCGGCCTGCTCCTGGGTGAGCTTGCCGTCCTTGACGGCCTGGTCCAGCCGGTCCTTCAGGGCGGCCTGCCGGTCCTCGGTCGACGGCCGCTCGGGCCGGTCGGCCTGGCGCTGCTCGCGCAGCTTCTCCAGCGCCGCGGTGACCTTGTCGGCCGGGACGCCCAGTTCCTTGGCGAGCGCCTCGGCGAAGTCGGCCTGCCGGTCGGCCCGCTGCTGCTGTCGGTCGGTGCCCTGGTCGGTGCTCGTGCTGGCGCTCGGGCTCGGGCTCTTGTCGTCGGCGAGCGCCACCGTCGGGGCGGCGATCCCGACGCCGAGCACGCCGGCGGCGGCCAGGCCGGCCAGCAGGTGCTTCTTCGACATCCTGCGGATCATGCGGTTCTCCTGTTCGGTGGTGGTGCGATGACGTCACCGACAGTGACCGGCGTAGCTGGGGGCAACCCGTGGCGAACCTGTCAGCGCGCTGGCAATCGACCCCGAGAACCGGGACAAACCAGTTGCGACGGGCTGCTTCGGCCGGGAGGGTGGGCCGGTCACCGACGGAAGGCGAAGCCGCATGACGAACCCCTCCATCCGTGAGATCGAGCTGCCGGAACCAGGCTCCGGGCCGTACGGGATCACCACCGGCCCGGACGGTGCCCTCTGGCTGACGCTGGCCGGGACGGGCGGCGTCGCCCGGGTGGGCCCGGACGCGGAGGTGCGCACCTACCTGGCCGACCCGGCGGAGAGCCGCCCGCTGATCATCACCACCGGCCCGGACGGCGCGCTCTGGTACACCCGCTCCGGCGACGACCGGCTGGGCCGGATCACGGTCGACGGGACGACCAGCGCCGTCGCGCTCCCGCCGGGGACCGCGCCGTGCGGCCTCGCCGTCGGCCCGGACGACGCCCTCTGGTACGCCGGCATGGGCGACGACACCGTCGGCCGGGTCACCGTCGACGGGGCGGTCACCACCTTCGGACTGCCGGTGGACAAGGGCTTCCCGTCGATGCTGGCCGCCGGGCCGGACGGCGCCCTCTGGCTCACCCTCAACCAGGCGAACGCGATCGCCCGGGTCGCCCTCGACGGTCAGGTGGCCCTGCATCCCCTGCCCACGGAGGCCGCCGGGCCGGTCGGCATCACCTGCGGCGGCGACGGTGCGCTCTGGTTCGTCGAGATCGCCGCCGGCCAGCTCGGCCGGATCACCCCGGACGGCCGGATCGACGAGTTCCCGCTGCCGGACCGCACGGCCCGCCCGCACGCCATCGTCGCCGACCCGGCCGGCGGCTGCTGGTTCACCGAGTGGGCCGCCAACCGCATCGGCCACATCGACAAGGCCGGCCACATCACCGGCTACGACCTGCCCACCCCGGGTTCGGAACCCCACGGCCTCACGGTGACCCCCGACGGAGCGGTCTGGATCGCCCTGGAAACCGGCGCGGTGGCCCACCTCACCCCCTGATCGACGCGGGGTCGGGGGCCGGGGCCCGGGGGGTGGGGGTGGGTCAGCGGACGGCGGGGGTGACCGTGAGGGTGCCGGTGGTGGCGTCGAGGACTGCCGGGGTGCCTACCGGGACCGTCAGTTGGTCGGGGCCGTGGCCGACGGGGAGGCCGCCCAGGACGGGGACGCCGAGGTCGCCCAGGCGCTCGGTGAGCACGTCCGTGATCGTGGTGTCCCAGCCGTCGGCGCACTCGGTGAACTGGCCCACCGCCACCCCGGCGATCCCGTCCAGGGCGCCGCAGCGGCGCAGGTGCGTGAGCATCCGATCGACCTTGTACGGCGGCTCCTGCACCTCCTCGACCAGCAGCACCGCCCCGGTCAGGTCCGGCATGTCCGGGGTGCCGATCGACGCGGTGATCAGGCACAGGTTGCCGCCGAGCAGCCGCCCCTCCGCCCGCCCGGGCACCCGGACCGCGAACGTCTCCTCCTCCTTCACCGCCTCGATCGTCACCGGCTCGGTGGCCATCAGCGCGGCGTGCAGCGACTCCGCCGAGCGGAGCGGGGTGCGGTCGTCCCGCCACGCCGCCCCGGGGCCGTGCACGCCGGCCAGGCGGGCGCCCCGCCAGAGCGCGAACTGCAGCGCGGTGATGTCGGAGAAGCCCGCCACCACCTTCGGGTCGCGGCGGACCGCCGCCATGTCGATGAGGTCCACCACCCGCTGCGCGCCGTAGCCGCCCCGGGTGCAGATCACGCCGCGGATCTCCGGGTCGGCGAAGGCGGTGTTCAGGTCGGCGGCCCGCAGCTCGTCGGCGCCGGCCAGGTAGCCCTGGCGGGCGTACGCGTGCGGCGCGGGCACGGGGCGCAGCCCCCAGCCGGTGAGCAGCTCGATGCCGCGGGCCACCCGCTCCGGCCGGGTCGGGCCGGAGGGCGAGACCAGCATCACCTGGTCGCCGGGACGCAGGGCCGGTGGGCGCAGGCAGTCGTCGGTGGGCACGACGGGAGCCTAGTGCGGCCGAGCCGGACCGGCCGTCGTCGGGCGTACCGGATAGCCTCGACGTCGTGGCGACCGCGCTGGTGATCGAGAACGACCCGACCGACGACCTCCGCCGCCTGGGGGAGTGGCTCACCGAGGGGGGCCTGGACCTGTGGGTCCTGCGCCCGCACGCCGGTGACGAGCTCCCGGCCGACCTCGACGGATACGTCGCGCTCGTGGTGCTCGGCGGCGAGCAGCAGGCCTACCCGCTGGCCGACGGGAGCCCCGGCGCGCCCTGGTTCCCGGCGCTGGAGGGGCTGCTGCGCAAGGCGGTCCGGCAGCGGATCCCGACCCTCGGGGTCTGCCTCGGCGGGCAGCTGCTGGCCGCCGCCCACGCCGGGCAGGTCGAGCGCAGCCCGTCCGGGCCCGAGGTCGGGCCCGGGGTGGTGGGCAAGCGGGACGCGGCCGAGAACGACCCGCTCTTCCGGTACGTACCGCTGATGCCCGACGTGCTCCAGTGGCACAGCGACGAGATCACCCAGCTGCCGCACGGTGCCACCCTGCTGGCCGCCTCGACCCGCTACCCGCACCAGGCGTTCCGCCTCGGCGACCGGGCCTGGGGGCTCCAGTTCCACATCGAGTGCGACACCGCGATGATCGCCGACTGGGCCCGCGACTCCGAGCTGCTGGCCGAGCTGGGCTACGACCCGGAGCTGGTGGTGGCCGCCTGCGACCGGGTGATGGCCGACGTGGAGGACGTCTGGCAGCCGTTCGCGGTCCGGTTCGCCGCCCTCGCCCTCGGTGAGCTGGAGGACGCGACCATCCGCCCCACCCTGCCGCTGCTCGGGCACTGAGATGACCCGACCGGCGCGGGGTCGCCTGGCCCGCTACGGGTTCGCCGAGGGCGACGGTGGGCCGCGTGCCGCCGACCTGCTCGGTCCGGACGGGTTGGGGCTGTGGCGGGTCGAGGAGCAGGAACCCGCCGACGAGGCGGCCGGTGAGCTGCTCGCCGCCCTGTCCCGGGCCGCCGACCCCGATCTGGCGCTGCGCCAGCTGCACCGCGTCGTCGAGGCGGAACGGCGCACCGGGGAGAAGCCGGCCGTGCTGGACGCGCTCGCCGCCGACCCGGGGCTGCGCCGCCGCCTGGTCGCGGTCCTCGGCGCCTCCTCGGCGCTCGGCGACCACCTGGTGGCCAACCCCGACCAGTGGCCCGTGCTGGCCACCGAGGCGGACGGGCTGGCGCCCTCCGCCGACGGCCGGCTCGACCTGGCCGCCGCCGCGCGGCTGACCGTCGCCACCGGCCCGATCCCGGCGCTGCGGCAGGCGTACCGGTTGGCGCTGCTGCGGATCGCGGCGGCCGACCTGACCGGCGGTCGTGGCCTGGAGCAGACCATGGCGGCGCTCTCCGGGCTCGCCGACGCCACCCTGGGCGCCGCCTACGACATCGCCGTCGACGAGCTGCCGGAGGGCACGGCCCGGCCCCGGCTGGCCGTGGTGGCGATGGGCAAGTGCGGGGGTGACGAGCTCAACTACGTCTCCGACGTCGACGTCATCTTCGCCGCCGCCACCGACGACGACCTGGCCGCCGCGACCCAGGTGGCCACCCGGCTCATCCACATCTGCGGGCTGGTCGCCTGGCCGGTCGACGCCGCGCTGCGTCCCGAGGGCAACCGGGGGCCGCTGGTCCGCACCCTCGCCAGCCACCTGGCCTACTACCGCCGCTGGGCGCGCACCTGGGAGTTCCAGGCGCTGCTGAAGGCCCGGCCGGCGGCCGGCGACCTGCCGCTGGCCCGCGAGTGGATCGACGCGCTCGCCCCGCTGGTCTGGACCGCCGCCGAGCGGCCGGAGGCCGTCGAGGACGTCCGGGCGATGCGCCGGAAGATCATCGACCACGTCCCGCCGAAGGAGCTGGAACGCGAGATCAAGCGCGGCCCGGGCGGGCTGCGCGACATCGAGTTCGCCGTCCAGCTGCTCCAGCTCGTGCACGGCCGCGTCGACGAGTCGCTGCGCCCGCCGGGCACCATCCCCGCGCTGCGCGCCCTGGTCGCCGGCGGCTACGTCGGCCGCGCCGACGGGGAGGCGCTGCTGCGCGGCTACCGCTTCCTGCGCGGCGTCGAGCACCGCCTCCAGCTCCAGGGCCTGCGCCGCACCCACACCGTGCCGACCGAGCCGGCCGCGCTGCGCTGGCTGGCCGCCGCGCTCGGCTACGCGGCCACCCCGGGCCGCAGCGCCGTCGAGGAGTTCCGCGCCGAGTGGGTCACCCACGCCACCGAGGTACGCCGGCTGCACGCCAAACTGCTCTACCGGCCGCTGCTGGAGTCGGTCGCCCGGGTGCCGGCCGAGGGGCTGCGGCTCACCCCGGAGGCGGCCCGGCACCGGCTGGAGATCCTCGGTTTCGCCGACCCGGCCGGGGCGCTGCGGCACCTCCAGGCCCTCACCGGCGGGGTGAGCCGCACCGCCGCCATCCAGCGCACGCTGCTTCCGGTGCTGCTCAGCGAGTTCGCCGACGCGCCCGAACCGGACCGGGGGCTGCTCAACTACCGGCAGGTCTCCGACAAGCTGGGCAGCACCCCCTGGTACCTGCGCCTGCTGCGCGACTCCGGCCCGGTGGCCCGCCGGCTGGCCCGGGTGCTGTCCTCCTCCCGGTACGCCGCCGACCTGCTGGCCCGGGAGCCGGAGGCGCTGCGACTGCTGGCCGAGGACACCGAGCTGACCCCACGCCCGCGCGAGGTGCTCGGCGAGGGCTTCACCGCCGCCGCGGCCCGGCACGACGACCCGGTCGAGGCCACCCGTGCCGTACGCGCGCTGCGCCGCCGCGAGCTGGTCCGGCTCGCCTGCGCCGACGTGCTCAGCCGGGCCGGTGCGCTGGCCCCGCTCACCCCGCGGTCGCCGGACGGCGGTGGCCGGGTGCCCACCCTGGCGGACGTCACGGCGGTCGGGGCCGCCCTCTCCGACGTCGCCGACGCCACCCTGGCCGCCGCGCTGCGGACCGCCCGGGCCGCCCAGCCGGGACCGCCCGGCCTGCGCTTCGCGGTGATCGGCATGGGCCGGCTCGGCGGGCGCGAGTCGAACTACCTCTCCGACGCCGACGTGCTCTTCGTCTACGACCCACCGCCGGGCGCGGACGAGCAGGGCGCGGCCGCCGCCGCCCACGCCGTCGCCGAGGAGCTGCGCCGGCTGCTCTCCGCGCCCGCCCCCGACCCGCCGCTCGGGGTCGACGCCGACCTGCGCCCCGAGGGCCGGCAGGGCCCGCTGGTGCGCAGCCTCGCCGCGTACGCCCAGTACTACGCCCGCTGGTCCAAGGTGTGGGAGGCGCAGGCGCTGCTGCGGGCCCGGTTCGTCTGCGGCGACGCCGACCTGGGCGCCGAGTTCGAGGCGATGATCGACCCGGTGCGCCACCCGGCCGACGGCCTGACCCGTGAGCAGGTGGTGGAGATCCGGCGGATCAAGGCCCGGGTGGAGACCGAGCGGCTGCCCCGGGGCGCCGACCCGGCCACCCACACGAAGCTGGGGCGGGGCGGGCTCGCCGACGTGGAGTGGGCGGTGCAGCTGCTCCAGCTCCGGCACGCCGGCCGGCTGCCCGCGCTGCGCGGCACGAGCACCCTGGCCGCGCTCGCCGCGGCCCGCGACGCCGGGCTTGTCGACCCCGAGGACGCGGCCGAGATGGCGGCCGGCTGGACGCTCGCCGCCCAGGTCCGCAACGCGCTCATGCTGGTCCGCGGCCGGGCCGGTGACCAGCTGCCCCGGCACGGGGTGGAGCTGGCCGGCGTGGTGCGGCTGCTCGGCGGGGACGACCCGGGGGAGTTCCTCGACGAGTACCTGCGCACCGGCCGTCGCGCCCGGGCCGCCATGGAGCGGGTGCTCGACGCGCCGGCCTGACCCGCCGGCCCGCCGTCGGCGACAGTGGCCGTGCTGGTCCGGGCCTTCGCCGGGGTGCCAGTGCCGGGCCCGGCCGTCGACGGGTTGGCCGTGCTGGCCCCGGCCGTGAGTTGGTCCTGCGGGCCTTTCGAGCTGATGCCGCGAACGACTCGACGTGGGCGCCACTCGCGCGCCCGTCGGCCCTGTGGGTCGGTCG
>NZ_JBEXYR010000003.1:309737-554027 GCF_040631005.1 Micromonospora sp. NPDC005707
CGGTCGGCGGTGAGTGGTCGGCGACGTCAGCTCGAAGGGCGCTTCCACGGCCTGGGCGGGTCGTCTGCTTCCTCGCCGGCGCCTACGAGCTTGATGACGTGGGTGGGTCAGTCGCGTGCCCGTCGGCCCTGTGGGGCGGTCGGCGGTGAGTGGTCGGCGACGTCAGCTCGAAGGGCGCTTCCACGGCCTGGGCGGGTCGTCTGCTTCCTCGCCGGCGCCTACGAGCTTGATGACCTAGGTGGGTCAGTCGCGTGCCCGTCGGCCCTGTGGTCGGTCGGCGGTGAACCGTCGGCGGCATCAGCTCGAAGCGTGCTCTCCACGGCCTGGGCGGGTCTCCGCTTCCCCGCCGGCGCCTACAAACTTGATGACGTGGACGACTCAGTCCGGGCAGGCACCCGACCCAGGCGCGAGTGATCCACCTACGTCATCAAGTTTGTAGCGGCTCGCGGCTCTTCAGCGGCCGGCCGGTGTGGGTGCGCGTGATGGCGTGCGGCGTGGTCAGGGGCGTCCACGTCATCACGGTCGTAGCGGCTCGCGACCCTTCGCCGGCCGGCGGGGGTGTGCCTGGTGGCGTGCCGGGGCGGTCGGGGGCGTCCACGTCGTCGCGGTCGTAGCGGCGCGCGGGCCCCGAGCCGGTCAGCCGCCGACGGTGTACGTGCCGGCGTGCGGGACGGTCACGGTCGTCCACTCGCCGGAGGGGGCGAGCGTGGCGCCGCCGGAGACGGTCAGCCAGCGATCGTGGCGTACCCGCAGCGGCACCGGGCCGGGGCCGGGCGCGCGGAAGGTCACCGTGGCGGCGTCCTGACGGATCAGCTCGCCGGGCGCGCCGACCAGCGGGGTCGGGTCGGCCACCGCGTAGAGCCGCCAGTGCGGGTCCGACCAGACCTCGGTGAGGTACGGCAGGCCGGCCCGGACCAGTTCCGCCTCGGGCCGCCCCACCCAGGACAGCTCGACGCCGGGTACGGCGACGTACTGCACCGCGTTCTCCGCCAGCCAGGCGCGGTAGGTGTCCGCCGTCAGCGGGACCCCGGTGCCGGGTGCGCCGGGAACGGTAGTGAAGAAGAGCGGGTTGCGGGCGATGTCGGCCTGGCGCAGCCAGCCCCGTGCCAGCGGCACCTCGCCGAGGTGGGCGGCCTCCCAGTAGTTGCGGGTCGGCGGCACCTCCACCCGCCCGGTGAGCCCGCGCCGGTCCAGCTCGGCCCGCAGCGGCGCGAAGTACGCCGGCTCGGCCGTGGGATCGTCCGCGCTGGTCAGGTCGGCGGTGACCACGGGCGGCTGCCATACGCAGACCGCCGCCAGCAGCGCGGCCAGCCCCACCGCCGCCGCCGTCCGCCGCCACCGTGCCGGCACCGCCGGCGTCGGTCCGCTCGTCGGCGCCGCCAGCGTCGGTCCGCCCGCCGGCACTGCCGGGGTCGGTCCGCTCGTCGGCGTCGCCGGTGTCGGTCCGCTCGTCGGCACTGCGGGCGTCGGTGCGCCCGCCGCCGGTGTCGGCTCGGTGGCGGGCGTCGGCTCACCCGCTGGGCCGGCGTGGTTACGTCCGGCCCGCCGGTTCGTCAGGCGGCGGGGGAGCGTCGCGGCGGCGGCCAGCACGGGCAGCGCGAACATCACCACGAGGCGGGTGGCGTTCAACCCGACCGGGGTGTGCAGGAGCGCCGCGGCCAGCACCCCGGCCGCCGACAGCAGCGCGCCCACCCGCACCGGCCGGTACGCCACCAGCGCGGCCACCACCAGGCTCGTCACCACGGCGTGCACGGTGTCGGTGCGGCTGATGTTCATCCAGCCGCCCTCGCCGAAGAACAGCCCGGTCACGGCCAGGGGCGCGGCGGCGGGCACGGCGAGCAGCAGGCCGTCGGCGTACCGGCGGGTGAACAGCAGCGCGACACCGGCCAGGCCGACGAAGAGCCCGGCCACCGGGCTGGCCGCCGAGGCGAGCAGGGCGGCCAGGCCGGCCAGCACGGGACGCCACCACCGGGCGCGGGCGGCGCCCCCGGTGGGCAGGGTCAGCGCGAGCAGCGCGGCCAGGCCGAAGGCGACCCCGAGGGCGTACGTGACCCGGCCCGAGACCAGGTTGCCGGCGATCGTGAGCACCCCGACGAGGCTGCCCAGCAGCGGCCGGGGCACCCGGGTCCGGACCAGCAGGGCGGCGAACGCGGTGGCCGAGGCGAGCAGGGCGAGCGCGCCGGTGGGGCGGACCCCGAGCAGAGCCATCAGCGGCGGCGAGACGAGGCTGTAGCCCCACGGGTGAACCCCGCCGTACCAGCGCAGGTCGATCAGTGCGGGCCCGTGTGCGGCGAAGAAGCCGGCCCGCGCCACCTGGGCCGACAGGTCCGAGCCGGTGGCCGGCAGGGTGAGATACAGCACGGCGAGGACCAGCGCGGACGCGGCGGACACCGCCACCACACGACCGCCCCGCATGCCCACCTCCTGATCGCGACCCACCGTACTGGCAGCATGTCCGGCGTGCCTCACCACCTCTCGCGCTGGATCGGCCTGGCGGGCTCGGTGCTGCTCGCCGTGGCCGCGTATCTCGGCGGCGCGCTGCCGCACGGAGAGCTGCGCCCCACCCCGGTCAGCATCTGGCAGGGCCCGAACGGGCCCCTGATCATCGCGCTCTGGCTGGTCGGCACCGCCCTGCTGGCCGGGGCCTGGTGGTCGCTGCGCGACCAGGCGCCGTCGACCCGCTGGGTGCTCGTCACGGTCGCTCTCTGGCTGCTGCCGATGCTGTTCACCCCGCCGCTGGGCAGCCGGGACGCGTACGCCTACGCCTGCCAGGGTGCCAGTTACTCGGCCGGGATCAACCCGTACGAGCAGGGCGTGTCGGCGCTGCCCTGCCCCTGGCTGGACACCATCTCCTACATCTGGCGGGACACTCCGGCGCCCTACGGGCCGCTGTTCGTGGTGCTCTCCGGGGCCGTGGTGTCGGCGGCCGGGTCGCTGGCCGGCAGCGTGGCGCTGTTCCGGCTGCTCGCGGTGGCCGGGGTGGCGCTGACCGCGTGGGCGCTGCCGGTGCTGGCCCGCCGCTGCGGGGTGCCGCCGCAGCGGGCGCTCTGGCTGGCGCTGGCCTGCCCGCTGGTCCCCGTGCACCTGGTCTCCGGGGCGCACAACGACGCGCTCATGGTGGGCCTGCTCGTCGCCGGGCTGGCCGTGGTGGCGGCCCGGCCGGGCCGGCCGCTGCCGCTGCTCGCCGGTGGGCTGCTCCTGGGCCTGGCCGCCGCCGTCAAGGTCACCGCGCTGGTCGTGGTGCCGTTCGCCGCGCTGGCCGCGATCGTCGGGCCGTACCGGATCCGGGCGCTGGTCCGCGACGGGGCGTGGGTGGTCGGCGCGGCGGTGGCCACGGTGGTCGCCGTGACCCTTGCCGCGGGCCTGAACTTCGGCTTCATCAGCGGCCTGGAACAGGGCGGGCTCGTGGTGGCCTGGACCTCGCCGCCCACCGCGGTCGGGCAGACCGCCGGGTACGTGGCGGCGCTCTTCGGCGCGCACATCGACGCCCTCCCGGTCACCCGGGGGATCGCCGTGGTGGTGCTGGTGGCGGTGCTGGTCTGGCTCTGGTTCCGGGCGCTGCGCCGCGGGGAACCGTTCTGGCACGCCGGCCTGGCGCTGGCCGCGACAGTCGCGCTCTCCCCGCTGTTCCACCCCTGGTACTGGATGTGGCCCCTCACCGTGCTCGCCGCCACCGCCCGCCGGACCGGCTGGTTCGCGCTGGTGGCGCTCGTGTCGGCGTTCCTGGTCCTGGCCGACGGCACCGGCCTGCCCCGGTGGAGCAAGATGCCGGGCGCGCCCCTCATGACGCTGTTGGTGATCGTGGTGGTGGTCCGGTTGGTACGTTCGGCTCGGGCGGCCCGCCGGCCGGTCCCCGCCGACCGAGGAGCCGACTGAGAGAGGTGCCGGTGAGCGAGCCCGGCGCGCTGCCCGACGGACCGGTCCGGCCGGTGGCCGCCGCGCTCGCCCGGTACGCCGGACTCGCCGGCGCCGTGCTGCTGACCGCCGCCGGCTGGCTCGGCGGCGCGCTGCCCGACACCCCCGCCGTGACCAGCCTCGGCGACGCCTGGCGCGCCCCGCACGGGCCGGTGGTGCTCGGCTGGTGGCTGGTCGGCACGGTGCTGCTGGTCGGGGCCTGGTGGTCGCTGCGGTGGGGCGCCCCGTCGGGCCGGTGGGCGTACGTGACCGCCGGGCTCTGGCTGCTCCCGCTGCTGGCCGCGCCGCCGCTGGGCAGCCGGGACGTCTACTCGTACGCCTGCCAGGGCTGGTCCTGGTCGCACGGCGTGGATCCGTACCGGGTCGGCGTGGTGGCGGCCGGCTGCCCGTGGGCGGACAGCGTGTCGCCGATCTGGCGGGACACCCCGGCCCCGTACGGGCCGTTCTTCGTGCTGCTCGCCGGCCTGGCCGTGCTGCTGGGGGGCGGCCTGGTCGGCGCGATCGTGGTGCTGCGCGTGGTGGCCCTGGCCGGGGTGCTGCTGGTCGCGTTCTGCCTGCCCGGGCTGGCCCGGGCCGCGGGGGTGCCGACCCGGCGGGCGGCCTGGCTGGCGCTGGCCTGCCCGCTGGTCGGGGTGCACCTGGTGGCGGGCGCGCACAGCGACGCGGTGGGCCTCGGGCTGCTGCTGTTCGGCCTGCTGGTGCTCGTCCGCGGGCCCGACCGGCGGCGGGCGCTGGTCGTCGCCGGGGTGCTGCTCGGGCTGGCCGTGGCGGTGAAGGCGGTCGCCGTGGTGGTGCTCCCGTTCGCGGTGCTGGCCGCCGTGCTCGGCCGCTACACATGGCGGGCGCTGCTGCGCGACGGCGGTTGGCTGGCCGGTGGAGTGCTGGCCGCGCTGGTGGTCACCAGCCTCGCCACCGGCCTGGGCCTGGGGTGGGTACGCGGCCTGGCCCGCAGTGGCGACTCCGAGCAGTGGACGTCCCCGCCGACCGCCGTCGGGCAGGTGATCGACTACGCGGGCGCCCTGGCCGGCCGGGATCCGCAGGCCGTGCCGGTGATCCGGGCGGTCGCGCTCGCGGTGCTCGCGGTGCTGCTGGTGGTCCTCTGGTGGCGAGCGTGGGCGGCGCTGCGCCGGCTGGGCGACGCCCGGCAGCGCCCGGTTCACTCCGCCGCCGCCCGGCCGCGGGTGGCCCTGGTCGGAGCCGGCCTGGCGCTGGCCGCCACCGTGCTGCTCGCCCCGGTCTTCCACCCCTGGTACGCGATCTGGCCCCTCGCTCTGCTCGCGGTGGCGACGGTCGCGGTGGCCCGGACGGTGTGGTTCGTGGCGCCCTGCGCGGTGGCCTCGGTGCTCACCCTGCCGGACGGCACCAATCTGGCCCGGTTCACCAAGGCGCCGGGGGCCATCCTCATGACGCTGCTGGTGGTGGCGGTCGTGGTGGCCGCGGTCCGGGCCCGCCGCGCCCACTGAAATCCGCGAAGTGGTTGACGCCGCCCGTCCCGCCTCTATGTTCAACGCATCCGTTAATTAACGAGGTGGTTAAGCAGTGGCCGAGGACCGACTCAGCGTCATCTTCGCGGCGCTGGCCGACCCGACCCGCCGGGGGATCCTCGCCCGGCTGGCGGAGGGAGACGCCACCGTCTCGGAGCTCGCCGAGCCGTTCGCGATCAGCCTCCCGGCGATCTCCCGCCACCTGAAGGTGCTGGAGCACGCCGGTCTGATCACGCGCAGCCGGAGCGCGCAGTGGCGCTCCAGCAGCCTCAACCCGGAGCCGCTGCGGGAGGCGACGGCCTGGATGGAGCGCTACCGGCAGTTCTGGGACGCCAACTTCGACCGGCTCGACGCGCACCTCCGGCGGATCCAGGCGCAGACCGAACGGAAAGACCAATGAGAGAGGACAGCAGCATGACCGACACGCAGGCGACCCAGGAACTCGTCATGACCCGGGTCTTCGACGCCCCGCGGGAGCTGGTCTGGCGCGCCTTCACCGACCCGGACCAGTTCGCCGAGTGGTTCGCCCCGGTCGGCTGGTCCGTGCCGCGCGACACCGTCGACATGGACGTCCGGGTCGGCGGCCACCAGCGCTTCGTCATGGTCAACGACGAGGACCCGGCGATGACCTCGCCGGCCGACGGCACCTTCGGTGAGGTGGTGGAGCACGAGCTGCTGGTGGGTTACGAGGAGGCGCACGGTGTGCCGGGCGTGCCCGACGGCACCCGGTTCACGCTGCGGCTGGAGTTCCACGCCGAGCCCGGCGACCGGACCCGGCTGGTGCTGCGCCAGGGCCCGTTCGCGCCGGAGATGCGGTCCGGCGCCGAGCAGGGCTGGGGCAGCTCCTTCACCAAGCTGGACGCGCTGCTCGCCCGCTGACGGCGGACACACGAACCGGCCGGGCCGGCCCCGCTGTCGCGGAGCCGGGCCGGCCGGTGCTGTGGAGTGTGTCGCGCCGAGAAGGCTCAGCAGTCGAAGTACATGGCGAACTCGTGCGGGGTCGGGCGCAGGCGCACCGGGTCGACCTCGTTGGCCCGCTTCCAGGACACCCAGGTGGAGATGAGGTCGGGGGTGAACACGCCTCCGTCGAGCAGGTAGTCGTGGTCGGCTTCCAGGGCGTCGAGGACGGCGGGCAGCGAGCCCGGGACCTGCTTGACGTCGCCCCACTCCTCCGGGGGCAGGTCGTAGAGGTCCTTGTCGATCGGCGCCGGGGGCTCGATCTTGTTCTTGATGCCGTCGAGGCCGGCCATCATCATCGCCGAGAACGCGAGGTACGGGTTGCTGGACGGGTCCGGCACCCGGAACTCGACCCGCTTGGCCTTCGGGTTGCTGCCCGTGACCGGGATCCGCGTGCAGGCGGAGCGGTTGCGCTGCGAGTACACCAGGTTGACCGGCGCCTCGAAGCCCGGCACCAGCCGCCGGTAGGAGTTCACCGTCGGGTTGGTGAACGCGAGCAGGGACGGCGCGTGGTGCAGCAGGCCGCCGATGTACCAGCGGGCGGTGTCGGAGAGGCCGGCGTAGCCGGTCTCGTCGTAGAACAGCGGCTCACCGTTGAGCCACAGGCTCTGGTGGGTGTGCATGCCGGAGCCGTTGTCCCCGAACAGCGGCTTGGGCATGAACGTGGCGGTCTTCCCGGCGGCCCACGCCTCGTTCTTGATCAGGTATT
The DNA here is from genome assembly GCF_040631005.1 of Micromonospora sp. NPDC005707. Classification (NCBI taxonomy): domain Bacteria; kingdom Bacillati; phylum Actinomycetota; class Actinomycetes; order Micromonosporales; family Micromonosporaceae; genus Micromonospora; species Micromonospora sp. NPDC005707. Next base: position 316,803 of record NZ_JBEXYR010000003.1, read on the forward strand.
TGAACAGCTGCAGCTGGTCGGCGGAGTGCAGCAGCGTGGAGAACTTGTAGTTGATCTCCGACTGGCCCGCGGTGCCGACCTCGTGGTGCGAGCGCTCGACGGTGAACCCGGCGTCGATGAGCCGGCGGACCATGCTGTCACGCAGGTCGGCGTAGTGGTCCACCGGCGGGACGGGGAAGTAGCCGCCCTTGTACGCGGTCTTGTAACCCCGGTTGCCGCCCTCCTCCTCGCGGCCGGAGTTCCAGGCGCCCTCGATCGAGTCGATGTAGTAGAACGACTGGTGGGCGGAGGTTTCGTGGCGGATGGAGTCGAAGATGTAGAACTCCGCCTCCGCCCCGAAGTAGGCGGTGTCGGCGATCCCGCTGGCCGCCAGGAACGCCTCGGCCTTCTTGGCCACGTTGCGCGGGTCGCGGGAGTACGCCTCGCGGGTGAACGGGTCGTGGATGAAGAAGTTCAACGCCAGGGTCTTCTGCGCCCGGAACGGGTCGATGAAGGCGCTCGCCACGTCGGGCAGCAGCAGCATGTCCGACTCGTGGATCGCCTGGAAGCCGCGGATCGACGAACCGTCGAAGGCGAGGCCGTCGGTGAAGACGCTGTCGTCGAATGACTCCACCGGCAGGTTGAAGTGCTGCATCACGCCGGGCAGGTCACAGAAACGAACGTCGACGAACTTCACGTCCTCGTTCTTGAGGTAACGCAGCAGTTCCTCGGGATTGGCGAACACAGGTCCTCCTGGCGGGTCCACTCCGGTCGCTGTCTACCTGGCGACGCTATGGCCGCGGGGTTGCCCGGCCGTGTCTCCTCTGTTTCCGCCGTGTTACGTCCCTCGCGGAGCGTCATCCTGGCCGCTCAACCGCCCCCGGCTCGCCGTTCGACCGTACCCGCTGCGCCGGTCTGGCGCTGTTTGATGGGTTTGGTCCCGTTCCCCGCTTCGTGTCGAACCGGCGTACCCGGGCAGTGACCGGCGCCCCTGACCGCCGCGGCGCTCCCGACCGCGGGCCGCGCGCTGGCTACCCTGGCCGCTGTGACCGATACCGCCGCCGCGCCGGTGCCGCCCGCCGCGGACCCGACCTTCACGCCCCCGAGCCTCGGCCGGCGCTTCGGCGCCCTGCTCATCGACTGGGTGCTGTGCCTGCTGATCGCCAACCTCTTCGCCGACCCGGTCCGGGACGGCTGGGCCCCGGTCCTGGTGCTGATCCTGGAGTACGGCTTCTTCCTCGGCCTCTTCGCCCAGACCCCCGGCATGTACGTCACCCGGATCCGCTGCGTGTCCTGGGCCGACGGCGGCCGGATCGGGCCGGTCCGGGCGCTGCTGCGCGGCGTGCTGCTGGCCCTCGTGGTGCCGGCCCTGATCATGGACGGGCACCGGCGCGGCCTGCACGACCGGCTGACCGGGTCGGTCATCGCCGACGCCCCGCGCCCGGCCCGCCGCTGACCCCGGCCCACACGACGAAGGAGCCGGCCCCGCACGGGACCGGCTCCTTCTCGCGTACGACGGGGGTCAGCGACCCCGGGTCTGGCGGAACGCGCCCCGCGGCGGCCGCATGTTCTTCGGGACCGCGCCCTTGGGCATCTGCGGGCGGGCGGTGAGCGCCTTGAGCCGCTTGTCGAGGGCGTTGACGTCCTTCGGGGCGAGGCTGCGGGGCAGCCGCATCAGCGTCATCCGCAGCTTGCGGATCGGCAGTTCGCCCTCGCCCTGGCCGATCACGTAGTCGTGCAGCGGCGCCGAGCCGATCACCTTGGCCAGCCGGCGCTTCTCCTGGCCGAGCAGGCCGCGCACCCGCTGCGGGTTGCCCTCGGCCAGCAGGATCACGCCCGGCCGGCCGATCACCAGGTGCACCATGTCCATCTGGGTGGTGGAGCTGACCGCCGGCGTGACCCGCCAGTCGCCGCGCATGCTCTCCATGATCTGGGCCGCCGCGCCGGGCTGCCCCTCGGCGGCGTTCATCATCGCCTTGTTGGACCGCAGGTTGAGCACGATCAGCACGGCGAGCAGGATGAACAGGATGCCGATCGGCAGCCAGATCCAGCCCCAGAGGAGCACCGCGACCACGGTGAGCGCGAGCGGAATCAGCACCGCCGCCGCGGTCAGCGGCGCGAACCACCGGTCCTGCTTGGCGGTGAACTGGAACACCATCCCGATCTGCTTCAGCCGCTGGCCGAACGAGACCTTCTCCTGGGGCTTTGCCATGCCGCAGAGTCTAGTGGTCGGCGCGCAGCCCGTTGATCCGTGGCCGCCCCTCCGCCGTGCGGCTGAGTACCTTACGTCGCGGCCGGGCCGCTGAGGCCCCCGAGTAAGGAGGCGGAGCGGCCGAAGATCAGGCGGCGAACCCATGCCCCGGGGGCACCTTCGCGCGGAAAGTCAGTGTCGACAGCGACAGACACCGCACGACAGGAGAACCGAGATGTTCGGCAACGACGCAGACCTGCTTCTCACCATCCACCGCAGCCACGCCTCCGAGCTGCAGGCCGAGGCGGCCCGCGACCGGCTCGCCCGGTCCCTGCCCCGCCGCCACCCGCGCGGCTGGCTGGGCCGCCGGCAGCACGCCGCCCGCGTCTCCGACGCCCGCCGGTGACCGCCCCGGCGCTGCCGGCGCGCCCGACCGCCGCGCCACCCGCCCCGGACCCGACCGGTCCACCCGGTCCGCCCGGGGCGGGACGCACGGACGCCGGCTCGAACAACGGCTCGAACGCCGGTCCGGCCGCCTCCGCCGGGGCTGGTGCGGCCGGGTTGGGTTCCGGGAACGTCGGTCCGGCCGCCTCCGCTGGGGCTGGTGCGGCCGGGTTGGGTTCCGGGAACGTCGGTCCGGCCGCCACGGGGGCGGCCGGGCCGGCGGGGAACCGGCCGGTCGGCCGGGACGGCGCCGGCGTACGCCATGGCATGCTCGACGGCGTGACCGCACGCGCCGCCAGCACCGTCCTCGTCGGGCGCCAGTCCGAGCTGACCGGGCTGCGCGAGGCCCTCGCCCGGGCCCGGGCCGGGGACCCGGCGACCGTCCTGGTGGGCGGCGAGGCCGGGGTCGGCAAGACCCGGCTGCTGGAGGAGTTCGGCGCGCACGCCACCGCGACCGGGGCGCGGCTGCTCGTCGGCCAGTGCCTGGAGCTCGGCGAGGCCGGCCTGCCCTTCGCGCCGTTCGCCGCCGCGCTGCGCGACGTGCTGCGCCACGACGGCCCGGCCGCCTTCGCCGGCTACGAGGCGGAGTTCGCCCGGCTGCTGCCCGAGCTGGCCCGGGTGCCGGCCGCGGCCGCCGCGCCGACCGGGCTGCCGGTCTCCGACACCCCACGTGGCTACCTGTTCGACCTGGTCGCCGACCTGTTCCGGCGGCTCGCCGAGGAGCGGCCGCTGGTGCTGTTGATCGAGGACCTGCACTGGGCGGACCGGTCCACCCGGGACCTGATCGACTTCCTGGTCCGGGCCGCCCGGTCCACCCGCCTGCTGCTGGTCTGCACCTACCGCACCGACGAGCTGCACCGCGGGCACCCGCTGCGCCCCTTCCTCGCCGAGCTGGACCGGGCCCGGGGCGTGGGCCGGGTCGAGCTGGGCCGGCTGGACCGCGACGGCACCGCCGCCATCCTCGGCGACCTGCTCGGCGCCGAGCCGGCGCCCCGCGCCGTCGACGACGTGCACGGGCGTACCCAGGGCAATCCGTTCTTCATCGAGGAGCTGGCCGCGGCCGGCGACCCGGTCGGCTGCGCGGTGCTGCCGGAGACGCTGCGGGACCTGCTGCTGGCCCGGGTGGACCGGCTGCCTGAGCCGGCCCAGCGGGTGCTGCGGATCGCCGCCGCCGGCGGCACCCGCTTCGCCCACCAGCTCCTCGCCGAGGTGGCCGGCCTTCCCGAGCACGAGCTGGAGGACGCGCTGCGCGCCGCCGTGGCCGGCCAGCTCGTCGTGGCCGACCCGGACGGCGACTACGAGTTCCGGCACGCGCTGTTCCGCGAGGCCGTCCACGACGACCTGCTCCCCGGCGAGCACGCCCGGCTGCACGCCCGGTACGCCGCCGCCATCGAGGCGCAGCCGCACCTGGTGGCCGCCGGCCGCGCCCCGGCCGAGATCGCCCACCACTGGTACGCCGCACACGACCACCCGCGCGCCCTGATCGCCGCCCGGGTGGCCGCCGGCGCCGCCGGTGACCGTTACGCGTACGCCGAGCAGAGCCGGCTGCTGGAACGGGTCCTCGAACTGTGGGAGCTGGTGCCCGACGCCGCCGACCGGCTCGACATGGACCACCTGCGGGTGCTGGAGGAAACCCTGGCCGCGGCGACCACGGCCGGCGACTACAAGCGGGCCCTCACCCTGACCCGGGCCGGGCTGGCCGAGGTGGACACCGCCGCCGAGCCGCTGCGCGCCGCCCACCTGCTCTACCGGCGCGGCCGGCTGCTCGCCCTGCTCGGCAAGAGCGACGGCACCGCCGAGGTACGCGAGGCGTACCGGCTGGCCGGGGAGGTGGCGGACGCGCCGGAGCGGGTGCGGCTGCTCGCCGACATCGCCGCGCACCTGGTCAAGATCGACCCCGAGCAGGCCGCCTCGGTGGCCGCCGAGGCGATGGCCGCGGCCGAGGTGGTCGGCGCGGACGTGGCCCTGCTGCCCACCCGGATCGCCCTGCTCGGCCGCACCGACAAGGCCCCCGACCTGGGGCTGGCCGAGCTGCGCCGGGCCGAGGCGCTGGCCCGGGCGACCGGCAACGCGCCGGCGCTGGTCAGCGCCCTCGTGCACCTCTCCGACGTGCTCTACGAGCTGGGCCGGTACGCCGAGTCCGAGGAGGCCGCCGCGTCGGGCGTGAGCGAGGCGCGCCGGGTGGGGATCAGCCGTTCCACCGGGGCGTACCTGCTGTCGAACCGGGCCGAGGCGCTGATCGCGCTGGGCCGCTGGGACGAGGCGGACGCGGCCTGCGCGGAGGCGGCCCGGATCGACCCGCCCGGCGTCTCCGGGCTGCTCCAGCTCCAGCTCCGGGCCGGGCTGCGGCTGGCCCGGGCGCACCCCGCGGCCGACGAGCTGGTCGGCCGGGCACTGGCCTTCCTGGCCCGGCCCTACCTCTGGCCGAACCACCGGCTGCCGCTGCGCGAACTGCGCATCGAGGCCGCCCTGGCCGCGGACGACAAGGTGGACGCGCTCGCCGCGAGCCGGGCCGCCCTGGCCGACGAACGGCTGGTCGACCTGCCCCGGGAGGGCTGGCCGGTGCTCAGCGCGGTGGCCCGCGCCGCCGCGCTGGTCGGCGACGCCGCGCTGGCCGCCGAGGCGTCCGCCGTGGCCGCCGTGCTGCCCGCGCGCTATCCGGCGGAGCACGCCCACGCCGCCCAGGTCACCGCGATCCTCACCGGCGTCGGTGCAGGTGGTGGCGCTCCCGTCGCGATCCAGCAGCACGACGTGCCGGCTGGTCGGGACGGCGCGGTGCTGCCGGCGTGGCGGGCGGCGGTCGTCGCGTGGCGGGCGGTCGGGCAGCCCTACCCGCTGGGCCGGGCGCTGCTCGCGCTGGCCGAGGCCGCCGCGGCGGCCGGCGAGCGGGACGAGGTCGCCGGCGCCGTTCGCGAGGCCGCGGACATCGCGACCCGGCTCGGCGCCGCCCCGCTGGGCGAGCAGGCCGCCACCCTGGCCCGCCGGGTCGGGCTGCGCGGGGCCGGCCGGCCCGGCCCGGACCTGCTGACCAGCCGGGAGCAGGAGGTGCTCCGGCTGGTCGCCGAGGGGCACAGCAACAGCCGGATCGCCGAGCGGCTCTTCATCTCCCCGAAGACGGCGAGCGTGCACGTGTCCCGGATCATCGCCAAGCTGGACGTGACGAACCGGGTGGAGGCCGCCGCACTGGCCCACCGCCTCGGCCTGCTCGACCCGGCGCCGCCGGCTCAGCGGCGGGGATAGCCGAGGCGGCGTCGGCGCAGCCGGCCGGCCCACGCGTGGCGTCGGCTCGTGGCGGGCGGGGAAGACGCGCCCGCCGGTCGGTTCAGCGCCGGGGCAGGTAGATCCGCCAGCCGGCGGCGGCGACCACGTCGAGCGCCCCCGGGTCGGGTCCGAGCCGCCCGTCCAGCCGCGCCGCCAGCGGCGATCCGGCCGGGGCCACCCAGGCCACGCTTGGGTCGGCGTCCACCGCCCGCCGGTACACCGGCAGCCGGTCGAACCCGGGGCGCAGCTCGTCGTCGACCACGGCGCAACGCACGTCCTCACCCGTGGCGAAGGTGAGCCGGTTGCACGTCCAGTAGCCGGCGCGCACGTGCCGCACGCCCAGCGCGCCGAGCGCGTCGACGAGCGCCCGGTGCCGGTCGGCCTCGGCGTGGGTGGCCGGCACCGCACCGACCGCCTCCGCCGTCGCGACCGCTCCGGTGCCGAGTATCCCCGCGAGGACGGCGACCGCCGCCACCCCGGCCACCCGGACCCGCCCCCGACCGCTCGCCGCGCGGTTGATCGACTCCGGCTCGCCGGCCTGGCGGTCTCCCGGCCGGTCGGATCCCGCCAGCTCCCCGAGGTGGTGACCGGGCCGGCCAGCCAGGTCGGCGGGCCGGTGGTCGGGCTGGCCGGGTTCCGTCAGGTCGGTGGGCTGGTGGTCGGGCTGGCCGGGTTCCGTCAGGTCGGCGGGGTGGTGGTCGGGCTCGTCGGGTTCCGTCAGGTCGGCGGGGTGGTGGGGCGGCCCGGAGGGCCGGGGCGGGGGCGGCCACAGGCCGGCCCGGCGGGCGGCGGACCGGAGCGGCCAGAGCAGGGCGGGCGTTGCGACCGCCAGGACGGACAGGTAGCGGGCGCTCTCGATCGGGCTCCGCCCGGCCGCGTTGCTCGCCGCGTAGGCCGCCAGCACGCCGGCGGCCCCGGCGAGCAGCGCCAGCCGCACGGCCGCCGACACCCTCCGGGCGTCGCCGGATCTTGGCGACCTACCGTTCACCTCGAACGGCAACTCGCCAAGATCTGCGCCCGAGGCGGGCGCGGAAGCCGGAGGAGCGGGCGCGGGGCGGAGGGTGCGCCAGGCGGTGGCCGTGGCGAGGGCGAGCAGGACGAGGAAGACCGGGGCCCACCAGAGTTGCCACCCGGCGCAGTGGCCGGGGGAGCAGAAGCCCATGGCCAGTGACGGGCCGAGCACCAGGCCGCCGGACAGCCGCTCGCCCCAGCTCGCCGCCGCGTCGGCGCCGCCGGCCGCCAGCACCGCCGCGAGCGGGTTGCGGCCGTGCCGGAGGCTGTCCAGCAGCATCGGCGCCGCGCCCAGCAGCACGGTGCCGGCCACGACCGGCCCCGCCCGGCCGGCCAGCTCGCGCCGGCGCCACGCGACCAGCACCGCGCCGGTCCCGAGGACGTACGGCAGCACCAGCGGGTCCACCCAGAGCATCAGCCCGGACACGAGCCCCCAGGCCGCCCAGCGGGGCAGCCGCGCGCCCGGCCCGGCCGCGCAGAGTCCCACGGTGAGCAGCGCCAGCGCCGCGGCGGCCGGGTTCAGCTCGGGGTAGCCGCCGCCGGCGATGAGCTGGTTCTTGACCACCCGGTCGGAGCCGAGCGCCAGGACGGCGACGACCAGCAGGGCGTACCAGCGGTCGCCGCCGAGGCGGCGGGTGAGCCGCCAGGACAGGGCGAGGAAGAGGGCGTACAGGGCCAGGGTGGGCAGCCGCAGGGCCAGCACCGACGGCCCGGCCAGGGCCACCAGCGGCGCGGCCAGGTACGCCTCCAGCGTGCCCATGTACGCCTGGCCGTAGAACCAGACCGGGAAGTCCTCGCCGCGGGCGATGTGCAGGGCGGCCAGCCCCATGGTCGCCTCGTCGCTGTTGGTGGGCGGCGCGTCGGCGAGCAGCAGCGCCAGCCGGTAGCCGACCCCGGCCAGCCCGACCAGCAGGGCGAGCAGCGCCGGCAGCCGGGGACGCCGGGGCGTGCGCGGGCGGGTGGCCTCGCGCGGCTCCTGGCGTACCCCGACGGTCATCCCTGGGATCATGGCATCCGGCGGGCGGCCGGCGGTGGGTGACGCGGTGGACGGCCGGCCTCAGCCGGCGGCCACGACCTCGTCGCGGGCGGCGAGCGCCTGCTGGTAGAGCCGCCCGGCCCGGTACGACGAGCGGACCAGCGGGCCGCTCATCACGCCGGCGAAGCCGATCTCCTCGGCCTCCTCGCGCAGCTCGACGAACTCCTCCGGCTTGACCCAGCGGGTGACCGGGTGGTGCCGGGGGGAGGGGCGCAGGTACTGCGTGATGGTGATCAGCTCGCAGCCGGCCTCGTGCAGGTCGCGCAGCGCCTGGGAGACCTCGGCCCGCTCCTCGCCCATGCCGAGGATCAGGTTGCTCTTGGTGACCAGGCCGTCGGCGCGGGCCTGGCGGATCACGTCGAGGGAGCGCTCGTAGCGGAACGCCGGGCGGATCCGCTTGAAGATCCGCGGCACGGTCTCGACGTTGTGCGCCAGCACCTCGGGCCGGGCCCCGAACACCTCGGCGAGCTGCTCGGGCACCGCGTTGAAGTCGGGGATCAGCAGCTCGACGCCGCAGCCGGACTGGAGGGCGTGGATCTGCCGGACCGTCTCGGCGTAGAGCCAGGCGCCGCCGTCGGGCAGGTCGTCGCGGGCCACGCCGGTGATGGTGGCGTAGCGCAGGCCCATGGCGGCGACGGACTCGGCGACCCGGCGGGGCTCGTCGGCGTCGAACTCGGCCGGCTTGCCGGTGTCGATCTGGCAGAAGTCGCAGCGCCGGGTGCACTGGTCGCCACCGATGAGGAAGGTGGCCTCCCGGTCCTCCCAGCACTCGTAGATGTTGGGGCAGCCGGCCTCCTGGCAGACGGTGTGCAGCCCCTCGCGCGAGACGAGCCCGCGCAGCTGGGTGTACTCCGGGCCCATCTTGGCCTTGACCTTGATCCACGGCGGCTTGCGCTCGATCGGCGTCTCGGCGTTGCGCGCCTCGATCCGCAGCATGCGCCGCCCCTCAGGTGCGACAGTCGCGGTTGGCGCTGCCTGCTCGGTCGTCGGCGCGGAGTGCTCGATCGTCACAAAACCGAGCCTACGCCGGTCGGTGGCGGTCGATGAACGGCGGGCGACGGCCGTCACGCCCGAATCGTTGTGACACCGGACACCAGTGGCGAAAAATCGGCGTCACACGGGCCGGGCCGGGGTGCTAGCGTGCCGGGCAGAGCTGCGACGGAGCCGAGTAGCGGGCCGATCCGCCAGCGCAGAGAGCCGCCGGTTGCTGGAAGGCGGTCTGGCGCCGGACCGCGAAGACCCTCCCGAGCTGCGGGAAGAACGGCGGCCTGGCCGCTCAGTAGACCCCGCCGGCTGGCCCCCGTCACGGGCGACGAACGAGGCCCCCCGCCGAGGCGGAGGGCGAAGGTGTGGTGGCACCGCGAGGTTCCCGCTCGCCCACACCTCCCGGGGATCGCGTTGCGATTGACCAAGGAGGTAACCGCCGTGCAACGCATCCTGTCCTCCCAGCTCACCCACCATGTCGGCGCGACCGTGCGGATCGCCGGCTGGGTGCACCGCCGCCGGCTGCTCAAGTCGGTGGCGTTCCTGATCGTCCGGGACGCCGCCGGCCTGGCCCAGGTGGTGGTCGCCGACGCCGCCGTGCGCGCGGCCGTCGAGTCGCTGCCCGAGGAGACCGTCGTCGAGGTCACCGGCACGGTGGTCGCGAACGCCACGGCGCCCGCCGGGGTCGAGCTGGCCGAGCCGGCGGTACGCCCGCTCGGGCCGCCCGCCGTCCCGCCGCCGTTCGACCTGTACCGGCCGGCGCTCACCGCCACCCTGCCCACCCAGCTCGACCACGCGCCGACCGCGCTGCGCCACCCGACCCGGTCGGCGGCGCTGCGGATCTCGGCGGCGGCGGTGGCCGGCTTCCGGGCCGCCCTGGACGCCCGCGCGTTCGTGGAGATCCACACCCCGAAGGTGGTCGCCTCGTCCACCGAGAGCGGGGCGAACGTGTTCGCGCTGGACTGGTTCGGCCGGCCCGCGTACCTGGCCCAGTCGCCGCAGTTCTACAAGCAGCTCATGGTCGGGGTCTTCGAGCGCGTGTACGAGGTCGGGCCGGTGTTCCGCGCCGAGCCGCACGACACCGTCCGGCACCTGGCGCAGTACACCTCGCTCGACGTCGAGCTGGGCTTCCTGACCGACCACCGCGACGTGATGGCCGTGCTGCGGGAGACCCTGGCCGGGATGCTGGCCGAGGTCGCGGCGCGGGCCGGCGGGCCACTCGCCACCCTCGGGCTCACCCTGCCCGAGGTGCCCGCCGAGATCCCGGCCGTGCACTTCACCGAGGCGCTGAAGATCGCCGGGGCGCCGGCCGACGAGCCGGACCTCGCCCCGGCGCACGAGCGGGCGCTGGGGGAGTGGGCGCTGCGCGAACACGGTTCGGACTTCCTGTTCGTCACCGGGTACCCGATGGCGAAGCGGCCGTTCTACACCCATCCGGACCCGGCGCGGCCGGCGTACTCCAACGGCTTCGACCTGCTCTTCCGGGGGATGGAGCTGGTCACCGGCGGGCAGCGGCTGCACCGGCACGAGGACTACCTGGCCGCCCTGGCGGCCCGCGGCGAGCCGGTCGAGCCGTACGCCGGGTACGTGGACGCGTTCCGCCACGGCATGCCGCCGCACGGTGGTTTCGCCATCGGGCTGGAACGCTTCGTCGCCCGGCTCACCGGCGCGGCCAACGTCCGGGAGGTGACCGCCTTCCCCCGGGACCTGCACCGGCTCACCCCCTGACCGGGGATCACGCCGCCGCGATCCGGGTACCCCGGGTCGCGGCGGCGACCGGAGGGTGAGGGCGGATGGGCGAGCAGGTACGGGCGACGCTGCGCGGCCTGCTGCACGTGCGGCCCGCGCCGGGCGCGCACCGGGTCGCGCTGCGGGCCGGCGTCAGTGTCCTCGTGCCGCTGCTCGCGGTGCTCGCCGCCGGCCGCCCGGCCTGGTCCGTGTACGCGGTCTTCGGCGCGTTCACCTCGCTCTACGGCCGCAACCACGTGCACCTGTCCCGGGCCGCCATGCAGGCCAGCGCCGGGGCGGCCCTCACCGGGACGGTCGTCCTCGGCGTGCTGGTCGGGGCGCTGCCGTCCCGGGCGTGGGTCGCGGTGCCGGTCGCGGCGGCCGTCGCGGCGCTGGGCGCGGTGCTGGCCGCCGCGCAGGACTGGCACCCGCCGGGGCCCCTGTTCCTGGTGTTCGCGTTCGGCGCGGTCGCCTCGGCGCCGCACGCGGTGTCGGACGTGCCGGTGGCCGCCGCGCTGGCCGGGTCGAGCGCGCTGTTCGCCCTGCTGGTCGGGAACGTGGGCAGCGTGCTGCGGCGGGAGCGGAGCCGGCCGGCCCGGCTCGCGCACGTGTGGACCTGGCAGCCGGTGCGCTACGCGCTGGCCGTGGTGCTGGCCGGCGGCGTGGCGACCGCGGTCGGGATCGGCCACCCGTACTGGGCGATGGTGGCGGCGGTCGCCCCGCTCAGCGCCGCCGGGGTCACCGCCCAGCTGGTCCGCGCCGCGCACCGGATCCTCGGCACGCTGCTCGGGCTGCTGACCAGCGCGGTGCTGCTCGCCCCGGCGCTGTCGCCGTACGCCACCGTGCTGGTGGTCGCGGTGCTGCAGATCGTCACCGAGCTGCTGGTGGGCCGCAACTACGGGCTGGCGCTGCTGTTCATCACCCCGATGGCGCTGCTCATGGGTCAGCTCGCGGTGGCCCGCCCGGCCGGGCAGCTGCTCTACGACCGGGGCGTGGAGACGGTGATCGGCGGCATCGTCGGTGGCGCGATCGTGCTCTGCGAGCCGTGGTTGCGGGCGCGGTTCGCCGCCGGCCCGCTCGACGACGGTGCCGGTCCCGACACCTAGGGCGCGATCGGGAGCTGGCGCTTGTGCTCGGTGGCGCGGTAGCGGGCCACCAGCGCCTCCTCCACCTCCGCCGGCACGGGCCGGCCCTCCAGGTAGTCGTCGATGTGCTCGTAGGCCAGGCCGAGCGCGTCCTCGTCGAGCTTGCCCGGGGCCAGGGTCTCCAGGTCGGCCGTGGGCGCCTTGCCGACCAGCTCGGCGGGGGCGCCGAGCGCCGCGGCCAGCGCCCGGACCCGCCGCTTGGTCAGCCCGGTCAGCGGGACCAGGTCCGCCGCCCCGTCGCCGTGCTTGGTGAAGAAACCGGTGACCGCCTCGGCGGCGTGGTCGGTGCCGACCACCAGCCCGCCCGCCGCGCCGGCCACCGCGTACTGGGCGATCATGCGCTGTCGGGCCTTGACGTTGCCGAGCACGAAGTCCTGCTGGGCGGCGTCGCGGAAGGTCAGCCCGCCGGCGACCAGCGCGTCCAGGGCGGCGTCGGCGGCCGGCTTGACGTCGACCGTGAGCACCCGGTCCGGGCGGATGAACTCCAGCGCGGCCTGGGCGTGGTGCTCGTCGGCCTGCACCCCGTAGGGCAGGCGCATGGCGACGAAGGTGGCCGGGTGGCCGGCGGCGCGGGCCCGTTCGGCGGCGAGCTGGCAGAGCCGGCCGGCGGTGGTCGAGTCGACGCCACCGCTGATGCCCAGGACCAGCGTGGTCAGGCCGGTGTCGACCAGGCGGTCGGCGAGGAAGACGACCCGGCGCTCGATCTCCTCGGCGGCGTCGAAGGTCGCGGGAATCCGCAGCTCCTCGGCGATCCGTTGCTGGGTCGACAGCACGTCGGTCATCGGGGGTTCTCTCCTCGTCAGGCGGGACCGAGCAGGTCCCAGGGGTTGCCGGCGAGGTCGCGGAACACGGCGACCCGCCCGTACGGCTCGGTGCGCGGGGGCTCCACGAACTCGACCTTCGCCTCGACCATCCGCCGGTAGGTGGCGTCGAAGTCGTCGACCTGGAGGAAGAAGCCGACCCGGCCGTGGGTCTGGTCGCCCACCGCCGCCGCCTGCCGCTCCCCGTCGGCGCGGGCCAGCAACAGCCCGGTCCCGCCGCCCGGCGGGCGGACCACCACCCAGCGCTTCGGCCGGCCGTCGTTCGTCAGCGAGGGCTTGTCCTCCACCAGCTCGAAGCCGAGCACCTCGGTGAAGAAGGCGATGGCCGGCTCGTAGTCGGCGACGACGAGGGTGACGAGGTCGATCCGCACCCGCTCAGCCCTGGACCGCGACCAGCGTGGGCAGGTGGCGCTCGACCACCGGCAGCACGTCGGCGACGGTGATCGGGCGGCCCAGCTCGGCGGTGAGCGAGGTGACCCCGGCGTCGCGGATGCCGCACGGCACGATCCGGTCGTAGTGGCCGAGGTCGCAGTCGCAGTTGATCGCGAAGCCGTGCAGGGTCACGCCCCGGGCCACCCGGATGCCGATGGCGGCGACCTTGCGGGCCGGCCCCCGGTCGTCCTCCGGCACCCAGACCCCGCTGCGCCCCTCGACCCGGCCGGCGGCCAGCCCGAACTCGGCGCACACGTCGATCAGCAGCTGCTCGGTGCGCCGGACGTACGCCACCACGTCGACCGGATCGGGCAGCGTGACGATCGGGTAGCCCACGAGCTGACCCGGACCGTGCCAGGTGATCTTGCCGCCGCGGTCCACGTCGACCACCGGGGTGCCGTCCATCGGCCGGTCCCACGGCTCGGTCCGCTTGCCGGCGGTGTAGACGCTGGGGTGCTCCAGGAGCAGCACGGTGTCGCCCTGCTCGCCGGCCACCACGGCCTCGTGCACCCGGCGCTGCTCGTCCCAGGCGGCCCGGTAGTCGATCAGGCCGGCACGGACGGCGGTCAGCCCGGAAGTCGTCACGCTCACCCGTCCAGCCTAGTCGTGCCCGGCGGCGTCAGGCCGGTGAGGCTCGTCGCTCCCGGCGGCGGCGCAGAGCGCGTGCGAGCAGGACGGCGAGCAGCAGAGCCGGTAGGGCGACCACCGGGTAGAGCCACCACGGAGCCGCCCACGGGGAGGGCCGGGGGGCGGAGCCGGCGAAGACGGCGTCGGCCAGCCGGTCCGCCGGCACGTCGAAGCCCGAGACGCCCGGGGGCCCCGTCACCAGCACCTGCTCACGGCCGCCCGCCGCCACGGCGACGAGCGACGCGTGCCGGTCCTGGAGGGTCGTCTCCCGCGACAGCCGGTTCAGCACCGCTTCGCCGTTTCGCCAACCGACCAGCTCCGTCGCCCAGCCAGCGACCGGGACGGGGGTGCCGAGCGGTTGACCGGTCGCGGCGTCGAGGAACTCGAGCCGCCAGGACCGGGCGGCCGCCTCCTCGAGGGTGCAGGCGGGGCCGGCGCAGCCGTCGAAGGCGAGCAGCGCGATCCGCGCGCCGTCGGGGCTCCAGGCGCCCCGCCCGGCGAGCAGGTGGCGTTCGTCGAGGTCGCGCTGCCAACGCACACCGCCCCCGGCCGCATCGGTGACCGTCAGCCGCTGCCGCTCGACCGCCGGATCCGTCGGACCGGCGACCACGATCAGGCTGCCGTCCGGTGACCAGGCCCCGGTGGTGTGACTGGCGAACGTGTCGGCCGCGAGCACCCGCTCCGCCCCGTCGTACGGGTCGACCACGAGCAGGTCGTCCGGTTTCGCGGGGTCGTTGAGCTGCTGGTTGTCCGGTCCGTACGTGATCACCGCGTCGTCGTTGTCCCGCGTGCCGAGCAGCGTCCTGCCGTCCGGCGACCAGGCCAGCGCCCGGATGCCCGGCCGGTGGGTGCGGTCTTCCGCACCGGTGGTCAGGTCGACCAGCACCCCTCGGTGGGGCCGCACATAGTGCCGCCCGTCCGGAGAGAGCAGCCCGTGATCTTCACCGACCTGCAGCGGAATCAGTCGGTAGGCGCCGTCGCGCCCCACCAGCACGCCGGTCGACTCGAAGTAGCGGGTGTTCGAGGTGAAGAAGACCACCGAGGCCGGACCGGCGGGACGCTGGCCGACCGTCGCCTGCCAGAGCCACGGGTCGTAGACCCGGCCCGGCGCCGGGTCGGAAGCGGCCGCCGCGGCGAACGAGCCGGCAGCCAGTGCCGCGATGGCGACGGTCGACAGGGCTGCGGCGCGCAGCGCGGCCCGTCGGCTGATCCGGAGGAACCTCATCCGCACCATTAGACGCCGTCGTCCGGCTTCCGGTGACCCCGTGCCGGCCCGGGCCGACAGGTCAGGCCGGCGGCACCCGCCAGACCCAGACGTCCTCGACCCGTTCGGGCGGGCCGAGCAGGGCCGTGGCCGTACGCCGCACGGCTTCCTCGTCGACGTCGAACTTCGCCCCGTGCACCCGGTCGGCCAGCACGACCGTCTCGACCCCCCAGTAGTGCAGGTCCGCCCGGGACTCGCGGATGCTGCCCTCGGTGATGATCGGCACGAGCCCGGTCCGCCCGGCCTGGTCGACCAGCGCGCTGAAGGTGCGCGGGACCGGCCCGATCCGGCCCCGGCCGTCCGGTCCGCCCGGGCCGAGGAAGAAGCCGGCCGGGATGCGGAACTCGCCCTGCCGGTGCGCCAGGGCGTACGCCTGCCAGCGTTGGCCGTCCGGATAGAGGTCCACGGTGAGCGGCAGCGGGGTGAGCACCCCGCCGGGGGAGACGTAGCGCTGCCAGGCGCCGCTGGTGATGAACGCCGGGATCGGCTCTCGGACGCTGGTCAGCAGCGGGGTGGGCAGCAGCGGCAGCAGCGCGGCGGCGAAGCCGATGGCCCAGGCCAGCTGGCTCGAGCGGTGCCGGGGCGGCCGGGCGCGCAGCGAGTCGACCGCGTACGCCAGCAGCAGGCCGATCACCGGCGCCACCACCAGGGCGAGCCGGGAGGGCAGCGCGGCGTTGACCACCGGCAGGTTGTCCAGCACCCCGAACGGCAGCAGTTGGTCGGTGCGCCGGCCGTTCCACTTGGCCGTGGGGCCCCAGGAGAGCACCGCGAAGACCAGCGCGGTCACGCCGAGCGCCGTGAGCGTGGCCCGGAAGGCCCGGTCGGCGCGCCGCCGGAGCAGGACGAAGCAGGCCACGGCGAGCAGCAGCAGCGGGATGCCGAAGAAGGAGTTCTCCTCGGTCGGGTTCGGCGCGAGCGAGGTGCCCAGCCCGGCCCAGCCGGCCAGCGACCGCCGGGGGTACGACCCGTACGCGGCGATGTCCTCGGAGTGGATGAGCGGGTCGAAGCCGGTGCCGTGGAACCGCTGCGGCCCGGCGAAGTGCAGCCACAGCGGGTACGCCAGCAGCACCCCGGAGACGAGCGCGGTCACGCCGAGCCCGCGCAGGAAGGTCGGCAGGGCGGCCCGGGCCTCGGCCCGGCGGGCCGGGTGCAGGGCCCACACCAGCAGGAACAGGGCGAGCGCGAGTGCCGTGAAGAAGAGCCCCTCGGCGGCGATCGAGAAGGCGAGCGCCACCAGCAGGCCGAGCACGACGCCGCCGGTGATCGCGCGGCCGGGGCGGCGCAGCCGGAGCACGCCCCAGACGAGCAGCGGCACCAGCCAGCCGGCGGTCCAGTTCAGGTGCGCGTTGGCGTGCGACACCATGGCCGGGCAGTAGGCGATGAAGAGGGCGCCCACCCCGGCGGCCAGCCGGCTGGCGACCAGGTGCCGGCTGAGCAGCCAGTACCAGGCCACCGCGGTGGCGGCGAGGTTGAGCGTGAGGATCACCAGGAACGTCGCCGGCGGTCCGACGAGGTACGTCAGCGGCGCGAAGACCACCGCGTACGCGGTGATCGAGGTGTTGACCGCCAGGTTCACCCCGTCCGGGACGTTGATCAGGTGGGTGAAGAACGGGTTCTCCCCGTGGGTCACCGCGTGCCCGCCGAAGGCCAGCAACCACTCGAAGAGGGCCTGGTCGCTGGAGTTGACGGTGATCATGCGGGTGTTCGGGTCCCACCACATCCCGCTGGTCACCCAGAGGGCAAGGGCCACCGCGGCAAGCAGAAGCAGCAGGTCGGCGCGCCGGTTCCGGAAGGTGGTCGACGGGCCGGTGGCCAGGGACGGGGAGGACGGCACGCAGCGGACGTTACCAACCGGAACTGGACACGCCGGTCAGACACGGAACCTGGGGCGCGCCCGCACCCGCACACTTCGGCGTTCGTGAATGTGTGAGCGGCGGCCATTCCGGGAGCGTGAAACAGGGACGTAACGTCGCGGCAACTCGAAGGTGACCCAGTTCACAATTCGCCGTCAGGAGGTCGCCGTGCGCCGCTCCTCATCCCTTCTCACCCGCCTGGCCGGGGTGGCAGCCGGGGTCGTGCTCGCCGCGGCCGCGGTCCTCGTCGCCGCGCTGCCCGCGCAGGCCGCCACCCTCTCCCAGGTCACCGGCTTCGGCTCGAACCCCGGCAACCTGGCCATGTACGCCTACCGCCCGGACGGCCTGCCCGCCAACGCCCCGGCCGTGGTGCTGCTGCACGGCTGCACCCAGAACGCCTCGACCTACTTCACCAACTCCGGCTGGCAGAAGTACGCCGACCAGTGGAAGTTCGCGCTGATCGTGCCGCAGCAACCCTCGGCCAACAACGCCAACTCCTGCTTCAACTGGTTCGAGACCGGGGACACCGCCCGGGGCCAGGGCGAGGCGCTGTCGGTCAAGCAGATGGTGGACTACGCGAAGTCCACCTACGGCACCGACGGGAGCCGGGTCTACGTCAGCGGGCTGTCGGGCGGCGGGGCGATGAGCGCCGTCATGCTCGCCACCTACCCGGACACGTTCGCCGCCGGGTCGGTGATCGCCGGTATCCCCTACCGCTGCGCCACCAGCATGGTCAATGCGTTCACCTGCATGAACCCGGGCGTCGACAAGACGCCGGCGCAGTGGGGCGACCTGGTCCGCAACGCCTACGCCGGCTACACCGGCAAGCGCCCCCGGGTGGCCATCTGGCACGGCACCTCGGACACCACGGTCGCCCCGCTGAACGCCACCGAGTCCCGGGACCAGTGGACCAACGTGCTGGGCGTGTCGCAGACCCCGACCAGCACCGCCTCGCTGCCGGCCGGCACGAGCCTGGAGGTCTACGGCAGCGACCAGGTGCGGCTCTACCGGGTCTCCGGCATGGGCCACGGCACCCCGGTCGACCCGGGCTCGGCGACCGAGCAGTGCGGCACCGCCGGGGCGTACTTCCTCGACACCATCTGCTCGACCTACCGCGACGCGCTCTTCTTCGGCCTGAACGGCGGGGGCGGCACGCCCAGCCCGACGCCGACGGCGACCGCGTCACCGACCCCGAGCCCGACCCCGACCACCGCGCCGGTCTGCGTCACCGCGAGCAACTACGCGCACGTCACGGCCGGCCGCGCCTACCAGTCCGGCGGCTACGCCTACGCCCTGGGCAGCAACCAGCGAATGGGCCTCTACAACACCTTCTACACCAGCACCCTCAAGCAGACCGGCCCCGCCTACTGGGTCATCGGCTGCTGACCGCGTCGGCGCCGCCCTCGCCGGCTCAGTCGGTGAGGGCGGCGTGCAGCGCGCCCGGCAGGTCCGGGTGGGTCCAGGCGAAGCCCGCCCTGCCCAGCACGCCGGGCAGGACCCGGGCGCTGGTGAGCGCCTCGTGGGCGAAGCCGCCCAGGGCGACCTTCAGGGCCAGCGCCGGGATCGGCATGATCGCCGGCCGGTGCAGTTGGCGGGCCAGCTCCCGGGTGAACTCGGCGTTCGTGACCGGGGCCGGACCCACCACGTTGACCGGACCGGCGACGTCTTCGCGGGCCAGCAGGAAGGTCAACGCGTCCAGCCAGTCCCGCATCGAGATCCACGGCAGCCACTGCCGGCCGTTGCCCAGCTTGCCGCCGACCCCCAGCCGGAACGGCAGGAGCTGCGGCTTGAGCATGCCGCCGTCGCGGTGCAGCGGCAGCCCGGTGCGCAGCCGCACCACCCGGGTCCCGGCGTCCTCGGCCGGGCGGGTGGCGGCCTCCCACACCCGGCAGACGTCGGCCAGGAAGCCCTCGCCGGCCGGCGAGTCCTCCTCGACCGTCCGGTCGCCGGTGTTGCCGTACCAGCCGACGGCCGAGGCGTTGAGCAGCACCGCCGGCCGGTCGACGGCGGGCAGCCCCGCGATGGTGATCGCCAGCGTGGTGGTGCTGTCCACCCGGCTGGACCGGATCAACCCCTTGTACGCGTCGTCCCAGCGCTTGTCGCCCACCCCGGCGCCGGCCAGGTTCACCACCGCGTCGGCGTCGGCCACGACCTGCGGGTCGAGCTGCGCGGCGGACGGATTCCACCGCCGCTCGTCAGGGGTGCGCGGCGCGCGGCGGACCAGGCGGGTGACCTGGTGCCCGTCCGCGGTGAGTCGGTCGACCAGTCGGGTGCCGAGGAAGCCGGACACTCCGGCCATGAGGATCCGCATGCGCATATCTTCGGGTACGGACGCCGGCCCGGATGCGTTGAGCGAAATCACTCACTCGTCGTTCCCGACTCCTGCCCGCTGACCTACCGACCTGACTCCCGTGAGTGATTCGCGATTCACTCCCCGGTCCGGCCGTCGATCGCCTCACGCAGGATGTCGGCGTGCCCGAGGTGGCGGGCGTACTCGTCGGTCATGTGCGCGAGGATCCAGCGCAGGGAGACCGTGCTTCCGGTGCCCGGGTGGCGACCGACCGCGTCCAGCGGGCGCTCGGCGGTGAGCTGCCGCGAGGTGGCCACCTCCGCCCGCCAGAGCGCGAAGGTCTCCGCGCCGGTGGCCCCGGCCACGTCGGTGAACGGGGCGTCCGGGTCGTCGGTGAGGTCGAAGAGGTCGCCGGGGAAGGCGTCGGCGAGCACCGCCTGGAAGTACCACCGCTCCACGGTGGCCAGGTGCCGGACCAGGCCGATCAGGGACAGGCCGGACGAGGGCACCGGCCGCAGCCGCAGTTGCGCGTCGGTGAGCCCGGCGCACTTGCGGACCAGGGCGTCCCGCTGGAAGTCCAGGAAGGTCTCGAGCAACGTCCGTTCGTCCACGGTGGCCGGCAACATGAATCGTTCATCGATCATCGTTCGCATCGTACAGGCGTTCGACGCCTGGTGGTGGACCCCGGCCCGGTCAACCCGGATGGCCGGCCAGTGCGGCCGTCACGGCCAGGGCGAACCGCGCCGGGTTGTCGACCATGATGTTGTGGCCGCAGTCCGGAATCGCCACCGCGGCGACACCCGCGGCCGCCAGGCGGTCCGCGTCGAACCGCGGCCCGTCGGCCGCCGGATACAGCACCGTGCACGGCGCGGCGAGCCGCTCCATCTCCTCGCGCACGCCCGGGGTCGTGCCGCGGAGCAGGCTCATCGCCGTGCGGTAGAGCGCCTCCCTGCCGGCCAGGCGCATGGTGGCCGCCCACTCCGGCCCGACGAATGCCATCGTCTCGTCCCAGCCGTGGTCCAGGAACTCCTGCTCGGTGTGGTAGACGCCGATGCCCGAGCTGCCCGGCCGCTTCGTCGTCGGCAACGTCTCCAGCGCGTCGAGGGCGGGGTCGACGAGCACGAGCCGGCGTACCAGCCCGGGGTGGCGCGCCGCCAGCAGGACCGCGACGGCGCCGCCCGCACTGTGCGCGATCACGTCGGCGTCCTTCACCGCCGCCTGGTCCAGCGCGTGGGCCAGCAGGTCCGCGTGCATGTCCAGGGTGTACGCCACGTGCGCCGGCCGGTCGCTGATCCCGAAGCCCAGCAGGTCCATGAGCAGCGAGCGGTGCCCGGTCAGGGCGGGATGTGCGATGGCCTCGGTGTAGTAGGGCGCGGAGCTGGCGCCGAGTCCGTGCAGGTAGACGCGGGCGGGTTCGGTGCCGGGGATCTCGACCCAGCGAATGCGGGAGCCGTCCGGGGTCACGCTGGCGCTATGCATAGCGCAGAAGATACCTTGCTACCGAGGTATCAAAGCAAGAGGGTATCTCGACAGGAAGGTATGATCTGGATCATGTTGGAGCTCGCGACCCTCGGATTCCTCTATGACGAACGGCTGCACGGCTATGACCTGCGTAAACGCATCGCCGCCCTGACCGGGCACGTGCGCCCGATCGCCGACGGCACCCTCTACCCGCTGCTCAAACGCATGGAGGCGGCCGGACTGCTGACCCGTGAGCTCCAGCCCGGCCAGGTGGCGGCGCCGCGACACGTGCTCTCGCTGACCGCCACCGGCCGCCAGGCCCTGCTCGACCGGCTCCGCGAGCCCGACGAACTGTTCGTCACGGACGAGAACCGCTGGTTCACCCTGCTCGCGTTCCTGCGGCACCTCGACGACCCGGCAGCCCAGGCGGCGGTCCTGCGGCGGCGCCTGACATTCCTCACCCAGCCGGCCAGCTTCTTCTGGGACGGCGACCGGCCGATGCGCGCCGCCGACTTCGACGACCCGTTCCGGCAGGGGCTGTTCACGATCGCGACGGCAACGTCGCGTACCGAGCTGAAATGGCTGCGGGAGACCCTCGCGGATCTCGACGGCTGAGCGCCTCGACGAGCCGGAGTCGGTCAGGCGACGGCGGTCAGGCGGGGCAGCAGCGGGGCCAGCTGGTCGACGCCGTCGGGGCGTACCACGAAGCGGGTGATCCCCCAGCGGCGCCGGTGCTCCGCGACGGCAGCGACGATCTCGTCGGCCGTGCCGATCAGCGCGAACGGGGTGGCGAGCAGGTCGGCGGCCGTCAGCCCGGTCTCGGCGGCGATCGGGGCGGCGGCGGCCTCCGCGTCGTCGGTCACGGTCACCTGCTGGACCAGGGCCTCCAGCGCGGGCGGCGCGTCCCGGCCGGCCGCGCCGGCCGCCACGAGCGCGAGCTGCGCCTCGATCTGGTCGGCCCGCCACCGCACGTCGTGGTTGTGGCCGTCGGCGAGGGTACGCCCGAAGCCGGTCAGGCCGACCACGTCGGCGTGCGCGCCGGCCCAGCGCAGCAGCGTCGAGTTGGCCGTACCCATGGTGAGCGGGACCCGGGCCTGCACCGGCCGCAGCTCGGTGAGCCGGGCGCCCCGGGCGGCCAGCTCGGCGGTGTCCACGGTGACCTCGTTCCCGGCCAGCAGGTCACGGACGGCCTCGGCGACCGCGACGCAGCGGCGGACCCGGGCGGCGACGTCGGGGCGCTCGCGCCCGACGGCCCGCCACTCGGCCGGCGTGTGCCCGGCGCCGAGACCGAGCCGGGCCCGGCCGCCGGACACCACGTCGAGGGTGGCCACGTCGGTGGCGAGCAGGATCGGCTCCCGCACGCCGGCGTTCGACACGTACGAGCCGAGGCCGAGCGTCGACGTCACCGCCGCCGCGGCGGCGAGCGCCACGAACGGCGACGCGCCGTGACCCGGGTGGTCGGCGGCCAGCAGCGCGTCGAAGCCGGCGGCCTCGACCCGCCGGGCCAGGCCGGTCCAGCCGGCCGCGTCGGTGGGCCGGGCCTGCACGGAAAAGATCACCATCGGCCCAGCATCCCCGGCGTACGCCCGCCCCGGCCAGCCCGGACCCGCCGATTCTGCTGACCGGCGAATCCGGGCCCGACCATGGCGTCAGCCGGCGGTCTCGTGCACCGCGTCGAGGCGGGACAGGTCGTCGTCGGTGAGCCGCAGCGCGCCGGCCGCGACGTTCTGCTCCAGGTGCGCCGGGTTGCCGGTGCCGGGGATGGCGAGCACGTTCGGGCTCCGGTGCAGCGTCCAGGCCAACCGGACCTGGGCCGGAGTCACCCCGTGCGCCCGGGCCACCGCGCGCACCTCGTCGTGCTCCACGCCGCTCGCGCCGGCCTCGCGGCCGCTGGTGGCGAGGGCGAAGAACGGCACGAACGCGGTCCCGTGCGCGGCGCAGTCCCGGATCAGCGCGTCGTTGCTCAGGCGGTAGCCGAGGCTCCACGAGTTCTGTACGCAGACCACGGGGGCGATCGTGCGCGCCTCGGCGATCTGGTGCGGCTTCACGGCGGAGACGCCGAGGTGCCGGATCAGGCCGGCGTCGCGCAGCTCGGCGAGCGCGCCGAAGTGCTCGGCCAGCGGCTCCGGGCCGTACACCCGGAGGTTGACCACGTCGAGGTGGTCCCGGCCGAGCTGGCGCAGGTTCTCCTCGACCTGGCCGCGGAGCTGGTCCGGCCGGGCCATCGGCAGCCACGCACCGGACGGATCCTTGCCCGGCCCGACCTTGGTGACGATGACCAGATCCTCCGGGTACGGCGACAGCGCCCGGTTGATCAGTTCGTTGGCCGAGCGCAGCGGCGAGAAGTAGAACGCCGCGGTGTCGATGTGGTTGACGCCCAGCTCGACCGCGCGGCGCAGCACCGTCACCGCCCGGTCCCGGTCGCTGGGGCTGCCGTCCGCGTTCGCGGTCAGCCGCATCGCGCCGAAGCCGATCCGGTTGACCGTGCGGTCGCCGAGCTGCCAGGTGCCCGCCGCGGCGGCGTCGACGGTGTCGATGGTCATGCGGTCTCCGTCCGTTCGAAAGGGTCCCCGTTGCCGGGTGGCGTGATGCCGAGCAGTTCCACGGGGTCGCCGCCGAGCCGGTTCAACGCGGCGACGATCTTCCGCTCCTCGTAGCCGAAGTGCGACTCCAGCAGCGCCGCCAGCCCGTCCAGCTCGGCCCGGACGCTCCGGCCGTCGCCCGCCTCGGCGAGCAGGGCGTCGATCCGGCGCAGCAGATCGGCGACGATCCGGTGGTCCGCGCTCAGCTCGGCGAGCACGGGGCGCAGCTCGGGCGCCTGCTCGGCCAGGGCCTGGAACGCGCCGCCGTCCTCACCGGTGTGGTGCCGGTCGAGGGCGGCGCAGAAACCGGCGCAGTGCGCGCGCAGCTCCCGGGTGAGGGCGACGCTGCCGCCGTCGGGGGTGTCGAGGCTCGCGCGGAGCCGGGCCAGCTCCTCGCGGAGCCAGTGGTGGATCTCGATCAACTGGGTGCCGAGGGCGGTCAGCCGCCCGCTCGGTGGGTGGGATGGGTGCACATGGTTCCCTGCTGTCCCGCGCCTCCGTGCCCACGGCGGCCTTCGTGCCGGATGCACCGCGACGCTGCCGGGAGTCTACGCGCCACCGGGTCACCCGTGGTGGTCGTGGCCGCCCACCGCAGGTGCGCTCGCGCCGCCGGGCTGCGCCGCCGGGTCCGCGGCGGGCTCACTCGCCCTCGTCGCGCTCGTGCGGCTCGTGCCAGCGCGCCCGATAGGCCGCCTCGTGGGCCTCGTGGCTGGTGCGTTCCTCGAAGACCAGGCCCCGCAGCGCCCGCCGGCCCTCGTCGAAGACGACCACCTCGGCGGCCACCATGCCGATGGTGATCGCGGTCAGCAGCGCCAGGGCGGCCAGCGCGGGCAGGTGTGCGGCCACCGGGATGCTCACGGCGAGCAGCAGCACCGCGGCGACGCGGGTCCAGCTCAGGGTGCGCAGGGTGCGGAACTGGAAGAGCATGTTGCCGCAGATGTAGCAGATCACCCCGCCGAAGAGCAGCGGTACGCCGGGGCCCAGCGCCGGCAGGTGCTGCGGCACGTGCGGGTCGGCGACCTGGTGCACGATCATCTCCGCGCCCAGCGCGAACAGGATGATGCCCGCGATCATCGGCAGGAACAGGTACCCGTAGGCGTCCCGGGCCAATGGCCACGCGGGGGCCGTCCTCGGCGGCGTGCAGGGCGATCCGGGCGGCCGGCCCGACCATGTCGTAGTGCGCCCACCACAGGGCGGCGGTGAAGAAGATGCCGAGCACGGCCGCCGTCACGGCCGGCCAGGTCGGCGGCTGGCCGAGCAGGTTGCTGCCGACGCCCACCGAGATGACCGACTCGCCCAGCGCGATGATGAGGATGAGGTCGTACCGCTCGGTCCAGTGCTCGGCGGACGCGACGCCCCAGCCCCAGGTGCCCGCCACGAGGCCGGTGGAGTACTGGAGCAGCACGACGAAGGCCCACAGCCCGTCCCGGACCGCCGCCGCGGAGAAGAGGTCGTCGATCTTCGGCGGGATCAACGCGGCGACCCCCAACAGCAGGGTGCTGCCCACCAGCTCGGGGGTGAACCGGAGGAGCTGGCGGCGCTCCTTCGGGCTGTCCCGCACCGCGTGCAGGTAGAGCAGCAGGTGCACCCCCCGGATGACGGTGTAGCTGATCGCCGCGACGATCGGTCCGGCCGCGTTGCCGCGCGGGTCCCGGAACGCGTTGGGCAGGGACAGCGCGAAGGTGAACAGGGCCGCCATGCCGACCGTCATGAGGACCGGGACGAAGCCCTCGCCCAGCCGGATCCGGGTGGCCACGATGCTGTGCACCACCCACGACCACCACAGCACGGCGAGGACCAGCAGCGCGTGCAGCAGCGCACCGCCGTTGACCTGGAGCGCGGTGGCCCGGGTGATGATGAAGAACGAGAACACGAAGACCAGGTCGAAGAAGACCTCGAACCGGTCCACCCGGGCCCCGGGCGCCACCGGCACCGCCGGCCCGAGGCGTCCCCGCCACCCGAAGCCGCTCACCGACCGAGTCTGTCAGCGCCGGGTCGGCGGCGGGCCGGATTGCGCCCAGCCCGGGCGGTGGCGCGGGCCGTCCCGCGTTACGTCGCCGCCGCCCTGGGAAGACGCGGGGACCACGGGCCGCCGCCGAGAGGGATGAATCATGACCGCCAGCACACCCGTCAGCACCCCGTTCTCCCGGGAGACCACCGCCCTGGAGGTGGCCCGTGACCTCGACCTGACCGGCCGGCGGGCCGTCGTCACCGGCGGCGCCTCGGGGATCGGCGTCGAGACGGCCCGCGCGCTCGCCGCCGCCGGGGCCGACGTCACCATCGCGGTCCGCAACACGGAGGCCGGCCAGCGCGCCGTCGCCGACATCACGGGCACCACCGGCAACGACCGGGTCCTGGTCGCCCCGCTCGACCTGGCCGACCTCGGCTCGGTGGCCACCTTCGTCCGCACCTGGGACGGGCCGTTGCACATGCTGGTCAACAACGCGGGGATCATGGCCTCGCCCGAGATGCGCACCGAGCAGGGCTGGGAGATGCAGTTCGCGACCAACCACCTCGGGCACTTCGCGCTGGCCACCGGGTTGTACCGGTCCCTGGCCGCCGCGGGCGGCGCGCGGATCGTCTCGGTCAGTTCCTCGGCGCACCTGCGCTCGCCGGTGGTGTTCGACGACATCCACTTCCGCGAGCGGCCGTACGACCCGTGGGCGGCGTACGGGCAGTCCAAGACCGCGAACGTGCTCTTCGCGGTCGACGCCACCCGGCGGTGGGCCGGCGACGGGATCTACACCAACGCGCTCATGCCGGGCGCGATCCGGACCAACCTCCAGCGGTACGTGAGCGACGAGGACCTGGCCCGGCTGCGTGCGGAGAGCGGCGGCGGCGACTCGCCGAGCTGGAAGAACACCGAGCAGGGAGCGGCCACCTCGGTGCTGGTCGCCGCCTCGCCGCTGGTCGCCGGGGTCGGCGGCCGGTACTTCGAGGACTGCCAGGAGGCCGGGCCGAACCAGCCGGGCACCCGCACCGGCTACGCCCCCTACGCGCGGGACCCGGAGGCCGCCGAGCGGCTGTGGGAGGTCTCCGAGGAGCACCTGCGCGGCTGACCCGGAAACGACGAAGGGTCGCGCGGCGTACGCCGCGCGACCCCTCGTGTCGTCAGAGGGTCAGAGCCCCAGCTCGGCCTCGAAGTTGCCGGCCTCCAGCCGCTCCTTGACCGCGACGAGGAAGCGGGCCGCGTCCGCACCGTCGATCAGCCGGTGGTCGTACGACATGGCCAGGTAGACCATCGACCGGACCGCGACGACCTCGCCCAGCTCCGGGTCGTTGACCACGACCGGGCGCTTCACCACGGCGCCGGTGCCGAGCATCGCCGACTGCGGCGACGGCACGATCGGGGTGTCGAAGAGCGCACCCCGGCTGCCGGTGTTGGTCAGCGTGAAGGTCGCGTTGGCGAGCTCGTCCGGGCTGATCTTGTTGGTCCGGGTGCGCTCGGCCAGGTCGGCGACCCGCTTGGCGATCCCGCCCAGGTTGAGGTCACCGGCGTTGTGGATGACCGGCACCAGCAGGCCCCGCTCGGTGTCCACGGCGATGCCGAGGTGCTCCGCGTCCGGGTAGGTGATCGTGCCGCCCTCGAGGTCCAGCTGGGCGTTGACGATCGGGTAGGACTGGAGCGCCTCGACGGCGGCCAGGGCGAAGAACGGCAGGAAGGACAGCTTCACGCCGTGCCGCTGCTGGAAGGAGTCCTTGGCCTGGGCCCGCAGCTTGGCGATCCGGGTGACGTCCACCTCGATCACCGTGGTCAGCTGCGCCATCTCGTGCAGCGACTCGTGCATCCGGTTGGCGATGGCCTTGCGGATCCGCGGCAGCTTCTCGACGGTGCCCCGCTTGTTGCTCGGCTGCGGCTTCGCGGCCGGCTTGGCCGGGGCCGCCGCGGCGGCCGGAGCGGGCTGCGCGGCCGGCGCGGCCTGGGCGGCCTTCGCCTTCTCGGCCGCCTCCAGCACGTCCTGCTTGCGGATGCGCCCGCCGACGCCGGTGCCGTTGACCGAGGAGAGGTTCACCCCGTGCTCGGCGGCCAGCTTGCGGACCAGCGGGGTCACGTAGCCGGCGCCCTCCTCGCCACCGGCCTGGGCCGGCACGGTCGGCCGCTGCGGGGTGGCGGTCGGCGCGGCCGGCTGGGCGGCCTGCTCGACCTTGGCCGGCTGCGCGGCCTGCTCCGCCTCGGCGGCCGGCTCGTTGTACGACATGCCCGGGGTCGGCTCCTCGACCTTGGGCTCCGGCTTGGGCTCCGGCTTCGGCTCGGGCTTCGCCTCGGCCTTGGGCTCGGGCTTCGGCTCCGGCTTCGCCGCCGGCGCGGCGCCGGCCGCGCCCACGATTGCCAGGACGCCGCCGACCTCGGCGGTCTCGTCCTCGGGAACCTTGATCTCCAGCAGCGTGCCGGCGACCGGCGACGGGATCTCGGTGTCGACCTTGTCGGTGGAGACCTCCAGCAGCGGCTCGTCCACCTCGACGGTCTCGCCGACCTGCTTGAGCCAGCGGGTGACCGTACCCTCGGTGACGCTCTCGCCCAGGGCCGGCATCTTCACCGGGGTGCCCTCGCCCGACGGCGCGGCGGCCGGGGCCGGCTCCTCGACGGCCGGCTGCTCCGCCTCGGCCTGCGGCTCGGCGGCGGCCTGCTCGGCCTGCTCCGCCGGGGCCTCCTGCTGCGGGGCGGCCCCGCCGGGCGCCTCGCCCTCACCGGCGATGACCGCCAGCTCGCTGCCGACTTCGGCGGTCTCGTCCTCGCCGACCACGATCCGGCTCAGCACGCCCGCCGCGGGCGACGGGATCTCGGTGTCCACCTTGTCGGTGGACACCTCAAGCAGCGGCTCGTCGACCTCGACGGTGTCGCCCTCCTGCTTGAGCCAGCGCGTGACGGTGCCCTCGGTGACGCTCTCGCCGAGCCGGGGCATGGTGACCGATACCGGCATGTTCTCCAGACTCCTTCATTCCCCTGGTGGGATCATCGCCCGTCGCCGGACGCCGCGGTTGTCGTGTCAGGCGTGCGAGTGCAGCGGCTTGCCGGCCAGGGCCAGGTGCGCCTCGCCCAGGGCCTCGGTCTGGGTCGGGTGGGCGTGCACGAGCTGCGCCACCTCGGCCGGGTAGGCCTCCCAGTTGTAGATGAGCTGCGCCTCGCCGATCAGCTCGCCGACCCGGGCGCCGACCATGTGCACGCCGACCACCGGGCCGTCGTCCACCCGGACCAGCTTCACGTGGCCGGCGGTCTTGAGGATCTGGCTCTTGCCGTTGCCGCCCAGGTTGTAGTTGTAGGTCTTGATCTTGTCGGCGCCGTACTGCTCCTTGGCCTTCGCCTCGGTCAGGCCGACCGACGCCAGCTCCGGGTCGCAGTAGGTGACCCGCGGGATGCCGGCCTCGTCGATCACGGCCGGGTTCTTGCCGGCGATCTCCTCGGCGACGAAGATGCCCTGCTGGAAGCCACGGTGGGCGAGCTGGAGGCCGGGCACGATGTCGCCGACCGCGTAGACGTTCGGCACGCTGGTGCGCAGCCGCTCGTCGGTCAGCACGTAGCCGCGGTCCATCTTGACGCCCTGCTCCTCGTAGCCGAGGTTGGCGGTGTTCGGGCCGCGGCCGACGGCGACCAGCAGCAGCTCCGCCTCGACCGTGTCGCCGCCCTGGATGGTCAGCTTGACGCCGTTCTCGGTCTTCTCGACCTTCTCGAACGGCTTGCCGACCTTGAAGTTGATCTTCCGCTTGCGGAACGCCCGCTCCAGCGCCTTCGAGGACTCCTCGTCCTCGGCCGCGACCAGCCGGGGGAGCGCCTCGACGATGGTCACGTCCACGCCGAAGGACTTCCAGACGCTGGCGAACTCGACGCCGATCACGCCGCCGCCCAGCACGATCGCCGAGGAGGGGACGCGGTCCAGGGTCAGCGCGTGGTCGCTGGTGATGATCCGCTCGCCGTCGACCTCCAGGCCGGGCAGGCTCTTCGCGTACGAGCCGGAGGCCAGGATGAGGTTGCGGCCGGTGTAGCGCTTGCCGTCGACCTCGACGACGTTCTTCCCGACCAGCTTGCCGGCGCCGGCCACGAAGGTGATCTTCTTGGAGCTGCCCACCAGGCCCTGCAGGCCCTTGTAGAGGCGGGAGATCACGCCGTCCTTGTACGAGTTGACCGCCGCCATGTCGATGCCGACCAGCTCGGCCTTGACGCCGAACTGCTCCGACTCGCGGGTCTGGTCGGCGATCTCGGCGGCGTGCAGGAGCGCCTTGGTGGGGATGCAGCCGTTGTGCAGGCAGGTGCCCCCGAGCTTGCCCTTCTCGATCAGGGCGACGGAGAGGTCCAGCTGGGCGGCACGCAGCGCCGCCGCGTAGCCGCCGCTACCACCTCCGAGGATGACGATGTCGAAGGTTGCGTCGTTCGGCTCGCTCACGTCCAACTCCCAGGTCGCGTCGCTGCATTCGGGGGTTACGGGGGAGTAACAGGCACACCCCACCTCGGTCATCTTGTCACCACCGGGGACGGGGCGCGTAGTGAGGTGCCCAACGACACGTCGGTGACACGTACGCTTGGCACCGTCTTCGATGACGACCGGGGGAGGAGTGGGTTCGGTGGGGCTGTTCCGACGACGCAAGCGGGCGGGCGCGGTGAGTCGCGACCGGGTCGCGGACCGCGCCGATCTGGATCATCTTGAGAGCTTCGTCCGCACCCGGCGGGGCGTCGAGGCCTACGTGGAACCTCGGACCACGGTCACCGAAAC
Source organism: Micromonospora sp. NPDC005707 (assembly GCF_040631005.1). Classification (NCBI taxonomy): domain Bacteria; kingdom Bacillati; phylum Actinomycetota; class Actinomycetes; order Micromonosporales; family Micromonosporaceae; genus Micromonospora; species Micromonospora sp. NPDC005707. The sequence goes on from NZ_JBEXYR010000003.1 coordinate 346,619, forward strand.
AACGATCATGCTGATCGCCGGCGACGGCGAGTGGACGCGGCGGCGGGTCGGCGGGCCGGAGGAGGCCCGCCGGTTCGCCCACCGGCTGGCCATCCCGATCTACGACGTCCGGCTCATGGGCTACCCGCAGCGGATGCGCGACTACAACGAGCGCCGCAAGCGCCGCCCCGAGCTGTTCTGATCCGGAGACGCGGACGGGGCGCCCCCCGGCGAGGGGAGCGCCCCGTTGCGGCGCGGCGGAAGCGTCAGCCGTTGGCGGCGACGTCGTCGACCAGGTGCAGCAGGGTGCGCACCGGGACGCCGGTGCCGCCCTTGGTCCAGTAGCCGGTGGCCTCGCCCGAGTGGTAGCCGGGGCCGGCGATGTCGATGTGCGCCCAGGCCACGTCGTCGGTGACGAACTCGCGCAGGAACACACCGCCCTGGAGCATGTGGCCCGCCCGGTCCATGCCGGCGTTGACCTGCGAGATGTCGGCGACCTCAGAGTCCATGCCCTTGCGCACGTCGTCCGGCAGCGGCATCGGCCACGCCGGCTCGCCGGTCGCGTCACCGGCGGTCCGGACCCGCTCGCACAGCTCCGGGGTGCCCATCACGCCGGCGATCCGCTTGCCCAGCGCGATGACCTGGCCGCCGGTCAGCGTCGAGGTCTCGAACAGGTAGTCGGCGCCGTCCTCGCAGGCCCGGGCGATGGCGTCGGCCAGGATCATCCGGCCCTCGGCGTCGGTGTTGAGCACCTCGACCCGCTTGCCGCTGTACATGGTGATCACGTCGCCCGGCCGGTAGCTGGTGCCCGACGGCATGTTCTCCGCCATCGGCAGGTAGCCGGTGACCGCGACCGACGGCTTGAGCGCCGCGACGGCCAGCATGGCCGCGCCGACCGCCGCCGCGCCCGCCATGTCGGACTTCATCTCCCACATGCCCTGGGCCGGCTTGATCGAGATGCCGCCGGTGTCGAAGGTGATGCCCTTGCCGACCAGCGCGACCCGCTTGCCGTTGCCGCCGCCCTCCGGGGTGTAGGTCAGCTTGACCAGCCGCGGCGGGGCCTCGGAGCCCTGGCCGACGGCGAGGATGCCGCCGTAGCCACCGGCGGCGAGCGCCGCCTCGTCGAGCACCTCGACGCCGAGCCCGGCCTCGCGGGCGGCGGCGGCCACGGCCTCCGCGAACGACGGCGGGCGCAGCTCGTTCGGGGCGGTGTTGACCCAGTCCCGGCTGGTCAGCACCGCGCCGGCCACGGCCTGGGCGCGGGTGACCTCGGCCTGGGCGGTCGCGTCGGCGGCGTCCGGCACCGCGACCAGCACCTCGGCCACGGGCTCGCGCCGGGCCGGCTGCGGCTTGGTCTTGTAGCCGGCGAACCGGTAGCCGCCGAGCAGCGCGCCCTCGGTGACCGCGCGGAGCGCGGCCGGGGCGTCGGCGTCGTCGGGCAGCGGCAGGGCGAGCGCGACGCGGGGCGCGCCGGCCAGGGCCCGGACGGCCGCACCGGCCGCCCGGCGGAGGGTCTCCGGGGCCGGTGCGGCGCCGGACGGCTCGGCGCCGAGGCCGACGGCGACGACCACCGGGGCGGTGACCGTGCCCAGCGTGGCCAGCTTGATCACCTCACCGGGGCCGCCGGTGGCGCCGAGCAGGGCCAGCGTCTCGGTCAGCTTGCCGTCGAACGCGGCGGCGATGCTCTCCGCGCCGCTGGCCAGCAGCAGGGCGCCGGCTGGTGAGCCGGCCTCCTGCTCGGTGGTCTGGCTGTGCACGCCGATCACGATCGCGTCGACGGCGAGTTCGGCGGGGTCGGTGTCGACCAGGCTGAGGGTGGTGCGGGGCGATGTCACGAAAGCTACTCCGGGCGGGCCGGGCCGGCCGCGGCGTCGCGTACCGGCGATGAAGGTCTCCGGCGGCGAACCTACCCGCCGGATGCGTGGCTGTCCCGCCGATGGGCGCAGGCGGGACGTCCCGCCTGCACCCGATGGCGAACAGGCGGTCCCGCCGATGCTAACCAGCCGGTCACGGGCCGGTAAGTTCGCACCCATGACCGAGGTGACCTCCGACGCCGCCGCGACCCGGCTGCGCCGTTCCCCGTTGCACGAGCGGCACACCGCGCTCGGCGCCAAGTTCGCCCCCTTCGGGGGATGGGAGATGCCGCTGGAGTACGCCGGCGGCGGGGTGCTCAAGGAGCACACCGCCGTGCGTACCGGGGTGGGCGTCTTCGACGTCTCGCACCTCGGCAAGGCCCGTGTCACCGGGCCGGGCGCCGCGGACTTCGTCAACTCCTGCCTGTCCAACGACCTCGGTCGGATCGCCCCCGGCAAGGCCCAGTACACGCTCTGCTGTGACGACGCCACCGGCGGCGTGGTGGACGACATCATCGCCTACCTGTACGCCGGCGACCACGTCTTCCTGGTGCCGAACGCGGCGAACACCGCCGAGGTGGTCGCCCGGTTGCGCGCCGCCGCGCCCGACGGCGTGATCGTCACCGACGAGCACGAGGCGTACGCGGTGCTCGCGGTCCAGGGGCCGCGCTCGGCGGAGCTGTTGGACGCGCTCGGCCTGCCCACCGGGCACGACTACATGAGCTTCTCGGCCGCCTCGCTGAACGGCGTCGACCTGACCGTCTGCCGCACCGGCTACACGGGCGAACTCGGCTACGAGCTGGTCGTGCCGGCCGGCGACGCGCTCGCCGTCTGGGACGCGCTGTTCGCCGCCGGCGAGGCGGAGGAGCTGCGCGCCTGCGGCCTGGCCGCCCGGGACACGCTGCGCACCGAGATGGGGTACCCGCTGCACGGGCAGGACCTCTCCCTGGACATCACGCCGGTGCAGGCCCGCTCGGGCTGGGCGGTGGGCTGGGACAAGCCGGCCTTCTGGGGCCGCGACGTGCTGCGGGCCGAGAAGGCCGCCGGCCCCGCCCGCACCCTGCGCGGTCTGGAGGCGGTCGACCGGGCCATCCCGCGCCCCGGCATGGCCGTCTACGCCGGCGACAAGCAGGTCGGCACGGTCACCAGCGGCACGTTCAGCCCGACGAAGAAGCAGGGCATCGCCCTGGCCCTGGTCGACACCGACCCGAAACTCCCGGACGGCGAGGTGCTGGAGGTCGACATCCGCGGCCGCCGCGCCCAGATGCGCCTGACCCGCCCACCCTTCGTGGAGCCTTCGGTCCGCTGACCGCTCCTCGAACGATCATGAAGTTGGCGGCACTCAGGGAGATCGAGATCGCCGCCAACTTCATGATCGACGGGGACGGGACGGCTCAGTCCGTGGGGGGTTCGCCGGCGTCGAGGACGGCCTGGGTCCAGCCGCCCTCGATGACGCCGGTGCCGTCCAGCACGGCCCAGTCGACGACGTCGGAGGCCTCCACCACGACGGGGGCGCCGATCCGGACCGTGGGGTCGCCGGCGGCGTCGCTGGCGCTCGCGCCCACGATCCGCTCCGGGGTGTCCCACGAGGTCACCCCGGCCCAGACGTACTCCGGGCCGTCGTCGCCCGGCAGCCCGTACTTGACCACGAGCTGGCTCTCGGTGGGGAGCAGGCCGGCCAGGAAGCGGGCCCGGATGTCGTCGAGCGCGGCCCGGGCGGTGGCGACGGCCCGGCTCATCGCGTCGCCGGAGCGCGCGTACCGGACGTCGGGCTGGATGCCGTTGAACAGGGTCGCGCAGGCGGCGGCGAAGTAACGGCCGGGCGGGCCCGGGTGCCCCGGCGGCGGGTTGAGGGTGAGGAACGAGTCGGCGTCCGGGTCGGTCGCCGGGTCCAGCTCCAGCCGCAGCAGCACGGGTGCCGTCGCGCCGTGCTGCTCCGGATTGCCGTACGCCACCGCGATGTCGTGCCCGGTCACCGTGGCCAGCACCGGGAGCTGCACGAACGCCGGCACCTCCTCGCCGGACAGCCCGTCGGTCCAGTCCCGCAGGAGACGGCGGGCGGCCCCGGTCATCACCGCGCCCCACGCCCGGGTGAGGTGATCCGGCACACCCTGCGCCTGCAGCTCCAGCAGCCCGAAGCGGCGCAGCCCCTTGGTGGTGAACCAGAGCCCGTCGGCGTCCGACGAGTAGGGCACCAGCACCCAGTCGACCAGCCGGATCCGGCCCTGGGCGTCGGGGAGGGACCGCAGCGCGGCGGCCGGGTCGAGGAACTGGAGCCCGAAGACGTCCACGACGTCCCCGTCGACCGTCTCGGCGACCGCCGCGGCCACCGCCCGGGCCGCCCACTCGTGCGCCGGCGGCCAGCCCGGCCGGTATTCGGCCTGCACCACCACGAGGTGCGTGGCGGCGGCCAGCCGGGCCAGCTGCGGCTCGGTCGCCCCGAACGCGGTGAGCAGGTCCGGCGGAAGCTCCGGGAACTCGCTGACCGGCCGGGTGTCCACGGTCATCAGCGGGCTGTCCAGCATCTGCCGGGCCAGCCCGTGCACCGGCTCGGCGAGCCGGCCGGCCAGCCGCTCCACGGCGGTCTTCGGGCTCACCTTCGGCAGGCCGACGATCGGCACCAGGTAGGTCGCGTCCAGCGACTCGGGCACCGGTACGGGCAGAAAATCGTCCGTGATGAGCATGCCGTCCCCCTCGACCGCGCCGGTGCACCTCGCCTCAGAACGCTACCCGCCCGGACGGGTGGCGCTCAGGCGGACAGCACCAGTCCCAGGTAGGACAGCGTGGTGACGATCTCCACGAGGGCGCCGAGCACGTCGCCGGTGATCCCGCCGAGCCGGCGTACCAGGTGCCGGAGCAGCCCGGCCGCGACGGCGAGCGCGGCCAGCACGGCGAGCGGCCCCTGCCACGGGCGGCCGGGCACCGCCGGCACGGCCAGCAGCGCCACGGCGGCCGTGCCGGCCACCAGCGCGACCGGCCCCACCGTGCCGGCCACCAGCGCGCCCAGGCCCTCCGGGCGGGCGGCGGGCACCCCGCGCCGGCAGGCCAGCGCGACACCCAGCCGGCCGGCCGCCGTGGCGGCGACCACCGCCGCGAGCGCCGCCGGCCGGGACCGCCCGGCCAGGTCCGCGAGCACGGCGGTCTGGAGCAGGAGTACGAGCACCAGGGCGACCACGCCGAACGGTCCGACGTCCGGCTTCTTCATGATCTCCAGCGCGGCCGGCCCACGGCGGTAGGAGCCGACCGCGTCCACCGTGTCGGCCAGCCCGTCCAGGTGCAGCCCCCGCGTGAGCAGCGCGCCCAGCCCGACGGTCACCCCGGCGGCGACCAGCGGGGGAGCGACCGCCGCGGCGAGCAGCAGCACCGCCCCGAGGAGCGCCCCGAGCAGCGCACCGACCACCGGGGCCAGCGCCATGGCGACGCCGGCCGCGGCCCGGTCCACCCGACCGGCGCGCACCGGCGCCGTGGTGAAGGTGGTGAGCGCCAGCCGGATCCCGTCGCCGAACCGGACCTCAGTCGGCACGTCGGCCGGGCGCGACCGGCTCGTCCGGCCCGATCGTGGTGGGGCCCGGTCCGGCCGGCTCCGGCTCGCTGAAGTCCGGTTCGGGCTCCGTGCTGGCCGGTCCGGGGCCGGCGGGCTCGGGCTCGGTGAAGTCCGGTTCGGGCTCGGCGCTGGCCGGTCCGGGGCCGCCGGGCACCGGCTCGGTGACGTCCAGCTCGGGCTCCGTGCTGGCCGGTCCGGGGCCGGCCGGCCCCGGCTCGGTGAAGTCCGGTTCGGGCTCCGTGCTGGCCGGTCCAGGGCCGGCCGGCTCCGGCTCGGTGAAGTCCTCGTCGTCCCCGCCGCCGAGGGCCGGGTGCACGGGCAGGCCGGCGGCGAGCGACAGGGCCGAGCGCAGCAGCGGCAGGGCGGCCAGCGCGGTCGCTCCCTCGCCAAGGTCGAGCCGGAGGTCCAGCAGCGGGGTCAGGCCCAGCACGTCGGCGGCGAGCCGCACACCGGGCCGGCCGCCGTGGTCGGGCAGCAGGCACCAGTGCCGGGCCTGCCCGGCCAGGTCGCGGCTGACCATGCCGGCGGCCACCCCGACCGGACCGTCCAGCAGCACCGGGACGCGCCGGGCGGTCGCGCCGAGCAGCACGCCGGTGGCCACCGCCACGTCGCCGCCGCCCAGCTCGGCGAGCACGTCCTTGGCCTCCCGGGCGGAGCGCCGGGTGCGGTGCAGCGCGTCCCGGACGGCGGCGCAGCGGACCATCCAGGCGGCGTCGTCGAACTCGCCGTGCTCCGTCACCACCCGGCCGAGCACCGCCGGGGGTTCCGCGCCGGCCGTGGCCGCCAGCACCGCCGCGGCGGCCGTCTCGGTGCCGGCCCCGCACGCCGCGAGCACCAGCAGTTGTACGCCCGCGTCGGCGGCCTGCTCGGCGAGCCGCCAGCCGTAGCGCAGGGCCGCCTCGACCTCCTCGCCGGTGAGCGCCGGCCCCTCCTCGATGGGTGCGGAGGTGGGCGTCTCCACCACCTGGAGGCTCGCGCCGTTCTCGGCGGCCAGCCGGGCGAGGGGTCCCTTGCCGGCGCGCGCCTGCCGGGCGCGGCGGGCCGACTCGCCGGGCACCGCGCCGGCCGACGCCCCGCCCTCGTGGTCGCCGTGCAGCAGCAGCACCCGCACCGCACCCCACGGCGTCGGGGTCGCGGTGCCCTGGGTGGCGGCGGCGAAGCCGACCACCCGCTCCAGCACGCCGAGGCCGGCGCCGGGGATGTCCAGGGTGGCGAGCCGGTCGACCGCCTGCGGGCCGGTGTAGTCGTCGGGCATCGGCAGTTCCATGCCGGGCTGGATGACCAGGCCGGTCGCGACCATCGGCAGCGCCATGGTGGGCGCGGCCCAGTCGGCCGGGCCGGCCGCCGCGGCCGGGGCCGGAGCCGGGGTGGGCGCCACGGTCGGGGTGAGCACCTCGGGCAGCGCCTCGTCGGGCACGTCCGTCACCGGCCGGGCGCTCGCCGCCGTCAACTCCGGCGCGCCCGCCTGTGCGGGGCCGCCCTGTGCGGGAACGGCGTGTGCGGGAACGGCGTGCGCCGGGACGGTCGCGGGTGCGGCGGCCGGCTTCAGCCAGGCGGTCTGCCCGGCCACCACCAGGGCGACGGCGTCGCACGCCTCGGCCACCGCGCGGTTGGTCGCGCCCAGCGCGTCGGTGAACGCCCGGCCCAGCGGCGTGGTGGGCACCAGGGACAGCCCCACCTCCGGGCTGACCAGCACCAACCGGGCGGCGCTGGCCCGGACCGCCGCGGCCAGCTCCGCGATGGTGGCCGTGTCGTCCGCCGGCTGGTGCGCCGGATCGAGCAGCACGGTCACCCAGCCGCCCAGGTCGTCCACGAGCAGCGTCTCGTTCGGCCCGGCCGCCGCGATCACCGCGGCCAGGCGGCCGGGGTCGGCGGCGGTCTCCTCGGTGGTCCAGCTACCCGGCCGGCGGGCGCGGTGCGCCGCGAGGCGGGTCGCCCACTCGGTGTCCTCCGGGTCCCCTGCGGGTGCGGTGGCCACATACCGGACCGTGGGCGCGTCGGCGACCACCGACTCGGCGAACTCCGACTTGCCCGAGCGGATACCGCCGAGCACCAGGAGGGTGTTCCACCCGTCTACGGACATGCCCGTACCTTAAGGCCGCCCGGCGGGTCGCCGCCCGCCGCCCCGGTGTCAGTCGCAGTGCTCGAACGGGCTGGCGTAGCTGGCCCCGCCCGCCGACCCGCCCCACTTCACGCAGACCCCGGCGGCGGTGGCCCGCACCGGCCCGGCGTAGTACTGGTAGGCCCCGCTCTCGGTGTGCCGCGCCTTGCCCTTCACCTCCAGGTACGCGGTCACCGTGGTGGCCCGCCCGACATCGGTGTCCTTGAGGGTGACCACGCAGTTGGCGCTGCTCGCGGTGCTGTAGAGCAGGTAGACCCGCCCCTTGCGCACCCCGCCGGCGGTCAGGGTCGCCGAGTCGATCACCTGGTAGCCGCTGCCGCACGCCTGCGCCGCCGTGTACGGGTTGGGTTTCTGCGGGGCGGCCGTGCTCCCGGTCGGCCCGGGCGCGCCGGTGGTCGGCGCCGGGTCACCGGCCGACGGGCTGCCGCCGCCCGCCGCCGGGCGGCTCGGCGTGGCCGACGGCGACCGGCTCGGCCGCCCGGTACGGCTCGGCGTCGGCTCCGCACCGACGCTGGCGCCGGCCTCGGCCGACGCCTCCGACTGCCCGGGGTCGGCGACCGCGGACTCCCCGGTCAGCGCGGCCGGGCGCTGCCCCGGGTCCGTGTCGTCGGGGTAGCGCAGCACCGCCACGACCACGGCGGTCACCACGGCGACCAGCACCACGCCGGCCGCACCGGCCAGCGCCAGTGCCCGGCCGCGGCCCCGCCGCTCCGCCGGCTCCTCCAGCGTCGGCGGCACGCCCGAACCGGCGTGCCGGTCCCGCAGCGACCCGTGGCCGGGCTGTCCGCCCGGGTGCGCTACACCGACCGACCACACCGGCCCCGGCGCGGAACCCTGCCCGGGAGCGCCGAGGCCCGGACCGGGAGCGCCGGGGACGGGCCCGGGGGCGCCGGGGACGGGCCCAGGGGCGCCGGGAACGGGACCAGGGGTGCCTGGGACGGGCCTGGAAGCGCCGAAGCCCGGACTGGGAGCGGCGGAGGCGTGCCCGGGGGCCGGAAACGGACCGGGCGGCGTGGTGGGCGCGGCCGGGACAGAGCCGGCGGGGGACAGCGGCGCGGCCGGGACAGGGCCGGCGGGGGACAGCGGCGCGGCGGCGACTGGGCCGGCGGGGGACAGCGGCGCCGCCGGGAACGCCGCGGGCGACTGACCGGCCGGCGGCTGGGCGGCCGACGGCTGGCTGGCAGGGGACTGGCCGGCGGGCGAGTGACCGGCCGGCGGCTGGCCGGCGGAGGGCGTTGCCCCGGGCGGGCCCGGGGTGGGCGCGGGCGCCGGCAGGACGGCCGCGCCCGGCACGGCGGGACCCGCGACCGCCCACGGCGGGCGGGGCGGGGCGGGGAGCCGGGCCAGGGTGGCGTCCCGGGCGTCCTGGGCGGCCTCGGCCAGGGCGAGCGCGCTCGGGAACCGGTCGGCCGGACGCTTCGCCAGCGCGCGGCCGACCACCTCGACCACCGCCGGCGGCGTGCCCACCAGCGGCGGTGGCTCGTCCTGGACGTGCCGCATGGCCACCTGGAGCGGGTTGTCGCCCTCGAAGGGCGGCCGCCCGGCCAGGCAGTAGTAGGCGACGGCGCCGAGCGCGTAGACGTCGGTCACCGGCGACACCGGCTGGCCGGCGGCCTGCTCCGGCGACATGTACGAGGCGGTGCCCAGCACCATGTGCGCGGCCGTGATGCCCGCCATGGTGGTGGCGCGGGCGATGCCGAAGTCGACCAGCACCACGGTGCCGTCCCGCTTGACCAGCAGGTTCCCGGGCTTCACGTCCCGGTGGACGATCCCGGCGAGGTGGGCGGCGTGCAGCGCGTGCGCGGCCTGCCCCACCACGGACATGGTGGACGCCGGGTCGAGCCGGCCGGCGCGCCGGATCCAGGTGACCAGCGGCTCGCCGTCGACGTACTCCATCACGAGGTAGCTGACCTGGCTGCCGTCGGCGAGGGTCGCCGAGCCGAAGTCGTGGACCTGCACGATGCCGGGGTGCCGCAGCGCGGCCAGCATCCGGGCCTCGGCGTGGAAGCGGGTGGTGAACTCGGGATCGGCGACCAGCGAAGGCAGCAGCACCTTCACCGCGACCTCGCGGCCCAGCAGGGTGTCGGTGCACTTCCAGACGGCCCCCATGCCGCCCGTCGCGATGCGTTCGCCCAGCCGATAGCGATCGCTGAGCACCACTCCTTGAGTCAGCACCGAGCCACCGTACCGGTCGGGGCGTTGGGCATGATCCATGTGGCGGCCGGGCCGTCCCGCGTCCGGCCGACTAGGCTTGCGGGGGTTTCCGTCCCAGGGCGACGGCGGCGAGGGGAGACGCGGCATGGCGTGGAGCTGGCGGTACGAGGGCACGAACGGCACTTCGGTCGACGGGCCGGGTGAGTCGTTCCCCAGCCAGGCGGACGCCGAGTCGTGGATCGGCCAGGCCTGGCGGGAGCTCGCGGCGTCCGGCGTCACCTCCGTCGCGCTCCTGGAGGACGACCGGGTGGAATACCGGATGAGCCTGCTGCCCCCGGCCGAATGACCGGCTACGACCGCCCGCGCGACCCGCTGGTGCTCGGGGTGCCCCGGGCGGCGTTCCGGCCCAGCGCGATCTTCCTCGCCCTGGTCGCGATCTTCGTGGCCAGCGGGGTGATGACCTGGAACGGGTTCGGCAGCGTCCGGTTCGACGTCTTCCTCTTCGTGGTCTCCGGCTGGCTGATCTCGCTCTGCCTGCACGAGTACGCGCACGCCGTGGTCGCGTACCGGGCCGGGGACCGGGACATCGCGCACCGCGGCTACCTGACGTTGAACCCGCTGAAGTACACGCACCCGCTGCTGTCCATCGTGCTGCCGGTGGTCGTGGTGCTGCTCGGCGGCATCGGCCTGCCCGGCGGCGCGGTGTGGGTCGACCGGCACGCCATCCCGGGCCGGCTGCGGCACACCCTGGTCAGCCTGGCCGGGCCGGCCACCAACGTGCTGTTCACCCTGGTGCTGGTGCTGGCCGTGCGGGTCGGCAGCGAGATCGGCGGCCCGCTGGAGTTCTGGGCCGGCGTGGGGCTGCTCGCGTTCCTCCAGCTCACCGCCAGCGTGCTCAACCTGCTGCCGGTGCCGGGCCTGGACGGCGGCAACATGATCGAGCCGTGGCTGTCCCCGCAGTACCGGCGGATGTACGGCCTGTTCGCCCCGTACGGCTTCATCCTGCTGTTCGCGCTGCTGTGGAGCCCGCGGATCAACGGGTGGTTCTTCAGCGCCGTCTTCTCCGTCGGCGACCTGCTCGGCCTGCCGCCCCAGCTCTACGGCCTCGGGTGGCACCTCATCCGGTTCTGGGAGGGCTGATCCTCCGCCGCCGGGAGCCGCCGCGCAGCGGCGGGGTGCTCCCGGCCGTGCGTACCTCCGCGGGGTCCCGGGCCGGCGCGGAGGCCGCGCCGGCCCGGGAGAGCGTCACGGACGCTGCGCCGGGCTCTCGGTCTTCGCCGGGTCCCGCTCGGTGACCGGCTCGACGATCTCGTCGATCGCCTTGAGCAGGTCGGCGTCGAGCTTCACGCCCGCCGCCTTCACGTTGTCGTGCACCTGCTCCGGCCGGGACGCGCCGACGATCGCCGAGGCCACGTTCGGGTTCTGGAGCACCCAGGCGACGGCGAGCTGCGGCATGGTCAGCCCGGCCTGCTCGGCCAGGGGCTTGAGCCGCTGCACCCGGGTGAGCACGTCGTCGGTCATGAACCGGGCGATGAACCCGGCGCCCGACTTTTCGTCGGTGGCGCGGGAACCGGCCGGCGGCGGCTGGCCCGGCAGGTACTTGCCGGAGAGCACGCCCTGGGCCATCGGCGACCAGACGATCTGGCCGACGCCCAGCTCCTCGCTGGTGGGGATGACCTCGGCCTCGATGACCCGCCACAGCATCGAGTACTGCGGCTGGTTGGAGACCAGGGGGACGCGCAGCTCGCGGGCGAGCCCGTGCGCCTCCCGGATCTGGGACGCCTTCCACTCGGAGACGCCGATGTAGTGCGCCTTGCCGGAGTGCACGATGTCGGCGAACGCCTCCATCGTCTCCTCCAGAGGGGTGCTGTAGTCGTAGCGGTGGGCCTGGTAGAGGTCGACGTAGTCGGTCTGCAGGCGGCGCAGCGAGCCGTTGATCGACTCCATGATGTGCTTGCGGGACAGGCCCCGGTCGTTGCGGCCCGGCCCGGTCGGCCAGAACACCTTGGTGAAGATCTCCAGCCCCTCGCGCCGCTCGCCCTTGAGCGCGCGGCCGAGCACCTCCTCGGCCTTCGTGCCGGCGTAGACGTCGGCGGTGTCGAAGGTGGTGATGCCGGTGTCCAGGGCGGCCCGCACGCAGCCGGTCGCCGCCTCCTCCTCGACCTGCGACCCGTGGGTGATCCAGTTGCCGTACGAGATCTCGCTGACCAGTAGGCCCGAGCGGCCTAGGTGTCGGAATTCCATGCCCCGACCCTAGACCTGCCCGATCATGGTCGGCGTGCGGCGCGACGGGGTGTGACGCTCAGCCGGGCGGCAGTGTCTCAGAGCACCGGGCTGGTGTCGGCGAGCAGCCGTTCGATCTCCACGACCACGGCGGCCCGGCCCGGGTGCACCAGGTCGATCAGCAGATCACCCCGCCGGTCCAGCGCACCCCACCGGCCCGACTCGTCGCCCACCAGGAAGGCCACCGGGTGCACCACCAGCGACGGGTACGCCGGCGACACCAGCACCCGCCCGGTCCGGTCCACCACACCCCGGCGACCGGCCAGCTCCACCACGGCCAGACCGTCCTCGGTGAAGCCGTCCACGTGCCGGCCGTCGGCCAGCGACGTGGTGAGACCGTGGTACCGGGTCGGCACCACCACCTGGCCGGTCCGGTCCACCGCGCCCCAGCCGCCGTTCTGCCGCACCGCCGCCAGGCCGCCCCGGAACGCCCGGACGTCCTCGTAGCCCGGCGGGATCTTCACGATGTTGGTCCGGTCCACCGCCATCCACCGGCCCTTGCCGTCCATCGACACCCAGGCCAGCCCCTCCGAGAACGAGCCCACCGCCCGGTAGCCGTTGTTCGCCTCGATCAGCGCCGCGCCGGCCGTGTCGATCAGCGCCCAGCGGGACGCCTCCGGGCGGCGTACCCACGCCAGGCCCTCGCGGAACGGCTGCACCTCGGCGTACCGGTGGCCGATGACCAGCTCACCCTCGGCGTCCGCGTACCCCCAGAGCTCCTGCTCCTCGTCGAACGTGGGCACCGGGTGCCGCTCGCCGCCGAGCAGCGTCTCCCGGCTGCGCGGCTTCGGCCCGAAGCCGCCGGTCGCGGCCCGCTCAGCGACCGCGTCCAACGCCAGCGTGGTCCGCGCGTTCAGCTCACCGTCGTCACCCTGGCGCAGGTCCAGCGCCCGCTCGAAGTGCAGGCACGCCTCGGTCAGCCGGCCCTGGTCGTAGCAGGAGCGGCCGGCGTGCTCGTGCAGCACCGCGCGCAGCCGGTCCGGCAGCTCCGGCGAGTTGGCCTCCGCGAAGAGCCGGTCCGCCTCCGCGTGCTCGCCCCGCCAGCGCAACGCCTCGGCCAGCCGGGCGCGGGCCAGCGCGGTCCGCCGCAACTCACCGGTGGCCTCCGCGTACGTGAGGGCGAGCCGCGCGTCGGCCACGGCGTCGTCCAGCTCGCCGAGGATCCGGGACGCCACCGACCGCAGGCTGAGCAGCCGGGCGCGGCTGCGGTTGTCCAGCGCGCTGCCGAGCTTGGTCGTGAGCCCGTCCCGGATCTCCCGCAGCGCCGCCGGGTCGGGGGCCTCCTCGCGGAGGGTCTCCGGGTGCAGCCGCCAGCGGACGGCGGACAGCGCCTGCTCCGGGTCGGCCGGGCGGGCCTCCCGCCGTTCGATGTCGGCGGCCGCCTCCTCGTCGGGCGCCTCCTGGTCGGGCTCTTCCTCGTCAGGCCCTTCCTCGGCGGTCGAGCCGGCGGTCGGGGCGAGTGGAGCATCCTCGGCCGGGACGGGATCGGGGGACGTCCCGGCGGGGGTGGCCTGCGCCGGTACCTGCGCCTCCGGCGCACCCGGGACGGGATCTGGCCGGTCGGTGGTGGGGCTCGGCTCCTGCGGTGTCGCGGCGGCCTCCCGCGACGCGGCTGCCGGTGCCGCGCCCTCCTCCGCCGGTTCCGCCTGTGCCGGGACCCCGGTCTGCTCCGGTGCGCGCGGTGCGGGTGTCCCCTGTGCCGGCACGCCGGTCTGCTCCGGTGCGCGCGGCGCGGGTGCCGCCTGTGCCGGCGCCCCGGTCTGCTCCGGAGTCCGCGGTGACGGAGCCGGGGTGACGCTGGAGGGCGTGGCCTCCTGGAGGGTCTCCGCCGGCATGGCGGCGTCGATCGGCGGACGCGGTGCGGGGGCCGCCGACGTGCCTTCGCTGGCCGTCCGTGCCGGTGTTGCGGCGCCGGTGGGCTGCCCGGACGGTACTGCCGGGGCGGACGGGCCGGCGGCGGGCGTGGCGTCGTGTGGCGCGGGCGCTGCCGAGACAGGTGCGGCGGTGCTTGGCGTGGGCGTTGCCGGGGCCGTGTCGGGGTTCGCCGCAGGCGTTGCCGAGATGGGCGCGGCGTCGTGTGGCGCGGGCGTCGCCGAGACGGGTGCGGCGGTGCTTGGCGTGGGCGTTGCCGGGGCTGGCGTGCCGGGGTTCGCCGCAGGCGTTGCCGGGACGGGCCCGGGCGGGGCCGGTGTGGGTCTGGCGGCGAGCCGTGCGTCGGTGCCGGACTGCTCGGCAACCGGTGGCGTCCACGGCGCCGGAGCGGGTCGGTCCGGGGCGGTGGCTGTGGACGGTGCCGCGGTGGTGGTGGACCCGGGCGCGCCGGACCGAGGCGCGGCGGGCGCCGGTTCCGGCTGCGCCGGGACGTCGGTCACCGGCTCGGGCGGGCCGGAGACGGGCCGGGCGTCGGATGTACGGCCGGCGGTGCCCGAGCCGACCGGGGCGGGGGCGGGTTCCGTCGACCGCTCGACCGCCGGATCCGAATCGGCCCGGACGTCGAGAGCGGGGGCCGACCGCTCGCTGCGGGGTGCGGCTGCCTCTGGGCGGAGCGCCACCCGAGGCTCGGGCGCGGCGCTGACTGGCTGCCGGTCCGCCGGGTCGGCGGCGTGGCTGTGGTCGACGGGGAGACCGGTCGGTGGCGCGCTGACCGGCCCTACGACCGGCGGATCGATCGGACCGGCCGCGGGGGACGACGCCGGCGCATCCGCGTGCGCGGGATCGGACGCCCCCGCCGGAGCGGCCGGCGACACCGGCTCGCTCCCCCGGAACCAGGCCTCCGCGTCGCCGTCCGCCGGTTCGGCCGGCCGCGTCGCCGCCCGGTCGGCGACCTCGCTGAATTCACCGTTCGCGTCGGGAGCGTCCGGCGTGGACGCGAGGTCGCCCGCGTGCGGCGAACCCGGGCCGGTCGGCGTCGTCTCGGGGCGCTCGTCCGTCGGCCGGCCGGCCCGAGCGGGCGTGGTCGGACCGGCGGTGCTGCCCGGCCGGGTGCCCTCGGCGGGCAGGGTCGGGCTGACGGCCGTGCCCTCGGCGGGCCGGGTCGGGCTGACGGGGTGCTCCGGCCGGCCGACTCCCGGCCCCGGGTAGGCGGGTGGGGCGGGCCGGGCCGCGGTGGCCGCTGCCGGCGCGTCGAGAGGCCGAGCCTGCGGTGAGGTGGCGGTCCCGGCACCGTCCGCTGCCGGCTGCTTCGTGGGATAGCTGGGTGGGGCCGACACCGGCCGGTCGAACCGATCGCCCGGTCGCTCGCCCGGGCCGGTGGGCCGGCCCGAGCCGGGCGCACCTGAGGTGGGCGCGCCGGAGGTGGGCGCGCCGGAGGTGGGCGCGCCGGAGGTGGGCGCGCCGGAGGTGGGCGCGCCGGACGTGGGAGCCCCTGAGACCGGTGCCCCGGAAACGGGTGGGCCCGACACGGGCGGCCCGGACACCGGCCGTCCAGACCCGGGCGTCCCGAAGGCCGGCGGCGCGGAGACGGGTACTCCCGACGCGGGCATGCCGGAGACCGGTGCGCCGGCAACCGGTGTGCCCGAGACCGGCGTGGCCGGCAGGGGTGCGTCCGAGACCGGCGTGGCCGGCAGGGGTGTCTGAGAGACCGGCATGGCCGGCAGCGGCGCGTCCGAGATCGGCGTGGCGGGCAGCGGTGCGCCGGAGATCGGCGTGGCGGGTAGCGGCGCGTCCGAGATCGGCGTGGCGGGCAACGGTGCGCCCGAAATGGGCTCCGCCCGGCGTGGATCCGGTCGGGCCGCCGGCTCCACCGGCGGGCGCCGGACGTCGTCCGGCCGGGTCGGTGGGGCCGGCATGGCCGGCTGGCGCCGCTCGTCCGGCCGCGCCGGTGGCAGGGGCCGCTCGCGGGCATCGTCGGGGCGCGGCGGAGGCGGCGCCATCGGCCGGTCCGTCCGCTCCCCGGGGCGGGCCGGGGCGGCCGGCATGGCCGCCTCGCGTGGCTGGTCCGGTCGGGCACCGGGCTGGGGCTGCGGCCTGATCTCGTCGGGGCGCACCGGCCGGTCCCGCAGGTCCTCGGGACGAGCACGCGCGGCCGGCTCGACCGGCGGTCGCCAACCGTCGCCCGGGCGGGCCGGCCCGGGCTCGCCCGGCCGCCCCTGCCACCCGTCCGGCCGCGGCCGGAACTCCGGCCGGGGTCCGGCCGAGTCAGGCCGGGGTCCGACCGAGTCAGGCCGGGATCCGACCGACTCCGGTCGAGGTCCGACCGGGTCAGGCCGGTTTCCGACCGAGTCAGGTCGAGGCCCGACCGCATCCGGCCGAGGACCGATGGATTCCGCTCGCGGCCCGACCGACTCGGGCCGGGGCCCGACCGACTCGGGCCGGGGCCCGACGGACTCGGGTCGGGGCCCGACGGACTCGGGGCGCGGACCGGTGAATTCCGGCCGGGGACGAACCGGCCCGGGCCGGCCGTCCACCGGTTCCGGGCGACGACGGGCCGGCTGCGGCCGGGCGCCGACGCCGTCGGGCAGCGGGCTGCCCGACTCGGGGCGGCGACCGTCGTAGCGGGCCGCCTCGTCCACCGGGCGGCCGGGGCGGCCGTCCGGGCCGGGCCGGTCGACCGTCGGGCGGTGCCGCTCGTCGGGCCGGTACGCGGCCGGCTCGGTGCGCGGTCGCCGCTCGACGACCGGCCACTCTCCGTGGTGCGGGCGGGCGCGGTCGCCCGGAGGGCGCTGACCCTCCCGGCGCTCCTCCGGCCGGAAGGCGGCGGGACGCGACTCGCCGTACCGGCCCGGCTCGGCGCGGTACGGGTCCGCCGGCCGGCGCCCGGCCTCGGGCGCCTCCCGGTACGTCTCGGCCCGCGCGGCCGCCTCCCGGCGCGGCGGTCCGTCATGAGCCCGGTCCGGCTCCCGCCGCGGCGGTCCGTCGTAGCCCCGACCCGGCTCGCCACGCGGCGGCCCGTCGAGACGAGGATCGCCCGGCTGGCGGAAGTCCGGGCTCCGGTCCGGGCGGGCCGCACCGGCGTCGCGGCGGCCGGCGAATCCCTCGTCCCCCCGACCGCGCATGTCCTGGTCGCGCCGCTCCGGACGCCCGGGGTCGGTCTCCCGCCGGCCCGCCCGCCCGTCGAACGCCGGATCCCGCGGCCCGTCGAACGCCGGATCACGCCGCCCGTCGAACGCCGGATCCCGCCGGCCCTCGAAGGCCGCCTCACGGCGGTCGTCGTACCCCGCCTCACGGCGGTCGTCGAATCCCGGCTCGCGTCGGCCCTCGAACGCCCGGTCCCGCCGGCCGTCGAACGCCGGTTCGCGGCGGTCCACCGGGCCGGCCGCGGGTGCGCGACGCTGCTCCGGTCGGCCCGATCGCGGCGGCGCGTGGTGCGGGTGCTCCTCCGGCTCCGGCATCCAGCCGGGCTCCGCGGCGGGGGAGACCGGCCGGTGCGGCGCCGTCCCGCGCGCCGACTCGGGCCGCACCCACCGCTGGTCGAACCGGTCGCCCGGCACGACGCGCCGGGGACCGTCCTCCGGCCGCCGCCCGTCCCCGCCCGGCCGCCCGCCGCGCCGACCGTCGAGGTCGTCCGGCCCGGCAGGGCTGACCGGGTACGCGCCGCGTCGCCGATCGAGGTCGTCGGGTGCCGCCGGGCTGACGGGGTACGTGCCGCGGCGCCGGTCGAGGTCGTCGGGCCCGGCGGGGCTGACGGGGTACGTGCCGCGTCGGCGGTCGAGGTCGTCGGGTCCCGCCGGGCTGACCGGGTACGTGCCGCGGCGCCGGTCGAGGTCGTCGGGCGCCGCCGGGCTGACGGGGTACGCGCCGCGGCGCCGGTCGAGGTCGTCGGGTCCGGCGGGGCTGACCGGGTACACGCCGCGTCGGCGGTCGTCGTCCGGTCCCGCCGGGCTGACCGGGTATGCCTCCTCGCCCCCGGGTGCCGGGCTGACCGGGTGCACCTCGGCCCGGCCGACCGCCGAGGCCCGGCCACGCGGCGCGGGCGGGGTCAGGTATTCCAGCCCGATGTCGCCCGGGTAGCGCTGCCCGGGGAACTGCGGACGCCACTCGTGGGTGGGTTCGGCCGCCCAGGAGGGCTCGGCCAGCTCGCGCCAGCGGTCCCAGCCGCTCATCGGGGGACCCTGTCGCCGCCCGCGCGGCGCGGCCCCGGGGCCGGCTCGCGTCGCTCGCTCACGGCGATGTCACCTCGTTGGAAATTGTCGCGCTGGGCGCCCTTCGTGCCGGTAGAGTCGCCCGGTCCAGCACGTCGTGGCTGCGGAAGGAGGGTAGCGGCGTGGGCTCTGTCACCGCCACTGTGGCACCGCCCACGGATCCAAACGTTACCCGATGGTTTCGGACATTCGGCGCGATAGCCGCCGCCGGTTTCCGGCGTCACGCCACCTACCGGCAGGCCGCCGTGGCGGGGGTCGTCACCAACACGGTCTTCGGCTTCCTGCGCTGCTACATCTTCCTCGCGGTGGCCGGTGCGGCCGGCACGGTGGCCGGCTACGACCGCGCCCGGCTCGGCACCTTCGTCTGGGCCGGGCAGGGGCTGCTCGCGGTGATCGCGATCTGGGGCTGGACCGAGCTGGCCGACCGGATCCGGACCGGGGAGATCGCCGCCGACCTGCTCCGCCCGGTGCACCCGGTGACCAGCTACCTCGCCACGGACCTGGGCCGGGCCGGGTACGCCTCGCTGGCCCGGCTGCTGCCGCCGGTGGTGATCGGCCCGTTCTTCTTCGAGGTCTACCTGCCCCGGCACTGGGCCACCCTGCCGCTGTTCGGGCTCTCCGTGCTGCTCGCCGTGGTGGCCTGCTTCGCCTGCCGCTACCTGGTCAACGCCACCGCGTACTGGTTGCAGGACGTCCGCGGGCCGCTGATCCTCTGGACGCTGGGCTCCGGCGTGCTCGCCGGCCTCTACTTCCCGCTCGGCTTCCTCCCGGGCTGGCTGGAGGCCACGCTCCGGTACACCACCCCGTTCCCCAGCCTGTTGCAGATCCCGCTGGACGTGCTGGTCGAGCGGGAGCCGATGCCGACCGAGCTCGGCCTGGTCGGGCTCCAGCTCGGCTGGGCGGTGCTGCTGCTGGCGCTCTGCCGGCTGGTGCAGCGCCGGGCCGAGCACCGGCTGGTGGTCCAGGGTGGCTGAGCCGGGGAGGCTGCGGGCGTACCGGGCGCTGCTCGGGGCGCAGGCCCGGTCGCAGGCGGCGTACCGGACCTCGTTCGTGGTGGACCTGGTCGGCAACATGGGCGCCACCGTGTTCGACGTGATGACCGTGCTGGTGCTCTTCGGGGTCACCCGGGAGCTGGGCGGGTTCACGCTTCGGGAGACGCTGGTGGTCGTCGGCCTGTCGTCGTGTGCGTTCGCCACCGCCGACCTGCTGGTCGGCAACATCGAGCGGCTGCCCCGGTACGTCCGCACCGGGCTCTTCGACGCGGTGCTGGTCCGGCCGCTGGCCGCGCTGCCCCAGCTGCTGCTCATGGACCTGCCGCTGCGCAAGGTCTCCCGGGCGGTCTTCGGGCTGGCGGTGCTGGTGTTCGCGCTCGCCTCGGCCGGCATCGAGTGGACGCCGGGCCGGGTGGCGCTGGCCCTGGTCGCCCCGCCGGCCGCGGTGGTCTTCTTTGCCGCGGTCTTCGTCACCACCGCCACGGTGTCGTTCTACTGGATCGACTCGGGGGAGCTGGCCAACTCGGTCACCTACGGCGGGCGCGACTTCACCTCGTACCCGGTCACCGTCTACGGCGGCTGGTTCCGCGCGCTCTTCGCGTACGGGCTGGGTTTCGCCTTCGTCAGCTACCACCCGGCGCTGGCGCTGCTGGGCCGGGCCGACCCGTTGGGCCTGCCGCCCTGGGTCGGCTGGGCCTCGCCCGGCGTCGCGCTTGTCGCCGCGGCGGTCGCCGCCGTGGCGTGGCGCGTCGGGATCCGTCACTACCGGAGTACGGGGTCATGAACGTCATCGAGATGGACGGGCTGCGCAAGGAGTTCACCGTGCGGGTGAAGGCCGGGCGGCTGCGCCGGGAGAAGCGGACGGTCGCCGCGGTCGACGGGGTGGACCTGCGGGTGGAGCGGGGCGAGATGCTCGGCTACATCGGCCCGAACGGCGCCGGCAAGTCCACGACGCTGAAGATGCTCACCGGGGTGCTGACGCCCTCGGCGGGACGGGCCCGGGTCTGCGGGCTGCGGCCGGTGGCCGACCGGACCCGCCTGGCGCTGCGCATCGGCGTGGTCTTCGGGCAGCGTTCGCAGCTCTGGTGGGACCTGCCGCTGCGGGACTCGTTCGCGCTGCTGCGGCACGTCTACCGGGTGGCGCCCGGCGAGCACGCGGCCCGGCTGGCCCGCTGCCGGAGCCTGCTCGACCTGGACGAGTTCCTGGACACCCCGGTCCGGCAGCTCTCCCTGGGCCAGCGGATGCGCGGCGAGTTGACCGCCGCCCTGCTGCACGGCCCCGAGGTGCTCTTCCTGGACGAGCCGACCATCGGGCTGGACGTGGTGAGCAAGCAGGCGGTCCGCGGCTTCCTGGCGGAGCTGGGCCGGGCCGGCGACACCACGCTGGTGCTCACCACCCACGACCTGGCCGACATCGAGCGGCTCTGCCGGCGCCTGGTGGTGATCGACCACGGGCGGGTGGTGCACGACGGGTCGATCGCCGCCCTGCACAGCCGGTACGGCTCCCGCCGGATGGTGGTCGCCGAGCTGGACGCCGCGCTGCCCGCGCCGCCGGTGCTGCCGGGTGCGCCGGTGCAGCGGGTGGAGGCGGACGGGCGCCGGCTGGTCTTCGCGTTGGAGTCGGCCAGCGTCGCCGAGGTGGTGGCCGGGCTGGCCGGCCTCGCCACGCTGCGGGACATCTCGATCGTGGAGCCGGACATCGAGGAGGTCGTGGCGCGGCTCTACCGCGCGCCGGCCGAGGTGGGCTGAGCGCCCGCGCTCACGGGTGTTCCATGACGAGCACGGCGAAGGTGCCGGGGGCCAGTGCCTCGTACCGGTGCGGGGTGTCGCCGGGGAAGGTGGCGTAGTCGCCCGGCCCCAGCTCGACCAGGTCGGTCTCGGGGCCGACGCGCATCCGCCCGGCGGCGACCACGACGTGCTCGACGCTGCGCGGGGTGTGCGCCTCGGCGAGCCGTACCGCCCCGGGTTCCAGCTCCATCACGTAGACGTCCCGCCGGGTGTGCGGCGCGCCGGCGGCGAGCAGGGTGGCCGAGAAGTCGGCGTGTTCGGAGCGGATCCGGGGCCCCTCGCCGGCCCGCACCACCCGGACGGCGGCGGTGGGCGGTTCGACAAGGCGGCTGAACGGCACGCCCAGCGCCACGCCGAGGGCCCAGAGCGTCTCCACGCTGGGATTGCCGGCCCCGGACTCCAGCTGCGACAGGGTGGACTTGGCGATGCCGGCGCGGCGGGCCAGCTCGGTCAGCGACAGGCCCGCCCGGTCGCGCTCGCGGCGCAGGGCGGCCGCGATCGTGGCGAGCGGGGGAGCGGGGTCGATCGCCATGTGTTCGCTCCAACGGTCGGTTTGTTCGGTTTGACGAACGCGGGTCCTTGCGTTCAGGATAATGGACCATGCGTACGGCATATCGAACGGGCGACGCCCGGGTGCTCCGCGACGTCGCCGCCATCGGCGCGGCGATGCTCGCCGTGGGCGCTTCCTTCGGTGCCGTGGCCGTGGCCGCCGGCCTGCCCGCCTGGGCCACCCTCGCCATGTCGGTGCTGGTCTACGCCGGCGGCGCCCAGTTCATGGCCGTGGGCCTGATCGCGGCCGGCAGCCCGCTCGCGGCGGTCCTCGCCGGCCTGCTCCTCAACGCCCGGCACCTGCCGTTCGGCCTGGCCCTCGGCGGCGCACTGGGCTCCCGGCGCCGGCAGCGATTGCTCGGCAGCCACCTGATGACCGACGAGGCGACCGCGTTCGCGCTGGCCCGCCCGGCCGGGCCGGGGCGGCGGCGGGCGTTCTGGCTCGCCGGGGTGCTGCTCTTCCTGGCCTGGAACGCCGGCACCGGCCTCGGCGTGCTGGCCGGCGGCGCGGTCGGCGACCCGGCCGCCCTGGGGCTCGACGCCGCCTTCCCGGCCGGGCTGGCCGCCCTGCTGCTGCCCAGCCTGCGCGACCGGGAGACCCGCCGGGTGGCGCTCACCGGCGCCGGGCTGGCCGTGCTTGCCACCCCGCTGCTGCCGGCCGGGCTGCCGGTGCTGCTCGCACTCGCCGCGCTGGTCCTGCCCCTGCTGGGCCGCCGGCGGTCGACCGGCGGGCCGGGCGACCCGGGTGCCGCACCGGACGATCCCGGCGGCGGATCGGCGGACGGCGACGGGGCCGGACGGGTCGTGCGGGCCGGGGAGGTCCCGTGCTGATCGCCGTGATCCTCGCCCTGGCTGCCGGCACCTACGGCTTCCGCGTCGCCGGCGTGCTGCTGCGCGACCGGCTGGACCTGCCCGACTGGTCCCGCCAACTGCTGCCGGTCGGCGCCGCCGCGCTGCTGGCCGCGCTCGCCGCCACCGCGACGCTGACCGAGGCCGGCGGCTTCGCCGGCTACGCCCGGCCCGCGGGCGTGCTGGTCGGCCTGCTGCTCGCCTGGCGCCGGGCGCCCTTCGTGCTGATCGTGGTCGCGGCGGCGGGCACCACCGCGCTGCTGCGCCTGCTCGGAGTGGCCTGACGACGACATCGGCCCCTCCCCGCCGAGGCGGGAAGGGGCCGACTCCGGGCGGGCCCGGTCAGATCTTGTCGCCGACGTTCACCCGGGGCGCGGGGGCGCGCATCTTGCGGAACGTGATCGACCGCATGATCGCGTAGAAGTAGAGCGAGCCGAGCCGCTCGGTGCTCTTGGGGTAGCGCTCGCGGACCAGCTTCTTGATCTTCCGCGCGATCAGCACCGAGTCGACCACCACACCGAGCGCCAGCGCGCCCCACAGCACGTTCGACAGCAGCCGGACGATCGGCGGCATGGCCTGGTTGGAGCCGAGCAGCACGATCAGCGCGCCGCCGAAGAACCAGGTGCCCACCGTACGCCGGGAGTCGACCACGTTGCGGGCCAGCAGCCGCTCCGGGCCCCGGTCGCGCGGGCCGCCCTCGCGCCGGAACTCGGCCGCGGACTCGGCGCGCGCCGCGCGGCGCTGCTCCCGGGCCTCCTCCTTGGTCAGCGGCTTCGCGGGCCCGGCGGGGCGCCGGCCGGCGGCCGGGCGCTTCGGGGTCTCGCGCCCCTTGGCGGGCGTGTAGCCCCGCGACTGGGCGGCGGCGGACGCCTCGTCGGTCGTCACCGGGGTGACGGACTCCTCGACGAGGTCGGTGGGCTTACGGCGAAACAGCGACGGCACGCCGGCAAGGGTAGCCAACCAGCCGCGCCCGGTGCACATCGCGGGTGCACCGGGCGCGGTAAGTCGGGTGTGACCTCAGGGACGCTCGACGTGCGCGCCCAGGTCCGCCAGCTTGGCCTCGAAGTCCTCGTAGCCCCGGTTGATCAGGTCGACGCCGTAGACCCGGGAGGTGCCCTCGGCGGCCAGGGCCGCGATCAGGTGGCTGAAACCGGCCCGCAGGTCGGGGATCACCAGGTCGGCCGCGTGCAGCTTGCTCGGGCCGGCGATCACCGCGGAGTGCTTGAAGTTGCGGCGGCCGAAGCGGCACGGGGTGCCGCCCAGGCAGTCCCGGTAGACCTGGATGTTGGCGCCCATCGAGTTCAGCGCCTCGGTGTAGCCGAGCCGCTGCTCGTAGACCGTCTCGTGGACGATCGACAGGCCACGGGCCTGGGTCAGCGCCACGACGAGGGGCTGCTGCCAGTCGGTCATGAACCCGGGGTGCACGTCGGTCTCCAGCGCCACCGCGTTCAACTCGCCGCCCGGGTGCCAGAACCGGATGCCGCCCTCCTGGCCCGGCCCGCCGCCGCGCGGCGGGCGGAGGTCGGTCACCTCGTACTCGCCGCCGACCGAGCGGAAGATGTTCAGGAAGGTCATCATGTCGGCCTGCTGGGCGCCGAGCACCTCGACGTGCCCCCGGGTGGCCAGCGCGGCCGCCGCCCAGCTCGCCGCCTCGATCCGGTCCGGGATCGGCCGGTGGGTGTAGCCGCTGAGCCGCTTCACACCCTGGATCTCGATCACCCGGTCGGTGTGCACCTTGATGATCGCGCCCATCTTCTGCAGCACGCAGATCAGGTCGATGATCTCGGGCTCCACCGCCGCGTTGCGCAGCTCGGTGACGCCCTCGGCCATCACCGCGGTGAGCAGCACCTGCTCGGTGGCGCCCACGCTCGGGTAGGGCAGGGCGAACTTGGTGCCGTGCAGCCCGTTCGGCGCCGACAGGTGCAGCCCCTCCGGGGTCTTCTCCACGGTCGCGCCGAACTCGCGCAGCGCCTGGAGGTGGAAGTCGATCGGGCGCGGGCCGATGTGGCAGCCGCCCAGGTCGGGGATGAAGGCGTGACCGAGCCGGTGCAGCAGCGGGCCGCAGAACAGGATAGGGATCCGGCTGGAACCGGCGTGCACATTGATCTGGTCGGTGCTGGCGCTCTCGACGTTGGACGGGTCGAAGACCAGCTCACCGTCCTCCTCGCCGTCGCTGACCTTGACGCCGTGCAGGCCGAGAAGCCCGCGGACGACCTCCACGTCGCGGATCCGGGGCACGTCGAACAGCCGGCTGGGGGTGTCGCCCAGCAGGGCGGCGACCATCGCCTTGGACACGAGGTTCTTCGCGCCGCGCACGCGGATCCGCCCTTCGAGCGGAGTGCCTCCGTGTACGACCAGGACGTCGTCGGTCAACGCAACCTCCAGCGCGTTGGTGCTGCCGTGTAGATGAGTCAGGTGCACGATCTGCATCGCTACCCGAAAGGCGGCCCGGTCAAAACGGTCCGCGTGCATCGTCGCCCCGGCAGCATAGCCCTCCGTGACGAGAATGGAATCGGTCACATCACCAGCGAGGGCACGAACCGGGGATTCCGGTGCGTTTCCGTACCAGTGATGTGACCGAGGGTGATCAGGCGCCCGGAAGGGCGAGCATCTGGTCCAGCGCGGCCCGGGCGTGTCCGGCGGTGTCCGGGTCCACGGTGATCTGGTTGACCACCCGGCCGGCGACCAGCTCCTCCAGTGCCCAGACCAGGTGCGGCAGGTCGATCCGGTTCATCGTCGAGCAGTAGCAGACCGCGCGGTCGAGGAACATGATCTGCTTGTCCGGGTGGGCCAGCGCCAGCCGGCGGACCAGGTTCAGCTCGGTGCCGACCGCCCACGCCGAGCCGGCCGGGGCCGCCTCGATGGTCTTGATGATGTATTCGGTCGAGCCCACCTGGTCGGCGGCGTTGACGACCTCGTGCCGGCACTCCGGGTGGACCAGCACGTTGACCCCCGGCACCCGCTCGCGCACGTCGTTGACGCTGTCGAGGGTGAAGCGGCCGTGCACCGAGCAGTGCCCCCGCCACAGGATCATCTTGGCGTCGCGCAGCTGCTCCGGGGTGAGCCCGCCGTTCGGCTTGTGCGGGTCGTAGAGCACGCAGTCGTCCAGCGAGAAGCCCATCTCCAGGACGGCGGTGTTGCGGCCCAGGTGCTGGTCGGGGAGGAAGAGCACCTTCTGCCCCTGCGCGAACGCCCAGTCCAGCGCGCGCTTCGCGTTGGACGAGGTGCAGACCACGCCGCCGTTCCGGCCGACGAAGCCCTTGATGTCCGCCGAGGAGTTCATGTAGGTCACCGGGACGGTGTCCGCCGCGACGCCCAGCTCGGTCAGCACGTCCCAGGCGGTCTCGACTTGCGACAGCACCGCCATGTCGGCCATCGAGCAGCCGGCGGCGAGGTCGGGCAGGATCACCTTCTGGCGGTCCGAGGTGAGGATGTCGGCGCTCTCCGCCATGAAGTGGACACCGCAGAAGACGATGTACTCCGCGTCGGGGCGGGCCGCCGCCTCCCGCGCCAGCTTGAACGAGTCGCCGGTCACGTCGGCGAACTGGATCACCTCGTCGCGCTGGTAGTGGTGGCCCAGCACGAAGACCTTCGTGCCGAGCGCGGCCTTCGCCGCGGCCGCCCGGGCCACCAGGTCCGGGTCGCTCGGCGCGGGCAGGTCACCCGGACACTCCACGCCACGCTCGGTGGCGGGGTCGCTGCCGCGGCCGAGGAGCAGCAGCGCAGTGGCGGTGTTGGAGGGCTCAACCCAGGTCGAAGTCACGCCCCCATGGTCCCACAGCGGGGCGGCCGTGCGGCCGCCACGGATGTGGCCTGCCACACTGCTGGGCATGCGCGTGCTGCTCTGCCCGGACAAGTTCGCCGGCACGCTGCCGGCCCCGGAGGTGGCCGCCGCGGTGGCCGAGGGCTGGC
Organism: Micromonospora sp. NPDC005707; assembly: GCF_040631005.1. Lineage (NCBI taxonomy): Bacteria > Bacillati > Actinomycetota > Actinomycetes > Micromonosporales > Micromonosporaceae > Micromonospora > Micromonospora sp. NPDC005707. The sequence continues at coordinate 372,724 of NZ_JBEXYR010000003.1, forward strand.
GGGAGGTCGCCCCGACCGACGAGCTGCTGATCCGGCCGCTGGCAGACGGCGGCCCGGGGTTCGTGGCGGTGCTCGGCGAGGCGCTCGGCGGCCGGCGGCTGCCGGTGCCCACCGTCGACCCGCTCGGCCGGCCCGCCACCGGTGAGATCCTGCTCACCGACGACGGCGTGGCCTACCTGGAGAGCGCGCAGGCGTGCGGGCTGCACCTGCTCTCCGCCGCCGAGCGGGATCCCAAGGCGACCACCTCCTACGGGCTCGGCCTGCTGGTCGCGGCCGCGGTGGAGGCCGGGGCGGCGACCGTGGTGATCGGCCTGGGCGGTTCGGCCACCAACGACGGCGGCGCCGGCATGCTCACCCCGCTCGGCATCACCCCGCTGGACGGGGCCGGCCGGGCCCTGCCGTACGGCGGGGCGGCCCTCGCCGCGGTGACCGCGCTCGACGGCGCGCCCCGGCTCCGCGGCGCGGCGCTGGTCGCCGCCACCGACGTCGACAACCCGCTGCTCGGGCTGCACGGCGCCAGCAACGTGTACGGCCCGCAGAAGGGCGCCACCCGCGAGGACGTGCTGCTGCTCGACGCCGCGCTGGAGCGCTGGGCGGCGGTGCTGGAGAAGGGCCTGCCGGGCTGCCCGTCCGGGCTCGGCGCGCTGCCGGGCGGCGGCGCGGCCGGCGGCCTCGGCGCGGCGGTCCTCGCGCTCGGCGGCCGATGCGAGTCCGGCATCGGCCTGGTCACCCGGGCCATCGGCCTGGACGCCGCGCTGGACGCCGTCGACCTGGTGATCACCGGCGAGGGCTCCTTCGACCACCAGTCGCTGCGCGGCAAGGTGGTCGCCGGGGTGGCCGGGGCGGCCCGCGACCGGGGGGTGCCCTGCGTGGTGCTGGCCGGCCGGGTGAGCACCGGGCGGCGGGAGGCCGCCGCGGCCGGCGTCACCGAGGCGCACAGCCTGGTCGAGCACTTCGGCGGGGAGGAGCGCGGGGGAGTGGAGGCGGCGATGGGCCGCCCGGCGGAGGGCCTGCGCGCGCTCGGGGCCCGCCTGGCCCGCCAGTGGAGCCGCTGAGTCCGCCCTGGCCTGCGGCGCGGCTCACGCGGCGCGGCTCGTGCCACCGGAGGTGCCGCCCGCCCGGGCGGCGTACGATCGGATCTGGACCACACCGGGAATCATTGGCGGACGCGCGGCGTTGGCCAGTGCGTCCGGACCCCATACCGCGCAGGGAGACTTCCACGTGACCACGCCAGCGCAGACCGAGTCGACCGAGGCCAAGGCCCCCAGCACCGTCGTCCTCACCGACGTCGCGGCGCAGAAGGTCAAGGCCCTGATCGAGCAGGAAGGCCGTGACGACCTGCGGCTCCGGGTCGCCGTGCAGCCGGGCGGCTGCTCCGGCCTGCGGTACCAGCTGTTCTTCGACGAGCGGTCGCTCGACGGTGACGTCGTCACCGACTTCGGCGGTGTCGAGGTCGTCGTCGACCGGATGAGCGCCCCCTACCTGGCCGGCGCCACCATCGACTTCGCCGACCGGATCGACGCCCAGGGCTTCACCATCGACAACCCGAACGCCGGCAGCTCCTGCGCCTGCGGCGACTCGTTCAGCTGAGTCGACGGGGCCGACGACGCCTGCCTGACGGCGGGACCATCCCTCCTGGGGTGGTCCCGCCGTTTTGTCGTGCCGTCCGGGTGTCCGGGCGGTGACGTCGGGGCGTGCGGGGGACGACCGGTTGTCGACCGACCCCGTCCGGCCGGGCGGGGCGACCGGTAGGCTGACCCGCGCCGTGCTCCCGACCACGAGGGTTGACATGAAGATCGCCGTGACCGGCTCGATCGCGACCGACCACCTGATGAGCTTCCCCGGTCGCTTCGCCGACCAGCTCATCGCCGACCAGCTGGACAAGGTCTCGCTGTCCTTCCTCGTCGACGAGCTGGTGCTCCGGCGCGGCGGCACCGCCGCGAACATCGCCTTCGGCATGGCCCAGCTCGGGCTGCGCCCGGTGCTGCTCGGCGCGGTCGGCGCGGACTTCGCCGACTACCGGTCCTGGCTGGAGCGGCACGGCGTCGACTGCGACTCGGTGCACGTCAGCGAGATCGCGCACACGGCCCGCTTCGTCTGCACCACCGACACCGACATGTGCCAGATCGCGTCGTTCTACGCGGGCGCGATGAGCGAGGCCCGCAACATCGAGCTGGCCCCGGTGGCGCAGCGGCTCGGCGGCCTCGACCTGGTGCTGGTCAGCGCCAACGACCCGGCCGCGATGATCCGGCACTCGGCGGAGTGCCGGGAGCGCGGCTACTCCTTCGTGGCCGACCCCTCGCAGCAGCTCGCCCGGATGGACGGCGCGGACGTCCTCGGCCTGGTCGACGGCGCCGACTACCTCATGACCAACGAGTACGAGAAGTCGCTGCTGCAGAGCAAGGCCGGGCTGACCGACGCCCAGCTGCTGGACCGGGTGAAGGTGCGGGTCACCACGCTGGGCAAGCAGGGCGTGGAGATCGCCGGGCGCGATCTCGGCACCATCCACGTGCCGATCGCCCGGGAGATCCAGGCGGTCGACCCGACCGGCGTCGGCGACGGCTTCCGGGCCGGCTTCTTCGCCGCGCTCAACTGGGGGGTCAGCCTGGAGCGCGCCGCCCAGGTCGGCTGCCTGCTCGCCACGCTGGTGCTGGAGAACTTCGGCGGCCAGGAGTACGAGGTCCGCCGGGACCTGTTCGTCAAGCGGCTCGCCGAGTCGTACGGCGACGCGGCCGCCGAGGACGTCCGCCCGCACCTGCAGTGACCGCCCTTCCGGGGATCCTCGCCCACCTCCGCTGAGCCGTGGGTCAGTGGCTGCGGCGCACGTCGTAGCCGGGCCCGTCCGGGTGCGCGGCCACGAACTCCTGGCCGCGCATCCGGCACCAGGCCGGGATGTCCACGGCCGCGGCGGGGTCGTCGGCGAGCACCCGGATGACCGCGCCGACCGGCAGGTCGGGCAGCCGGCGGGCGAGATTGATCACGGGCAGGGGGCAGCGCTGGCCCCGGCAGTCGAGCACCTCGTCCGGCTCGCTCACAGCCCGGTCACCCCCGCCTCGGCGCGCAGGCCGGCGACGATGCCGGGCAGCTCGGCCAGGAACCGGTCGACGTCGGCCTCGGTGGTGTCCCGGTGCAGCGACACCCGGACGTTGCCGTGCGACAGCACCCCCATGGCCTCCAGCACGTGCGACGGCCGCAACGTCGAGGACGTGCACGAGGAGCCGGACGACACGGCGAAGCCCCGCCGGTCCAGCGCGTGCAGCAGCGCCTCGCCGTCCACGTAGAGGCAGGAGAAGGTGACCAGGTGGGGGAGGCGGTCCACCGGGTCGCCGACCACCTCCACGTCCGGCACCTCGGCCGCCACCCGGGCGCGGATCCGGTCGACCAGCGGCCCGAGCCGGGCCGCCTCGGTCGCCGCGTCGGCCGCCGCCGCGCGCAGGCTCGCCGCCGCGGCCACCACCGCCGGCAGGTTCACCACCCCCGGGGTACGCCCCGACTCCCGCTCGTCGGCCGGGAACGGCGACTCCCAGCGGGTGCCCTTGCGCACGACGAGCAGGCCCACCCCGGGCGGCCCGCCCCACTTGTGCGCGCTGGCGCTCAGCACCGACCAGCCGGCCGGCAGCGGCGCCCGGCCGGCCAGCTGCGCCGCGTCGACGTACAGCGGCACCCCCGCCTCGGCGCAGAGCTCCGCCGCCGCGGGCACCGGCTGCACCGTGCCCACCTCGTGGCTCGCCCCGATCAGGGCGGCCAGGGCCACGCCGGGGGCGGCCACCGCCGCCGCCCAGGCGTCCAGGTCCACCCGGCCGAGCCGGTCCACGGGTACGCCCACCGCGTCGCCCCCGTCCGCCACGTGCCGCTCCGCGGCGTGCAGGACCGCCGAGTGCTCGATCGCCGAGTGCACCAGGGCCGCCCCGGCCCGGCGCCGCCCCGACAGGCCACCGAGCACGGCGGCGTGCGCGGCCGCCGTACCGCTGGGGGTGAAGGAGAGTTCGTCGGCGCGGACGCCGAGGGTCTGCGCGGCGGCCTCGCGGGCGGCGTCGAGGAGCTGGCGGGCCCGGCGGGCCTGGCCGTAGAGCTTGGCGGGGTCCGCCCACCCGTCGTCGAGCGCGGCCAGCAGCGCCTGCCGCGCGACCGGGTGCAGCGGGGCGGCGGTGGCCGCGTCCAGGTAGACCGGGGATGCGCTCACGAAGGTCCACGCTATCGCCCCGGTACGCCCAAGATCCCCCCGATGGGGGCGGACAGTGACCCCAAGACGGTCAGGCCCGCCATGGTCGAGTAATCTGCGACCGTCGGTGACGCCTTTGCCGTCGGTGTCGAGCGAAACAATCACCGCGGCGCGCTAGGGAGGCAGGACCAGGTGGTCGCAAGGAGTTCGGAGGTACGGCCGTCGGCCGTACGGCACAGCGCTTCCTCGGGGGCCGGCGGGGGCCGGCGGCGTGGTGCTGGTCGACTCGCCGGGCTCGGTCTCGGTGGAGCCGCGCTGCTGGTTCTGCTCACCGGCTGCGACGTCGGCAAGACGTTCGGCGGGTTCGGGTGGCCGCAGGGCGGCATCACGCCCGAGTCGCACCGGATGTACGACCTGTGGATCGCGTCCTGCATCGCGGCCCTCGCGGTCGGCGTGTTCGTGTGGGGCCTGATCTTCTGGTGCGTGATCCGCTACCGGAAGCGCGGCAACGAGCTGCCGGTGCAGACCCGCTACAACCTGCCGATGGAGTTCCTCTACACCATCGCGCCGATCCTCGTGGTGTCCGTGCTCTTCTACTACACCGCGGTGGTGCAGACCGACGTGGTGAAGGAGTCGAAGAACCCCGACGTCACCGTCGAGGTCGTCGCCTTCAAGTGGAACTGGCAGTTCAACTACCGCGACGGCCAGGGCCGCGACGCCAACACCGTCGCCTCGGTGCTGGGCACCAGCGAGGTCATCCCGGTGCTGGTCCTGCCGAGCGGCAAGTCGATCCGGTTCGAGGAGCAGTCCCGCGACGTCGTCCACTCCTTCTGGGTGCCGGAGCTGCTGTTCAAGCGTGACGTCATGCCGGGCAACGTGCGCAACACCTTCGAGGTCTCCAGCCTGGACCAGGAGGGCCACTTCGTCGGCCGCTGCGCCGAGCTGTGCGGCAGCTACCACGCCTTCATGAACTTCGAGCTGCGGGTCGTCTCGCCGGAGAAGTACGAGCAGTTCCTGGCGGCCAAGAAGGCCGGCAAGTCGACCCAGGAGGCGCTCCAGGCGATCGGTGAAGACCCGTACGCCACCGAAACCAAGCCGTTCAAGACGCGGCGCAACACGGCCAACTTCAACCCGTCCGACGCGACGGCCGGCGCGGGAAGCTGAGGGGTCCGGCATGAAGACCGAGTGGAAGATCTTCCTCATCATCGCGACGTTCCTCCTCGGCGCGGCGATTCTCTACGGCGCCTGGACGTACGGCGAGGGCGGCCGGGTCGAGTGGGTCGGCACCGTGGCGCTGCTGCTGTCCTTCCTGCTCTGCTCGATGTGCGGCGGCTTCTTCTGGTTCGTTTCGCGCCGCATCGACCTGCGTCCCGAGGACCGGGCGGACGGCGAGATCGCCGACGGCGCGGGCGAGATCGGCTTCTTCAGCCCGGGCAGCTACTGGCCGTTCGGCCTGGCCCTGGCCGCCGCGATCGCCGGTCTCGGGCTGGTCTTCTGGCAGTTCTGGCTGATCGGCCTGGGCCTCGTGACGGTCGTCTTCGCGGCCTGCGGCCTGCTCTTCGAGTACTACTCCGGCACCCGCCGCACCGCCGAGCACTGACCCGAACATCAGCGGAAGGCCCGCGCCCCCTCCGGGGCCGCGGGCCTTCCGCTTTCCCGCCCGTCACTCGCCCGCCACGTCTCTTGTCGCCCGCGCCGAACCTCACGATCGCCCGATGGCCAGCCCCGCCGAGCCGTTGGTCGAGCCGTTGGTGACGTCAGCTCGAAAGGCGCGCGAGCGCCACAGGCGGTCGACCGCCTCCCATTCAGTGCCTACGAACTTGATGTCGTAGGTGAATCACCACCGCACCGCTGTGGGCAGGCCGGCTGAGTCGTTCACCTCGTCAAGTTCGTAGTGGCTTCTGCGCCATGACGGGGCAGGCCCCGATGCTGCTAGGAACTTGATGTCGTTGGTGAATCACCGCCGCGCCGCTGTGGGCGGGCCGGGTGAGTCATTCAGGTCATCAAGTTCGTAGCGGCTCCTGCGCCATGACGGGGCAGGCCCCGACGCCGCTAGCAACTTGATGTCGTTGGTGAATCACCACCGCGCCGCTGTGGGCGGGCCGGGTGAGTCGTTCGCGTCATCAAGTTCGTAGTGGCTCCTGCGCCATGACCGGGCAGGCCCGGACGCCGCGAATCGCACGCCCGGGGCCTGCCGGATCGGCGGGTTGCTGTTCGCGGGCCGCCGCACGAGCGGTCAGTGACGAAGATCCGCCAACATGTTGTCGTCGACCAGACCGTGCGCGGGACTGGTGGAGCCTAAGTGTCAACGGACGCTGAGCTGACGGCCCGTCCGGCGTGGCGGTTGCGCCCGGCGCGCAGCGGGACCAGTACCTGCCGTTCTGGGTGATCCGGGACCAGTTGGCGGAGTGGGATTCGTCGGGTGCTGTCCGGTGCGGGGTCGGCCCGGGAGGCGGCAGAGCGGCCAGGCGGCGCGGCGGTCGGGCGGCGCGGCGGTCAGGCGGCCTGGCGGCGCGGCGGTCAGGCAGCCTGGCGGTCAGGCGGCGCGGCGGTCGGGCCGGCGGGTGTGGTGCCGCGGCGGTTGCCCAGGCGCGGGGCGCGGAAGGCGAAGGTGGCGATGAGCACAGCCGCTCCGCAGCCGGTGCAGACCAGCTCGGGGCAGTCGGCGCCGTGCCCGTCGACGCAGGGGGGCGCCTCGAACGCCACGACGCCCTCGCAGGTGTCGCAGTAGAGCTCGCGGTCCGACACGGGCGTCTCCTCTCGTTCCGGTGCCCGCCGGGAACCGGCGGCGCCATCGGCGGAAAACGGAAAATTACTCCCGTGTAGTTTGGCACGCCGGTCCGACAGAACCCGGACAGCACCCGGGCTCAGAGCGTGCCGGCCACCTCGAGCCAGCGCTCCAGGGCACCGGCCGCCGCGCCCGAGTCGACCGACTCGGTCGCCCGGACCAGGCCGGCGCGCAGCGCCTCGTGCAGGTCGCCGTCGAGCGGGCCCTGCGTGGCCAGCGCGACGGCGGCGTTCACCAGAACGGCGTCGCGGACCGGGCCGGTCTCGCCGGCCAGCAGCCGCCGGACGACACCCGCGTTGTACGCGGCGTCACCGCCGCGCAGGTCGGCCAGGGTGGCCCGGGGTACCCCGAGCTCCGGCGCGTCGAGCAGCGCCTCCCTGACAACCCCCTGCTGCGCCACCCAGACGCGGGTCGGCGCGCCGGTGCTGAACTCGTCCAGCCCGTCCTCGCCGCGCATGACGATCACCGAGTCGCCGCGGGCGGCGAAGACGGCCGCCATCACCGGGGCCATCCGCGGGTCGAAGCAGCCCACCGCGCCGGCCCGGGGACGGGCGGGGTTGGTCAGCGGGCCGAGGAAGTTGAACGCGGTGGGCACGCCGATCTCGCGGCGGACCGGGCCGGTGTGCCGCATCCCGGGGTGGAACCGGGCGGCGAAGCAGAAGCCGATGCCGGCCTCGGTCACGCAGCGCGCCACCTGTTCCGGGTCGAGATCCAGCGGGACGCCCAGGTATTCCAGCACGTCGGCCGTGCCGCACGAGGAGGAGGCGGCCCGGTTGCCGTGCTTGACCACGCGGACACCGGCCCCGGCGACCACCAGCGCGGCCATCGTGGAGATGTTCACCGTGTGGGCGAGGTCGCCGCCGGTGCCCACCACGTCCAGCGCGGCGGCCCGGATCTCCTCGGGGAGCGCCACCGGGACCGCCCGGGTCAGCATCGCCTCGACCAGGCCGCCCAGCTCGGCGGGCGTCTCGCCCTTGGTGCGCAGGGCCACGGCGAAGCCGGCGATCTGGGCCGGCGTGGCCGAGCCGGCCATGATCTCGCCCATCGCCCAGGCCGTGTCGGCGGTGGAGAGCTCCTCGCCGCGCAGCAGCGCGTTGAGCAGAAGCGGCCAGGTCCGTTCGCCCATGGCGGGCCTCCCGAGCGGGCGTGAGAGCGGGTGTGGCGTTCCGAGGCGCCGGTACCACGGCCGCGTCGCCGTGGCGCCGGGACGACGGCTCCGGGCCGCGGCGTCAGACGCGCCGGGGCGGGAGCCGTCGCGGGGTGGCTCAGGCCGCGGCGTGGGTGCGCCGCAGCAGCTCGGCGACGGTGGTGCCGGCGGTCACCGGGTCGAGCGGGTGGGTCAGCGTGGCGTCGACCTCGGCGTACGCGGCGAGCCAGCGGTCGGCGGCGCGGGCCAGCACCACGCAGGTCGGCGGGGCGTCGTCGCGGTCGTCCTTGATCTGGCGGGCGATGCCGAGGCCGCCGCCGGGGCTCGCCTCGCCGTCGAGCAGCAGCAGGTCGATCTCGTAGTCGTCGACCAGCCGGACGCAACCGTCGTAGTCGGCGGCCTCGACGAACTCGATCTCGATTCCGGGGGCGGGCCGGGTGCCGACGGCGAGTCGCATCCGGTCCCGGACCTTCGGGTCGTCGCTGTAGAGCAGGACGGTGCAAAGACGATCGCTCATCGTGACGTGACTCCCACCTCGTAGCTGCCCGCTGATCGTAGCGGGCGTCACATCCGTACCGGATGGGTGGTCAGGCGCTCGCTTCCGCGGCGCGCTGGCGGGCCTCCTGGCGGTCCAGCTCGCGGTCCAGCCGGCGGGCCTCCCGCTCGGACTGCTTGATCCACTGGACGACCAGCACGGCCAGCATGGTGACGCTGACGAACTCGCCGCCGGCCCACAGCACGCCACCGGCGACGACCTGGTCGTTGAACGGGTCCGACCAGCTCAGGTGCAGCGACGGGTACCAGTCGCCGCCGAGCAGCGTGGTGCTCTGCATGATCGTGAGCCCGAGCACGGTGTGGAACGGCACGGAGAGCAGCATGAGCAGCGCCCGCGCCGGGTACGGCCAGCGCCCGGGCAGCGGGTCCAGGCCGAGCAGCGGCCAGAAGAACACGCAGCCGGTCATGATGAAGTGCGCGTGCACGAGTTCGTGCGCCCACTCGTGCCGGAGGGTGATCTCGTAGAGGCCGGTGAAGTAGAGGGCGAACGGGTTCACCACGAAGATGGCGAACGCCACCAGCGGGAAGCTGTAGACCCGGGCGACCCGGCTGTGCACGATCGCCAGGAGCCGCTTGCGCGGGCGCACCGGCAGGGTGCGCAGGGCGAGCGTCACCGGGGCGCCGAGCGCCAGGAAGATCGGTGCGATCATGGACAGCACCATGTGCTGGATCATGTGCACCGACAGCAGGGCGGTGTCGTAGGCGCCCAGCCCGCTGACGGTGACCGCGGCGATGCCGCCGAGGCCCGGGAAGAGGAAGCTGACGGTACGCACCACCGGCCAGCGGTCGCCCCGCAGCCGCAGCCGGTACACCCCGTAGAGGTAGAGACCGGCGGCGAGCACGAGGCCGAGGGTGAGCCAGCTGTCCAGCCGGGTCTCGGTCAGGACGCGGGCCACGGTGAACGGCGGCGGGACGGCCTCGCCCCCCGCCGCGAGTGTCGCCGGAGCCACCGAGGTGGCGGCGAAGATCGGATCGACATGCAGCACGCTTTTCAGCGTAGGTCAGGCGAAGCGGGCGACCCCGATCGGGCCACTGATGGCACAGGTTTGCCACCCCGCTGATCGTCGGTCCCGGTCAAGGGCAATAATGACCGCGTGACTGCGGCCCCAGCCATTGACAAGAGCCGGATCCACTCCCTGACGCGGCCGAACATGGTCAGCGTCGGGACGATCGTGTGGCTCTCCAGCGAACTCATGTTCTTCGCGGCGCTGTTCGCGATGTACTTCTCGATCCGCGCGGCGGCGCCGGAGCAGTGGGAGAAGCACACCGAGATCCTCAACATCCCCTACGCGACCACCTTCACGGTGATCCTGGTGTTGTCCTCGGTGACCTGCCAGCTCGGTGTCTTCGCGGCCGAGAAGGGTGACGTCCACGCCCTCCGCCGGTGGTTCACGATCACCTTCGTGATGGGCCTGATCTTCGTGCTCGGCCAGGCGAACGAGTACCGCAACCTGGTGCACGAGGGCGTCAAGATCAACGAAGACGGTTACGGGTCGATGTTCTACCTGACGACCGGCTTCCACGGCCTGCACGTGACCGGCGGTCTCGTCGCGTTCATCATCTTCATGATCCGTACCACCATGGGCCGGTTCACCCCGGCGCAGGCGACCTCGGCGATCGTCGTGTCCTACTACTGGCACTTCGTCGACGTCGTGTGGATCGGGCTCTACGCCATGATCTACTGGCTTCAGTGATCTTGGCGCGTCACGTATCGCGCCGCTACTCCGTCCCCTGAGACAAGGTCCAACCGGTTAAGGACACAGGTCATGACTTCTGACAACGACCGCCGACGCGGTCTGCTCGCGCGCCTGCGCGGGCGGCCCGTAGCGCGCAGCAGGGGCCGCCGCCGGCTGGGTGCCGCGGTCCGGCTGGCCGCCGCGCTGATGCTGGCCGGCGGCGCCTACACCGCCTTCGCCCCCGGTGTGCAGGCGCAGGACAACCCGCCCCTGAGCGCCGCCGCCAACGAGGGCAAGGCGCTGTTCGACGTGAGCTGTGTGACCTGTCACGGTCGCAACGCCCAGGGCGTCGAGGGACGCGGGCCGAGCCTGATCGGCGTCGGGTCGGCCTCGGTCGAGTTCCAGGTCAGCAGCGGTCGGATGCCGATGGCCCGGCAGGAAGCCCAGGCCATGCGCAAGCCCCCGCAGTTCACCGACGAGCAGGTGCGCCAGCTCGGCCAGTACATCCAGGAGCTCGGCGGCGGCCCGCAGGTGCCGCAGGGCAACAACCTGCACCAGAACGCCGACATGGCCGCCGGTGGCGAGCTGTTCCGGATCAACTGCTCGCAGTGCCACGCGTTCGGTGGTGGCGGCGGCGCCCTCTCCTCGGGCAAGTACGCGCCGAGCCTTCGCCCGGCCAGCGACCGGCAGATCTACGCCGCCATGCTGAGCGGCCCGCAGAACATGCCGGTGTTCGGCGACAACCAGATCACTCCGGAGCAGAAGGCGGACATCATCGCCTACATCCAGGAGACCCTGAAGCACGACCAGGACCAGGGCGGCTTCAACCTGGGCCGGTACGGCCCGTCGACCGAGGGTCTCGCGATCTTCCTGGTCGGCATCGTCGCGCTGGTCTTCACGAGCCTGTGGATTGCGGGCAAGTCGTGACCGAGCGGATCATTCGTTTCAGTGCTGTGGCGCCGACCCCCGGCGCCACCCGTAGCGAGGTGACGGCATGAGCACCCACACCGAGCACCAGGCCCAGCAGGGCCCGGAGCCGCTCGACGTGAACGACCCCCGGCTCTCCCGGTTCGACATCGTCGAGGAGGGCGCGCGGCGGGACGACATCGAGATCGTCCACTACGAGGCCCAGGTGGTCCCCGGCAGCAAGGCGGAGCGCCGGCTGACCCGCACGGTCGCGTCGATGTTCTGGCTCACGTTCCTGGCCGGCCTGGCGTTCCTGGTCATCTACATCTGGTGGCCGTGGAAGTGGGAGGCCGGCCGCGGCGGTGACAAGTACTACACCCCGCTGCTCGGCGTGACCCTCGGCATCGCCCTGCTCGGCATCGGCTTCGGCATCCTCACCTGGGGCAAGAAGCTGCTGCCGAAGGAGGTCTCGATCCAGGACCGGCACGACCAGCCCGGTTCCCCGGAGGATCGGAAGATCACCGGCGAGACCATGCTGTACATGGCCGACGAGCTCGGGGTGAAGCGCCGTCCGCTGCTCGGCGTCTCGCTGATGGCCGGTCTGCTGCCGGTCGGCGCGGTCGTCGCGGCGCCGCTGGTCGGTGGCCTGATCTCGCAGCCGCACAAGAACAACCAGATGTTCACCACCGGGTTCAGGCCGGCCTCGGACGGCAAGAAGATCCGGCTGATCCGGGAGGACGGCCGGCCGATCCGCCCGGCGGACATCAGCGTCGGCGGTCAGCTCACCGTGTTCCCGGGCATCGAGGGCGGCGTCAGCAACAAGCACGCCGACTCGCCGACCCTGCTCATCCACCTGCGCGAGGACGACGCGCAGAAGTCACGCGCCGCCAACGCGCGCAAGGGTCACGGCGACTACATGTGGGGCAACTTCGTCGCGTTCTCCAAGATCTGCACGCACGCCGGCTGCCCGGCCAGCCTCTACGAGCAGCAGACCAACCGCCTGCTCTGCCCCTGCCACCAGTCGCAGTTCCTCATCACCGACAACGCCATGCCGGTCTTCGGCCCGGCGAACCGGCCGCTGCCGCAGCTGCCGATCGAGGTGGACGAGGAGGGCTTCTTCGTGGCGAGGTCCGACTACACCGAGACCATCGGTCCCGACTTCTGGGAGCGGCCATGAAGCGCCGAAAGTTCGATGCGGCCGCGCTGCCGGCCAAGACCGCCGGGGCGGTGGACGACCGCTTCCAGGTGGCCACCCCGCTGCGCAAGCTGCTGAACAAGGTCTTCCCGGACCACTGGTCCTTCCTGCTGGGCGAGATCGCGCTCTTCTCGTTCATCGTCCTGCTGCTGACCGGTGTCTTCCTGACCTTCTTCTTCGAGCCGGCGATGACCGAGGTGGTCTACGACGGCAGCTACGCCCCGCTGCGGGGCACCCCGATGTCGGCCGCGTACGCCTCGAGCCTGGACCTGTCGTTCGACGTCCGCGGCGGTCTGATCATGCGGCAGATGCACCACTGGGCGGCGCTGCTGTTCATGGCCTCGATCGTGGTGCACATGCTCCGGATCTTCTTCACCGGCGCGTTCCGCAAGCCGCGTGAGACGAACTGGATCATCGGCTCGCTGCTGTTCTGGGTCGGCTTCCTGGCCGGATTCACCGGCTACTCGCTGCCGGACGACGGCCTCTCCGGCACCGGTTTGCGGATCGCCTCGGGCATCATCCTGTCGATCCCGGTGATCGGCTCCTGGGTGAGCTCGTCGATCTTCGGCGGGGAGTTCCCGGGCACCATCATCATCAGCCGCTTCTTCATCGCCCACGTGCTGCTCATCCCGGGTCTGCTGGTGGCGCTGATCAGCGTCCACCTGGGCCTGGTCTTCAAGCAGAAGCACACCCAGTGGCCCGGCCCCGGCCGGACCAACGAGAACGTGGTCGGCGAGCGGATGTTCCCGCGCTACGCGCTCAAGCAGGGCGGCTTCTTCATGGTCGTCTTCGGCGTGATCGCGCTGATGGGTGGCCTCTTCCAGATCAACCCGATCTGGTACTTCGGCCCGTACGAGGCGTGGGTGGTCTCGGCCGCCAGCCAGCCCGACTGGTACGTCATGTTCCTCGACGGCTCGACCCGCCTCATGCCGGCCTGGGAGATCTCCATCCCGATCGGCGACGGGTACGTCATCCCGCCGCTGTTCTGGCCGACGGTCGTGCTCCCCGGCATCCTGGTGGGCCTGTCGACGATGTACCCGTTCCTGGAGGCGCGCCGCCTCAAGGACTACCGGCACCACAACCTGCTCCAGCGGCCCCGGGACGTACCGGCCCGGACCGCGGTGGGCGCCATGGCGGTCGCCTTCTACGTCGTGCTGACCCTCTCCGGCGCCAACGACGTCATCGCCGACAAGTTCCACATCAGCTTGAACGCGATGACCTGGGCCGGCCGGATCGGCCTGCTGGTCGTCCCGCCGCTGGCCTACTACGTCACCTACCGGCTGTGCCTGGGTCTCCAGCAGCACGACCGGGAGGTGCTGGCCCACGGCGTGGAGACCGGCATCATCAAGCGGCTGCCCGACGGCCGGTTCGTCGAGGTCCACCAGCCGCTCACCCCGACCGACGGGCACGACGGCCACGGCCCGGCGCTGGACTACGTCGGCTGGGTGGTGCCGAAGAAGATGAACCGGCTCGGCGCCCTCGGCCCGGCCATCCGGGGCTTCTTCTACCCGATCGAGAGGCCGGCCGAGGCGCCGGTCTCGCCGGGACACCCGCCGGTCGAGCCCCGACCGGAGCGGGAGGAGATCAGCAGCGGCGAGAGCCGCCGCTGACCCGCCCGGATACGACTGACCGTGGCGCCCGCCGGATCACCGGCGGGCGCCACGGCCGTTTTCCGGGCTCGCCGTCCCGTTCCGCCCGAGGGACGCCGGTCGGCCCCGCTCCGGTGTCCCGCCACCCCCTGACACGGACGGGTGGAATCGCAGGAATAACCCCGGTCAGCCGGGTATCCGTGCGGTCCGACGTCTCAAGGGGGGGGAAAGCATGTTGGGAATCAAACGCCTGGGCCTGCTGGCCGCGCTGGTGCTCGTGGGACTGGCGCCAGCCGCCGCGGCCCAGGCCGCGGCGCAGCCGTCGACGCAGGACACGCAGTACCTGCAGGCGGTGCACCAGGTGAACCTGTTCGAGATCACCGCGGGTAACCTGGCGCAGCAGAAGGGCCAGAACCAGCAGGTCAAGGACCTGGGCAAGATGTTCGTGACGGACCACACCCAGCTGGACCAGACGGTGCAGTCCACCGCCCAGCAGCTGAACGTCCAGCTGCCGGCCGACCCGACCGCCGACCAGCAGAAGGTCCTCGACCGGCTGAACAACCTCAGCGGCGCCGAGTTCGACAAGGCGTGGGTGACCGCCCAGTTGGCCGGCCACGTCCAGGCCATCCAGGCCACCCAGACCGAGATCTCGCAGGGTTCCGAGCAGTCGGTGATCCAGCTCGCCCAGGACGCCCTGCCGATCCTCCAGGCGCACTACGACGAACTGGTGGCCCTCGCACAGACCCTGGGCGTCCCGGTCCCGCAGACCAGCGCCAGCGGTACGCCCAGCCCGGGCGGCACCACGTCGACGGGTCCGGGTGGCACCGAGTCGCCGGCTCCGGGCGGCACCGGCACCGAGGAGCCCGCTCCGGGCACCACGGAGACCCCGGCGCCCGGCCAGAGCTGACGCGTACGACCGACGGTGGCCGGTCCGCCCTGCGGGGGCGGGCCGGCCATCCGCGTGCGGGTCAGTCGGCGCTGGCCAGCCCGATCGCGAACGCCTCCTCCAGGTCGTGCTGCGAGTAGGCGCGGAACGCGATGTGGGACTCGGTGTTGATCACGCCCGGCACCTTGGAGATGCTGCCGGCGATGACCTGGGCGATCTGCTCGAACTCGCGGACCCGGACCATGGCGATCAGGTCGACGTGCCCGGCCACCGAGTAGACCTCGCTGACGCCCGGCAGGTTGGCCAGCGTCTCGGCGACCTCGGGGATGGAGTCGGTGGCGCAGTCGATCAGCACGATCGCGGTGATCACGGGACATTTCTCCGTTCGTCGGCGTCGAGGCCCATGCTAAGGGCTGGGTGGGTCACCGGGCCGCCGGGACGGTCAGGTCGGCGCCCGCCCGGATCACCCGGCTGAGGCGTTCCCCCGCGGCGACCGTCGCGCCGGGCCAGACGACCGAGCGGTCCACCGTGCCGCGGACCACCGCGCCCGCGCCGACCACGGAGCGCGTCACCCGCCCGTCAACGGTGGCGGACGGGTCGACCAGGCCGCCGGGGCCGGCCGCGTGCAGGTTGGCCGCCAGGTAGTCGGCCGGGGTGCCGGTGTCGTAGAAGGTCCCCGGGTAGGGGACCACGGTGAGCGCGCCGACCGCCTCCGCCGGCCGCCACACCGCCCGGACCAGGTCGCCGAAGGTCGGCGGCAGCTCCCGGACCAGCCGCCACGGCAGCAGCGAGAACCCCACGAACCGGTGGCCGTCGAAGGTGCCGGGGGCGGCCGGGTCGTCCGCCGGCTGGCCGAGCAGGCGTACGCTCCGCCCGTCCCAGCCGTCCAGCAGCGCCGCCACGTCCGGCCCCGGCGGGGCGTCCGGGTCGGTCAGGTACGCGTCGGCGTTGCCGACCAGCACCCCCCGCCCGGCGATCCAGTCCCGCAGGTTGCCGAGCCCGCCGGCGGTGCCGAGCGGGTCGCCCGGCTCGACCGACAGGTGCGCCCGGGCGCCCACGTGCGTCACCACCTGCCCGCCCAGGTAGCAGGCGTTCACCGCGACCCGGTCCGGCCCGGTGAGGCCCAGCCCGGCGAGCCGGTCCAGCGCCCGGTCGAGCAGTGGCACGTTGCCGACCGGGCAGAGCGCCTTGGGCCGGTGCGCGGTGAGCGGGCGCAGCCGGGTCCCCTCCCCGGCGGCGAGCACCACCGCGCAGACGTCCACGGCGGCCCGCCAGCCGGGTCCGGCCGCGTCGGGGGCGGTCACGCGGCGGGTGGCGCCGCCGGCGGGACCTCGCCCGCGCGCGGGCCGATCCCGTAGTACCGGAGCAGGTTGGCGGTGGCCCGGCTCAGCCGGGGCAGGTCGTCCAGCGGGTGCCAGGCGGCCTCGAAGACCTCGGCGCCGTCCACCGTCAGCTCGGTGCTGGAGGCCGGCACCTCCGTCTCGAAGACCACGTCCACCCAGCCCTTGGCGTGCACCACGGCGTTCGGCACGGCCGGGCGGAGCCGCTCGGGGGCCAGCCGGATGCCGGATTCCTCGTACAGTTCGCGGGCCGCGCCGACCACCGGCGCCTCGGCGCGCTGCAGCAGCCCGGCCGGGAGGGTCCAGCTGTGGCCGGGCGGCTGGCGCAGCAGCAGGATCCGCCCCGCCCCGCCGGCCTCGGAGTCCCGGACCAGGGTGACCGCGCCGACGATGTACTTCGGCACGGCGAGCCGGACCAGCCGGCGCCGCAGCGGGACCGGGAGCCGGTAGAAGATCTGGTAGCCGAGGGCCCGTCCGGTGGCACGCGCGCGGGGGATCATGCCTGTAAGGCTAGTGGCCGGGCGGCGCCGGCGGATGAGCGGAGCTCGCTACTGCCGGTGGTCGACCAGATCGATCAGCTGCCGGACCACCGTGTCGGGCTCCACGGTGCGGTCGAAGACCGCCACCAGCAGGGTCTCCAGGTCGGGGTAGCCCAGTTCCTCGGAGAGCCGCAGCAGCGGCAGGTCGCTGGCCAGGCCCCGGTCGTGCTTGCGCAGCGCCAGGCCGATGGTGGCGCGGCCGAGGCGGACCTTGTCGGCGATCGAGATGCCCGGCTCGGTGTGCTCGGCGAACCAGCGGTTGATCTGCATCTGCGCGTGCGGGGACTTGACGAAGCCGAGCCACTCCCGGCGCGGCCCGCGCGGTGCCACGTCGACCTCGAAGCCGCTCTCCGCGTCGCTCTCGGTGAAGATCTCCACCACGTCGCCCTCCTCCAGTTCGGAGGAGAGCGGGGCGAGCCGGCCGTTGATCCGCGCGGCGAGGCAGTGGTCGCCCCGCTCGGTGCCCAGCTCGTAGGCGAGGTCGACGGGGGTGGCCCCGGCCGGCAGCACCACCTGCCGGCCGTCGGCGACCACCTGGATCTGCGCCTCGGCCAGGTCGCAGCGCAGCGACTCCATGAACTGGATCGGGTCGACCGTCTCCTGCTCCCAGTCGAGCACCCGGCGCAGCCAGGCCAGCTCGTCCACCCGGTCGTCGGCGCGGCCGGTGGCGCGGGGGAAGCGGTAGTGGGCGGCCACGCCGTATTCGGCGGAGTGGTGCATCTCCTCGGTGCGGATCAGCACCTCGACGGTTCTGTCCTGGGGGCCGCAGACGCTGGTGTGCAGGGACCGGTAGAGGTTGTTCTTCGGGGAGGCGATGAAGTCCTTGAAGCGCCCCGGCACCGGCCGCCAGAGCCCGTGCACCGCGCCGAGCGCGGCGTAGCAGTCGGTGGCCGGACCGTCCACCACGATGGCGATGCGGGGCAGGTCGTAGGGCGCGGTGTGCTCGCCGGCCACCGTGTCCTTCCAGATCGAGTAGAGGTGCCGGGGGCGGGGGCCGACCTCGGCGTCCACCCGGCTGCGGCGCAGGGCCACCCGCGTCTTCGTCACCACGTCGTCGAGGTAGGCGTCCCAGCCCGGCCGGTCGTGCACGAACCGGGCGATCCGCGCGTGCTCCTCCGGTTGCAGGTGCAGCAGCACCACGTCGTCCAGCTCGCGTTTGAGGGTCTGGATGCCCAGCCGGTCGCAGAGCGGGACGAGCACCTCCTGGGTCTTGCGGGCGATCCGCTCCCGGGAGGCGGCCGAGCGGACCCCGAGGGTGCGCATGTTGTGCAGCCGGTCGGCCAGCTTGATGATCAGCACCCGGACGTCCTTGCCGGCCGCCACGATCATCTTGCGGACGGTCTCCGCCTCGGCGGCCTTGCCGTAGAACGCCTTGTCGAACTTGGTCACCCCGTCGACCAGGTGGGCCACCTGGCCCCCGAAGTCCTCCTGCAGCGCCTGGAGGGTGTAGCGGGTGTCCTCCACGGTGTCGTGGAGCAGCGCGGCGACCAGGGTGGTGGTGTCCATGCCGAGGTCCGCGCAGATCTGGGCGACCGCGAGCGGATGGGTGATGTACGGCTCGCCGCTCTTGCGGAACTGGCCGCGGTGCATGTTCTCGGCGATCGTGTAGGCCCGCCGCAGCACCGACGCGTCGGCGCTGGGATGGATGCCGCGATGGGCGCGGACCAGCGCGGTGACGGGATCGTTGTCGGTGGTGGGCCAGGTGAGCAGGGAGCGCAGGCGCCGGGAGAGCGGCAGGTCGCCGGGCTGGGTCGGGAGGGCGCCGCCCAGGGCGGCGCCGTGTCCGGCGTCGACGTCCACCTGGGACACCTCCTCACCCCGGCCCCCGGGGGTGCCGGGGCCGGCGACCGGGAGCAGACCCGCGAATCGGGCAGGACTGCACTTCTCTAACAGCCTAAGGGAGTTGACGTAGTCCGATCGGACACTTGGTCATGAGCGTTCGGTCGAGAGTTGGTGGGACGCGCCGTTTTCCGCCTTGGTCAGCAGGTCGCGGAACCGGCCCGCGCCGGCGACCGGCGAGGCCCATCCGGCCGACGTCTCGACCAGCCGGGTCTCCGGTCGCTCCAACCAGGACAGGATCCGCTCGGTCTCCTCGGCGGTGGCCGCCGGCACCGGACCGTGCCCGGGGAGGACCGTCTCGGCGGTGGCCCGGATCGCGGTGATGGTCGGTCGCGGGTGGACACCCGGCGGGGACACCCCGGCGCCGGCCAGCCGGCCGTGGCGCACCAGGGCCAGCTCCCAGCCGCCCCGGGCGGCCGGGCGGGCGGCGGCCAGCTCGGCGATGCCCGTCAGCGCGGCCAGGCGCTGCATCCGGACCGCCGCGCGCAGCACCGCGGCCAGCCGGCTGCGCACCACGGCGGCCTCCTCGTAGCGCTGGGCGGCGGAGAGCGCCTCGATCCGGGCCAGCAGGGCGTCCACCACCACCTGCGGGTCGTCCCGGGTGGCGGTGCGGAACGGGACGGCGGCGCGGTGGTCGTACTCCTCGGGGGTGATCAGGTGCTCGCAGGGCGCCGGGCAGCGACCCAGCTCGGCCAGCGCGCAGGCCGGCATGGTGGTGCGCCGGGACAGCCGGTGGGTGCACTGGCGCAGCGGCACCGCGTCGTGGAACCCGGCGGCGGCCAGCTCGGCGGCCTGCTTGGACCGGAACGGGCCGAGGTAGGCCGAGTCGGTGGGGGCGAGGTCGCGGACGATCGACAACCGCGGGTAGGCCTCGTCGGTCAGCTTCAGCCAGACCTGGCGCTCCGGGTACTTCGACCGCCGGTTGTACGGCGGCGCGTGCGCGGCGATCAGCCGGAGCTCGCGCACCTCGGCCTCCAGCGAGTGGGCGCACTCGACCGCCTCCACCCGCTCGGCGGCGGCCAGCATCTCCGAGATCCGGGCCCGTTTCTCGGCGGCCGTGAAGTAGCTGCGCACCCGGGTGGCGATGTCGCCGGAGGTGCCGACGTAGAGCGGCCGGTCGTCGGCGGCCCGGAAGATGTAGACGCCGGGCACCTTCGGCAGCCCCTCGGCGAGGTGCCGCTTCCGGCGCTGCGTCGGGGTGACCGCCCGGGCGAACTCGATGGCCTCGCCGATGGTGTCCACCCGGTGCCCGCCGAGCCGGCCGATCAGCCCGTGCAGCACGTCGACGGTGGCCTTGGCGTCGTCCAGCGCCCGGTGGGTGGGCTGGGTGGCGGTGCGGAAGTAGGCCGCCAGGGTGCCCAGCTTGCGGTTGGGCACCTCGTCGCGGGTGAGCACCCGGCGGGCCAGCGCGGCGGTGTCCAGCACGCGGGGGTTGGGCCAGCGGTAGCCGTGCTTCGCGCAGGCGGCCTTGAGGAAGCCCACGTCGTAGGGGGCGTTGTGGGCGACCAGGACGGCGTCGGTGACGAACTCCAGGAAGCTCGGGAGCACCCGCTCGATCGGCGGCGCGGGAAGCAGCATGGCCTGGGTGATCCCGGTCAGCACGGTGATGAACGGCGGGATCGGGACCCCCGGGTTGACGAGGGTGGCCAGCACGCCCAGCTCCTCGCCGCCGCGCACCTTCACGGCGCCGATCTCGGTGATTCCGCCGCCGTCCGGCGCGCCGCCGGTGGTCTCCAGGTCGACCACCACGAAGGTGGTCGCGTAGAGCGGCAGCGCGGGGTCCACCCCCGTGCCCGCCACCCGGTCCAGGCCGGCCAGGGCCTCCTGGACGTAGTCCGCTCGCGTCACGCGGGCACGCTAGCGGCGGGGTCCGACACTCCCGTCCCGGCAGCCCCACCGGTCACGCCGGCGGTAGGATGAGAGATCGGCTCACTCACCGGGCGGTGGGCCCGTTCGGGGTGGGAGACTTGCCACATGCCCCTCACCGAGCCGCACGACGACCACTTCTCCGCGGAGGAGTCGCTGGTCGGCGCGCACGACGCCGGTGAGACCCCCGCCGCGCCACCCGAGCCGGAGCCCACCCTGCCCGAGCCGGTCCGGCAGCGGATCGTGACGCTCACGGCCGCGGTGCTGCCCGGGCTGGCCGCCGACGAGGTGCCCGTGCCGCTGCGCCGGGTGGCCAAGTTCGCCCCCAACCGGCGCGCCCGGCTCGGCGCCCCGGCCATCGCCGCCCAGCTCACCGCCGACCCGCTGTTCCGGCAGCGGGTCACCGCCCGGGTGCTCGCCGACGCCGGCGACCTGGGCGCGGCCGTCGTGGAGGGGACCGCCCCGGCGGCGGCCGACCCGGTCGAGGTGGCCGCCCTGGCCTACCTGGCCCGGCCCCGGGGCTGGCGCGAGCTGATCGAGGCCAGCGGCGCCGCGGTGCGCGCCGAGGCGGACAGCGCGGTGGTCGCCGAGCTGGTCCGCGAGGCCGAGCAGCGGGCCACCCGCGCCGAGCACGACCGGGCCGTGGCCCGGGTCGAGGCGGAGAAGCTCCGCGACGAGCTCGCCCGGGTCCGCGAGGAGCTGGGCCAGCTCCGCGAGGAGGCCCGGCAGATCACCCGTACCCTGCGGGAGACCCAGGCCCGGGAGCGCAAGGCCACCGAGATGCTGGCCACCGAGCGCGGCCGGGCCGCCCGCGCGGCCGCCGACGCGGACGCCGAGCTGCGCCGGGCCCGGGCCCGGCTGGCCGAGGCGGAGGCCGCGGCCGGGGTGGCCCGGGTCAGCGCCAAGGAGGCCCGGTCGGTCGACGAGGCCAGGCTGTGGCTGCTGCTGGAGACGATCGGGCAGGCCGCCGTCGGGCTCCGCCGCGAGCTGGCCCTGGACCCGGTGGACAAGCTGCCCGCCGACTTCGTCGCCGACGCGTTCGCCGACCAGCCCGGTGCCACCCCCGCCGGGGCCGCGACCCGGGCCCGGGACACCGACGACCCCGCCCGCCTCGACCAGCTGCTCGCCCTGCCCAGGGCGCATCTCGTGGTGGACGGCTACAACGTCACCAAGCGCGGTTTCGGCGAGATGTCGCTGGAGCAGCAGCGCAAGCGGCTGATCACCGGGCTGGGCGGGATCGCCGCGCAGACCGGGGACGAGGTCACCGTGGTCTTCGACGGCGCCGAACGGATCCACGGGCTGCCGCCCGCGCCGCGCGGGGTGCGGGTCCTCTTCTCCCGCAAGGGAGAGACGGCGGACGAGTTGATCCGCCGCCTGGTCCGCGCCGAGCCGGCCGGGCGGCCGGTGGTGGTGGTCTCCTCGGACCGCGAGGTCGCCGACGGGGTACGCCGGCACGGCGCCTACCCGCTCGGCGCCGACTCGCTGCTGCGGCGGCTCGCCCGGTCCTGACGGCGATGATCGGGTTCGGGGTGGGTGCTGCCTCGTTGTCCGGTTCTGTCACACCCCCGGCCTAGCCTTCTGGTGACCGACGGTGGTGGGCACCTCTCCTGTCCGCCACCGGCGACCCGTCAGGAGGCGTGGATGCTCATCGACTGCGACACGTGCGGGATCCGGGGCGCCGGGTGTTCCGGCTGCCTGGTGACCGCGTTGCTCGACACCGGCGCCGCGGCGGCCGACCTGGGCCCCGCCGAGCACCGGGCGATCGAGGTGTTCGCCCGGGCCGGCTTCGAGGTGCAGGTGCTGTCGGCCCCGCCCGCTCCCCGGCGTCGGTCCCGCCGCCGGGTCGCCTGATCCCGCCCGGCCACCACGGCCACCCTGCCGCCCACGGGCCTTAGGATGAGCCCTCACGGCGGGAGGGGAGCGGCATGGACCGGGTAGGGCGCGACGGGGTGGTTCGGTGACCCCGCGCGGCTGGGCGGTGCTGACCCTGGCCGGGCTGGCCGTCGCGCTGCTCGTCGCCGGGGCGCTGCTGGTGCCGTGGACCCGGCCGCCGGCGCCCCGCGCCGACCAGCTCGCGGCGCTGCGCGCGCTTCCCGTCGACCAGGTGGCCCGGGGCCGGGCCTTCCACGGCGCGCTGCGCCCGGCCGGCTGGTCGGCGCTCGCCGTCGGCCTCGTGGTGGCCCTGCTGCTCGGGCTCACCCCGCTCGGCAGCCGCCTGGTCGAGCTGGCCGGCCGGCCCCTCGGCGGTCACTGGACCGCCCAGGCGGTGCTCGGCGGGCTGGCCGTGATGTTCCTCGCCGACCTGCTCACCCTGCCCTTCGCCGCCTGGCGGCAGACCGTGCTGACCCGCTACGGGCTGAGCACCCAGGGCTGGGGCGGCTGGGCCGTCGACCTGCTCAAGTCGTACGCGGTCAGCGCGGTCATCGGCGCGCTCGTCCTGCTCGGCTTCTACACCGTGGTCCGGCTCTCCCCGCGCTGGTGGTGGGCGTTCGGTGCGGCCGGCGCCGCCGCGCTCGTGGTGCTGCTGTCGTTCGTGCTGCCCGTGCTGGTCGAGCCGGTGTTCAACCGGTTCACCCCCATGGAGCCCGGCCCCCTGCGCACCGAGCTGACCAGCCTGGCGGCCCGCGACGGGGTCCCCGTACGCGACGTGCTGGTCGCCGACGCCTCGCGGCGGACCCGGGCGGTCAACGCGTACGTCTCGGGGCTGGGGCCGACGCGGCGGGTGGTGGTCTACGACACCCTGCTGCGCGAGGCGGACCCGGCGGAGGTGACCAGCGTGGTCGCCCACGAGCTGGGGCACGCCAAGGACCGGGACGTCTGGACCGGCACCCTGACCGGTGCGCTGGGTGCCGCCGCCGCGGTGGTGGCCCTCTACCTCATCGGGTCCTGGGCGCCGCTGCTGCGGCTGGCCGGCGTCGACTCGATCGCCCAACCGCGGGCGTTCCCGCTGCTGCTCGCGCTGGTCACGGTGGCCGGCCTGCTGGCCACGCCGGCGCAGGCGCTGGTCTCCCGGCGGGTGGAGGCCCGGGCCGACGCGCACGCGCTGGCGCTCACCGGTGACCCGGCGACCTTCGAGGCGATGCAGCGCCGCCTGGCCGGGGTGAACCTGGCCGACCCCGACCCGCCCCGCTGGGAATACCTCTGGTCGGCGTCCCACCCGTCCACCGTGGAGCGGATGGCCGCCGCCCGCGCCTACGCCAGGGAGTCGGGCCGATGAGCCGCACCTTGCTGATCACCAACGACTTCCCGCCCCGCCCCGGCGGCATCCAGTCGTTCGTGCACCACCTGGCGGTGCGGCAGCCCCCGGGCTCCGTGGTGGTCTACGCGTCGAGCTGGCGCGGCGCGGCGAAGTTCGACGCCGACCAGCCGTTCGAGGTGGTCCGGGAGCGCACCAAGGTGCTGCTGCCCACCCCGCTGGTGGCCCGCCGGGCGGCGCGGCTGGCGCGGGCGTACGACTGCGACACGGTGTGGTTCGGCGCGGCCGCGCCGCTGGGGCTGCTCGCGGCGGGCCTGCGCCGGCGGGCCGGGATCCGCCGGGCCGTGGCGCTCACCCACGGCCACGAGGCCGGCTGGGCCACGCTGCCCGGCGCCCGGACGGCGCTGCGCCGGATCGGCCGGGGCGTGGACGTCACCACCTACCTCGGCGAATACACCCGGGTCCGGCTGGCCCGAGTGCTCGACGGGGTGACCGAGCTGCGCCGGCTCGCGCCGGGCGTCGACGTGGACACCTACCACCCTGCCGTCGACGGCGAGCGGGTGCGGCTGCGGCTGGGGCTGGCCGACCGGCCGGTGGTGGTGTGCGTCTCGCGGCTGGTCCCGCGCAAGGGGCAGGACATGCTCATCCGGGCGATGCCGGAGATCCGCCGCCGGGTGCCGGACGCCGCGTTGCTGGTCGTCGGCGGCGGGCCCTACCGGGCGACGCTGGCGAAGCTGGCCCGGCAGACCGGGGTGGAACGCGACGTCGTGTTCACCGGCTCGGTGCCGTCGGCCGAGCTGCCGGCCCACTACGCCGCCGGTGACGTCTACGCCATGCCCTGCCGGACCCGCAACCGCGGCCTGGACGTCGAGGGCCTGGGGATCGTCTACCTGGAGGCCAGCGCTACCGGGCTGCCGGTGGTGGCCGGCGACTCGGGTGGCGCGCCGGACGCCGTCCGGGAGGGCGAGACCGGCTACGTGGTCCGCGGCCGGGACGTGGCCCAGCTCGCCGACCGGGTGGCGACCCTGCTGGCCGACCGGGACCTGGCCCGCCAGCTCGGCGCGGCCGGCCGGGCCTGGGTGGAGCGGGAGTGGCGCTGGGAGACCCAGGCCGAGCGGATGGCGGCCCTGCTCGCCGGCTGACCCCGGGGCGGGCCGGCCGGGCCGGAGCGGCGGTTCAGGTCCGAACCCGGCGGCCCCGGCGTCGTGCCGGGGCCGCCGGTGAGAAGCGGGTGGGTCAGGTGCGGGCCAGGGCGGGCTCCGCCGGTGCCGGTTGCGGCGACCGCCGGGCGAGCCGGCCCGGCCACCAGGTGCGCGCCCCGAGGTCCAGGGTCAGCGCCGGGGTCAGCAGGCTGCGCACCAGCAGGGTGTCGAGCAGGATGCCGAGCGCCACGATGACGCCCATCTGCACCGACGGCACCAGCGGCAGCACCAGCAGCGCGCCGAAGGTGGCGGCCAGCACCACGCCCGCGCTGGTGATCACCCCGCCGGTGACGGTGAGCGCGCGCAGGACGCCCGGCCGGTGCCCGATCCGCGCGACCTCCTCGCGGGCCCGGGTCATCAGGAAGATCGTGTAGTCGACACCGAGCGCCACGAGGAACAGGAACGCCTGCAACGGGACCCCGACGAAGAGCCGCGGGTGGCCCAGGGCGTCGAGCACCAGCCCGGCCGCGCCCATGGCGGCCGCGTAGGACAGCACCACGCTGGCCATCAGCAGCAGCGGCGCGACCAGCGACCGGAGCAGCAGCACCAGGATGAGCAGGACGACCGCGAGCACCAGCGGGATGACCACCCGGTTGTCCCGGTTCACCGTGCGCTTCTCGTCGAGCATCGTGGCGGTCCGCCCGCCGACCAGGGCCCGCGCGTCGGGCACCGCGTGCACGGCGGCCCGCAGCCGGGTCACCGTGTCCCGGGCGTCGTCGCTGTCCGGCGCGCCGGCGAGCACGGCCGGCACCCGGACCCACCGGCCGTCCGCCGAGCGCTCCGGAGCGCCCACCTCGGCGACGCCGGGCACCGCGCGGGCGGCGGCCACCACCCGGTCGGCCGTACCGGCGGCGGCCAGGATCTCGGCGGGCGCGGCCGAGCCGCCCGGGAAGTGGGCGGCGATCAGCCGCTGCCCGGCGACCGAACCGACCTCGGTGGTGAACGACTCGTCGTCGGGCAGGCCCAGGCCGAGGTTGCCGATGCCCAGGGTCAGCGCGGCCAGCGCGGCGGCGGTGCCGAGCCAGACCGCCCGGGGCCGGCCGGCGACCAGGCCGGCGATCCGCCGCCACACCCCGTGGTCGGCGGCGCGGTCCCGGGTGTCGGCGCCCGGGGTGTACCGGGGCACGAACGGCCAGAACAGCCACCGGCCGCACAGCACCAGCACGGCCGGCAGCAGGGTGGTCATGGCCAGCAGTGCTGCCGCGATGCCGACCGCGCCGACCGGGCCCAGGCCGCGGGTGGACGGCAGGTCGGCCGCGAGCAGGCAGAGCAGTCCGATCGCGACGGTCGCCGCCGAGGCGCAGACCGCGCCGGCGGAGCGGCGTAGCGCGACCGCCATGGCGGCGTGCCGGTCGGCGTGCCGGCGCAGCTCCTCCCGGTAGCGGGCGATGAGCAGCAGGGCGTAGTCCACGCCGACGCCGAAGACCAGCACGGTGAGGATGGTCTGGCTCTGGAAGTCGACGGCCAGCCCGGCGTGCCTGGCCAGCAGGTAGACCACCGCCCCGGCGAGCTGGTTGGCCACGGCCACCGCGACGAGTGGGATCAGCCACAGCACCGGGCTGCGGTAGGTGATCAGCAGGAGCAGGGCGACGGTGAGCGCGGTGGCCAGCA
The DNA here is from genome assembly GCF_040631005.1 of Micromonospora sp. NPDC005707. Classification (NCBI taxonomy): domain Bacteria; kingdom Bacillati; phylum Actinomycetota; class Actinomycetes; order Micromonosporales; family Micromonosporaceae; genus Micromonospora; species Micromonospora sp. NPDC005707. Next base: position 399,221 of record NZ_JBEXYR010000003.1, read on the forward strand.
GCAGCGCGCCGTCCATTCCGGAGAACGCGTCGAAGACGTCGTGCTCGGCGGCCGCGTCCCCGGTGAGCGCGGTCCGCAGGCCGGGTGGCGCGCGGTCGGCCAGCCGGTCCTTGAGCGCGTCGACGGCCTCGGCGCGCCGCTCGTCGTCGAGGCTGACCGGCAGGGACAGCAGCAGCGCCCGGCCGTCGGCGGCGGCGACCGGCGGGGACACCGCGCCGCCGTCGGCGTACGCGGCGAAGGCGGCCCGGTCAGCCTCGACCCGGGCCCGGTCGGCCGGGGTGAGGCCGCTGTCGCGGACGTAGACGGCGATCGCGAGGGGATGCCGCGAGTCGGGGAAGGCCGCCTCGGCCCGTTGCGCCGCCCGGCTGCTCTCGGCGCCGGCCGGCAGCGCGCCGAGCGTCGAGTTGTCCTGGACCTCGCCGAGCTTCACTGCGAGGGGGCCGGCCGCCACGAGCAGCGCCAGCCAGAAAAGGAGGACCGCGTACTTGCCGCGGCGGCCGGCGGGCAGGCCGGCCAGGCGTTGTGGGGACATCCGAGTTCCCTTTCGTCGTCACGGTTGCGGGGTCGGTGACCCCGCCTTCGATCCTTCGGTCCGATCGCGCGGGGGTCAGGGGTGTCAGCGCGCCGGCCGGGGTGGTGCCAGCACCACCGATCGGTGGCGGCCGGTGCCGCAGAATGAGTCCGTGGACGGCGTACGCGGACTGCTCCGCACCTGGATCCGGCCCGGCGCGGTGACCGCCGCCCAGGGGCTGCTGATCGCCCTGCTGTCGTTGAGCACGCACGTCGCGCTCTTCGTGCTGTCGCTGGTGTCGCTGTTGCTGATCCCGGTGTTCGGCGTGGGGTTCGCGCTGTTCCCGGTGGCCACCGCGCTGGTCCGGCTGTGCGCCGGCCTGCACCGCCGGCTGGCCCGCTGGGGCGGGGTCGAGATGGTCACCCCCTACCTGCCGGCGCCGGTGGGGGCGCAGTTCGGCACGTGGCGGCGGTTCCGCTGGGTGGTGAGTGACCCGGCCACCTGGCGCGACCTGTCCTGGCTGCTGCCCGGCGCGGTCACCGGCGCGGTGTGCCTGGCCGCCTTCGCCCTGCCGCTGTACGGCCTGGAGGGGATGCTCGGGCTCCCGCTGGTGCTGCACCTGACCGTCGGCTTCGGTTACGGCCCGTTCTGGCCGATCGACAACCTCGCCGAGGCGCTGCTCTGCATCCCGCTGGGGGCGCTGTTCCTGGTCGGTGGGCTGGCCGCCGGGCGCTGGCTGGTCTGGCTGCACCTGGCCTTCGCCCGGTTCTTCCTGCCGCCGACCCGCACGGCCGAGCTGGCGCTGCGGGTCCGCCAGCTCACCGTCACCCGGGCCGACACGGTGGACGCGCAGGCCGCCGAGCTGCGGCGGATCGAGCGGGACCTGCACGACGGCGCCCAGGCCCGGATCGTCGCGCTGAGCATGAGCATCGGCCTGGCCGAGCAGCTCGTGGGGGACGACCCGGAGGCGGTGCGGCGGCTGCTCGCCGAGGCGCGGGAGACCAGCGGGCAGGCCCTGGCCGAGCTGCGCGGGCTGGTCCGCGGCATCCACCCGCCGGTGCTCGCCGAGCGCGGCCTGGCGGGCGCGGTACGCGCGCTGGCGCTGGCCGTGCCGCTGCCGGTGGCGGTGACCGTCGACCTGCCGGGCCGCCCGGCCGCACCGGTGGAGTCCGCCGCGTACTTCGCGGTGGCCGAGGGGCTGGCGAACGTGAGCAAGCACAGCGGGGCGTCCCGGGCCTGGGTCGAGCTGGGTCACACCGACGGGCGGCTGACCATCGTGGTCGGTGACGACGGTCGGGGCGGGGCCGACGCGGCGGCGGGCGGCGGCCTGGCGGGGATGGGGCGCCGGCTGGCCGCGTTCGATGGGACGATGGTGGTGACCAGTCCGGCCGGTGGGCCCACCGTCATCAGCATGGAGCTGCCGTGCGAGTTGTCATCGCCGAGGATCTCGCCCTCCTCCGGGACGGGCTGATCCGCATCCTGGAGGCGTTCGGCTGCCAGGTGGTCGCGGCCGTCGACAACGGGCCGTCGGTGCTGCCGGCGCTGACCGCGCACCGCCCGGACGTCGCCGTGCTCGACGTCCGGTTGCCACCCACCTTCACCGACGAGGGGTTGCAGGCCGCCATCCGCGCTCGCGCCGAGATCCCCGGTCTGCCGATCCTCGTGCTGTCCCAGCACGTCGAGCAGCTCTACGCCCGGGAGCTGCTCTCCGACCGGCTCGGCGGGGTGGGCTACCTGCTCAAGGACCGGGTGTCCCACGTGGATCAGTTCATCGACGCGGTGCGCCGGGTGGCCGGTGGCGGCACGGTCATGGACCCGGAGGTGATCGCCCAGCTGCTGGCCAGCCGGTCCGGGGCCGGGCCGCTGGACGAGCTGACCGCCCGGGAGCGGGAGGTGCTCGGCCTGATGGCCGAGGGCCGGTCCAACGCGGCGGTGGCGGCCCGGCTCTTCGTCACCGAGAAGGCGGTCAACAAGCACATCAACAACATCTTCAGCAAGCTGCGGATGCCGCCGTCCGGCGACGACAACCGGCGGGTCCTGGCGGTGCTGGCCTACCTGCACGGTGAGGACGGCCGCCGGCCGCGCACCCCGGCCTGACCGGGCTCAGGAGGCGGTGTCGGTCAGGACGGGGGAGCGGTCCAGGTGCGGCCCGGCCGGCCCCGGGCGGCCGAAGTGCCAGCCCTGCCCGGCGTCGCAGCCGATCGCGCGCAGCCGGTCCGCCTGGTCGGCCGTCTCCACCCCCTCGGCGGTGACGGTCAGGCCGAGGGCGTGCGCCAGGGAGACCAGCGAGGCGAGGATGCGCTCGTCGGTGCGGCTGCCCGGGTCGCCGGCCGGGGCGCGCAGCCCGGCCACGAACTCGCCGGCCACCTTCAGCTCGCTCACCGGCAGGTCCCGCAGGTACGCCAGGTTGCAGTAGCCGGTGCCGAAGTCGTCGATGGCCACCCGGACGCCGAGGTCGGCCAGGACCCGCAGGGCGCGGACCGGCTCGGCCACGGTGCTCATCATGGTGCTCTCGGTGATCTCCAGCTGAAGCCGTTCGGCGGGCAGGCCGGTGCGCCCCAGCACCCCCTGCACCTCCTGGACCAGGCCGGGCCGGTGCAGCTGGCGGACGGCGAGGTTGACGCTGACGAACGGCGCGCCGGCCGGCCCGGCCGCCCAGGTGCCCGCCTCGCGGCACGCCTCGGCCAGCACCCAGCTGCCGAGCTGGACGATCAGGCCGGTCTCCTCGGCCAGCGGGATGAAGCTGTCCGGGCGGAGCACGCCCAGCTCCGGGTGGCGCCAGCGGACCAGCGCCTCCATGCCCACCACCCGGCCGTCGCGCAGCCCGGTCAGCGGCTGGTAGTCGAGGTAGAACTCGCCCCGGTCCAGCGCGGCGGGGATCGCCGCGGAGAGGGCGTACCGGGCCAGGTCCCGGCGGTTGCGGTCGGCGTCGAACAGCGACCAGCGGGCCCCGCCGGCTGCCTTGGCCCAGTGCAGGGTGCTGTCGGCGGCGCGCATCAGCTCCAGCGGGGAGGTGCCGGCCACCGGCCGTTCCACGATGCCGATGCTGGCCGACACGGTCAGCTCGTGCCCGTCGACCAGCGCCGGCTCGCTCACCGCGGCCAGGGCCGCCTCGGCCACCTTCACCACGTCCTCGGTGCAGCCCGTGCGCTCGACCAGGATGACGAACTCGTCGCCGCCCAGCCGGGCCACCAGGTGCTCGCCGAGCGCCCGGCGCAGCCGCCGGGCCACCGACACCAGCAGCGAGTCGCCGACCTGGTGGCCGAGGGAGTCGTTGACCACTTTGAACCGGTCCAGGTCGAGGAAGCAGACCCCGATCCGGTCGGCGCCCCACCCGGGCGCGGTGATGGCGGCGGTGAGCCGCTCGGTGAACAGCGTCCGGTTGGGCAGGCCGGTCAGCGGGTCGTGGGTGGCCTGGTGCCGGAACCGGGCCTCGCTGTCGCGCAGCGCGCGTTCGGCCGTCGCCCGGGCCATCATGGCGGCCCGCCGGATGGCCTCCTGCTCGTCCAGCGTGCGGTCGCGCAGGGCGCGGGCGTACCCGGTGGCGACGGTGGCCAGCAGCCGGGCCATCCGGTCCTCGACGTCGTCGACGGCCAGGTCGAGGTCGCGGACGAGGCGGAGCTGGATCACCTCGATGGTGCGGCCGAGCCCCTCCGCGGAGGCGATGTGCGACTGCACCAGCTCGGCGCCGACCTGCTGGCCGATCCGCAGGTCGAACGGGTCGGCGCGCAGCGCCAGCGCCAGCCGCTCGGTGAGCCGCTGGAGCAGCGCCTCGAGCTGGGCCTGGGTCATCGGCAGGTAGCTGGTCCCGGAGACCGCCTTGGCCCAGGCCCGGGCGAAGGCGCCGGGGCGGGAGCGGGTGGTGGCGGTGGCCCCGTCGTCACCCACCGAGCCGCCCGACGCCACCCATGAAGACCGCCTGCGCGGCGTTCTCCGCGTGCTCCGGGGCGTCCGGCCGCCACTGCGGCACCCAGACCACGCCCGGGTCCACCAGCTCGAAGCCGGCGAACAGCGCGGTCAGCTCGGCGCGGCTGCGGATGAACAGCTGGTTGTCGGTGCGCCGGTAGACCCGCTCGGCCTCGGCCCGCTCGCCGGTGCCGGCCCGGCCGTCGTCGCTGGCCTGGGACATGACCAGGTAGCTGCCGGGGGCCAGGGCCGCGCGCAGTGTCCGCAGGAACTCCTCCGGGCGGTCCGCGTCGGGGATGAAGTGCAGCACCGCCACGATCATCACGGCGACCGGCTGGGAGAAGTCCAGCAGCCGGAGGACGTCCGGGTGGCGGAGGATCGCCTCCGGCCGGCGCAGGTCCTCCTGGACGACCGCGGCCCGGTCGTTGCCGGCCAGGATCTCCTGGCTGTGCGCCACCGCGACCGGGTCGACGTCGACGTAGACCACCCGGGACTCCGGGTCGATCCGCTGGGCGATCTCGTGCACGTTGCCCACGGTCGGGATGCCGGAGCCGATGTCGAGGAACTGGCGTACGCCGGCGTCGGCCAGGAACTGCACCGCGCGGCGGAGGAAGGCCCGGTTGGCCTGGGCCATCAGCGGGGCCTCCGGCACCGCCTGGACCATGGCCCGGGCGGCGGCCCGGTCGGCCGCGAAGTTGTGCGAGCCGCCGAGGTAGTAGTCGTACATGCGGGCCACGCTGGGGCGCTCGATGTCGATGGTCTCGGGTGCCCAGTCCGGCCGCTGCATGCGCTTGCCCCTTTGTGTCGGCGACGCGCGGGGGTCACCGCCGCGCGGATCACCCGGGTATTCTGCCCGCCCGCCGTCGCGGTGCAAAGACCGCCGTCGCTCCGTTTCCGGCCCCTCACCGTACGCGGTCGCGGGATGCCCGGAATGCCGGAGAGGCCCGCGTCCGGGGTGCGGACGGGGCCTCTCCGGCGTCGAGCTGGCGGGACGCGTCAGAACTTCGGCGCGTCCGGGGCCTCCAGCAGCCCCAGGCGCAGCGCGGTCATCAGCGCCTGGGCGCGGTTGGCGGCGCCGAGCTTCTCGTAGAGCTTCGAGATGTGCGTCTTGGCGGTCGACTCGCTGACGAACAGCTGCTTGGCGATGCCGGCGACGCTCATGCCGTCGGCCAGCAGCCGCAGCACCTGGCCCTCGCGCGGCGAGAGCTGCGGGCCGGACGGGGCCAGCCGCCGCTTCATCGCCTCGGCCAGGTCGGCCGCCGTGAACGCGCTGGGGGAGGAGGCGGCGTGCCGGGCGGCGGCCACCACCTCGTCGGCCGGGGCGGTCTTCGGCACGAACGCGCTCGCCCCCGCCTCCAGGGCGCCGAAGAGCTGGTCGTCGCCGGCGTACATGGTGAGCACCACGATGCCCATGGACGCGCTGGACTTGCGCAGGGCGCGGGTGGCCTCCAGGCCGCTGCCGTCGGGCAGCCGCAGGTCCATGATCACGACGTCCGGCTGGAGCGCGCCGGCCTGGCGCACACCCTCCGCGGCCGTGGCGGCCTCGCCCACGACCTCGAACTGCCGGTCCCGCTCGAAGGCGTGCCGCAGACCCTTGCGGATCAGGTCGTGATCGTCGACAAGGAGAACCTTGGTCCGGGTGGCCGGTGTCGGGCTAGTGGTCATCCTCGGGTTACTCCCCTTCTCCTGCTTCGCTGCCGCGCACCCTACCGCGCCGGGGCGAGGAGCCGAGTACCACCGCCACGGTCGTGCCGCTGGGTTGCCGCGGCCTGATCTCCAACCGGCCCCGGATACGTTCCGCCCTCTCGGCCATGATCGCAAGACCATAGTGCCCGTCGGGGCGCTGGTCACCGATGCCGTGACCGTCATCCGACACTTCGATCTGCGCGTACGGGGGGTCCACCTCACAGGTGACCCACAGGTTCGCCGCCCCGGCGTGCTTGCGCGCGTTGGTGACCGCCTCCTGCGCGATGCGCAGCAACTCGGCCTCGGTGGCGGCGGGCAGCCGGGCGGTGGACTCGTCCAGGGACAGGTGCACCCGCAGGCCGCCGGAGGCGCCGACGGTCCGGGCGTACTCGGCGATGGCGGCGGCCAGGCCGCCGTGTCGGTCCACCTCGCTGCGCAGCTCGAACAGGCTCAACCGCAGCTCGGTGATCACCCGGGTGACCTCCTGGCGCAGCGTGCGCAGCGAGTCGGCGGTCTCCTCGGCGTCGTCGTGCACGGTGGCGAGGGCGTTGTCGATGCCGTACCCGACCATCACCAGCTCCTGGGCGACCCCGTCGTGGATCTCCCGGGCCAGCCGCTGCCGCTCCTCGTTGGTGGCCAGCGAGCGCACCTCGTCGAAGAGCAGCGCGGCCTCCAGGCGCAGCGCCGCCGGGCCGGTCAGCGCGGTCACCCGGGACACCACCGGCGGCGGGTACGCGTGCGCGGCGTCCGCCTCGACGACCACGAGGCCGACCGTGCGCACCCCGGCGACCAGCGGCACGATCAGCGCCGAGACCTCGCCGGAGGCCCGGGAGCGGGCCTGCGAGCGGGCCGAGGTGGTCGGCTGCTGGCTGGCCCAGGCGTCGGCGATGGCCGAGTCCGCGTCGAGCGTGGTCTCCCAGTCCACCCGGTCCGCGCCGATCTGGGCGAGCACCACGAGCCGGCCGCCGCCGCTGGCCGACAGCACCGCGCCCCGGTCGGTCTTCGCGACCACCCGCAGCTCCTCCAGCAGGTGCTCGGAGATGCCGCCCGGGTCGAGGGTGGCGCCGGGAAGCTGGCGCGCGACCGTGCGCAGCTGGGTGAGCAGCCGGGTGGCCTCCGCGTACGGCTGGGGCTTGCCCTCGCCGCGGACCCGCAGCACCCGCTGGAGCATGCCGGCGGTGTAGAGGCCGAGGCCGGCCAGGATCAGCCACTGCGCGCAGACCGCCAGGTAGCCGGGCTGGCCGAGCTGCGGCTCCCCGCCCACCTCGGTGAAGGCCGCGCTGACCACCAGCGTGGCCGCCGCGACCACGAGCAGCGCCGCGCCCTCGCGGAACCGGCGGCGCAGGGCGGTCACGGTGACCGGCACGGCGAGGTACGGCAGCACGGCCGAGGCGCCCAGCCCGCCGGTGACCCCGGTGAGGTGGGTGTCGGCGGCGACCTGGCTGGCGGCCAGCCCGAGGACCACCACCTCGGCGAAGCGGCTGATCGGGGCGAGCAGGCCGTGCTGGGGGGCCAGCACGGCGGGCAGCCCGGCGACGCCGAGCAGGGCGATCCACCACAGCTGGGTGGCGTCGCCGGTGGCGAACAGGGTCAGGGCGGCGACCAGCGCGAGGAGGACCACGCGCGCCGCCGCCGCGAGGGGCTGCGTCTGCGGCTGGCTGGGTGTCGAGGCGGGCACGTGACGGATGGTAGTCAGCCCCGGTAGATGTCCGCGATCTCCGCCGCGTACGTCTTGTGGACGACCTGCCGCTTGACCTTGAGCGAGGGGGTCAGCTCGCCGGTCGCCTCGGTGAAGTCCTGCGGCAGGATCCGGAACACCTTGATGGCCTCGGCCTTGGAGACCGACTGGTTGGCCTGGTCGATCGCGGTCTGCACCTCGGCCCGCAGCGCCTCGTTGCCGCGCAGGTCGGCCACGCTGGTGTCCTCCGGGAGGCCGTGCGCGGCCAGCCACTTCGGCAGCGCCTCCTCGTCGACGGTGACCAGCGCCGCGATGAACGGCTGCCGGTCGCCGACCACCAGGCACTGGCTGACGAGCGGGTGCGCCCGCACCTGGTCCTCCAGCACCGCCGGGGCGACGTTCTTGCCGCCCGCGGTCACGATGATCTCCTTCTTGCGGCCGGTGATGCTGAGGAAGCCGTCCTCGTCGAGCTGCCCCAGGTCGCCGGTGCGGAACCAGCCGTCGGCGCTCAGCGCCTCGGCGGTGGCCGCCTCGTTGTGCCAGTAACCCCGGAAGACGATCTCCCCGGAGATCAGGACCTCGCCGTCGTCGTCGATCCGGATGGTGACGCCGGGCAGGGGCCGGCCGACCGTGCCCATCCGGGTGTGCCCGGGCAGGTTCGCGGCGGCGGCCGGTGCGGTCTCGGTGAGGCCGTAGCCCTCGCAGATGGTGACCCCGATGCCGCGGAAGAAGTGCCCGAGCCGGGTGCCGAGCGGGGCGCCGCCGGAGATCGCGTCGCGGCAGCGACCGCCCATCGCGGCCCGCAGCTTGCGGTAGACCAGCTTGTCGAAGACCGCCTGCTGGGCGCGCAGGCCCAGGCTCGGCCCGTCGGGGGTCTCCAGGGCCTCGCTGTAGGCGATGGCGACCTTCTCGGCCCGGTCGAAGATCTTGCCCTTCCCGTCGGCCTCGGCCTTCTGCCGCGCGCCGTTGTAGACCTTCTCGAAGACCCGGGGTACGGAGAGCACGAACGTCGGCTTGAACTCCTGCAGCTCGCCGACCAGGTTCTTGGTGTCCGAGCAGTGCGCCATGGTGGCCCGGGCCTGCACGACGCCGACCTGGATGAGCCGGGCGAAGGCGTGCGCCAGCGGGAGGAAGAGCAGGGTGGAGGCGCCCTGGCGGAACAGGTTCGGCAGCACCGGCACGGCGTTGGCGATGTCGGCGTAGATGTTGCGGTGGGTCAGCACGCAGCCCTTGGGGCGGCCGGTGGTGCCGCTGGTGTAGATGATGGTGGCGACGTCGTCGGCCTTGAGCGTCGAGCGGCGTACCTCGACGTCGGCCGGGTCGACCGCCGCGCCGGCGGCGACCAGCTCGTCCACCGCGCCCAGCTCGATCTGCCAGACCTCGCGCAGCTCGGGCAGCCGGTCGCGGACCCCGGCGACCAGGGTGGCGTGCCCGGTGCTCTCCACCACCACGGCGACCGCGCCGGAGTCGGAGAGGATCCAGGCGGCCTGTTCGGCGCTGGAGGTCTCGTAGATCGGCACGGTGACCGCGCCCGCGGCCCAGATCGCGTAGTCGAACAGGGTCCACTCGTAGCGGGTGCGGCTCATCAGCCCGACCCGGTCACCGGGCGCCACGCCGGCCGCGACCAGGCCGCGGGCGACCGCGACGACCTCGTCGCGGAACTGCCGGCAGGTCACGTCGATCCAGGCGCCGCCGGTGCCCTCGGCGCGCCGGACGAACTGCACGGCGTCGGGGGCGACCTCGGCGTTGTCCCAGACCGGGTCGGTCAGGTTGGCCGCGTCGCCGACGGTGACGATCGGCGGAACGGAGAACTCGCGCACCTGCACTCCCTCGTGCTCGCACCGGCCGGGCCGGCCGTGGTCGGCTTTGTCGAAACCTACCCGCCCGCTCCCGTCGAGCGGGCAGGGAGGTTCCCCGCCCGGCTGGTGGGACACGACCCCGCCGGGCACGCCGCGACGGGCGGGGGTCAAGCGGCGCGGGCCGGTCCGCCGCCGGGTAGCCTCCCCCCATGGCGGACTCCTCCACCCAGTCGATCGTCGTCGGCGCGTCACCGGACCGGGTGGCGGCGGTCATCTGCGACTTCCCCCGCTACCCGGAGTGGGCCGAGGCGGTGCGGCGGGCCGAGGTGATCGAGGAGTACGAGGACGGTTACGCCAGCCAGGTCCGGTTCACCATCGACGCGGGCGTGATGGCCGACGAGTACGTGCTGGCCTACGAGTACGCCGAGGACATCTCCCGGATCGAGTGGCACCTGGTGGCGCCCTCGAAGATGCAGAAGTCCCAGCGCGGGTCGTACGACCTCGTCGACAACCCGGACGGAACGACCACGGTGACCTACACCCTCGAGGTGGAGCTGTCCGTGGGGATGCTCGGCATGTTTCGCCGCAAGGCCGAGAAAATGATCATGGATGCGGCGTTGAAGCAGCTCAAGCGCCGGGTAGAAGCACTCGGTGCGGCTGACTGACCCGACCGTCGTCCCGGTTGTCACGGTGAAGGAGCCGAACCATGGGCACCACTGATCCGGGTTCGGCCCGGGAAGAGGCCGAGCGCCTCGTCGCCATGCTGCTGGCCAGCGCGAAGCTGGCCGCCGCCACGCCCGGCTCCGGTCCCTGGGGCCCGCTGGGTGGGATCCTCTCGGGTGTCCTCGGTCACACCCCGGGCGGGGAATCGTCCACCGCGCCCGGCGCCGGCCCGCGGTTCGCCACCGGCTCACCCGAATGCTGTGTCTGCCCGGTCTGCCGGGGTATCGCGGCGTTGCGCGACCCGAGTCCGGAATTCGCCGAGCGGCTCGCGACCGGCGCCGGCGACCTGGCCGCCGGGGTGGCCAGCCTGCTGCGCGCGTTCACCCCGGCCGAGCCGGCCGGGCCGGGAGGCCCCACGGCGGCCGGCGGCTCCGACGGGGCGGCCACCGGAACCGCGACGGGGGACCACGTGTGGCGCGAGGCGACCCGCACCGGGCATGATTCTCAGCCGGCACCCGAGCAGGACGTGTGGTCCGCCGCCACCCGGGGGGAGGGCGCGGCCGATCCCGACGGGCCGGACGTGCCGGCGTCGAGCCGGCCGCCGGCCGGCCGTCCCGTGGTGCCCGCCTCGCGGACGTCCGGCGAGGTGGGCGAGGACGCACCAGGCGACGGAGCCTGAGCACCGGACATCCCGGATCGCACGGCCGGTTCGGCCGCGCCGGGCAGCACAGCAGAGGGGAGTGGCAGCGGTGACGCTGACCATCGGAGTCGACGTCGGTGGCACGAAGGTGGCCGGCGGTGTCGTGGACGACACCGGCAAGGTTCTCGTGCAGGCCCGACGGGACACCCCCGCCGACGACGTGGCCAAGACCCGCGACGTCATCACCGAGCTGGTCACCGAGCTGGCCGTCGGCCGGACCGTCGACGCGGTCGGCATCGGCGCGGCCGGCTGGATCGACGCCTCCCGCTCCACCGTGCTCTTCGCCCCCAACCTCGCCTGGCGGGACGAGCCGCTGCGCGACTACGTCAGCAACGCCACCGGCCTGCCGGTGATCGTGGAGAACGACGGCAACGTCGCCGCCTGGGCCGAGTTCCGCTACGGCGCGGCCCGGGACGCCGACGACTCGATGGTCATGTTCACCATCGGCACCGGGGTGGGCGGCGGGATCGTGCTCGGCGGCGAGCTGGTCCGCGGCGCCCACGGCATCGCGGCCGAGCTGGGGCACATGCTCACCGTGCCGGACGGCCACCAGTGCGGCTGCGGCCGGCTCGGCTGCATCGAGCAGTACGCCAGCGGCAGCGCCCTGGTCCGCTTCGCCCGCGCCGCCGCCCGCCAGGAGCCGCACCGGGCCACCGCCCTGCTGGAGCTGGCCGGCGGCGAGGCCGAGGGGATCACCGGGCCGATGGTGACCGCCGCCGCGAAGGGCGGCGACCCGGTCTCCACCGAGGCCTTCGCCCAGGTCGGCCGCTGGCTCGGCACCAGCCTCGCCGACATGGCGCAGATCCTCGACCCGCAGGTGCTGGTGGTCGGCGGCGGCGTGATCGACGCCGGCGACCTGCTGCTCGGCCCGACCCGCCGGTCGTTCACCGACGCCCTGGCCCAGCGCAGCCGCCTGCCCGTTGCCGAGGTGCGCCCGGCCGAGCTGGGCAACACCGCCGGCGTCATCGGCGCCGCCGACCTGGCCCGGCGGATCTGACGTGCCCGCGGCAGGCGTGCCGCTGCGGGTGCTCTCCTACAACATCCACAGCGAGCGGGACGACACCGCGGCGCTGGCCGAGGTGGTGCGGGAGGCCGAGCCGGACGTGGTGATCGTCCAGGAGGGGCCGCGGCGGTTCCGGTGGCGGCAGAAGTGCGCCACGCTGGCCGACTCGTTCGGGCTGGTCGTCGCGGCCGGCGGCCTGCCGTCGCTGGGCAACGTGCTGCTCACCAGCCTGCGTGTCCGGGTGACGGCCACCCGCTGCCAGCGCTACCCGCTGACCCCGGGTCGGCACCTGCGCGGCGCCGCGTACGCCGAGTGCCTCGTGGGTGGCGCCCGGTTCCTGCTGGCCGGCTCCCACCTCTCCACCGACCCGGCGGAGCGTCCCGCCCAGGCGGCCGCGTTCAAGCGGGAACTGGCCGCCGCGACGCTGCCTGTGGTGGCCGGCGCCGACCTGAACGAGGGGCCGGACGGGGCGGCGTGGCGGACCGTCGCGGAGGGACTGACCGACGCGGCCGTGGCCGCCGACCGGGCCGACCGGCACACCTTCTCCTGCGCCGACCCGCGGCGGCGCATCGACGCCCTCTTCGTCGACCCCCGGATCACGGTGGTCGACTACGACGTCGTGGACACCCCGCGTACCCGCCGGGCCAGCGACCACTTCCCGGTCCTGGTCGACCTGCTGCTGCCCGCCGGCGACTGAGCCCCCGCCCGCCACGGCCGGCCCGTGGGGGCTGGACAACGGCGGGCATTGTCGGCAGGATTTCGCACCGACCCGGCACTCGTGCCGCACAAAAGGAGATTCCCCGGTGTCCTCCTCCACCGACCTCGGCCGTCCCGATCCGGACCCGGCGGTCGCCCCGACCCGGGACGGCCGTCCGGTCTCCGACCGGGGCGACACCGTCTGCGTCATCGGCGCCGGGGCCAGCGGCCTCACCGCCGTGAAGAACCTCCGCGAGGCCGGCTTCGGCGTGGACTGCTACGAGCGGGAGACCGGCGTCGGCGGGGCGTGGAACTGGCGGCACGACCGCAGCCCGGTCTACGCCAGCACGCACCTCATCTCGTCCCGGCCGTTCACCCAGTTCCCGGACTTCCCGATGCCGGACGACTGGCCGGACTACCCGCACCACGCCCAGCTGCTGTCCTACTTCGAGCGCTACGCCGACCACTTCGACCTGCGCCAGCACGTCTGGTTCGGCACCGAGGTGGTGCGGGTGGAGCCGGTCGAGGGGGACCGGTGGGACGTCACCACCCGCAGCACCGGCGGCTACGGCCCGGAGCGCACCTCCCGCTACGCCGCCGTGGTGCTGGCCAACGGGCACAACTGGTCGCCGAAGCTGCCCCGCTACGAGGGGTTGGAGCAGTTCCGCGGCGAGGTCATGCACGCCTCGTCCTACAAGGACCCGGCGCAGCTGCGCGGCAAGCGGGTGCTGGTGGTCGGCGCCGGCAACACCGGCTGCGACATCGCGGTCGAGGCGGCCCAGCAGGCGTCCCGCTGCTGGCACTCCACCCGCCGCGGCTACTGGTACGCCCCGAAGTACGTCTTCGGCCGTCCCGCCGACCAGGTCAACGACACCCTGCTCGCGCTGCGGGTGCCGCTGCGGGTGCGGCAGTGGCTCTACCACTGGACGCTGCGGCTCACCGTCGGCGACCTGACCCGGTTCGGCCTGCCCCGGCCCGACCACCGGGTCTACGAGACCCACCCGATCGCCAACAGCCAGCTCGTCTACTACGTGGGCCACGGCGAGGTCACCCCGGTGCCGGACATCGCGCGGTTCGGCGACCGCACGGTCGAGCTGGCCGACGGCCGCGAGATCGACCCCGAGCTGGTCGTCTTCGCCACCGGCTACCTGCCGCGCTTCGAGTTCCTGGAGGGCCGGGTGCTCGGCGACGCCGACGGCTCGGGGCGGCCCCGGCTCTGGCTGAACGCGTTCGCCGCCGGCCACCCCACCCTGGCCGTGGTGGGCCTGGTGCAGCCCGACTCCGGCATCTTCCCCATCTCGCACTGGCAGAGCGTGCTCTTCGCCCGGCTGCTCACCCTGCGCGCCACCCGCCCCGACCGGGCCGCCGCGTTCGGCCGCAAGGTCACCGCCGGCCTCGGCGAGCGGTACTCGGGGAAGGTCAAGGACAGCACCCGGCACTGGTTCGAGGTCGGGCACGCCGACTACCTGCGCGCGCTCCAGCGGGCGCTCCACGACCTGGAGGGCAAGTGACTGCCGATCGCATGCGGGTCGTCCGGGGCTGGGAGTGGGCCCGTCCGGAGCGGCCGGCCCGCCGCGAGGTCGTCGCCGCGGTGCCCGAGCAGGACCAGGCGAAGCCTCCGCTGCTGTTCGTGCCCGGGTTCGGGCACGGGGCGTGGGCGTTCGCCGAGCACTGGCTGGGGCACGCCGCCGGCCGCGGCTTCCCGGCGTACGCGCTGAGCCTGCGCGGGCACGGCGGCAGCGAGCCGGCGCCGGGGGCGACGCTGCGGGCGTACACCCATGACGTGGTCCAGGTGGCGGCGAGCCTGCCGCGGCAGGCGGTGCTGGTGGGGCACGGCGCCGGTGCCCGGGTGGTCGCGCACGCGCTCGCCCGCTACCCGGCCCGGGCGGCGGTGCTGGTGGCGCCGGTGCTCGGCGGCTGGGGCACCCTCGGCACGGCGCTGCGCCGCAACCCCGCCGGGACCGTGCCCGCGGTGTTCGGCGCCGGGCTGCGCCTGAACCGCCGGCAGCTGTTCAGCCGGGAACTGCCCGACGCCGACGCGCGCCGGCACCTCGCCCGGCTGGGCCGGGCCGGCCGCCGGGCGCAGTGGCAGCTGCTCACCGGGCGGCAGCCGGAGCCGGCGGTGGGCCGCCCACCGGTGCTGGTGCTGGGCAGCCCCGACGACCGGGTGGTGCCGCCGGCCGCGCTGACCCGGGCGGCCCGCCGCTACGCCTCGGCCCCGCTGCTGTTTCCCGGCATGGGGCACGACCTGATGCTCGACGCCCGCTGGCGGGAGCCGGTCGACGCGATCCTCGACTGGCTGGAGAAGGACCCGGCGCCCGCCCACGGGTGAGCGCGGGCGCGGGTCACTCGGTGCCGGTGAGCCGGGTGACCAGCGACCCGCTCTCGTCCAGGGCGCGCAGGTAGGACCTGGCCCAGGCGTGGATGTCGTTGCGGCCCAGGTGCTCCCGCATGGCCCGCATCCGGGCCGCGACGTCCTCGGGCGCGGCCCGCAGGGCGGCCAGCAGCGCGGCCTTGAGCCCGTCCAGGTCGTGCGGGTTGACCAGGTACGCCTCCTCCAGCTCGGCGGCCGCCCCGGCGAACTCGCTGAGCAGCAGCGCCCCGGTGCCGTCGACCCGGGCGGCCACGTACTCCTTGGCCACCAGGTTCATCCCGTCGCGCAGCGGGGTCACCGCCATCACGTCGGCGATCCGGTAGAGGGCGACCAGCTCGGTGCGGTCGAAGGGCTGGCTGAGGTAGTGGATCGCCGGTTCGCCGACCCGGCCGAACTCGCCGTTGATCCGGCCGACCTGGTGCTCCACCCGGTCGCGGAGGATCTGGTACTGGGCCACCCGGTCCCGGCTGGGCACCACCACCTGCACGAGCACGGTGTCCCGGACCTTGACGTCCCCGCTGGTCAGCAGCTCGTGGTAGGCCTTGAGCCGCTGCTCGATGCCCTTGGTGTAGTCCATCCGGTCGACGCTGAGGATGACCCGCTCCGGGTCGCCGAGATCCTGGCGCAGCCGCCGGGCCCGGTCGGCGACGTCGGGCCGGGCGGCGAGCGCACCCATCTCGGCGGCGTCGATGGAGACCGGGAACGCGCCGATCCGGACCACCCGCTCGCCGACGCCGATCCGCCGGTCGGTGGCGGGCAGGTCGAGCACCTTCGTCGCGAGCTGGGCGAAGTTGTGCGCGGCCTGGGCCCGCTGGAAGCCGATCAGGTCGGCGCCGAGCATCCCGCGCAGCAGCTCGGCCCGGCGGGGGAGCTGCATGAACAGCTCCGGCGGCGGGAACGGCACGTGCAGGAAGAAGCCGATCCGCAGGTCGGGACGGAGGTCGCGGAGCAGCCCCGGCACGAGCTGGAGGTGGTAGTCCTGCACCCAGACCAGGCCGCCGGGCTCCGCCACCTCGGCGGCGGCCTCGGCGAACCGCTGGTTGACCCGCTGGTACGCCTCCCACCAGCGCCGGTGGTACTCGGGCTGCTCGACGGCGTCGTGGTAGAGCGGCCAGAGGGTGGCGTTGGCGAAGCCCTCGTAGTGGTCGCGGAAGTCGTCGCCGTTGAGCGCGACGGCGCGCATCCGGACCCCGTCCACGTCGGGCAGGTGCGGGGCCGGGCCGGTGCCGCCGGCCCAGCCCACCCAGGTCGCCGGGGTGTGCCGGAGCAGGGGGTGCAGGGCGTTCATGAGGCCGCCGGGGCTGCGGCGCCACTCGAAGGCGCCGTCCGGCGCCACACTGTCGTCGATGGGGAGGCGGTTGGCCACCACCACGAGGGGACTCTGTCGCATCTCGGGCATTCCGATCTGCAGAGGACCGGCGACCGGAGGAGGCGCACGACCCGGACAGCCGGTGCGGGAAGTGACGTTCAGCGGTATTCCTACTGACAGTAAGTTACACCCCTGTTACGCGGTCGGCCCGGTACGCGCGTGTCCCGCCATGCGGGCGGCGGGTGCCCGCCGGGTCAGACGACCGCGCCGTCGTCCGGGTCGTGCTCGTCGGAGTCGCCGGGGCGCAGCCGCCAGATCAGCATCACGAAGCCGGCCAGGATGCCGGTGAAGCCGAGCAGGGTCACCACCGACGGGTCGACCACCGACAGCACGGTGGGCGACAGGAAGAGCAGGAACCCCACCACGATGCAGAGCACGCCCAGCACCGCGTACTTCGAGAAGCGCGGCAGCGGGGGCGGCGGTGGCGGGGTGAAGTGCTCCTCGTCCTCGTCGCCGGGCAGGTCGGCGCCGAAGGTGTCCAGGCCGTCCAGGAGCGAGGGCTCGTCCTGCCGCCCGCGGCTCAGCGAGACGCCGGAGACGTCCGCCGCGTAGGGCAGCCGGCGCACGTCGGTGGCGGTCGGGCCGGCGGTCTCCTCGGCGCGGCCCGGCGCGCCGCCGGCCGGGGTGGTCGGGTCCACCGGCTCGTCGACGTCCTCGGAGGCCGGCCAGGGGTGGCTGCCGGCGCTCGGCGCGGTGTGGAAACCGGCGACGATCTTCGCCCACTCGGCCTCGATGTCCGGCTCGTCGTCCCGGGCCGGCTCGCGGCCCTCCTCGTCGGTGAGCTGGGTGAGGTAGTCGCGGGCGGTGGTCAGGTGGGAGCGGTCGACGTAGAGCCGGTCGATCGGGCGGGACGGGACGGTGGTGGTGCGGGTCACCGGGTTGAGGTCGGCCGAGGGCTGGAGGTAGGCGGCGATCCCGCCCGCGGCGAGCACGTCGAGCAGATGCTCACCGACGCGTGGATCGACGTCGCCCGCGACCGCGTACTCGGCCGCGTCGAGCCCGTTGTCCCGCCGTCCCCGACGGGGCCCACCCCCTGACACCGGACACCCCCTTCGCCGCATCGTCGTGCCCTGAATCCTGACACGTCGGGACCCGGTTCCGGGAGTGCGTTGTGGCGTGCCGCTCCCTGTTCGTACGCTCTTCCCCGACAGTCCCGCTCGCCGACGGCGCCCCGGGCACGGTCCCGGAGGCCCGGTGATCGTGACCCGCCACCGCTCCCGCCTGGAAGGACCCCGGTGCTGTACTGGCTGCTGAAGTACATCATCCTCGGCCCGCTGCTGAGGTTGATCTTCCGCCCGCAGGTGGAGGGGCTGGAGAACGTCCCGGAGGCCGGCCCGGTGATCCTGGCCAGCAACCACCTCTCGTTCTCGGACTCGATCTTCACCCCGCTGATCGTCAAGCGAAAAGTTACATTCATCGCGAAAGCCGAATACTTCACCGGTAAGGGCCTCAAGGGCTGGCTGACCAAGATGTTCTTCGTCGGCTCCGGCACCATCCCGGTCGACCGCACCGGCGGGCGGGCGGCCCGCGCCGCCCTGGACACCCAGCTCGGGGTGCTGCGCTCCGGCGGCATCGCGGGCATCTATCCGGAGGGCACCCGCTCGCCCGACGGCCGGCTCTACCGGGGCAAGACCGGGGTGGCCCGGCTCGCCCTGGAGAGCGGCGCCCCGGTCGTGCCGATGGCCATGCTCAACTCCGACGCCATCCAGCCGACCGGTCAGATCATCCCCAACCTGGGCCGGGTGCGGATCCGCTTCGGCGCCCCGCTCGACTTCTCCCGCTACGCCGGGATGTCCGGCGACCGGTTCGTCGAGCGCGCCGTCACCGACGAGATCATGTACGAGCTCATGGAACTCTCCGGCCGCGAGTACGTGGACGTGTACGCGCAGAAGGCGAAGGCCCGGCCGCTCCGGGAGCCGGTGCCCGCCTGACGTCAGCCGGCCCCGGCGATCCGGAGCAGGCCGGCCGCGGCGTGCCGTTCCGCGAAGGCGCGCACCCGTCCGAGCGTCTCCGCGGCGGCCGCCGGATCGACCTCGGCCAGCGGCCCCACCGCGAGGGCGGCCGCGATGACGTGGTCGGTGGCGTCGGTCATCTCCGCGTAGCTCTCCGCCGCCGCGCTGAACAGGCTCGCGGCGCGCCGGGGGTCGCCGTCCCGTCGGGCCAGCGCCGCGTCGGCGGACCGGCCGGCCGCCCGCGCCCAGCGCGTCGTGCGTGGGGCGCGGGCCAGCAGGTCCCGCACCAGGAGCGCCGCGTCACCACCGAGCACCCCCGCCACGTGGCCGACCGCCGGCACCCACTCCGCGAACGGGATCATCCGGGTCCGCCGCCAGTCGGCGTCGAGTTCGGCGAGCAGCTCCAGCGCCTCGTCGCGCCGGCCCTGCACCGCCCGGCACAACGCGGCGTGCGCCACGGTGGACCGCAGCACCCGGAGGAAGCCGCTGCGCCGGGCGGCGACCAGCGCCTGGTCCACCAGGTCGGTGCCGCCGTCCGTGCCGTCACCGGGGGGCGCGTCGCCCAGCGCGCGGATCCAGCCGGAGACCGCCACGATGTGCAGGTCCCATTCGTCGGTCGGGCGTCGGGTCGACCCCTCGGCCATCCGCAACGCCGCCGTCCAGTCCCCGCTGTAGTAGGACCGGGTCCACTGGTCGGCGAAGCTGACCGTGAGGCCGTGCTCGCCGGCCAGGTCCAGCGACCGTTGCTCGTCGACGAGGCGGGCCGAGCCGGTCAGGTCGCCCTCCTCCTGCAACGCCCAGGCAAGGTTGTGCACCGCACGCCGGCGGCTGGTCAGCCGCTCCACCCGGCACTCCTCGGTCACCTCGGCGAGCTCGGCGTACGCCCCCTCGACGCCGGCCTGGTAGCGCGCCACCGCCAGGGTGATCCGGGCGTTCGCCCGCGCCTCACGCAGCTCCAGCCGCTCGGCCAGTTCGGCGGCGGCCCTGGCGGCGGCGCACGCGGGCTCGGCCTCCGCGTCGAGCATGTGCATCCGCGCCAGCTCCAGCAGGGCACCGACCTTGTCCTCGCTGTCCGGCAGCTCGGCGTGCAACCGGATCGCCCGGTCCAGGCAGCGCAGCGTCTCCGACCGGTCCGCCCGGGCCCACGCCGCGGTGGCCAGCAACCGCCACGCCTTCGCCGCGCCCGGCAGGTCGCCCGCACCCGCCAGCCGGTCCGCCAGGGAGGTGAGCAGATCGGAGCCGCCGCCCACCAGGAACCCGTCGCGGTCCCGGTAGAACGCCAGCTCCGCCTCGAACAGCTCCAGCGACGGATCCGGTCCGCACTCCACCGCCAGCGCGCGGCCGACCAGCGTGGCCGCGGTGTCCAGCGCGTGCAGCGCGTACGCCCGGCGGGCGGCCCGGTGCAGCGCGGTCCGGGTGGCCCGGGCGTACGGCGCCGGGTCCAGGCCGACCGTGCGGGCGATCTCGTGCGCCGACCACCGGTGGTTGGCCAGCACCTCGGCCAGGTCGTGCTGCCGTCCGTCGGCGAGCTGCTCGAGCCAGTCGGCGGTGCGCTGGTGCCGGGCTACCCGTTCCGCCCGGGGCAGTCGCTGGTAGCACACGTCCCGCACCAGGATGTGCCGGAACCGGTACTCGGGCTGGCCCGGCATGGTCGAGGCGGGCAGCTCGTAGACGAGGTCGCGGCGCTGGAGACGGTGCAGTGCCCGCTCCACCCACTCCCCGGGCCGGCCCAGGGCCAGGGCCACCGGCGCCGCCCAGAACTGCACACCCACGACCGAGGCCGCCTGGAGGACCGCCCGGTCGGCCGCGTCGAGCAGATCCAGCCGGTTGGCGATGACCGCCTGGACGGTACGCGGCATCCCCGTCCCGCCCATCGGGTCCAACGGCGGGAGGGCCGTCGTCCGGTCGACGAGCCCGCCGTCGAGCAGCATCCGCGCGTACTCCTGGGCGTACAGCGGATTGCCGTCGGCGAACTCGAGCAGCGGCCCGCGGGCCTCCTCCGGCAGGGTGGCGTGGCCGAGCAGCAGTGAGTAGAGGGTGTCGATGTCCCCGTCGTGCATGGGCGGCACCGAGATGGACATCGCGCCGCTGATCGTGCCCGTCCACGCCGGATGCCGCTCCCGCAGCTCCGGGCGGGCGGTCGCGATCACCAGCAGCGGCACGTTGCGGGCGGCCGCGCCGAGCTGCTCGACGAAGGAGAGCATCGTCTCGTCCGCCCAGTGCATGTCCTCGAAGACGAGCACCGTGGGGCCGGTCGCGGCCAGCGTGAGCAGGAACCGCCGCCACGCCGCCTCGGTCTCGGCGGAGGTGAGCCGCTCGCCGGACACGCCGACCAGCGGGCCCAACGCCTCGGCCAGCCGCGCCGCGTGCGGGTCGGCCAGCCGGCCCAGCCGGTCCCGCAGGCGTTCGCGCATGGCGGCGGGATCGTCGGAGTCGGGCAGCCCGATCCAGCTCCGGACGATGTCGGCCAGGGCGGCGTAGGTGACGTTCTCCCCGAACGGCGGGCAGTGGCCGATCAGCCAGGTCACCCGCGCGCCGGGCAGGTTCGCCGCGTGCCGGGCCAGCTCGCGCAGCAGCCGGCTCTTGCCCACCCCGGCCGGACCGAACACGGTCAGCAGCTGGGAGGTGCGCTCGGTGACGGTGCGGTGCAGCGCGCTGACCAGCAGGCCCCGCTCGTGGTCCCGGTCGACCATCGGGGTCAGCTCGGCGGTCTGTCCGTCGCGCCGGGGCCGGGCGCGGACGGCCAACCAGATCCGGGTGACCGCGGACCGCCCCCGCAGCGTGACGGGCGCCTGGTCGGCGTACTCCATCTCGTGCCGGGTGGCCGCCCAGGTGCTCTCGTCGACCACGACGCCGCCGGCGGGGGCCAACCCCTGCAACCGGGACGCGGTGTTGACCACGTCACCGGTGACGAACGCCTGGCCGCCGTCGCGGGCGGCGGCCAGGTCGACCAGGGCCTCGCCGGTGGCGATGCCGACCCGGAAGCCGAGCGGCGGGTGCGGGCCGGCCGGCTGCCGGGCCAGGCTCCGTTGCAGCTCCAACGCCGCCCGTACGCACCGCAGCGCGTCGTTGTCCGTCGCCACGGGCGCCCCGAACAGCGCCATCACCGCGTCGCCGATGTACTTCTCGACCACACCGCCGTACTGGTGCACCAGCCGGCGCACCGTGCCGAAGTACGCCTGCTGGAGCCCGCGAGCCTGTTCCGGGTCGGCCCGTTCGGCGTAGGTGGTGAAGTCCACGATGTCGATGAAGAGCACGCTGACCTGCCGGCGGTCCTCCTGCACGGAGACGGCGTGGTCGCGCAACGGCTGCCCACAGTTGGTGCAGAAGTTCGCCTCGGCGTTGTTGGCGTGACCGCAGCCCGGGCAGGTCGCCGCGAGGGGCCGGCCGCAGCCGCCGCAGTAACGGTCGTCCGGCCCGGCGGTCCGGGAACAGTGTCCACAGGTGAGGTCGATGTCCAGCTCCGTACGCGTGAGGTCCCCATCGTCTCGCGCGACCGCGCAGTCGGGTACCCGACGGGTCGGCGGGACGTCACGGCTGATCGGCCGGGTCTAGTCTTCCGTACCAGGAAGTTCCGTCGACAGGGAGAGTGCCGTGCACGTCCGGCTGTCCGCCTCCTGGACCGATCCACGAGGGACGGTGTGGACGCCGGGAGACACGGTCGACGTCGACGCCGTCACCCTCGCCGAACTGGAGGAAAAGGGAATGGTAGAGCAGCCGGGCACGGGATCGACCGAGACCACGACGACCACACCGACCAAGGAGACCGACCCGAAGAAGATCGGCCCCGGCCCGAGCGCGCCGCCGGCCGACACCACGGGGAAGTGACGCCGACGATGGGGCCGGCGGTGACCCGCCGGCCCCATCGGCTGTCCACCGCGGGTCAGGCGACCGCCGCGACATCGGACCGCCGCCGCGCGCCGGCGCCGAGGGCGCGGGAGAGCAGCGGTACGACCAGCGCCAGCGTGGCGAGAATGCCGACCGCGGAGACGACCAGCAGCCAGCGGGGCCCGATCGCCCCGAGCAGTGACGCCCCGGCGAGGTATGCGAGCACCTCGGCCGCGTACGGGAACATGTAGACCGTCCCGAAGACCACGCCCAGCCGTTCGGCCGGCACGTTCTGCTGGATGAGGGTGTCCGCCGCCACGTGGTGCCAGCCGGCCCCCGCCCCGGCCAGGGCCTGCCCGAGCAGGGCGACCCCGATCGCCGGGCTCACTCCGGTGGCCAGCGTCCCCACGCCGAGAGCCAGCAGGGCCGAGTACAGCAGCAGGTCCATCCTGGTGCGACGGCCGGCCCGGGTGAGCAGTGCCGGCCCGGCGACCATGCCGACGCCGTACGCGGTGCCGAGCAGACCGATCATCACCTCGGTGGCGCCGAGTTCGGTCCGGCCCAGCGGGATCACCGCGAGGTTGTCCAGGGCCGCGAACGTCACCAGCACCAGGAACCCGATCGAGACGGCCCGGACGACGCCGCTGCCGCGCACGACCCGCAGCCCGGCGCCGAGCACCTGGCGGAACGGTTCGGTCCGGGACGCCGCCGGTGCGGAGAGCGGCCGTACCCCGCCGATCAGCAGCGCGGACAGCACGAAGGTGGCCGCGTCGACGAGCAGTGTTGTGGTCAGCCCGACCGTGGCCAGGAGCAGGCCGCCGATGGCGGGGCCGGCGGCGAAGCCGATGTTCATGCCGACCGCGAGTTGCGCGTTGGCCGCCGGCAGCCGGTCGGCCTCGACGAGCCGGGGCAGCAGGCTGCGACCGGCCGGGGTGAAGGCGGTGGCCGCCACGGTCGCGGCCGTGACCGCCGCGAGCAGCACCGGCAGCGGCGGCATGACCAGCGCCACCGTCAGATAGAGCAGCGCCTGGGCGACGTCGCAGCAGACGATCAGCCGGCGCTGGTCGAACCGGTCGGCGAGCGCGCCGAGCAGCGGCCCGAGCAGTCGCGGCGCGGTCGTGGCCAGCAGCAGCAGGGCGACGGCGGTGCCCCCGTGCGTGTCGTACGCCGCGATCAGCAGGGCGGTGCGGGCGAGCTGGTCGCCGGCGTACGACACCAGGCGCGCCGACCAGTAACGACGAAAGGCGATATTGCCGCGGATCAGTGACATGCCCGTCAACTCCTCGCTCCGGCGGATCTGTCCGGTGGGGCCCCACGGCAGGGGCGTGCCGGGCAACCCTGGCAGCGGGCGTCGACGAAGGACAACGGCCCTTTGGGCAGTGATTAGTATACATATGTCTATTTTGCGCCGATCGTCCCTTCCCTAGTGTCGGTGCTGCGCCAGCAACCAGGACGACAACCACGGGAGGCACGATGTCCACCTCGACGAACGCCAAGGCCGACACGACGACGGGCTGGGCCGGCCCGGGCTACTGGGCGGGGCCCGGCTACTGGGCGGGTCCCGGCTTCTGGGCGGGTCCCGGCCGCGGGGCGGTCGACCCGACCCGTCGCTGGGCCGGACCCGGCTACTGGGCGGGTCCGACCCGCTGAACCGCGCATCACGGTCACGCCGGCTGCCGAGGCAGCCGGCGCAGCCGCGTGTGGGGACGCGGAGGTTTCACGCCGTCCCCGGACGGACGGTCGGACCAGGCGTGGCGGAGAGGGCGGCCGGCGGGCCGGCGGTCAGCGGTCGTTCATGCCCGCGCGGCGGCGCAGCGCGGCCACGTCGGTGACGACGATCCGGCGGCCCTCGGTGCGCAGCCAGCCCCGGCTGGCGAAGGAGCCGATGGCCTGGTTGACGCTCTGCCGCGAGCCGCCGGCCATCTCGGCGAGCTGGCTCTGGTTGAGCTCGATGGTGATCATCGGGGCCTGGCTCTCGCCGGCCAGCCGGACCAGCGTCTTGGCCACCCGGCCGGGCAGGTCGAGGAAGACGTGGTCGGCGTTCTGCTCGGTGAGCCGCCGGATCAGCTGGCCGAGGGAGCGCATCACCGCATCGAGGATGCGCGGGTTGGAGTGCACCAGCTCCATGAAGGCCGGCCGGGACAGCGCCAGCGCGGCGCAGTCCTCGATCGCCTCGGCCGACGCCGACCGGGTGGAGGCGTCCAACAGGGAGACCTCGCCCAGCACGTCCGGCGGCCGGATGACCGACAGCACCGCGCGCTCGCCGGTCGGGGCCGTGCGGAACACCGCGACCGCGCCGCGGCGCAGCACGATCAGCGACTCGCCGGGGTCGTTCTCGACGAACAGCAACTGCCCCTTGCGGTAGGTGCGCGGCACCGCCGCGGCGATGACCCGCTGCCGCACCTCCGGCTCCAGCCCGGCGAACATCTCGACGCCCGTGAGCGCGTCACCCGGCTCCGGAAGGCGCATCTCCACGGCCCAACCCCTCCCCGGTCAAGGACCACAACCCGCACACCGGGTGAACCTGTCATCCCCGGCACGAGGCATCTCAACCGGTTCGGCGTCCGGTAGCGGTACACATCAGATCATGACGGTCCCGTCGCGTGCTGTACACCCCTGGAGACACTTCCGTGACCGTCCCCAGCTGCGGTGGCCTGCGCTCCCGGCTCGGCGGCGGCCCCGGCGACCGGCGGGTGACGGCGGTGGGCGAGGATGGTGCCGATGGTCTACCGCTACTTCTACGACTGCGAGTTCATCGAGGACGGCCGGATCGTCGACCTGGTGTCGATCGGCGTCGTCGACGAGTACGGCCGCGAGTTCTACGCGGTCTCCACCGAGTTCGACGACTCCCGGGCGGTGCCCTGGGTGCGCCGCAACGTGCTCGACAAGCTCCCCTCGCCGGCCGACCGGGCCTGGCGGTCCCGGGAGCGGATCCGCGACGACCTCCACGAGTTCCTGATGGCGCCCGTCCGGGACCGGCCGGGGGAGCAGCTGGAACTCTGGGCCTGGTACGCGGCGTACGACCACGTCGTGCTGGCCCAGCTCTGGGGGGCGATGCCGGCGCTGCCCCGGGAGATCCCGCGGTTCACCAAGGAGCTGCGCCAGCTCTGGGACGACCGGGGCCGGCCGAGGCTGCCGGACGCCGAGGCGGACCGGCACGACGCGCTGGTCGACGCCCGGCACAACCTGGCCCGCTGGCGGGCCATGACCGCCCGGTGACCTCTCGGCAGGTTTGACCGCTTCTGTCCCGGGCACGGTTCGCGTCGAACCGATCGCGAGGGAGGGCGCATGAGCCAGCAGCCGACCAGCGCCGAGGACGGCCGCAGCCGGGTCACCGAGCTGATCCGGGACGCGCGGATCTGCCTGCTGACCACCACCGCAGTCGACGGGCGGCTGGTCAGCCGCCCGATGGGGCTCCAGGAGGCGGAGTTCGACGGGGACCTCTGGTTCTTCGCGTACGCGGACTCCGCGAAGATCCGCCAGATCCGGGTCAACCCGCAGGTCAACGTCGGTTTCTCCGACCAGCGGCACCACGCCTGGGTGTCGGTGGCCGGCACCGCCGTCGAGCAGTGGGACCGGGCCCGGGCCGAGCGGCTGTGGAACCCGCTGCTGAAGGCCTGGTTCCCGGACGGGCTGGACACCCCGGGCATCACGCTGATCCGGGTGCACGCCGGCTCGGCCGAGTACTGGGACGCGCCGGGCGGCGCCGTGGTGAACCTGCTCGGCCTCGCCCGGGCGGCGGTCACCGGGCGGCCGCCGAAGGCGGGGGAGAACCGCGAGGTCGGCTACTGAGCGGTAGCCGGTCCGGGGGCCGGGACGGGCCGGGGCGCGGTGTCGGCGGGCACCCACGCCGACTACAGTGCGCAGTGACGGCCCGCCCCGGGCCGGCAACGGCGCCGAT
This sequence comes from Micromonospora sp. NPDC005707, assembly GCF_040631005.1. Lineage (NCBI taxonomy): Bacteria > Bacillati > Actinomycetota > Actinomycetes > Micromonosporales > Micromonosporaceae > Micromonospora > Micromonospora sp. NPDC005707. The sequence continues at coordinate 425,287 of NZ_JBEXYR010000003.1, forward strand.
GGTCTGATCTGACACATATCCTGGGGCTTATCCGGGCTTCACCTGATGCTCCAGGAGGATGAGCAGATCATGCGTATCGGCGTGCTCACCGGCGGCGGCGACTGCCCTGGTCTCAATGCGGTGATTCGGGCGGTGGTCCGCAAGGGCGTCGCCACCTACGGTCACGAGTTCGTGGGCTTCCGGGACGGCTGGAAGGGCCCGCTGGAGGGCCTGTCCAGGCCCCTGGGCATCGCGGACGTCCGTGGCATCCTGCCGCGCGGCGGCACCATCCTCGGCTCGTCCCGCACCAACCCGTTCAAGATCGACGGCGGCGTGGAGCGGATCAAAGACAACCTCGCCGCCCAGGGCGTGGACGCGCTGATCGCGATCGGCGGCGAGGACACCCTCGGGGTCGCCACCAAGCTCCACGAGCTGGGCGTCCACGTCATCGGCGTGCCGAAGACCATCGACAACGACCTCGGCGCCACCGACTACACGTTCGGCTTCGACACCGCCGTGAACATCGCCATGGAGGCGATCGACCGGCTGCACACCACGGCGGAGAGCCACCACCGCACCCTGGTCGTCGAGGTCATGGGCCGGCACGCCGGCTGGATCGCCCTGCACGCCGGCCTCGCCGGCGGCGCCAACGTGATCCTGCTGCCGGAGCGGCAGTTCGACGTCGAGCAGGTCGCCGGCTACGTCGAGAAGCGCTTCCAGCACCAGTACGCCCCCATCGTGGTGGTCGCCGAGGGCGCCCAGCCGCTGGACGGCCAGATGGTGCTGCACAACCAGGAGCTCGACGCGTTCGGCCACGTCCGCCTCGGCGGGATCGGCCAGTGGCTCGCCGAGCAGCTGGAGGCGAAGACCGGCAAGGAGGCCCGCACCGTGGTGCTCGGCCACATCCAGCGCGGTGGCACCCCGACCGCGTTCGACCGGGTGCTCGCCACCCGGCTCGGCCTGCACGCGATCGACGCCGCGAACGAGGGCGACTGGGGCAAGATGGTCGCGATGCAGAGCACGGACATCGTCCGCGTTCCCCTCGCCGAGGCCACCCGGGAGCTGAAGACCGTGCCGCTGGAGCGGTACGCCGAGGCCGAGGTCTTCTTCGGCAGCTGACCGACGGCGGGCGGCGCGGCGGGTCCCCGACGGGCCCGCCGCGCCGCGCCTCCACGAGAGGGGTACGGCTCATGGCACCCGAGGTGCACACGGTCGCGGTGATCGGCGCGGGCAAGATCGGCGAGCTGATGCTCTCCGGGCTGCTCCGCTCCGGCTGGCCAGTCGATCGGCTGCTCGCCACCGCCCGGCGACCCGCCCGCGCCGAGGAACTGGCCGCCCGGTACGGCGTCCGGGTGGTGGACAACCTGACCGCGGTGGACGAGGCCGAGGTGCTCGCCGTCTCGGTCAAACCGCAGGACGCGGCGGCGCTGCTGGACGAGATCGGGCCCAAGGTGCCCGCCGACAAGCTGGTCATCTCGCTCTGCGCCGGCCTGCCCACCGCCTTCTTCAACCGCCGGCTGCCCGAGGGCACCCCGGTGGTCCGGGTGATGACCAACACCCCGGCCCTGGTCGACGAGGCGATGAGCGCGATCTCGCCCGGCGCGCACGCCACCGGCGCGCACCTGGCCCTGGCCGAGGAGATGTTCAAGCCGCTCGGCGCCACCCTCCGGGTGCCCGAATCCCAGCAGGACGCGGTGACCGCGCTCTCCGGCTCCGGCCCGGCGTACTTCTACCTGCTGGTCGAGGCCATGATCGACGCGGGCATCCTGCTCGGCCTGCCCCGGCAGGTGGCGCACGACCTGATCGTGCAGACCGCCATCGGCTCGGCCGTGATGCTGCGCGACTCCGGCGAGCACCCCGTGAAGCTCCGCGAGGCGGTCACCTCGCCGGCCGGCACCACCATCAACGCCATCCGGGAGCTGGAGAACCACGGCGTCCGCGCGGCCATGCTGGCGGCCCTGGAGGCGGCCCGCGACCGGGCCCGCCAACTCGCCGCCCAGGCCGACTGACCCGCCGGGCCCCGCCGGCACGGCGAGCCGGAGTCGATCTCCGGCGGCGTGGCCCATACTGGCGCGGTGTTCACTCTCGCCCAGGCGCGACACCTGGTGGCCACCCTGCGGCCGCGCGTCGACGAGCTGATCCGGCTCCGCGCCGACCTGGCCGAACTCCGGATCGACCTGGCCGACCACGGGGTGAGCGCCCTGGGCGGGCTGGCTGAGATGAAGGGCCTGGAGGCCCGGCTGCACGCCGCCGTGGAGGAGCTCCACCAGCACGGCATCCAGGTCAAGGGGATCGCCCCGGTGCTGCTCGACTTCCCCGGTGAGCGGGACGGCCGGGCGGTGCTCTGGTGCTGGCTGGAGGGGGACGCCGACATCCGCTGGTACCACCGCGTGGAGTGCGGCTTCGCCGGTCGCCGCCCGGTCTGAACCCGCCGGGGCTGGTCGCCGCCCGGTCTGAATCCGCCGGAGCCGGTCGCCGGCCGGTCTGAGCCCGCCGGAGCCGGTCGCCGGTCTGAATCGGCCGGAGCGATGCCGGCCGGTCCGACCCGTCAGCCGAGGGTGGCCAGCACGGCCGGCGCGACGTTGCCGCCGCTGAGCACCAGGACGGTCCGCTCGCCGGGCGCCACCTCCACGAGCCCCGCCCGCAGCGCCGCCAGGGTGACCGCGGCGGCCGGCTCCACCAGCAGCTTCGTGGCCTCCACCAGCTCGGCCCAGGCGGGCAGCACGGCCGCCTCCGGCACCTCGACCACCGCGTCGACCAGGGCCCGGACGTGCGCCAGGGTGTGCCGCCCGGCGAACGGGGCGGCCAGGCCGTCGGCGACCGAGGCGGGGCGGAACGGCGGGGTGGGCGTCCCGGTCCGGAGCGCGTAGGACATGGCGTTGGCCCCGTCCGGCTCCACGCCGACGATCCGGGTGCCCGGTGAGCCGGCCCGGACCGCCGCGGCGATCCCGCTGATCAGCCCGCCGCCACCGACCGGCACGAGCACCAGGTCCGGGGGCGGGCCGTCGGCCAGGATCTCCCGCCCGACGGTGGCCTGACCGGCGATCACATCCGGGTCGTCGAAGGGCGCGAGCAGGTGGAAGCCGCGCTCGGCGGCGATCTTCTCGGCGGTGGCCAGCAGGTCGTCGGTGAGCACCGCCTCGGCGCCCAGCCGGCGGACCGTGGCCAGCTTGCCGGGCACCGCGTGCGGCGGCATGCAGACCACCGCGGGCAGCCCGGCGGCGCGGGCCACGTGGGCCACCGCGATCGCGTGGTTGCCGGCGGAGAACGCCACGAGCCCGGCCGGTGTGCCGGCGCGCTCGGCGTGGGCGAGCAGCGCGTTCGTGGCGCCGCGGACCTTGAAGCTGCCGGTGTGCTGGAGGTTCTCAGCCTTCACCGCCAGCCGGAGGCCCAGGTCGGCGGCGAGGACCGGCGCGTCCAGCAGGGGGGTGCGGACCACCCGCCCGTCCAGGCGCCGCTCGGCCGCCGCCATGTCGTCCCCGGTGATCAACCGCACCCACCGAGCCTAGTACTCAGACGTCAGCTGGTTTCCTGCGCCATCCGCTCGCCGGCCACCGGGCGGGCGTCGGCGGTGAGCTGGTCGAGTTGTCGGACCACACCGACGATGTCGGAAAAGGCATCGATGAAGGCGTCGACGTAGCGGGAGTCGAAGTCCGCCGGTTTCCGGACCCCGCTCTCCAGGCAGCCGACGAAATGTATGCCCGCACCGCCGGCGGCCAATGCGTCGCCGGGCGAATCCCCCACATAGACGCATTCGCGCGGTGGTATTCCCGTCGCCGCCAGCAATTCGTCGAAGGCCCGCGGATCCGGCTTGCGGAACCGCGTGTTGCCGGCATGGTAAATGCCGCTGACCCGTTCAGCCAGGACGTGACCCGCCTCCAACATGTGCCGGACCTCGTCCTCGGTCCGCGACGTCAGCAGGAACACCGCCCGGCCATTCCGCACGAACTCGTCCAGCGCGCGCAGGTTTTCCAGCGGGATGAGATCCAGGCGACCGTCGGCGACGTGCCGTTCCAGCGCGCGCCGATGAAGCGCCGAGAAACGGGGCAGGTCGAGGCCGGGCGACCTTTTGGGCATGGCGTCCAGCAGCGGCTCGCCCCAGGTGGACAGGTGCACGTGCCGTGGCATCGGGGGTCGGCCCATCTCCGCCAGAACTTCGTTTTCCAGAGCGAACGAGGCGGCCTGGGTGAGGCACAGGGTGTCGTCGACGTCCACGATCACAGCCCGAATCACCGGTGCAGCCTATAACTCTCCCGAGTCACCGTCGGACGCGGCGGCCGCTGGTCCCGTGCGGGTCGGCGTGGCCGCGGCGGCGAAAACCTTCAGTCCCGCTCGTCGATCCGGCAACGATTTGTAGTGATAAGGGTCTATGGGCGGCCGGCGCGAAACGTTGATCTTCCTCCGGCTCTGATTCATTGATATCTATCTCCCACCACCACTTCCCACCCCCAGGAGTGCGACGTGCGGAGATCCCGTCTTGCCACCCTCGCCCTGACCCTGGCCGCCTCGTTCGGCATCACGCTGACGCTGGCCGCCCCCGCCCAGGCGGCTCCGGCCGACCGCTACGTCGCTCTCGGCGACTCGTACGCCTCCGGCGTCGGCGCCGACAGCTACACCTCCGAGAGCGGGTCCTGCCTGCGCAGCAACAACGCCTACCCGGCGCTCTACAACACCAACATCAGGCCGGCCTCGTACCGTTCGGTCGCCTGCTCCGGCGCGACCACCACGGACGTCATCAACAACCAGCTCTCGGCGCTCTCCTCGACCACCACGCTGGTCAGCGTCACCATCGGCGGCAACGACGTCGGTTTCTCCAGCATCATGAGCACCTGCGTGCTCCAGGGTGAGACCCAGTGCGTGGCGGCGATCCAGGCCGCCGAGGACAAGGCCCGCACGCAGCTTCCCGGCAAGCTCGCGAACGTCTACAACGGCATCCGGAGCCGGGCGCCCTCCGCCCGGGTCGTGGTGGTCGGCTACCCGGTCTTCTACCAGCTCGGCACGGTCTGCGTCGGGCTGAGCGCCACCTCCCGGGCGAAGATCAACGAGGGGATCAACCTGGTCGACGACATCACCCGCACGGCGGCCAGCTCGGCCGGCTTCACGTTCGCCGACGTCCGCTCGATCTTCGTGGGTCACCAGCTGTGCAGCTACGGCGAGAAGTGGCTGCACGCGTTGAACGTCCTGAACCTCACCAAGTCGTACCACCCGACGGCCGCGGGGCAGTCCGGCGGCTACTACCCGGTCTTCCGCTCCGCGGCGGGCTGACCGTGACGAGGGCCCGGGGTGTGTGGACACCCCGGGCCCCATCGTCGGCTCAGTAGAGCAGGTACGGACGCCGCTTGCGCTCGAAGGCGGCCAGCTCGTCGGCCCAGGCGCCGACCACGTCGTCCACGTCGGCCCCGGCGTCGATCATCGTGCGCAGCCGGGGCGAGCCGGTCAGCTTGTCCACCCAGTACGGCCGGACGGTGTCGTACGAGTCGAACCGCCACGCGAACGCCGGGTACTTCCGCGCCTCGACCAGCATGGCCACCGCGGTGCGGATCGGGTCGTACGCGGCCCGGTCGACGACCTTGACCTCGACGCCGGCGCAGAGCTTGTTCAGCAGGGCCGGCTTCTGCCCGGCCGCCGTCGGCGAGAAGTAGGCCTCGCGGAACTCGACACCCGGCAGGTCACGGGCGTTGAGCCGGTCTCCCCAGTGGTGGTCGAAGTCGCCGGCGAGCCCGCCGATCAGCTCGAACGGCCGGCAGGTGCCCCGCCCCTCGGTGATCGAGGCGACGCCCTCGAAGAGGCAGGTGCCGGGGTAGACCAGCGCGGTGTCGGTGGTCGGCATGTTCGGGCTGGGCATCACCCACGGCAGGTCGGTGTCGGCGGCGAGCCGGTCTCGCTTCCAGTTCCGGCAGCGGACCACCTCCAGCTCGACCGGCCGTCCGGCGTCGGCGGGCACGAACTCCGCGTTGAAGAACCGGGCCAGCTCGCCGACGGTCATGCCGTGCTGCTGGACGATCTCCTTCAGCCCCACGCCGGAGGTGTAGGCGGGCGTCATCATCGGCCCGCGCGCCCGCCCGCCGACGGGGTTGGGCCGGTCGAGCACGACGTACCGCTTGCCGACCCGGGCCGCCGCGACCATCGACGTGTACATCGTCCAGATGTAGGTGTAGAACCGCGCGCCCACGTCCTGGATGTCGAAGACGACGGTGTCCACGCCGGCAGCCGTGAACATGCTCTCCCACTTGGCCTGGCTGGCGCCGTACGCGTCGTAGACCGTGATGCCGGTGCGGGCGTCCGTCCCGGTGCCCTCGCTGCCGCCGGCCTGGGCGGAACCGCGGAAACCGTGTTCGGGGCCGAACGCCGCGACGACCTGCACGCTGCCCGAGGAGTGCATGAGATCGACCAGGTGCCGGTAGGCCGAGTCCACGCCCGTGGGGTTGGACACCACCCCCACCCGCTGGCCGGCCAGTGCGGCGAATCCGGATTCGACCAGCACGTCGAGGCCGGTCGCGACCCGGCGGATGCCGGGCACGGCCTGCCCCGGCGTGCCCGGGCCCGCCGCGACCACCGTGCCCGCGGTGACCGCGCCCGCGCCGGCCAGGAACCTTCTGCGCTCCATCAATGACCTCCTCGTCCGGGGGTCATTGAAACTTAGCTACAGCTCGATGGGCGGTCAAGGAAGGTTCTCTACAAGGCGACCTCAGCCGACCGGCAGCGCCTTCTCGACGGCGGCGCGCAGCTCGGGGGAGTCCGGGGTCACCGTCGGGGCGAACCGGGCCGCCACCGTGCCGTCCGGGGCGACGAGGAACTTCTCGAAGTTCCACCGCACGTCACCGGTGTGTCCCTCGGCGTCCGGAGTGGACACCAGTTCGGCGTAGAGCGGGTGCCGGTGCGGCCCGTTGACGTCCACCTTCTCCGTCAGCGGGAACGTCACGCCGTAGTTGACCTGGCAGAACTCCTCGATATCGGCGGCGCTGCCGGGTTCCTGGCCGGCGAACTGGTTGCACGGCACGCCGAGCACGGTCAGGCCCCGGTCCGCGTACTCGTCGGCGAGGGCCTGGAGGCCGGCGTACTGCGGGGTGAGGCCGCAGCGGGAGGCCACATTGACCACCAGCAGGGCGCGGCCGCGGTAGTGCCCGAGGTCGGCCGGGCCGCCGGCGAGGGCGTTGATCTGCACGTCGAAAACGGTCATGGCACGAGGCTACGGGGCCGCGGGGGCCGGTCGACACCGGTCCCGAGGAATCGATGCATCTACATCTTGACGAAGTGGTGACGCGTGAGTAGCGTCTCAGCATCCAATCTGGAAAGTTTCCTAACTGTTTGGGGAGACGCCGTATGAAGACATCGCTCCGCCGGGCCCTCTGGGCCACCGGCGCCGTGGTCGCGCTCGCGGTCGCGGCGGTGCCGATGGCGACCGCCTCCGCCGCGGGCAGCGTCACCGCCACGTTCACCAAGGTGCAGGACTGGGGGACCGGTCACGAGGCGAAGGTGACCGTCACCAACGGCACGAGCGCCAGCGTCGCCACCTGGCGCATCGAGTTCGACCTGCCCGCGGGCACCACCATCAGCAGCTCCTGGGACGCCGACGTCACCAGCAGCGGCAACCACTACGTGGCGGTCAAGAAGAGCTGGGCCGGCCCGCTCGCCCCGGGCGCCAGCTTCAGCTGGGGCTACAACGGCACCGGGGCGTACAAGGCTCCGCTGAACTGCACGGTCAACGGCGCCTCCTGCTCCGGCGGCGGCACTCCTCCGACGACGACCCCGCCCACCACGACGCCGCCGACCACCACCCCGCCCACCACGACGCCGCCCACGACCACCCCGCCGACCACGACGCCGCCCACCACCACCCCGCCGACCGGGGGCAAGAAGGTGGTCGGCTACTTCGCCGAGTGGGGCGTCTACGGCCGGAACTACCACGTGAAGAACATCCACACCAGCGGGTCCGCGGCCAAGCTCACCCACATCCTGTACGCCTTCGGCAACACCACGGGCGGCCGCTGCAGCATCGGCGACAGCTACGCCGACTACGACAAGGCGTACACCGCGGCGGACAGCGTCGACGGCGTGGCCGACACCTGGGACCAGCCGCTGCGCGGCAGCTTCAACCAGCTGCGCAAGCTCAAGAAGATGTACCCGAACCTGAAGGTGCTCTGGTCCTTCGGCGGCTGGACCTGGTCGGCCGGCTTCACCCAGGCCGCACAGAACCCGGCCGCGTTCGCGGACTCCTGCTACGCCCTGGTCAAGGACCCGCGCTGGGCGGACGTCTTCGACGGCATCGACGTCGACTGGGAGTACCCGAACGCCTGCGGCCTCCAGTGCGACAGCAGCGGCCCGAACGCCTTCAAGAACGTGGTCAGCGCGCTGCGGAGCAAGTTCGGCAGCAGCTTCCTGGTCACCTCGGCGATCACCGCGGACGGCAGCAACGGCGGCAAGATCGACGCGACGGACTACGCCGGCGCCGTGCCGTACCTCAACTGGCTCATGCCGATGACGTACGACTACTTCGGCGCCTTCAACGCCCAGGGGCCGACCGCGCCGCACTCCCCGCTCTACTCCTACACCGGCATCCCGCAGCAGGGCTTCTGGTCCGACGCGGCGATCCAGAAGCTCAAGTCCAAGGGCGTGCCGTCGGACAAGCTGCTGCTCGGCGTCGGCTTCTACGGCCGGGGCTGGACCGGCGTGACCCAGAGCGCCCCCGGCGGCACCGCCACCGGCCCGGCGCCCGGCACCTACGAGCAGGGCATCGAGGACTACAAGGTGCTCAAGAACAGCTGCCCGGCCACCGGGACGGTCGGCGGCACCGCCTACGCCAAGTGCGGCAGCAACTGGTGGAGCTACGACACCCCGGCGACCATCGGCGGCAAGATGACCTACGCGAAGAACCAGGGCCTCGGTGGCGCGTTCTTCTGGGAGCTCTCCGGAGACACCAGCAACGGTGAGCTCATCGGCGCCATCAAGGGCGGTCTCGGCTGAGCCGAGGGCCGACGCACCACCCACCCGGCGGGGAGGGGCCGCACCGGCCCCTCCCCGCCCGCGTGCCGCCCTGGCCGGCCGGGACGATCCGGGCGAGGATGGGACGGCCGTCGAGGAACCGGTCGCTGCCGCCGCCGGGCGGCCCGGCGGGCCGGCATCCGACGGCGTCGATGTGACAGACTCGCCGCTCGGCATGTCCCGATGTCCGCGCCGATGGAAGGGGACCGATGGGCCTGACGCACCCGAGGGCGGTGGCCGGCGCGGCCCTGCTCGCGCTCCTGCCGGTCACGCTGGCCGGCTGCGGCCTCGGCGGCGGGGACGACGCCCCGGACACCCCGGCCAGCCAGTCCCAGCGGGCGCCGGCCGAGGAGGCGGCGGCCAAGAGCCGGGAACGGGTCCAGGCGTACCTGGACGCGATGGCGGCCAAGGACGTCGACGCCGGCCGCAGCCAGCTCTGCGCGCCCATGCAGACCGCCTTCGACGCCGCGGCCACCGGGCCGAACGGCGACTTCGCCGACCACTTCACCGTCCCGCAGGCCACCATCACCGACGTCCGGTCCGGCCCGAACGGCGAGGAGGTGACCACCTCGGTCACCGTGGCCGTCGGGTCCCGCAAGGCCACCCGCTCGCTGCTGTTCACGGTCACCCGGACCGGCGCCGACTGGTGCATCGCCGGCGAGGCGCCGGGCGGCAACACCCCGGAGCCCGGGGTCACCCCCTGACCCCGCACCCGCCCCGACCTGCGGCGGTCCTGGAATGTGTCGCTGATCTCCCAACCACCGGAACCGTCCCCCTCGGCGGCGGGCGGCCCCGGCCGTCGCCGTACGCTTTCTCCCATGCGCCATGAGTGGCACCAGCTGAGTCACCCCGCCGTGGGCAGCCCGGGGCTCCAGACCAGTCGTCCGACCGCCGACTCCGCCGAGGACGCGGCCCTCGGCCTGGACCGCTGGCGGGAGCTGCCGCGCGCGCAGACCCCGCCCTGGCCGGACCAGGAGCAGGTCGCCGAGGTCTGCAAGGTGCTCGACACCGTGCCGTCCGTGGTGGCCCCCTACGAGGTCGACCAGCTCCGGCAGCGGCTGGCGCTGGTCTGCGAGGGCAAGGCGTTCTTGCTCCAGGGCGGCGACTGCGCGGAGACCTTCGCCGACAACACCGAGAGCCACCTGCTGGCCAACGCCCGCACCCTGCTCCAGATGGCGATCGTGCTGACCTACGGCGCGTCGCTGCCGGTGGTCAAGGTGGCCCGGGTCGCCGGCCAGTACACCAAGCCCCGGTCGCTGCCGACCGACGCGCGCGGCCTCCCGGCCTACCGCGGCGACATGATCAACTCGCTGGAGGCCACGCCGGAGGCGCGGGTCGCCGACCCGCAGCGCATGATCCGGGCGTACGCGAACTCGGCCGCCGCCATGAACATGCTCCGGGCGTACCTGGCCGGCGGGCTGGCCGATCTGCACGCGGTGCACGACTGGAACAAGGGCTTCGTGAAGCAGTCCCCGGCCGGCGAGCGCTACGAGGCGATCGCCCGGGAGATCGACCGCGCGCTGGCCTTCATTCGCGCCTGCGGGATGACCGACGACGAGGCGCTGCGCACCGTCACCCTCTACTGCTCCCATGAGGCGCTGGCGCTGGAGTACGACCGGGCGCTCACCCGGATCTCCGGCAACCGGGCGTACGGGCTGTCCGGGCACTTCCTCTGGATCGGCGAGCGGACCCGGCAGCTCGACGGCGCGCACCTCGACTTCATCTCCCGGATCGCCAACCCGATCGGGGTCAAGCTCGGCCCGACCACCACCCCGGACGAGGCCATCGAGCTCTGCGAGAAGCTCAACCCGGACAACGTCCCCGGCCGGCTCACCCTGATCAGCCGGATGGGCAACCACCGGGTCCGGGACGCCCTGCCCCCGATCGTCGCCAAGGTCACCGCCGCCGGCGCCAAGGTCGTCTGGCAGTGCGACCCGATGCACGGCAACACCCACGAGTCCTCGAACGGCTACAAGACCCGGCACTTCGACCGGATCGTCGACGAGGTGCTCGGCTACTTCGAGGTGCACCGCGGCCTCGAGACCCACCCGGGCGGCCTGCACGTCGAGCTGACCGGCGAGGACGTGACCGAGTGCCTCGGCGGCGCCCAGGGCATCGAGGACCTCGACCTGCCCGACCGGTACGAAACCGCCTGCGACCCGCGACTCAACACCCAGCAGTCGCTGGAGCTGGCCTTCCTCGTCGCGGAGATGCTCCGTGGCTGACGCGAGGAGCGAGCTTGCGAGCCCCGCGGTCGGCAGCCGAAAGGACAACTGTGGCTGAGCTCATTGATCTTCGCTCGGACACCGTGACCCGGCCCACCGCCGGGATGCGGGAGGCCATGGCGACCGCCGAGGTCGGCGACGACGTCTACGCGGAGGACCCGACCGTCGCCGCGCTGGAGGCCGAGGTCGCGGCGCTCTTCGGGCACGAGGCGGCGCTGTTCGCCCCGAGCGGCTCGATGGCCAACCAGATCGCCCTGCAGCTCGTCGTCCCGCCCGGTGACGAGCTGCTCTGCGACGCCGACGCGCACGTGGTCACCTACGAGATCGGCGCCGCCGCGGCCTACGGGGGGATCTCCTCGCGGACCTGGCCGGCGGTGGGCGCGGAGGTCGACCCCGAGGTGGTGGCCGGGATGGTCCGGCCGGACGGCTACTTCGCCGTGCCGACCCGGGCTGTCGCCGTCGAGCAGACCCACAACCGGGGCGGCGGCGGGGTGATCCCCCTCGCCACCCTGCGGGAGCTGCGCCGGGTCGCCGACGACCACGGGCTCGCCCTGCACTGCGACGGCGCCCGGATCTGGCACGCGCACGTCGCCGACGGTGTGCCGCTGGCCGAGTACGGCGCGCTGTTCGACACCCTCTCGGTCTGCCTCTCCAAGGGCCTCGGCGCCCCGGTCGGCTCGCTGGTGGTCGGCAGCGCCGAGAAGATCGCCCGGGCGCGGTTCGTCCGCAAGCGGATGGGTGGCGGCATGCGGCAGGTCGGCATCCTCGCGGCCGCCGGCCGGTACGCGCTCGCCAACCACGTCGAGCGGCTCGCCGAGGACCACGCCAAGGCCGCCCGGCTGGCCGAGGGGGTCGCGCCCTACGGGGTGCTCGCCACCGTGGTGCGGACCAACATCGTCCCGCTCGACCTGGCCAAGCACCCGCTCGACGCGCCCGCCCTGGCGGCCGCCGCCCGAGAGCGGGGCCTGCTGATCTCGGTGCTCGGCCCGCGTACCGCCCGCCTGGTGACCCACCTGGACGTCACCGACGACCAGATCGACAGGGCCGCCGAGATCCTGACCACCCTCCTGCGCGGCTGACCCGCCGCCCCACGGCTCGTTGATCGAGAGGTTTGCGTCGCCCGCGGCGCGGATCCCGACGCGAACTTCTTGATCAACCCCGGCTCGCGCGGGGCGCGGGCGGGGGAGGGCCCGGGGTCAGGGGTGGAGGCGCTTCAGGGTGGCTATGTCGGCGGCGTGGCCCACGTGCTTCTCCGTGGGGGTCTCCACCAGGACGGGGACGCCGGCGGTGGCGGGGTGGCGCATCAGCTCCGCGAACGCGGGCTCGCCGATGGTGCCCTTGCCGATGCTCTCGTGCCGGTCCCGCGTGGAGCCGCACAGGTCCTTCGAGTCGTTCGCGTGCACCAGCTTCAACCGGTCCGCGCCCACCGCGGTGACCAGCGCGTCCAGCGTGGCGGTCATCCCGCCCTCGGCGGCCAGGTCGTGCCCGGCCGCCCAGGCGTGGCAGGTGTCGAAGCAGACGCCCAGCATCGGGTGGCGATCCACCGCGTCCAGGTAGGGGCCCAGGTGCTCGACCCGGGAGGCCAGCGACCGGCCGCCCCCGGCGCTCGGCTCGACCAGCAGCATCGGCCCGCCGGTGGCCGCGGCCTCGTCGAGCAGCGGAAGCAGCGCCTCGCGGACCTGCACCATGGCCGCCTCGGCATGGCCCGCGTCGACGGCGCTACCGGCGTGGAACACCACGGCCTCGGCGCCGATGGCCCGGCCCCGGCGCAGCGCGTGCGCCAGGGTCTCCGCCGACCGCTCGACCGTGGCCGGGGTGGGGGAGCCGAGGTTGACCAGCAGCGAGGCGTGGATGAAGACCGGCAGGCCGCGCTCGCCGCAGCCGTCCCGGAACAGGACGTCCTGCTTCGGGTCGCCCGCCGGCAGCGCCCAGCCCCGGGAGTTGGACACGTAGACCTGCACCACCTCGGAGGCGGCCGCGTCGGCGTAGGGCAGCGCCGCCTTCGCCAGGCCGCCCGAGGTGGGGGTGTGCGAGCCGACCCGCCGCCGGGTGAGCCCCACGGTCCGCTCGCTCACAGGCAGGTCACCGTGACCGGGGTGCCCGGCGGCACCGGCGTGTTCTCGCCCGGGTTCTGGAAGCGGGCCACCCCGTTCGGGTTGAGCTGGATGTTGACCGGGAAGCCCTGGCTCTCCAGCACCTGCTTGGCCTGCTGGCACGGGAGGTCGACCACCCGGGGGACGGGCACCTGGGCGGGGCCCTTGCTGACGTCCAGCTTGACCTGGGCGCCCTTCTCCACGCCGGTGCCGTCGGCCGGGCTCTGGCCGAGGATCTCGTCCTTCGGCTTGTCGGAGTCCTTGTACGTCTCGACCGGGGTCAGCCCCAGCTGGGCGAGGGCGGTGCGGGCCTCGGCGAGGTTCTTGCCCACCAGGTTGGGCACGCTCACCGGCGCGCGACCCTTGCTCAGAACCACCGTCACCTTCGCGCCCGGTTTGACCACCGTGCCCACCTTCGGGTCGGTGGCCAGCACCACCCCGGCCGGCAGCGCGTCGTCGTAGCGGGAGCTGCCCTTGACCGGCACCAGCTTGGCGTCGGTCAGCTCGACCTGGGCCAGCGCGAAGTCCTTGCCCACCACGTCCGGCACCGGCAGCCGCTCCGGACCGAGCGACAGGGTCAGGGTGATCGTGCCGCCCTTGACGATCCGGGTGGCGGAGACCGGGTCCTGGCCCAGCACCGTGTCCTTGGGGATCTTCTCGTCGTAGCGGGGCTCGGCGTAGCGCAGGGTGAAGCCGCCCCGGGTGGCCTGCGCCACCGCGTCGGCCTTGGTCAGGCTCACCAGCTGCGGAGCGACCGTGTAGCGGCCCACCCCGAACCACCAGCCGCCCACCGCGGCCACCAGGCCGAGCACCACGGCCGCCGCGGCGACCGCCAGCCGGCCGCGGGGCGAGCCCATGATCCGGGTACGCAGCCCGGCCAGCCGGGCGCCCAGGCCCTCGTCGTCCACGGCGCGGCGGCGGTGCGTGCGCTGGCCGCCGCCCTCGGGCAGCCGGGCCCAGGCGGGGCGCTCGGCCGGGCGGACCGCCGCCACCACCATGGTGGGCTGCGCGATCACGGCCGTGTCGTCGCCGACCTGCCGCAGCACCGCGGTGTGCGAGTGGGGGTTGCCCAGCTCGTCCCGCGCGGCCTGCACCTCGGTGAGCAGCGCGCCGGCGTCGGCCGGGCGGGCGGCCGGGTCGCGCCGCGTGGCCCGGGCGACCAGCCGGTCGAGGACCGGGGGAAGCGCCGGCACGAGGGTCGACGGGGCCGGCACGTCACGGTCGACGTGCTGCCAGGCGACCTCCACCGGGCGGTCGCCGTCGTAGGGAACCCGGCCGGTGAGCATCTCGAACAGCACGATGCCGGCGGAGTAGACGTCGGTGCGCGGGTCCGCGTGACCCTGGGTGACCAGCTCCGGGGCCACGTAGGCCACGGTGGCCATGAGCTGGTTGCCGTTCTCCTCCTCGGCGCTCGCCTCGACCGCGCGGGCCAGCCCGAAGTCGGCGACCTTGACCACGCTGTCCACCAGGCTGGTGGTGCCGCCGGTGGGCGGCTCGGCGACCAGCACGTTCTCCGGCTTGACGTCGCGGTGGACCAGGCCGGCCCGGTGCGCGGCGGAGATCGCGGCGAGCATCTGCTCGGCGATGGCCAGCGCCTCGTCCGGGTTGAGCCGGCGCCGCTCGGCGAGCACGTCGCGCAGGGTGCGGCCGCGCACGTACTCCATCACCAGGTAGGGCAGGCCGGCGTGGCTGCCCTGGTCGTAGACCGCCACCACGTTGGGGTGGGTGAGCCGGGCGATGGTCTTCGCCTCGTCGGTGAAGCGCTCGACGAAGCCGGCCATCCGGGCCCGGGCCTCGGGCGCCTGGGTCGGGTGAATGATCTTGACCGCGACGGTGCGCTCCAGGCGCTCGTCGGTGGCGGTGTACACGGTCGCCATGCCGCCACGGGCCACGCGACCGCGAATGCGGTAGCGCCCGTCGATCAGCGAGCCCAGCAACGTGTCGGCGACCTGTGTGTCCATCGGCAGGCAGTCTATGTGTCGGGAGGGTGAAGGTTGAACAGGATGCTACAGCCGGCACGCGACCCGGCGGCACCGGCGCACGCCACCCGCGGGGTACGGGGTGCCGCCGACCGGCCTCGCCGGGCACGTGGCAGGGTGGTCGGGTGACCGATTCCGTACCCGCCGAGAGCGCCACCACCGGGGCCGACCTGCCCGGACCGACCGACCCGGCCGGCTGGCTGACCCTGCCGGACGTGGCCGAGCGCCTCGACCTGTCGATCAGCAAGGTGCACCAGATGATCCGCGACCGGGAGCTGCTCGCGGTGCGCCGCGACGGCGTCCGCCGGATCCCGGCCGACCTGGTGGCCAACCGCACCGTGCTCAAGCACCTGCCCGGCGTGCTCAACCTGCTCGCCGACGCCGGGTACGACGACGAGGAGGCGCTGCGCTGGCTCTACCAGCCCGATCCCACCCTCGCCGGCACCACCCCGGCCGCCACCCTCGCCGGCGACCAGGCCCGCGAGGTCAAGCGCCGCGCCCAGGCCCTGGGCTTCTAACCCCCGCCTCCCCCCGGGGCCGGGCCGGGGCCGGGCCGGGGCCGGGCCGGGGCCGGGCCACCTCCGCTGATCATGAAGTTGTTGCCACGACACGCCGGAGAAAAGGGCAACAACTTCATGATCGACCGGGCTTGGGGGGCGCGGGCCGCGCGAGGGCCCCGAGGGCCGGGGCGGGTGGGGTCAGTCGGTGCGGCGGGTGGCGGCTATGGCCAGGTCGACCAGGGACTGGCGGGCCTCGGTTTCCAGGTCGACCGCCGTCAGGGCCGCCAGGGCGCTCTCGGTGAGGGCGGTAATCCGCCGCTCGGTGCGCTCCAGCGCGCCGCTCGCCGTGATCAGCTCGCGCAGGCGGGCCACCCCGGCGGCGTCCAGCCCGGGGTCGCCGAGGCCGCCGAGCAGCAGCTCCCGGCCGGCGTCGTCGAGCGCCTCGAGGGCCGCGGCCACCAGGTACGTCCGCTTGCCCTCGCGCAGGTCGTCGCCGGCCGGCTTGCCGGTGCGCTCCGGATCGCCGAACACCCCCAGCACGTCGTCGCGGAGCTGGAACGCCTCGCCCAGCGGCAGCCCGTACGCCGAGTAGGCCGCGTGCACCTCGGCCGGGGCGTCGGCCAGCGCGGCGCCGAGCAGCAACGGCCGCTCGACGGTGTACTTCGCCGACTTGTAGCGGGCCACCTTGCCGGCCCGTTCGAGCGAGGTGTCCCCGGTGGCCTGGGTGAGCACGTCCAGGTACTGCCCGACGGTCACCTCGGTGCGCATCTCGTCGAAGACCGGCCGGGCCCGGGCCACCGTGCGCGGGTCCAGGCCGGCGGAGTGCAGCAGCTCGTCGGACCAGACCAGGCAGAGGTCGCCCAGCAGGATGGCCGCCGCGTCGCCGAACCCGTCCGGGTCGCCGCTCCAGCCGGCCGCGCGGTGCCGGGCGGCGAACCGCCGGTGCATCGCCGGCTCGCCCCGGCGGGTGTCCGAGCGGTCCATGAGGTCGTCGTGGATCAGCGCGCTGGCCTGCACGAACTCCAGGGCGGCCAGGGCGGCGACCACCTGGTCGGAGTCGACCCCGCCGGCGCCCCGGTAGCCCCAGTAGCCGAAGGCCGGGCGCAGTCGCTTCCCGCCGCCCAGCACGAACGCCTCGATCGCCTCGGCGACGGGCACCAGGCCGTCGTCGAGGGTGGTCAGCCAGCCGCGCTGGCCGGCGAGGAACTCGGTGAGGGCCTTGTCGATCCGCTGGCGCAGGCCGGCGCGGTCGACGGGGGACACGGGAGCAGCGTGGGTCACCCGCACGACGCTAGCCGGTCCCCGCCGGTCGCGCCCTACCCCCGCCCCGGCGTGCCGCGCGCGACGTGGGCCGGGCTCGGCCCGCCGGCGCCGCCCGGGGGCCGCCCGCCGGCTCGACCGGACGGCGAGGGCGGGCCGCCCCGGACGGCCTGCGCCGTCCCGGCCAGCGTGCGGGCGGGACGCCCCGGACGGTCCGGCGTCGCGCCGGCCGGCACCGCCCCGGGCCGGGCGGCTGCGCGCGGCGGCCTCGGCGAGCAGTTCGCCCGGCACGCCGAGGACCACCGCCAGCCAGCCGGACCAGAAGTCGCCGGGGAGCCGGCGCTGCCGCTCCCACCGGGACACCTCGTGCCGGGTGAGGGTCGGCACGCCGGCGGCGGCGCACAGCTCGGCGGCGACCCGCTGCTGGCTCCAGCCGCGGGTGGTCCGCAGCTCGGCCAGGAGCGGCCCGAGCGGGCGCGGGCCGGGTGGCGGGGACGGGATCATCGGGTCCTCCCGAGGCGACGGCGCGGGCGGCGACGCGGACGCCCGGCAGTGCCGGGCCGGCGCGTGGCCGATCGTGGCGACCCCCGCGCGGGCCCCCCGGGACCGGCCACCGGCCGGCCCCACCGCGCTGTCCCCCTTCCTACCCCCGGGGTACGACGCCGCGCCGCCCTCGTGTTCGCGGGCTGGGAAGATCCTGGGTCGGCCCGGACCCGCCGGTTACAGTCGGTCCGTGGCGCTCGGTCTTCCCTCGGTCCTCCCCAATCCCCAACCGGCCATCGGGGAGCTGATCCGTGCCGGCCGTCCCACGTTCTCCTTCGAGTTCTTCCCCCCGAAGACCCCGCAGGGGGAGCGCCTGCTCTGGCAGGCCATCCGCGAGCTGGAGTCGCTGCGCCCCTCGTTCGTCTCGATCACCTACGGCGCGGGCGGCTCGACCCGGGACACCACGGTCGCGGTGACCGAGCGGATCGCCACCGAGACGACCCTGCTGCCGATGGCGCACCTCACGGCGGTCGACCACTCGGTCGCCGAGCTGCGGCACGTCATCGGCCGGCTGGCCTCGGTGGGGGTGCGCAACGTGCTGGCCGTGCGCGGCGACCCGCCCGGCAACCCGGGCGGCGAGTGGGTCCGGCACCCGGAGGGCGTGCGGTACGCCGAGGAGCTGGTCCGGCTGGTGCGGGACGCCGGCGACTTCAGCGTCGGGGTGGCCGCGTTCCCCTACAAGCACCCGCGCTCGCCCGACGTGGCCAGCGACACCGCGCACTTCGTCCGCAAGTGCCGGGCCGGCGCCGAGTTCGCGATCACCCAGATGTTCTTCGACGCCGACGACTACCTGCGGCTGCGCGACCGGGTGGCTGCCGCCGGCTGCGACACCCCGATCCTGGCCGGGGTGATGCCGGTGACCCAGCTGGGCACCATCGAGCGGTCCGTGCAGCTCTCCGGCGCGCCCTTCCCGCCGGCCCTCGCGGAGCGGTTCGCCGCGGTGGCCGACGACCCGGAGGCGGTCCGCCGGCTCGGCATCGAGCAGGCGAGCGAGATGTGCGCGAAGCTGCTGGACGAGGGCGTGCCGGGGATCCACTTCATCACTCTCAACCGGTCCACGGCCACCCGGGAGGTCTGGCAGCGCCTGCGCGCCGACGCGCGGGTGTGAGCACCCGGCCCACGACACCGCCGCCGCCCTTCTACGGTTGATCCGTGGTGGGCACACAGCTGAACTGGGACCAGTACGCGACCGCGTGGGCGCGTCTGCACGGCGGCTTCGATCCCCGGGTGGCCGCGCCGGTGGTCCGCGCCTGGCTGCGCTTCGCCTACCACGTGGGCTACATCCTGGGCCGGCTGCGGGTCGGCCCCACCCCGGTGACCGTGGTGGGCGTGCTGCTCTGCGTCTGCGTACCCCTGCTGGTGGGGCGGGCGGGCGACGGGCCGTTCCTGGGCGCGCTGTTCGTGCTGCTGGCGGCCGTGGCGGACAGCGTCGACGGCGCCGTGGCGGTGGCGACCAACCGCACCACCCGGCTCGGCTACGTCTACGACTCGGTGGCCGACCGGCTCGGCGAGGCCGCCTGGCTGACCGCGTTCTGGCTGCTGGGCGCGCCCGGCGCGCTGGTCGCCGCGGCCGGTGGGCTGTCCTGGCTGCACGAGTACGTGCGGGCGCGGGCGGTCTCGGCCGGGATGCGGGAGATCGGGGCGGTGACCGTGGGGGAGCGGCCCACCCGGGTGTGCGTGGCCCTGGTCGGGCTGGTGGTCGCGGGGCTCACCGGGCTGATCGACACCGACCTGACCTCCGGCACCATCACCATGGCCACCACGGTCTGGGTGCTGCTGGCCGGCTTCGGCCTCGGCCAGCTGCTCTCCGCCGTCCGCCGCGCCCTGGTCGACGCGGGCTGATCCCCGGCCGGGCGCGCCTTACCAGGCCGGGCCGATGGCGTCGGCGACGATCTCCGCGGACAGCGTGACCATGGGGAGGCCGCCGCCGGGGTGGCTGGAGCCGCCGACCAGCCAGAGCCCGGCCACCGGGCCGCGGTTGGCCGGGCGGAGCAGGCCGCCCGCGGTGCCGTAGATCGCCCCGCCCGGCGCGCCGGTCGCCGCGTCCAGGTCGGCCGGGGTGCGGATCTCCCGGAACGCCAGCCGGTCCCGCACGTCCACGCCCCGCTCGGCGAGCACGTCGAGGATCCGGTCCGCGTACGCCTCGGCCAGCCCCGGCCGCCGCCAGTCGACCGCGCCCGCGGCGGTGCCGTGGCGGGCCGCGTTGACCAGCACGAACCACGCCTCGTGCCCGTCCGGGCGGACCGCCGGGTCGTCGGCCACGGTGACGAAGACGGTCGGGTCGGGTGCGGGACGGGCCCGGACGCCCCGCCCCGGGTCCCCGAAGACCGCGTCGAACTCGGCGTCGTGGTCGCGGGGGAAGAAGACGGTGTGGTGGGCCAACCCGGAGTCGCCGCGGACGCCCAGGAGCAGCACGAACCCGGCCAGGCTGCGGTCGGTGAGCGCGGCCAGCCGGCGCGGGGTGGGCAGCAGGTCCCGGTAGACGGTCAGCGCGTCGACGTTGGCCACCACCACGTCGGCGGGGACGGGGGCGGCCGCCCCGGCCACGCGTACGCCGTGGACCCGGCCGCCGGCCGCGTCGATCCGGGTGACCGTGGCGCCGGTCCGCACCACGACGCCGAGGTCCAGGCAGCGCGACAGCAGCGCGTCGGCCAGGGTGCCCAGCCCGCCGCGCAGGTACCAGCCGCCGTACGCCAGTTCGGCGTAGGGGACGGCGACCAGCGCGGCCGGGGCGCGGCGCGGGTCGGCGCCGGTGTACGTGGCGTAGCGGTCCAGCAGCATCCGCAGCCGCGGGTCGGACAGGTGCCGGCGACCGAGCCCGCGCAGGGTGCGGCCGGGGCCGATGGCGGCGAGGTCGCCCAGCCGCCAGGCCAGCCCGGCCAGGTCCCGGGGGGAGTCGACGGCGCGGCGCAGCACGTCCCGGTGCGAGGCCGCCCACACCCGGCCGGCCCGCCGCCAGAGCCGCTGCCAGTCGGCGGCGGCCCGGTCGCCGAACGCCGCGCCGACGCGGGCGGTGAACTCGGCCGGGTCGGCGCAGGAGTCCAGGGTGGGACCGTCGCCGGGGAAGACGTGCCGGACGATCGGGTCCAGCGGCACGAGGTCCAGGTATTCGTCGAGCTTCGCGCCGGTCGCCTCGAACAGGTCGTGGAACACCTGGGGCAGGGTGACCAGGCTCGGCCCGGTGTCGAAGAGCCACGACCGCTCGGGGGTGTCGTGCCGGTGCCGGCCCAGCTTCCCGCCGACCGTGTCGGCCCGTTCGAGGACGGTGACCTCGTGCCCGGTGACCGCCAGCCGGGCGGCGGCGGCGAGCCCGCCCACGCCGGCGCCGATGACCACGATCCGCGCCATGCCGCCCCCTCCTAGCCGACCGGGCGACCCCGCCAGGTGAGCCGGCGTCGCTTCCGCAGATGGTACGACCGCAGGGTCAGCCAACCGAGGACCACGACCGACACGGGGTGTGCCAGCGCGTCGGGCCACGCCCGGCCGCCGGTGGCGCGGGCGCTGACCGCCCGCCCGGCGACGCCGAGCAGGTAGGCGGCCAGCGCGAGCCCGGCCGGCACCGGCGCGCCGGCCAGCAGGGCACCGGCCGCGACCAGCGGGGGAGCGGTGTAGAGCAGGAGCAGCAGGGCGACCACCACCGCGGCGGCGGCCGGGTGCCCGAAGGAGGCCCAGAGCGACTTGGTGTAGCCGTCGCGCAGCTGCGGCCAGTTGTCGTACATCCGGCAGGTGGCCAGCCGGGAGCCGTCGGCCAGGGCGATCCGGCCGCCGGACCGCTTCACCGCCCGGGCCAGCTCGATGTCCTCCAGGACCCGGTCGGCGACCGCGGCGTGCCCGCCGGCCCGCAGGTAGCCGGCCCGGTCCACGACCAGGAACTGCCCGCCGGCCGCCGCGAGCGACGGCCGCGGCGAGCGTTCCATGGCGCGCAGCGGCAGGAAGGTCAGCCACAACCACTGCAGCAGCGGCTGCACCAGCCGGTCGGCCGCCGTCCGCACCACGATCCGGGGGTACGGCGACAGCAGCGTCGCGCCCGCCGCGCGCAACCCGGTCACCGCCGCGGCGACCGCGTACGGGGTGAGGACCACGTCGGCGTCGACGAAGGCCAGCACGGTGGGGGCCGGATCGGTGCGGGTGGCGAGCTGCCAGCAGGCGTGCGGCTTGCCCAGCCAGCCGGGCGGCGGGGCGACCCCGGTGAGCAGGGTGACCCGGGGGTCGCCCCCGGCCACCGTGCGCACCACGTCGGCGGTGCCGTCGGTCGAGCCGTCGTCGAGCACCACGATCCGCAGCTCCGGCACGCCGCGCTGGGCCAGCAGCGCCCGCAGGCACGGGGTGACCCGGTCGGCCTCGTCGCGCAGCGGCAGCAGCACCGCCACGGCCTCGGTGACCTCGACCGGGCCGGCGCCGGGGCGGCGCAGCCAGGCGGTGGCGTTGACGACGGTGTGCGCGGTGAGCACGGCGACCGCCGCGGCCAGGACCAGCGCGGGAATCATGCCGGCGCGTCGACGCGCGGGGCCGGCTCGGCCACCCCGCCGCCGGCCCGGTGCCGGCGGGCGCGCAGCAGCGTCACCGCGAGCGGCATGGCGGCCACCGCCATCCCGGCCGCGCCCCAGGCCGCCGAGGCGGGCAGCCGGAGGAAGACCGCGTGCGCCAGCACGCTGGAGGCGTACGTCCACAGGTAGAGCGCGAACATCGGCGCGTCCCGGGCGTCGGTGCGGTCGACGGCCGGCCCGGCGAGCGGGCGCAGCGCGGCCGTCAGCAGCACCGCGAAGAGCAGCCAGCCGAGGTAGTTGCTGACCGGGATGCCGGGCAGGCCGGGCAGGGCCGGGGTGGCGTCCCGCCAGCGCCAGTAGCCCTCGGTGACCATCTGCGGGTCGAGGAAGAGGTCCCAGGCGGCCAGCCCGACCGCGGCGAGGGCGATCCGGCCGGGGCGGGAACGGGTGAGGCGGACCGCGGCGAGCCAGGCCGGCCAGGCCATCCAGGTCCAGGCCAGCGGGATGACCAGCGGCACCCCGGCCAGCTTCGGGCCCAGCTCGCCGGAGTAGTCGTAGCTGCCGAACGGGAAGCCGGTGGCCACGCCCAGCGCCTCGATCGCGAAGCCGCCGCCGGTGGCCACGGCGACCAGCGCGAGCGCGGTGCGCGTACCCCGGGTGAGCAGGGCGTGCCCGACGGAGAGCAACCAGCCGAGCCCGACGGTGGCCACGGTCAGCCCGGCCCGGGTCGCGCCGCCGGTGAGCGGGTAGCAGATCTGGGCCAGGACCATGACGGCCAGCAGCGCCCAGGGCAGCCGGCCCCGGGTCATGGTTTGTCCGGTGCGGGGGCTCCGCCCCGGCCGGGTGGGGGCAGCGGCAGGTCCCGGCCGAGCACGCCGAACGGCCGCTCGTCGCCGGGGAAGTGGAAGTGGCGCAGGATGTCGACGAAGCCGAACCGGCGGTAGAGCCGCCAGGCCCGGGACTTCTGCTCGTCGGCCTCCGGCGTGGAGAGCAGGGTGGTGCTCCCCTCGGCCATGGTGAGCAGCGCGCGCAGCTGGCCGGCGCCCAGGCCGTGCCCCTGCGCGGGCGGGCGGACGTGCAGCTCGACCACCTCGAAGCAGTGGGTCAGCCAGCGCTGCCGGGCGTCGGCGTCCAGAGCGCGGTGCACCTGGTCGTGCCACCACTGGCCGGCGGCACCGAGGTAGCCGTACCCGAAGCCGGCCAGGTGTCCCTCGGTGGTCAGGCTGGCGACGGCGCGGAAGCCGGGCCGGCGGACGTGGGTGGCGATGTAGCCGCGCCGGGCCTCCAGCAGGTCGGCGCGGTAGCCCATCGCCTCGCCGTAGACGGCCACCACGTCGTCCAGCCGCCGGACCAGATCGTCCGGCGTCCACCGCACCAACCTCATGCGTTCCCTCTCGCCGTTTCCGGGCCGCTCTCGGGGGCGGCCCACCCCAGCACCGCGCGGTCACCGACCACGTCGACCACCGCGAACCGCGCGAACAGTTCCTCCGCGTACCAGCCCTCGGTGGGGGTGCGGGTGATCGCGGCCCGGTGCTCCGGGTGACGGTACGCGAACGCGACGAGGTCCGCCGTGTCGCGCCACACGCTCACCGTGCCCTGCCAGCCCAGCGGGGCCTCGCCGACGCCGAACCGGGCGAGCAGCCCGGGCGCGGCGTGCAGGGCGGCGGCGACCGGCGGGACGGCCCGCCAGAAGGTGGCCGCCCGGCGGGCCCGCAGCCGGGCCCGGGTCAGCGCCAGCACCGGCCCGGCGACCCGGCCGCCGGACGGCTCGCCGAACGGCCGGCGGCCGGACCACTCGCCCCGGCTGGTCAGCGGGCGCAGCTCCACCCGGACGCCGGCCCGGGCGAGCCGGGCCCAGGAGCGGCCGACCGGGGAGGCGTCGAAGCCGGCCGCCGCGGCGGGCGAGTCCCACACCACGAGGGCGGCCCACCGGGTCAGGTCGGCGTCGCCGGGACCGAAACCGGTGCCGGTCCCGGTGCCGAGCAGCTTGGCGAACCGGACGCCGGGCAGCCGGCGCAGCCGCGCCGGGTGGGCCGCCATCCGGGCCAGCGCCCGGGGGACGGCCGTGCGGGGGATCCGCCACACGTGCAGCGTGACGAGGTCCGGGGTCACGCCACCTCGTGCGGGGTGCCGGAGGTGAGTCGCAGCAGCTCCGCGTGCGTGGTGGGGAAGACCGCCCGCGGCACGCCGCCGGCCGCCCACACCTCGTCGTACGCCGCCAGCGCGGTGTCCACGAGGGTGCGCAGCGGCTGCGGGTGGCCGATCGGGGCGACCCCGCCGATCACCTGCCCGGTGTGCCGCTTGACGAACTCCGGGGTGGCCCGGCGCAGGTGGGTGACCCCGAGGGAGGCGGCCAGCCCGGCGGTGTCCACCCGGTGCGCGCCGGAGGTGAGCACCAGCAGGGGCGCGTCGTCGGCGTCGAAGACGAGCGAGTTGGCGATGGCGCCGACGCCGACGCCGAGCGCCTCGGCCGCCGCGGCGGCGGTGTGCACGGCCTCGGGCAGCAGGCGGACCTGGCTCGGGCCGCCGGAGCCGTCCCGCGCGCCCGCGTCGTCGAGCGCCCGCTGCACCGCCTGCACGTTCGGGTGTGGCTGCATGCCGTTCATTCTCCCCACCGCGCCCTCCTCACCGCGTCCGGTCCCACCGCCGGGCGCGTCGATCATGAAGTTGTTGTCGCGACACGCCGCTCCGGGTCGCGACAACTTCATGATCGACGGGCCGAGCGGGTGGTGATGAGCGCGTCGATGCCGTCGAGGATCCGCGCCAGGCCGAAGTCGAGGGCCGCGTCGGGGGCCTCCAGGTCGGTGTCGCGCAGGGCGGCGTCCAGCGCCGGGAACCGCTCCTCCCGGCCGCGGATCAGGACGCCGAAGGCGGCCTCCCGGCCCGCGCCGGGCGCGTCGTCGGGCGCCGCGTGCTGGGCCAGGTTGCGGGCGTGCCCGACCAGGAGCACCGCGACGTCGAGCTGCTCGCCGCCGGTCAGCCCGGTGCCGGCGAGGGCGGCGACGACCCGTTCCAGCCAGGCCAGCTCGTTGGGGCCGGGCAGCCGGGGGCCGGCGGTCGCCGCCTGGGCCCACGGGTGCCGGCGGAACCGGTCGAAGAGCTGCCGGGCCCAGTCGTCGAGCTGGCCGCGCCAGTCGGCCCCGGCGGGCGGTGGGGGCGGCTCGCCGACCGCCGTCTCCAGCATGAGCGCCACCAGTTCGGCGCGGCCGGGCACGTACCGGTAGAGCGCCATCTTGGTGACGTCCAACGACTCGGCGACCCGCTGCATGGTCAGCCCGTCGAGCCCGTCGGTGTCGGCGATGGCGATGCCGGCGCGGGCGATCGCAGCGAGGGTGAGGGTGGGGCGCGGCCCGCGCCGGGGGGCGGTCGGAGTCCCCCACAGCAGCTCGAACAGCCGGCCCTGGTCGACGCCACCGGTCTCCACGGTCACCCCTCTTGTCCTCGGCTCAAAACTGTGTCTAGAGTACTCTGTATCCGAGGGACACAGTTTAGAACCGGGGGAAGACATGCCCACTCCACTTCGCGGTTTCCGCGTGCTCGTCTCCGGCGCCGGGGTGGCCGGCCCGGCGGTCGCCTGGTGGCTGACCCGGCACGGGGCCGAGGTCACCGTCGTCGAGGCCGCGCCCGCGCTGCGGACCAGCGGCTTCGCGGTCGACTTCCGCGGCCCGACCCACCTCGGCGTGCTCGCCGCCATGGGCGTGCTCGACGAGTTGCGCGCGGTGCAGACCCACGCCGGCGCCATGAGCCGGGTGGACGAGCACGACCGGGAGATCTTCCGGCTGCCGGCCGAGTTCGCCGGCGGCGAGCTGGAGGTCCTCCGCCGGGACCTGTCCCGGATCCTCTACGAGCGCGGCGCCGACCGCGTCGGGTACGTGTTCGGCGACCGGATCACCGCGCTCACCGAGACCGCCGACGGCGTGCGGGTCGACCTCGCCCGGGGCGCCTCCCGCACCGTCGACCTGGTGGTCGGGGCGGACGGGCTGCACTCCGGCGTGCGGCGGCTCGCGTTCGGGCCCGAGTCCGCGTATGTCCGCCACCTCGGCTACCACCTGGCCGGCTGGGACGTGCCCGACGACGGCGGCTTCGACACCGTGCCCCGGCAGTACAACGTGCCCGGCCGGATGGCCAGCGTGGCCGCCGACCAGCGCGAGCCGGGCCGGGCGGGCGCCCTCGTCGTGTTCGCCTCGCCCCGGCAGGACCACGAGCGGCTCGACCTCGACCGGCAGAAGGCGTTGATCACCGACGCCTTCGCCGGGCTGGGCTGGCACGTGCCCCGGCTGCTCGCCGGGCTGCGCGCCGCGCCCGAGCTCTACTTCGACGCGATCGCCCGGGTCAGCGTGCCCCACTGGCACGCCGGCCGGGCGGTGCTGCTCGGCGACGCGGCCTGGGGGGTGACCCTCGGCGGGATGGGGGTCGGCACCGGGCTGGTCGGGGCGTACGTGCTCGCTGGTGAGCTGGCCCTGGCCGGCGGCGACCAGCGGGTGGCGCTGCCCGCGTACGAGCGGCGGATGCGGGGCTACGCCGGCCGGTGGCAGCGCGGCGCCAGCCCCGGGCACTTCCTCGCCCCGGCCACCGGCTGGGGGCTGTGGCTGCGGGACCGGCTGCTGGCCACCCGGCCGGTCCAGTCGATGCTGGTCCGCAGCACCGGCTCGCTGGCCACCGAGGCCGACCTGCCCGACTACGCGGCGCGGGTCTGAGCCGCCGGCCGGGAGCCGGGCCAGTCCGGGGTGGTCCGGATCCCGCCGGTGGCGTCCACCAGCAGGGCCGCGTACCCGTCCAGGGTGGCCAGCCAGTCGATCGCGTCCGCGCCGCGGGCGACGGCCGCGGTGGCGTACACGTCGGCCCACAGCAGCTCGGGGCCGACCACGGTGACCGACCGGACGGCCTCGGCCGGCCGCCCGGCGCGCGGGTCGGTGATGTGCGCGCCGCGCCGCGCGGTGCCGGACGTGGCGACGGCGCCGTGCGGGCGTTCGACGACGTCGAGCAGCCGCTCGGGGCGCTCCGGGTCCTCGATCCCGACCCGCCAGGCCGGCCGGCCCGGCGCGGTACGCAGCAGCACGTCCCCGCCGGCGTTGAGGCACAGGTCGTGGTCGGGCAGCGCCAGCCGGCGCGCCGCCCGCTCCACCGCCCATCCCTTGACCAGGCCGGACGGGTCGAAGCCGGTGCCCCCGCCGGGCAGCGGCAGCCGCCGGGCGTCGAACCACCCGCCGGTGCGGACGCGGGCCGCCTCGCAGCGCTCGACCACCTCGCGCACCAGCGGATCCGCGGCGGCCGGATCGGGCATCGCCCCGCCGAGCCGGCCCAGCACGCTGTCCGGCCGGTACGTGCTGAACGTCGCGTCCACGTCGCGCAGCTCGGCGAAGACCCGCGCCACCCGCTCGGCCACCGCGTCGGTGCGCACCCCGGGGCCGCGCAGGTGCACGCTCACCGGCAGCCCCATCACCTGCGCCACCCAGGCGCGCCGGTCCGGTTCGGTCACGGTCCCGCTCACTTCAGGTGCGCCGCGTCGATCGCGGACTGGAGGGACTCGCGGTAGCCGTCGCTGGTGACGGTGGCCCCGGAGACCGTGTCGATCCGCGCGCTCTGCGCGGTCAGGGTCTCCTGCCGCAGGATCGGCACGGCGTAGTCGTTGATCTCCTGGTCCCGGTGGTTGCCGTCGGGCACCTGCACCGCGGTGACGTGGGTGATCTTCCCGCCGGAGACGGTGATCTCCACCTGCACCGGCCCCCACCGGGTCTGCGCCACCGACCCGGTGGCCGTGCCGCTGCCGCCGCTGACCCGGCCGCCGCCGCTGTCGTCGCCGCCGCTGTCGTTGCCGGTCGAGGAGCCGGCGCCGTCGCTCGCGCCGCGCCAGGTGCTGCCGGTCGAGCCGTCCGCGCCCGAGGTGATCGCGCTGCTCTCCCCACCCGTGCCCATGGTGCTGGTCCGGTAGCTGAACAGCAGCACCAGCGCCGCCACGGTGGAGAGCAGCCAGCCGGTGATCCGTCGCACGGATCCTCCCTTCGTGCCTGTCACCAGGCGAAACGTTCGTGATGGACGTGCGCGTCGGGGACCCCCGCCGCACGGATCGCGGCGCGGGCGGCGTCGACCCAGCCGTCCGGTCCGCAGAGGAAGACGTCGTGGCCGGCGACGCCGGGGGAGAGCCGGCGCAGCGCCTCCGCGTCGGAGAGCCCCTCGGCGTAGGCCGGCAGCCAGGACGGGCGCGCCGCCCGGGGGCCGACGAGGTGGTGCACGACCAGCCCGCGCTCGGCGGCGAGCCGGTCCAGCTCCGCCCGGAAGGCCAGGTCGTCGGGGGTACGCGCGCGGTAGAGCAGCACCGCCCGGCCGGGCGCGTACGGCAGCTCCCAGAGCAGCGCCAGCAGCGGGGTGATGCCGACCCCGCAGGCCAGCATGGTGATCCCGCCGCCGCGCCAGTGCTCCCCGGTGAGCCGCCCGTACGGCCCCTCGACGAGCACCCGCGTGCCGGGGCGCAGGGCGGCCACCCGGGCGCTGCCGTCGCCCAGGTCCTTGACCGTGATCCGCATGAGGTCGCCGTTCGGCGGCGCGGACAGCGAGTACGGGTGGGCCCGGGACCAGCCGGGGCCGTCCAGGAACCGCCAGAGCAGGAACTGTCCGGCCCGGACGGGCAGCCGGTGCAGGTCGCGCCCGCGCAGCCAGACCGAGGTGATCCCGGGCGCCTCGGGGACCACGGCGGCCACCTCGATCCGGTGCCGCAGGGAACGCCAGGCGGGCAGCCCGAGCCGCCAGACCAGCACGCTGGCCAGCGCCAGCAGGTAGACGGTCCACCAGTAGGCGCGCGCCAGCGGCGAGGCGACGAAGTCCGCGCCGGTCCAGAGCTGGTGCGGCAGCGCCAGCGCCACGCCCAGGTACGCGTACAGGTGCAGCAGGTGCCAGGACTCGTAGCGCAGCCGGCGCCGGGCCGCGCGGACCGAGGTCACCACCACGAGCACCAGCAGGGCCAGCGCCGCGGTGGCCAGCAGCATCCCCGGGTACGTGACGACGAGGTCCCAGGTCTCGGCGAGCACCCCCCGGCGGGCGGTGCCGGCGTACCCGAGGACGGTCAGCAGCACGTGCGCCAGGAGCAGGTGGAACGAGGTGAAGCCGGTGAGCCGGTGCCAGCGGGCGATCCGGTCCTGGCCGAAGCGCCGCTCGATCAGCGGCACCCGGGCCATGAGCACCACCTGGACGAGCATCAGGTCGGCGCTGACCAGGCCGGCGAGCCGGCCGAGCGAGGTGAGGCCGGTGGCCCCGCCGCCCAGCAGTTCCTGCACGCCGCGGTCCGCGGTCCAGAGCGCGGTGACCACGAGCAGGCTGAGCGCCGCGGCGCTGGCGGCCACGTCGGCCCACCAGGCGGGGGCCGCCGGCAGGGCCCGGCGCGGGGTCCGCCGGCCGGCGACGGCGGCGGTCACCGGGGGTTCTTCTCGGTACGGCTGGCGTTCATGTCGTCAACCCTGGAGCCCGGAGTTCGGCGGCTCCTTTGCCGATGCTGTGCGCGCCCTGAGAATCCGCCGTCTTCCCCGGCGCGTCACACGTTGCGTTTTCGTCGGAGGGGGGGTGTACTGTCAGAGCAGTTAGAACGAGTGTTCGATTCAGTCGTACGCTCGTTCCAACGTCCGGGAGCGGTGTTTCGCGGCTCCGGCTCCCGGGAGGTGCGGTTCCGCGGACCGCACCGGGCTCCGGACAGTCGCGAGTCCGGACCCGTCAAGGCAGGATCGTCGCCCGCCGCCCACGACCCCCGGGCGGCGGGCGACGGACCCGCCGGTACGCCGGCCGGGTGTGGTGTGGGGAAGCGTCCACACCCGGCCGGCCCCACCGGGTGCGTCTTCCTCCGCACCGCCCGTTCCGGGCATCCCGGGCGACGGATCCCCGTCGCGCGGCCGCCCCGCCCCGGCCCACGCGGAGGAGAGACCATGTCGACCAGTCCGGCCCAGGCGCCCACGGTGCCCGCGCACGTGCTGCCGCACCGCACCCCCGCCCAGCTGCTCGTGGTGGCCCGCCACGGCCTGGCCGAGGCAGCCCGGACCCGCCCCGACGGCCTCCGGTACGCCGCCGCCCACCTCGCCGCGCTGCGCGCCGCCGCCGCCCTGCTGGCCGCCCGCGCCCGCCCCGCACCCACCCGGCGCAACCGGATCACCAGCGTCTGGGTGCTGCTCGCCGCCGTCGCCCCCGAGCTGGACGAGTGGGCCGCCTACTTCGCCGCCGGGGCCAGCAAGCGGGCCGCCGCCGAGGCCGGCATCCCCCGGGTGGTCACCGCCCGGGAGGCCGACGACCTGCTCCGCGCCGCCGAGGAGTTCGTGACCGTGGTGGAGACCGCGCTCGGCCTGGCCCACCAACCGGCGCTCGACGGGCTGCACAGGCCGCTCGGTCGCGGCGGGCCTGACGCCACGCCGCGACCCGGAGCAGCCGCCGCCTGAGTCGTGGCGCCCGGCCACCACCGGCGGGACCCCGGGTGGCCGGGCGCCACTCCCGGCGCCGGCGAGCACGCCGCGCCGGGCCGCTGACCGCGTCCCGCACCGCACGATCCACAGCACCATCCACGGGCCAATGCCCGTGGCCGAAACACGACGGGGGGTTGGTCCGATGGCGGGCCGCATGGTGGTCGGTTCCGCCGCCCTTGCCGATCTGGTACGCCCGGCCAGCGCGCCCGACCCGGCGGGCGGCCACCGGGTGCTCCCCGTCCGGCCCGAGCTGACCGGGCTGCTGCCCAACCGCGGGCTGCGGCGCGGCAGCACCATCGCGGTCGGCGCCGGCCAGCCCCGCCGCAGCGGCGCCACCTCCCTGATCCTTGCCCTGCTCGCCGAGGCGTCCCGGGCCGGCTCGTGGTGCGCCGTGGTCGGCGTGCCCACCTTCGGGGCCGGCGCGGCGGCCGAGGCCGGCATCGCCCTGGACCGGCTCGCCCTGGTGCCGAACCCCGGGCCGGAGTGGCCCACCGTCGTCGCGGCGCTCATCGATGGGGTCGACGTGGTGGTCACGGCCGTGCCGACCACGGTCTCCGCCTCGGTCGCCAACCGGCTGGCCGCCCGGGCCCGGCAGCGCGGCAGCGTGCTCGTCCCGTACGGCCGGTGGGACGGCGCGGACGTGACGCTCCAGGTGGTCCGCGGGGTCTGGGAGGGGCTCGGGCCCGGCCGGGGCCGGCTGCGCCGCCGGGAGGTGACCGTCTCGGCCCGCGGCCGGGGCGCGGCCGCCCGCCCCAAGGAGATCAAGGTCTGGCTGCCCGGCGACGAGCTGACCCGGGTGATCCCCCGGTCGACCGGCGCGGGCGCCGTCCGCACCGCCGGCCGCCGGCTCAGCGTGGTGGCCCCGGCCGCCGCCGTCCGGCCGCTCACCGTGGTCGGGTCGGCATGAGCGGTGCGCCGGCGCGGACCCTGCTGCTCTGGTGCCCGGACTGGCCGGTCCTCGCCGCCGAGATCGTCGACGGGGTGCCGGCCACCGACCCGGTCGTGGTGCTGCACGCCAACCGGGTGGTCGCCTGCTCCGAGCGGGCCCGCGCCGAGGGCGTGCGCCGGGGGCTGCGCCGGCGGGAGGCGCAGGGGCGCTGCCCCCAGCTCACCGTCGTCGACCACGATCCCGCCCGGGACGCCCGGGCGTTCGAGCCGGTGGTGGCCGCCGTCGAGGAGGTGGTCGCCGGGGTCGAGGTGATCCGCCCCGGGGCCTGCGCGCTGGCCGCCCGGGGCCCCAGCCGCTACCTCGGCGGCGAGGAGGCGGCGGCCGAGCGGATCGTCGAGCACGTCGCCCAGACCTGCGCGGTGGAGAGCCAGGTCGGCATCGCCGACGGGGTCTTCGCCGCCGGGCTGGCCGCCCGGGACGGGCGGATCGTGCCCCCCGGCGGGTCCCCGGAGTTCCTGGCCGGCCTGCCCGTCGAGGCGCTCGGCCGGCCCGCCCTGACCGACCTGCTGCGCCGGCTGGGTGTGCGCACCCTCGGCGACTTCGCCGCGCTGCCCCCCGGGGACGTGCTGGCCCGGTTCGGCTTCGACGGGGCGCTGGCCCACCGGCTCGCCGCCGGCCGGGACCACCGCCCGCTCGCGGTCCGGCAGCCGCCCGCCGACCTGACCGTCACCGCCGACCACGACGAGCCGATCGACCGGGTCGACGCCGCGGCGTTCGCCGCCCGGACGCTCGCCGAACAGTTGCACGAGCGGCTGGCCGCGCACGGGCTGGCCTGCACCCGGCTCGGCATCGAGGCGGTCACCGCGCACGGCCAGGAGCTGCACCGGGTCTGGCGGCACGACGGCCTGCTCACCGCCGCGGCCATCGCCGACCGGGTCCGCTGGCAGCTCGACGGCTGGCTCTCCGGCAGCAACGGCCGGGGCGGCGCCCGCCCGGCCCGCCCCACCGCCGGGATCATCCGGCTGCGGCTGGTCCCGGACGGGGTGCTCGCCCAGGCCGGCCTGCAACCCGGCCTGTGGGGGGAGACGGGCGAGGAGCGGGAGCGGGCGCACCGCGCGTTGAGCCGGGTGCAGGGCATCCTCGGTCCCGAGGCGGTGGTCACCGCCGTGCTCGGCGGCGGGCGCTCCCCGGCCGACCAGGTGCGCCTGGTCCCGTGGGGCGACGAGCGCCTGCCCGCCCGCCCCGGCCCGCCACCCCTGCCGACCGCCGGACCCCCGTCGCCCGCTGCCGCACCGGAACGGGCCGTGTCCACCCGTTCCCGGGCGGCGGCGTCGGTTCCGGTGCCGCCGTGGCCAGGGCGGATACCGCCGCCCGCGCCGGCCGTGGTGCTGCCCACCCCGCTGCCGGCCGCCGTGCACGACGCCGCCGGCGAGCCGGTCGTGGTCAGCGCCCGGCTGGCGGTCAGCGCCGCGCCGGCCCGGCTGACCGTCGGCGCCGGCCGGCCGGCCGAGATCGTCGGCTGGGCCGGCCCGTGGCCGGTGGACGAGCGCTGGTGGGCGCCGGCCGAGGCTCGCCGTCGCGCCCGGTTCCAGGTCTGCCTGGCCGACGGGGCCGCCCTGCTGCTCGCGGTCGAGGGCGGCCAGTGGCTGGTGGAGGCGATCTATGACTGAGCGGCGTGCCCCGGCTGCGCGGCACGCCGACGTGCCGCGTTGGCTCCTACCCGCTGGAGACTACGAACTTGATGACGTGAACGGATCGCCGCCTGCTCCTGCTCCTGCGTCCGCTTCCGCTTCCGCCTCCGCGATTCATTCGCGTCATCAAGTTCGTAGTCTGCCAACGGTCATCCGCCTCCCGGCGAGGGTGGAGCCAGATCTTGGAGGAATTCGGCCCCTCTGGGGGCCGCGAGGTTCCAAGATCTCGACGCGGAACCGCCCGGGAGGCGGCCGGTGAGCTTCCACAACCCGAAGATGCCCTGGTCCGAGCTGGAGCAGGTGCTCTCCGGGCGGCCCGAGGGGCGGTCCGGCGGGCGGCCCGGCAAGGGACGGCCCAGGGGCGAGCGGCACCTGCACGTGGTGGACCCACTCGCGGTCGACGCCGACGGCGGCGACTCCCCGGCGTGGAGCCGCAAGCGGCAGCAGTACGCGCCGCCCGAGCTGCCCCGCCCCGACGACACGGTGCCCTACGCGGAGCTCCACGCGCATTCCAACTTCAGCTTCCTCGACGGCGCCAGCCACCCGGAGGAGCTGGCCGAGGAGGCCGCCCGGCTGGGGCTCACCGCGCTCGCCGTCACCGACCACGACGGCTTCTACGGCGTGGTGCGTTTCGCCGAGGCGGCCCGCGCGCTGCACCTGCCGACGGTCTTCGGCGCGGAGCTCTCCCTCGGGCTGCCCGGCCCGCAGAACGGCGAGCCGGACCCGCACGGCGCGCACCTGCTGGTGCTGGCCCACGGCCACGAGGGGTACGCCCGGCTCGCCGCCACCATCGCCCGGGCGCAACTGCGCGGCGGGGAGAAGGGCCGCCCGGTCTACGGCGAGCTGGAGGAGGTCGCCGCCGAGCTGCGCGACCACGTGCTGGTGCTCACCGGCTGCCGCAAGGGGCACGTGCCCGGCGCGCTGCTCACCGAGGGTGTCGACGCGGCGGCCCGGGAGCTGGACCGGCTCACCGCGCTCTTCGGCGCCGAGACGGTGGCGGTGGAGCTGACCGACCACGGCCACCCGCTCGACGCCGACCGCAACGACGCGCTGGCCGAGCTGGCCGCCGCGGCGGGGCTGCCCACGGTGGCCACCAACAACGTGCACTACGCCGCCCCGGGGCGGCGCCGGCTGGCCACCACCGTGGCGGCGGTGCGGGCCCGGCGCAGCCTGGACGAGATCGACGGCTGGCTGCCCGCCGCCGCCACCGCCCACCTGCGCAGCGGCGCGGAGATGGCGGCGCGGTTCGCCGCGTACCCGGGCGCGGTGGCCCGGGCCGCCGAGTTCGGCGCGGAACTCGCCTTCGACCTGCAACTGGTCGCGCCGCAGCTGCCGGCGTACCCGGTGCCGCCGGGGCACACCGAGATGAGCTGGCTGCGCCACCTCACCATGGCCGGCGCCCGGGAGCGCTACGGCCCGCCCGAGGCGCACCCGGAGGCGTACGCGCAGCTGGAGCACGAGCTGCGCATGATCGAGGACCTGGGCTTCCCCGGCTACTTCCTGGTGGTCTACGACATCGTCGCGTTCTGCCGGGAGCAGGACATCTACTGCCAGGGCCGGGGCTCGGCGGCCAACTCGGCGGTCTGCTACGCGCTGCGGATCACCAACGTGGACGCGGTGCGGCACCGGCTGCTCTTCGAGCGGTTCCTCGCCCCCGAGCGGGACGGCCCGCCCGACATCGACGTGGACATCGAGTCCGACCGCCGGGAAGAGGTGATCCAGCACGTCTACGCCCGGTACGGCCGGGAGCACACCGCCCAGGTCGCCAACGTCATCTCCTACCGGCCGCGGTCGGCGGTGCGGGACGTGGCCAAGGCGTTCGGCTTCTCGCCCGGGCAGCAGGACGCCTGGAGCAAGCAGATCGACCGCTGGGGCTCGGTCGCGGCGGTCGACGTGGAGGACATCCCCGAGCAGGTGGTGGCGTACGCCAACGAGCTGCAGACGTTCCCCCGGCACCTGGGCATCCACTCCGGCGGCATGGTGATCTGCGACCGGCCGGTGATCGAGGTCTGCCCGGTGGAATGGGGGCGGATGCCCGGCCGCAGCGTGCTCCAGTGGGACAAGGACGACTGCGCCGCCGTCGGCCTGGTCAAGTTCGACCTGCTCGGCCTCGGCATGCTCTCCGCGCTGCACTACGGCTACGACCTGATCGGCATGAGCCTGGACCTGGGCGACATGACCCTGGACGACCCCGAGGTCTACGACATGCTCTGCCGCGCCGACTCGGTCGGGGTGTTCCAGGTGGAGAGCCGCGCCCAGATGGCCACCCTGCCCCGGCTCAAGCCCCGCGAGTTCTACGACCTGGTGGTGGAGGTGGCGCTGATCCGTCCCGGCCCCATCCAGGGCGGCTCGGTGCACCCGTACATCCGGCGCAAGAACGGCCAGGAGCCGGTGACCTTCGCGCACCCGCTGATGCGCAACGCGCTGGAGAAGACCCTCGGCGTGCCGCTGTTCCAGGAGCAGCTCATGCAGCTCGCCATCGACCTGGCCGGCTTCGACGCAGCCGGGGCCGACCAGCTGCGCCGGGCCATGGGGGCGAAGCGCTCGGTGGAGCGGATGGCGCAGATCGCCGACCGGCTCTACGCGGGGATGGCCGAGCGGGGCATCACCGGCGAGCTGGCCGACGACGTCTACCGCAAGCTCACCGCGTTCGCCAGCTACGGCTTCCCGGAGAGCCACGCCATGAGCTTCGCCTACCTGGTGTACGCCAGCTCCTGGCTGAAGCGCTACCACCCGGGCCCGTTCCTGGCCGCGCTGCTCAACGCCCAGCCGATGGGCTTCTACTCGCCGCAGACCCTGGTCGACGACGCCCGCCGGCACGGCGTCGAGGTCCGCCGGCCGGACATCAACGCCAGCGGCGCGAAGGCGGTGCTGGAATCCACCCCGGAGACCCGGTGGGGGAGCCAGCCGGGCGAGCCGCCGCACGCCTGGGGGCTGGGCGGCCCGGCGGTCCGGCTGGGGCTGGGCAGCGTGCGTACCCTCGGCGACGACGTGGCCGAGCGGATCGAGGCGGAGCGGACCGCCCACGGGCCGTACCGGGACATGCCGGACCTGGCCCGCCGGGTCGGCCTGACCGCGGCGCACCTGGAGGCGCTGGCCACCGCGGACGCCTTCGCCTGTTTCGGCCTGACCCGGCGGCAGGCCCTCTGGGCCGCCGGCGCGGCGGCGCAGGACCGGCCGGGCCGGCTGCCCGGCACGGTGACCGGCGCGACCCCGCCCACCCTGCCCGGGATGGAGGCGGTGGACCGCCTGGTCGCCGACGTCTGGGCCACCGGCCTGTCCCCGGAGAGCCACCCGGCCCGGTTCATCCGGGAGCGGCTGGACGCCCTCGGCGCGGTGCCGATCGCCCGGCTGGGCCGGGTGGAGCCGGGGCAGCGGATCCGGGTCGGCGGGATCGTCACCCACCGGCAGCGCCCGGCGACCGCCGGCGGGGTCACCTTCCTCAACCTGGAGGACGAGACCGGCATGCTGAATGTCACTTGCTCCCCGGGGCTCTGGCAGCGCTACCGTCGAATCGCCCGCACCAGCGGCGCGCTGGTGGTGCGGGGTCGGTTGCAGCGGCACGAGGGTGTCATCAGCCTCACCGCGGACCGGCTGGAAGCGATCGAGCCGCCCGTCACGCCGGCGTCCCGGGATTTCCGTTGAGCTTAGTGATCCACATTACGGTTTCCGGGCCCCGGAGGCGGGAGACTCCCGGCACGGGTGGGCAGAGTGGCCCACCCGGGTATGGGGGATGAACCGATGACCTTTCACAGCACGTACCCCGGTGGCGTGGCGAACGCCCGGCGGACCCGGCTGGGCGCCGGTTGGGCGCCCACCCACGAGGTGGAGCCGCGGGAATACCAGGTGACCGAGGGGCCGGTGGCCAACGCCCAGCGGTCCCGCGCCGAGGAGGACCCCGCCGGCGGTGGCGAGTCCTGACCCCGGGCCCGGGGGTGACTAGGCTCGGCGGCGTGGACCGCACCCGAACCCTCACCCCCCGCACCGCCGTGATCTGGGCGGTGCTCCGGGCCGAGCTGGACCGGCGAGCCGGCGAGCGGCTCACCGTGCTCGACGTCGGCGGCGGGACCGGCGGCTTCGCCGTCCCGCTCGCCGAGGCCGGCCACCGGGTCACCGTCGTCGACGCCAGCCCCGACGCGCTCGCCGCGCTGACCCGCCGGGCCGCCGAGGCCGGGGTCGCCGAGCGGGTACGCGCCGTGCAGGGCGACGGCGACGCGCTCGCCGGGCTGGTCGAGCCGGCCACCGCCGACCTGGTGCTCTGCCACTCGGTGCTGGAGGTCGTGGACGATCCCGCCCCGGTGGTCGCCGCGCTGGCCGCCGCCCTGCGCCCCGGTGGCGCGGCCAGCGTGCTGGTCGCCGGCCGGGCCGCCGCCGTACTGGCCCGGGCCATGAACGGCCACCTGGACGTGGCCGCCGCGCTCGCCGCCGACCCGGCCGGCACCGCCGGCCCCCGGGACACCCTGCGCCGCCGCTACGACGCCGACGGCGCCACCGCTCTGCTCGCCGCCGCCGGTCTCACCGTGGAGGAGATCCACGGGGTACGCGTGCTCGCCGACCTGCTTCCGGCCGCCGTGTCCGACGGCCAGCCGGCCGCTCTGGTCGAGCTGGAGCGGGCCCTGGCCGCCCGGCCGCCGTACCGTGACCTCGCCGCCCAGCTGCACCTGTTCGCCCGCCGCCCGGCATGACCGGCCCGGCGGTGGGTCCGCTCGACCGGGTCGCGCCCCGCTACGGCGGCGGCAGCCTGGCCGACGTGCTGCCCAGCGCGCTCGCGCTGCTCGGCGTGCCCGGCGCCGCCGACCTGCTCGGCCTGACGCCCCGGCTGGCCGAGGTGCGGCGGATCGCCGTGCTGCTGGTCGACGGGCTCGGCTGGTACCAGATCCCCACCGCCGCCCCGTACGCGCCGACGCTCGCCGGGTTGGCCGCCACGGTCGGCGTCCCGCTCACCGCCGGCTTCCCCTCCACCACCCCGACGAGCCTGGTCAGCCTCGGCACCGGCACCCCGTCGGGCGCGCACGGGGTGCTCGGCTTCAAGGTGCGGGTGCCCGGCACCGACCGGGTGCTCAGCCACATCGAGTGGGCCGGCGACCCGGAGCCGCTGCGCTGGCAGCCCGTCGCCACCTGGTACGAGCGGGCGCGCGCCGCCGGGGTGGCGGTCACCGTGGTCAGCCGCTCCGAGTACGCCGGCAGCGGCCTCACCCTGGCCGCGAACCGGGGCGGCGACTACCGGGGCGCGGCCGGCCCCGACGCGCTCGCCGAGCGGAT
Source organism: Micromonospora sp. NPDC005707 (assembly GCF_040631005.1). Classification (NCBI taxonomy): domain Bacteria; kingdom Bacillati; phylum Actinomycetota; class Actinomycetes; order Micromonosporales; family Micromonosporaceae; genus Micromonospora; species Micromonospora sp. NPDC005707. The sequence continues at coordinate 463,615 of NZ_JBEXYR010000003.1, forward strand.
GCTCGCCGCCCTGTCGGCCGGTTCCGGGCCGACCCTGGTCTCCGGCTACCACCCGGACCTGGACCGGCACGGGCACCTCAGTGGCGTGGACTCCGCGCCCTGGCGGCTGGCCGCCGCCGAGGTGGACCGGCTGCTCGCCCGGCTGGTCGACGGGCTGCCGCCGGACGCCGCGCTGCTGGTCACCGCCGACCACGGGCAGCTCAACGTGCCCGACGAGCACCGGATCGACCTGGACACCGACCCCCGGCTGCGGGCCGGCGTCCGGGTGGTGGCCGGCGAGCCCCGGGTCCGCTACCTGCACGTCGAGCCGGGCGCCACGGCCGACGTGGTGGCCGCCTGGTCGGCGGTGCTGGACGGCGCCGCCCGGGTGCTGACCCGGGCGGAGGCGGTGGCCACCGGCTGGTTCGGCCCGGTGCCGGAGGCGCACCTGGCCCGGATCGGCGACGTGGTGGTGGTCTGCCGCGGCACGTACGCGGTGGTCGCGACCCGCTCGGAGAAGCCGATCGAGTCTCGGCTGGTCGCCTACCACGGCGCGGACACCGCGGCCGAGATGACCATCCCGCTGCTGGTGGTCCGCGGCTGAGCCGCGCCCCGGCGGGAGTGTCGGACCGGGCGGCTAACCTGCGGGGATGGGCCGCAGCCAGTCGTTGCCCCGGGGCGGTGATCCGCGCTTCGGGCCGGACGCCGACGACACCGGCTGCCCGATCCTGCACGTCGACATGGACGCCTTCTTCGCCTCGGTCGAGGTGCGCCGCCGCCCCGAGTTGCGCGGCCAACCGGTCGTGGTGGGCGGGATCGGGCCGCGCGGGGTGGTCAGCTCGGCCAGCTACGAGGCCCGCCGTTTCGGCGTCCGCAGCGCCATGCCCACGGCCCGGGCCCGGGCGCTCTGCCCGCAGGCGGTCTACCTGCCACCGGATTTCACGCAATACTCGGCGGCGTCCCGGGCGGTGATGCGGATCTTCCGCGACGTCACCCCGCTGGTCGAGCCGCTCTCGCTGGACGAGGCGTTCCTCGACGTGGCCGGCGCCCGGCGGCTCTTCGGCACCCCCACCGAGATCGCCCGGCTGATCCGCCGCCGGGTGGCCGAGGAGCAGGAGCTGACCTGCTCGGTCGGGGTGGCGCCGAGCAAGTTCGTGGCCAAGCTCGGCTCCACCCGGGCCAAGCCGGACGGCCTGCTCGTGGTGCCCGCCGCCCGGGTGCTGGAGTTCCTGCACCCGCTGCCGGTGGCCGCGTTGTGGGGGGTGGGGGAGCGCTCGGCCGAGGCGCTGCACCGGCTCGGCCTGCGCACCGTGCGCGACCTGGCCGAGGCGCCGCCGGGCCTGCTCCGCCAGGCGGTGGGCGAGGCGTCCGCCGGCCACCTGCACGAGCTGGCCTGGGGGCGGGACCCCCGCCGGGTCTCCCCGGAGCACGTGGAGAAGTCGATCGGCGCGGAGGTCACCTTCGACACCGACGTCACCGACCCGACCGAGATCCGGCGCGCGCTGCTGGCCCTCGCCGAGAAGGCCGGCGCCCGGCTGCGCGCGGCGGGCCAGGTGGGGCGCACCGTGTCGCTGAAGGTCCGGTTGGCCGACTTCCGCACGGTGAGCCGCTCCCGCACGCTCGGTGTGCCCACCGACACCGCCCGGGAGATGTTCGACACGGCCTGGGCGCTCTGGACTGCCCTCGCCCCCGGTGAGCCGGTCCGCCTGGTCGGCGTCCGGATGGAGGGGCTGGCCGCGGCGGAGGAGACGCCGCAGCAGCTCACCCTGGGTGCGCCCGAGCGCGGCTGGCGGGAGGCGGAGGCGGCGGCCGACGCGGCGGCCGCCCGATTCGGGCGGTCCGTCATAGGTCCGGCCAGTCTTCTCGGGAAGCGTGATCCGCGGCGAGTTGAAAAACCGACCCGGCCGTAGGTCGTCCCGCTTTCCGACGCGCGAGCCCCCTCGTAGACTTGCGGGTAAGCAGCCGGTTGGCTGCCACGGTCTGTCGGCCCGCCCGGGTCGACCAATGTGACCGGGGAGGAGTGCCGTGCCGCTCTCGGAGCACGAGCAGCGGCTGTTCGAGCAGATCGAGCGGTCGCTTGCCGAGGACCCCAAATTCGCCTCGGCCGTGCGCGCCAGCGACCCGCGTTTCCACGCGCGGCGTCGCGTGCTCGTCGCTGCCGGCGTGGTCATCGCTGGTCTGGCCCTGTTGATCTACGGTGCCGTGATCAAGACGCCCCCGCTGGCCGTGGCGGGCTTCGTCGTCATGCTGGCCTCGTTGGGCTACGCGGTGCAGTCGCACCGCCGATCCCAGTCGCCCGACCTGCACGTGGTCGGCGGCACGACGAGCCGTCGTCGTCCCCGTGGCCGCAGCGGCCGCCGGGGCTCCTTCCTCGACCGGATGGAGGACCGCTGGCGGCAGCGGCCGGAGGGCCACCGCTGAGCACGTCCCGCCCCTGACGAGGGCGGGTCCTCGCGACGGCGGATCGCCGGCCTCGCCCGGCGAGCGTTGTCGCTTCCGCGCGCCCCGATCCTCCCCGCCCGTGCCCGTGCGCGCCCGCGCCCCAGGCCGCGTCGATCAAGAAGTTCGCGTCGGCGTGGGCCCGCTTCCTGACGCAGACTTCTTGATCGACGCGCCAGCTTCGGCGCCCGCGCCCGCGCCCGCGCGCAGGACGGGGTTTGGGACCCGGTCCGGCCCGTCGGCGGGGGAGCGCCGGCGGGCGGAACCGGGTCAGCGGGCCGGTCGGCCCGCCAGGAGACGACGCGGGTTCCAGCGCAGCAGCCGCTGCCGCACCTGCCCGGTCGTGGTGACCAGCCGGGTCGAGCGATCGGTCAGGGCGGTCCGCCAGCGCAGCAGCACCGACGGCGGCAACAGGGCCGCCAGCAGCCGGGTACGCCGGTCCGCCCGCGCCGCGAGGGCGCCGCGAACCGACCGCAGGGCCGGCTGCAACTCCTCGCCGGTCAGCGGGTCGCGGGCGTAGCGGGCCCGCTCCTCGGCCCGGCCCAGCAGCCGGACACCGGTCACCGCATCCGCGTCCTCGACCAGCGCCTCCCGGGTCAGCCGCTCGGCCGTCGTCCGGGGGGTCTCCGTCAGGTCCACGCGGACGTGGAAGTCGACAAGCGTGTCGAGCAGCTCGTCCCAGGCGGCGTGCGCGTCCGCGCGGGCCCGGTCGGCGTCCACACCGACCACGATCTCGCGCGCCTCGCCCCGCTGCCCGGGCACGGAGGCCAGGGTGGTGGCCGCGGGCACGGCCGCCCGGGCGCGCCGGCGCCGGCGCAGCGCGGAGCGGCGCAGGGCCGGCACCGCGAGCAGCACCAGCAGGGCGAGCACGCCGGCCACCCACCACGGCCAGACCGGGCTCTGCCGGGTCGGACCGCTGTCGCCGACGGCCAGGCCCTGGTCGGCGTCCTTGTCGAGGCGGTCCGGGTCGTCCGCGCCGGCCGACGGGTCGACACCCCCGGGCGCGGCGGTGCTTCCCGGGACCGGCGTGACGTCCTCGGGGGCGTCGGTGTCCGGCGCCCAGGCCGAGCGGACCGACCCCTGGACGCTCGCCGCCGGGGTGGCGTCGAAGGGCACCCAGCCGATCCCGCCGAAGTAGACCTCGGTCCACGCGTGCAGGTTCTTGTTGGTCAGCACGTACGTGCCGTCGCCGGCGTTGCTGCCGTTGCTGAAGCCGAACGCCACCCGCGCCGGGATGCCGGCCGACCGGACCAGCCAGGCCATCGCCGCGGCGTACTGCTGGCAGAAGCCCACCTTGGTGGCGAGGAAGTCGGTGATGTCATCCCCGCTGGTGCCGTTCCGCGTCGACAGCGAATAGGTGAACCCGTTCTCCACCGAGAAGTAGTCGTAGATCGCCCGGACCTTGTCGTAGTCGTTCGTGCGGCCCTTGACCAGCTGGTCGACGAGCCGCTCGACCCCGCGGACGGACGGCGTGACGGTCTGCTGCGCCAGCACCGCGTCGTCGGCCGGCAGGGACGGCGCCGCGCGCAGCGCCGCCGGGCTGAACGTGGAGCGGACGTAGTCGAACGCGTAGCGCTTGCCCCGGGAGCTCTCCCGGTTGGAGAAGACGATCTGGAGATTCGTGTCGTAGAGCCAGTTGCCGCTCAGGTCCTCGGTCTTCACCGGCTCCGAGTAGACCGGCAGCAGCGGCATGGTGAGGTTCTTGGTCACCTCGACGCTGGCCCGGTAGCGCTGCTGCGTCACGCCCCGGCCGCCGCGCTCCGTCGGGTCGGGCAGGTTCCGGTTGGCCGGCCGCCCGGTGGGCACCCGCACCCGGAAGCCGTCCGGCCGCAGCTCGTCGGCCACCCCGAAGCGCAGGTAGAACGGCGCCGGCTCGTTGGTGGTCACCTTGACCAGCTCGGTCACCTCGGTCTGGTTGAGCTGGCCGCTGAGCGCGGCGAAGAGGTCGATCCGGCCGGGGCTGCCGCCCTGGCCCGGCCGCCCGTTGCCGGTGCCGGTGCCGTTGCCGACGTTGCTCATGAGCCCGCCGGTCATCCCGGGCACGGCCAGCGGCAGGGCCACCGCCAGGACCACCCCGACAACGGCCAGCCGCCGGCCCGCCGCGGCCAGCGGCGACGCCTCCCAGACGTCGACGTCGCGCCCCTCGCCGGTGAACCGGCGGCCGAACCGGCGTACGCGGTCGACGTTGTCGGTCACCAGCAGCCACAGGTAGCCGCAGGCGCCCACCACGAACGGGGTGGCGGGGACGCTGTCCACGTAGACCGCCACGGGCACCGAGTAGATGGCCAGCATGGGCAGCCCGGCCAGCGCCGGCCGGCGCAACCCCACGGTGAGCACGTCGACCACCACGGCCACCGCGCCGATGCCCAGCACGGCGAGGAAGAGCAGCGAGTCCACGTCCGGCACCTGCACGCCGTAGGAGCGCATGTCCGACAGCGAGGCGGCCAGCAGGTCGCCGAAGTGGGCGAAGGTGGCCGGGGTGGGCACGAACGCGAAGAACTCGGTGCCGCCCGGGAACACCCAGGTCAGGGCGAGGGTGAGACCGGCCAGCATGGCCAGCACCTGGCCCCACAGGGGCGCCCGGGCCAGCCGGCTCAGCGCGGCCGCGCCGGCCACCACGGCGACCACGATGGCCGCCTGGATGAGCCAGGTCCAGCGCTCGAAGATCGCCGACAGCGGGGCCGCCGCCAGCAGGGTCGCCGCCGCGGCGACGAAGCCGAGGTTGCGGTGCGCGGTCACGGGTCCACCCTTCCGGTCATCGCACGCCTCCGGCCACCGTCTCGGCCAGCGCCGCACGCAGCGCGAAGCCCTGCGACCCGCGGCCCGCCTGTGGCCAGAGCACCGGCAGCCGGTTGCCGTGCTCCACCCCGATGACCCGCCAGCCGCTCTGCAGCAGGGCGAGCGCGGCGGCGCCGTGCGCGTGCTCCGCCTCGGCCCGGGCCTTCGGCGGCAGGTTCAGCCATGTGTTGCTGTCGAGCAGGAAGGCCACGCAGGTGGCGCCGTTGCCGCGCAGCCCGGCGAGCAGCTCGGCTTCGGCGGTGCTCAGCGTGCCGAGCAGCGCGATGATCAGCCCGCCGTCGGACCGCTGCCGGACCTGCTGCACCAGCGTGGTCAGCTCGCCGCGCTTGTCCAGGTGCACCTCGGCGAGGTGGTCGAGGAGCACGCCCTCGCCGCCCGCCTCGGTGGCGTCCACGTCCGCGCCGTTGCCGGTGACCAGGCGCAGCTTGTAGCCGGCCTGACGCAGGTGCACGGCGATGCTGGCGGCCGTCGAGACCGCCCACTCGAAGCTCGCGGTGGGCCCCTCGCCCCGGTGCCCGACGGCGCGGGTGTCCAGCACCACGGTGGCCCGGCTCTCCCAGGGCTGCTCCTCCCGGCGCACCATCAGCTCGCCGGTGCGGGCCGTCGACTTCCAGTGCACCCGGCGCAGGTCGTCACCCATCCGGTACTCCCGGGTGGCCGCGTCGTCCTCGCCGTGCACCGCCACCGAGCGGGCCCGGCTGTCGCCGCTGCCCGCGTACTCGCCGGGGAGGCGGACCGGTGGCAGCGGGGTGACCTGCGGGATCACCGTGAGGTGGTCGGTGCTGGGGAAGGCCCGGCTCAGCTCGCAGAGCCCGAACGGGTCGGTCAGCCGGATCACCAGCGGCCCGACCTCGTAGCGGCCGCGCACGTCGGCCCGGACCGTGTACGCCACCGAGCTGGCCTGGTGGGCGCCGAGGCGCTCCAGCACCACCCGCGGGCGGCTGCCCAGCGCGTAGGGCAGCCGGTCCTCCAGCAGCAGGGTGCCGGTGGGCAGCCGGGACAGGTTCTGCAGCCGCAGCACCACCCGCGAGTTCGCCCCGACCGGCACCCGGTGCGGCTCCAGGGACCGGTTGCAGGCGAGCTTGTAGCGGCTGCGCCCGACGTAGGCCGCCGCGAGCAGCGGCAGGATGGCGAGCAGGACGGCCACCCGGAGCAGGTCCTTCTCGCCCAGGATGGCGGCGGAGATCGCGGCGGCCACCGCGGCCGCCAGGAAGGATCGGCCGCGGGTTGTCAGCCCTCGCAGCCCGTCGCGCACGTCACGGCCTCCGCGGCTCGTACGGCCCGCGACCGGTGTTGCCGGGCCGGGTGTCGTACGGGGAGCGCTTGCGGTCGTGCGGGAGCGGGAGGCGGTGCACCAGCTCGGCGACGATCGCGTCGGTGGTGCGCCGGGCCAGCTGCGCGTCGGCGGTCGGGATGATCCGGTGCGCCAGCACGGGCACCGCGAGGGCCTGGAGGTCGTCCGGCAGGACGTAGTCGCGGCCCTCCAGGGCGGCCACCGCGCGGGCGGTGCGCAGCAGCTGGAGGGTGGCCCGCGGGGACGCGCCGAGCCGCAGGTCGGGGGCCTCGCGGGTGGCGGTGACCAGGTCGATGGCGTACTGCTTGACGGCGTCGGCGACGTGCACCTGCCGGACGTGCCCGATCAGCCGGCGGACGGTGGCCGCGTCGGAGACCGGTCGCAGCTCGTGCAGCGGGTCGGTGGCGCCGTGGCCGTCCAGCATGGCCAGCTCGGCGCCCGCGTCCGGGTAGCCCATCGCGATCCGGGCGGTGAACCGGTCGCGCTGCGCCTCCGGCAGCGGGTAGGTCCCCTCCATCTCGATCGGGTTCTGCGTCGCGATCACCATGAACGGCGTCTGCAACTGGTAGGTCACGCCGTCGACGGTGACCTGCCGCTCCTCCATGCACTCCAGCAGCGCCGACTGGGTCTTCGGGGAGGCCCGGTTGATCTCGTCGCCGACCACCAGGTTGGCGAAGACGGCCCCCGGACGGAACTCGAAGTCGTGCGTCTCCTGGTTGTAGACGCTGACACCGGTGACGTCGCTGGGCAGCAGGTCGGGGGTGAACTGGATCCGGCGCACCGAGCAGTCGATCGAGCGGGCCAGGGCCTTGGCCAGCTTGGTCTTGCCGACGCCGGGCACGTCCTCGATCAGGAGGTGGCCCTCGGCCAGCAGCACCGCCAGGGCGAGCCGGACGGTGGCCGTCTTGCCCTCGATGACCTGCTCGATGTTGGCCACGATGGCCTCGCTGGCGGCGCGGAACTCGTCGTGCGGCAGCAGACCGCCCACCTCGTCCCAGGTCTGTTGTGTCACGGGCCTCCTCCTCGTCGCCGGACGGCAGCTCTGTATAGAGCACCTGGACCCGCCGTTGGGTTCGCGACGCCGAGCCTCTTCTGCCGCAAAAATCTCACTGGTCTCTCAGGCTAACCATGTTTCTCGTTGTCGCCGACCCCCGCAGGCCGTCGGCCGGTTACGCCCGGAATATTCGCCGGACCGGGGGACGTGTGGCCGGCTCGCACGCGGGTAGCCCGGTCCCGGTTCCTGTGCCAAGGGCGGCGGGAGGTGGGCCGGTGCGGCGGGATCGGAACATCTACGGCGACACCGGTGACGGCGGGGTCCGGCTGGGCGGCGGGGCGGCCCGCTGGCACCTGTACGACGACCACGTGCACCTCACGCCCCACCACACCGGCGGCCGGCTGGCCCGTTTCGACGCCGAGCTGCTGCCCTTCGTCGAGGACCTGGACGCCTGCGCGCTGGCCGTGATCGACATGCAGAACGACTTCTGCGCGCCGGGCGGCTGGACGGACCGGTCCGGGCTGGACCACACCGCGTGCCGGGCGGCGATCCCCGGGGCGGTACGGGCGGTGGAGGCCGCCCGGCGGCACGGCGTGCCGGTCATCTGGATCTACTGGCACAACCGGCCCGACCTGCGGAACCTGGGCGCCCCGACGCTCTGGTCGTTCAAGCACCGGCTGGACCAGGCGGGCATCGGCGAGGACCTGGACCGGGGGCGGGTGCTGACCGAGGGGTCCTGGGGCGCCGCGCTGGTCGACGAACTGGCGGCGCTGGTCGACCCGGACGACATCCACGTGGAGAAGTTCCGCATGAACGGCTTCCACGGCACCCAGCTCGACCAGGTGCTGCGCACCCAGGGGCTGCGCACGCTCTTCCTGGCCGGGGTCAACGTCGACCAGTGCGTGAGCACCACCATGGAGGACGCCTACTTCCGGGACTACGCGGCGGTGCTGCTGACCGACGCCACCGCGACGTCGAGCCCCGAATACTGCAAGGAGGCGGTGATCTTCAACGCCAAGCAGTGCTGGGGGTTCGTCGCCGACACCGAGCGGTTCGCCCGGCCCGATCCGTACCCGCCGGCGTGACCCCGCCGCGCCGCGCCGTCCCACCTGCCGGCAACGGGCGCGAGGCGCGGCCGGCCGGCGGGGTACACTGCCGGTCATGGCCGGAGTCTTCCTGCTTCTTACCGAGCCGTGCTGATGCGCTGAGCGCGCGACAGCACGGCGGCCCCTCCTGCGCGAGGGGCTTTTTTGTGCCCGCAGCAGACCTCCCATATCCGACATGACCCGCGCCGAGGAGACACGCCATGAGTGAGGCAGCCGCACCGGCGACCGACATCCCCCCGTTCCGGTACACCGCCGCCCTGGCCGAGGAGATCGAGCACCGCTGGCAGGACGCCTGGCAGCGGGAGGGCACCTTCCACGCGCCGAACCCGGCCGGTCCGCTGGCCGACCCGGACCACCCGCGGGCGGGCGCCGAGAAGCTGTACGTGCTGGACATGTTCCCCTACCCCTCCGGCGCCGGCCTGCACGTCGGCCACCCGCTGGGCTACATCGGCACCGACTGCTACGCCCGCTACCAGCGGATGGCCGGGCGCAACGTGCTGCACGCGATGGGCTTCGACGCGTTCGGCCTGCCCGCCGAGCAGTACGCGGTGCAGACCGGCACCCACCCCCGCACCACGACCGTGGCCAACATCGAGCGGTACAAGGCGCAGCTGCGCCGGCTGGGCCTGGGCCACGACGAGCGGCGGTCCGTGGCGACCATCGACACCGACTTCTACCGCTGGACCCAGTGGATCTTCCTGCAGGTCTTCAACTCCTGGTACGACGCCGACGCGCGCCGGGCCCGCCCGATCGCCGAGCTGATCGCCGAGTTCGAGGGGGGCACCCGTCCCACCCCGGACGGCCGGCCGTGGTCCGAGCTGACCGTGGGCGAGCGGCGGAAGATCGTCGACGACCACCGGCTGGCGTACGTCTCGGAGGCGCCGGTGAACTGGTGCCCGGGCCTGGGCACGGTGCTGGCCAACGAGGAGGTCACCGCCGACGGCCGCTCCGAGCGGGGCAACTTCCCGGTCTTCAAGCGGAACCTGAAGCAGTGGATGATGCGGATCACCGCGTACGGGGACCGGCTGCTGGAGGACCTGGACACGCTGGACTGGCCCGAGCCGATCAAGCTGCAGCAGCGCAACTGGATCGGCCGGTCCACCGGCGCGCACATCGACTTCCCGACCGAGCGCGGCCCGGTTCGCGTGTTCACGACCCGGCCGGACACCGTCTTCGGCGCCACCTACATGGTGCTGGCCCCCGAGCACGAGATGGTCGACGTGCTGGTGCCGGCCGCGTGGCCGGCCGGGACGAAGGACGCCTGGACCGGCGGGCACGCCAGCCCGCGGACCGCCGTGGAGGCGTACCGGAAGGCCGCCGCGGCCAAGACGGACGTGGAGCGGCAGGCGGAGACCAAGGAGAAGACCGGCGTCTTCGTCGGCGCCTGGGCGACCAACCCGGTCACCGGCGGGCAGATCCCGATCTTCATCGCCGACTACGTGCTGGCCGGCTACGGCACCGGCGCGATCATGGCGGTGCCGGCCCAGGACGAGCGCGACTGGGAGTTCGCCGAGGTCTTCGACCTGCCGATCGTGCGCACCGTGCAGCCGGCGGAGGGCTTCGCCGGCAAGGCGTGGACCGGTGACGGCCCGGCGATCAACAGCGCCGCAGCCGACCGCGGCCTGGACCTGAACGGCCTGGGGGTGGCCGACGCCAAGGCGCGGATCATCGAGTGGCTGGAGGCCACCGGGCACGGCGCCGGCGCGGTCACCTGGCGGCTGCGGGACTGGCTGTTCTCCCGGCAGCGCTACTGGGGCGAGCCCTTCCCGATCGTTTACGACTCCACCGGGGCGCCGATCGCGCTGCCCGAGTCGATGCTGCCGGTCGAGCTGCCCGAGGTGGACGACTTCTCCCCGAAGACGTTCGACCCGGAGGACGCCGACAGCAACCCGGAGACCCCGCTGTCCCGGCGGCGCGACTGGGTGGAGGTGGAGCTGGACCTGGGTGACGGGCCGAAGCGCTACACCCGGGAGACCAACGTGATGCCGCAGTGGGCCGGCTCCTGCTGGTACGAGCTGCGCTACCTGGACCCGACCGACTCGCGGCGCTTCGCCGAGCCGGAGAACGAGGCGTACTGGATGGGGCCGCGCGGCGCGGGCGACTGCGGCGGCACCGACCTGTACGTGGGCGGCGCCGAGCACGCCGTGCTGCACCTGCTGTACGCCCGCTTCTGGCACAAGGTGCTGTACGACCTGGGCCACGTCTCGTCCTTCGAGCCGTTCCGGCGGCTGTTCAACCAGGGCTACATCCAGGCGTACGCGTTCACCGACCCGCGCGGCGCCTACGTGCCGGCCGAGGAGGTCGTCGAGGTCGACGGCCGCTACTTCCACGGCGAGACGGAGGTCAAGCGCGAGTACGGCAAGATGGGCAAGTCGCTGAAGAACGTCGTCACCCCGGACGACATGTGCGCGGCGTACGGCGCGGACACCTTCCGGGTGTACGAGATGTCGATGGGTCCGCTGGAGGTGTCCCGCCCGTGGGAGACCCGGGCGGTGGTCGGTTCCTACCGGTTCCTGCAGCGGGTCTGGCGCGCGGTGGTCGACGAGCGGACCGGCGCGCTGCGGGTCACCGATGCGCCGGCCGACGAGGCCACCCGGCGGCTGCTGCACAAGGTGATCGACGGGGTCCGCGGCGACATGGAGGCGATCCGGTTCAACACGGCCATCGCCAAGCTGATCGAGCTGACCAACGGGCTGACCCGCCTGACGGAGACGCCGCGCGAGGTGGCCGAGCCGCTGGTGCTGATGGTGGCCCCGTTCGCCCCGCACATCGCCGAGGAGCTGTGGCGGCGGCTGGGCCACGACACCTCGCTGGCGTACGCGGACTTCCCGACGGCCGACCCGGCGCTGCTGGTCGCCGAGACGGTGACCTACCCGGTGCAGGTCAACGGCAAGGTCCGGGGCCGGGTCGAGGTGGCCGCCGACGCCGCCGAGGACGACGTCCGCGCGGCCGCGCTGGAGGCCGTGGCCGGCGCGCTGGCCGGCAAGGAGCCGCGCAAGGTCATCGTGGTGAAGGGCCGGATGGTCTCGGTCGTCGCCTGACCCTGCCGATCCATCGGAGGCGCGTCCCGGGTTCGGGGCGCGCCTCCGGCATGTTCCACGGTCAACCGGTCCGGAGCGCCGTCTCGACCGTCGGGCGGTGCCGGAGCAGCCAGTCGTGCCAGCCGCGTACCGCGTCGACCGCGCCCGCCGACCGGAGCCGGCGCATGCCGGGCTCGTCCCGGTCGGCGCCGGCGTCGATGCCCCGCCACGTGCCGTCGAGCTGGTCGAGCATGACGGCGACCAGCTCGCCCCGGGGCAGGGCCACCCCGGGGGCCGCCGCCTCGTAGGCGTCGCACAGCAGCCGGCAGCGCCGGGCCAGCTCGGCCGGGTCGGCGTCGCCGCCCAGCGCGGCCCAGTGCCAGCCGGCGAAGGCCACGTCCTCGATCCGCCGGCCCGGCCCGGCCAGGTCCCAGTCCAGGAACGCCACCGGAAGCGGCCCGGCCGGCGCGTCCCGGTAGACGGTGTTCTTCGGCGACAGGTCGCGGTGGCAGACCGTCTCCGCGTCGCCGGCCAGCGGGCTGCCGGCGCAGGCGTCGTGCAGCGCCCGGATCAGCTCGGCCAGCCGGGTCAGCGCGGCGTCGGAGAAGAAGGATGCGTCCTCCCGGTCCCGCCAGGGCACCAGCCCGTCGAGGTGGGTCAGCACCTGCCGGCCCTGTTCGTCCACCCCGAGGTACGCGGGCGCGAGCCCGGGCGCCGTGGCGGACAGGCGGCGCAGCAGGGCGGCCACGAAGTCGGCTCGGGCCGGGGGAGTGCGGCGCACCGTGTCGCCGATCCGGACCACGGCGGTGACGAAGCCCCCGGGCAGCCGTTCCTCGCCCACGGTCAGCTCAGCTCGGGCCGAGACGGCGCTGCCGCTCCGCGCGCCACCAGCGGTGGATGATGAGCACGCTGGCGATCAGGCCGAGGCTGGCCGGGGCGGCGGCGTACCAGTTGATCGAGCCGGGGGAGCTGACCGCCGCGCCGATGGCCGCGTAGCCGATCGCGGTGGGGGCCGCGGCGATCACGCTGCCGGCCAGGAACGGCAGCACCCGCGCCCCGGTGGTGCCGTAGCCGTAGCTGACCAGCCCGAACCCGGCGATCGGCAGCAGCCGGACGGTCATCACGCCGAACACGCTCTGCCGGGCGAACCAGCCGTCCAGCCGGGCCAGCCGGCCACGGACCCGCTCGGCGACGAACTGCCGGCCCAGCAGGCGGCCGACCGCGAAGCCGACGGCCGCCGCGAGCAGTGCCGCGCCGAGGGCGTAGGCGGCACCCTGCACCGGGCCGAAGATCGCCCCGGCGGCCAGCGTGACGAAGGTACGCGGGACCAGCGCCACGAGCAGCAGCGCGCCGCCCACCACGGCGGCGACCGGCGCGTACCCGCCGAGCGAGTGGGCCAGCCGGGGCAGGTCGCCCGGGTCCGGGCGGGGGACCAGCAGCAGCGTGACACCGCACCCGGCCAGCAGCAGGAGCAGCACCGCGAACCGGCGCGCCGACGGCTGCCGGAGCAACCGGACGAACCGGCTGGTTCGTCGCCGCCACGGTCGGGCGGCGCCGATCATGCCCTCGCGGCGGCGGCCACCGCGGCGCGGCGCTCGGACCGGAGCCGGTCGGCCCAGGTGTCGTCGAGCGGGGGGAGCTGGTGGACGCCGGTGGCCCAGCGCAGCAGCAGGTCGGCCAGGTGGGGGTTGCGGGCCAGCGCCGGGCCGTGCGAATAGGTGCCGAGCAGCTTGCCGCGCCAGGCGCCCTCGGTGGTGCCGTCGTTGCCGACCCCGGCGGTCACCCGGGCCAGCGGCGACACGCCGGGGCCGAGGTGGGTCCGCCCGCCGTGGTTCTCGAACCCGGTCAGGTAGGGGATGCCGAGGCGCGGGTCGACCTCGCCGGCCAGCTCGCCGACCGCCCGGGTGGGACCCCGGTCGGAGGAGAGGTCCAGCAGCTCCAGCCCGGTGCAGCGGGTGCCCTTGGCGAAGAAGGAGGTGCCCAGCAGCTGGTAGCCGGCGCAGACGCCGAACACCACCGAGCCCTGCGCCACCGCCCGGTGCAGGCCGCCGTCGGCGATGAGCCGCTGCGCGCCCAGCGCCTGCGGGCCGTCCTCGCCGCCGCCGATGAGGTAGATGTCGGCGGTGGCGGGCAGCCGCTGGTCGGAGCGGACCTCCAGCACCTCGACCGGCATGCCGCGCAGCTGGGCCCGGCGGGCCAGGATCAGCGCGTTGCCCCGGTCGCCGTAGGTGGACAGCAGGTCGGGATAGATCCAGACGATGCGCAGGCTCTCAGTTGACACGGTCCAGCTCCGCTCGGATGTCCTGGAAGGCGGTGTAGTTGGCGATGACCTCCAGCCGGCCCGGCGGCACCGCCCGGACCGCGTCGTCGAAGGTCCGGACGTGCTGGAACGGCACGCCGTTGACGTCGAGCCGGACCGCCAGGTCGTACGCCCGGTCGCCGGTGATCAGCACCTGCCGGCCGCCCAGCGGGGAGAAGTCGACGTCGAAGAGCCAGGAGGTGTCCATCCCGTCGGGGTCGCGGGCGTTGATGGAGAGCAGTGTCGGCGCGACGTCGGCCATGTCGAACGCCTCCAGCCAGCTGGCCGGGTTCTTGGCCAGCAGCAGCCGGATGTTGCGCCCGTCCCGGTCGACCTGGGCGTAGCGGCCGGCCACCGAGGTGACCACCCCGAGCCGGGAGACCGCGTCCACGGGGCGTACGCCGAACTCGGCGGCGACCGCCAGGGCGGTGGCCGCGTTGCCGAGGTTGACCTTGCCGGGTAGCTGGAGCTGCACCTTGTGCCAGGCGCCGGTGGGGTCGAGCACGCCGTCGTCCTCGACGGTCCACTGCGGCTGGGGGCGGCGCAGCGGGCAGCCGGTGCACCACCACTGCTCGCCGGAGCGCTGGATGGTGGAGCCGCACTCGGGGCACACCCAGGAGTCGTCGTGCCAGCGCTGGCCGGCGCTGAACCAGGTGACGTGCGGCGGGACGTGGCCCTGTGCCGGGTCGGCCGGCGGGGTGGCGGCCCACACGACCATCGGGTCGTCGGCGTTGGCGACCACCCGCACGTCGGTGTGCCGGACCAGCGCGGCGCGCCAGAGCTGCGCCATCATGGCGACCTCCTTGGCCCGGTCGAGCTGGTCGCGGGAGAGGTTGAGCAGCGCCACGACGTGCGGCTCGGTGGCCTCCAGCACCTGGGCGAGGTAGTGCTCGTCCACCTCCAGCACGGCGTAGGGGGTGCTGCCGGCCTTGGCCAGCGCCGAGGTGTGCCCGGTGGGCATGTTGGCGCCGAAGGAGTTGGTGGCGACCCGGCCGAGCACGCCGACGGCGGCGGTGGTGAGCCGGGTGGTGGTCGTCTTGCCGTTGGTGCCGGACACCAGGGCGATGGCCCGCCCGGCCGAGAGGTGGGCGAGCAGGTCCGGGTCGATCTTGAGGCCGATCCACCCGCCGATGACCGAGCCGTCGCCACGGCCCGCGGCCCGCGACAGCGCCGCGGCGGTCCGCGACACGGAGCTGGCCACCTTTGCCCGCAGGGGCATCTTCGCGTCCGTCACCCGAGCGAGGTTACCGGACCGCCGGGCCCCCCAGATCGCCGCCGACGGCGATCCGTTCGGCCGGGGACGTCCGGCGGACGGCCACCGCGTGCTCCGCCGGACGGAGTCGATCAATGTCGGGAAGCGGACCGCCCTCGGGGCGCGCCGCGCCCCTCCACTCCGCCCCACCCCCGTTGACGTGCTGTTTTGCGCGCGCAAACGACGCGCCACGCGGGCGTTTCTGGTTGCGGGTGGAGGGAAGTGGAGTAGAGTGGGGCGCGATGGTGAGGCCGGGAGGGCCACACCGGCCCGGGGGGTCAGCGGCGCCGCGAACGCCGCTCAGGGCGAGGGGGTTGGGCCGATGTTCCTCGGCACCCACACTCCGCGCCTGGACGACAAAGGCCGGTTGATCCTTCCGGCGAAGTTCCGGGACGAGCTGGCGGGGGGTGTCGTGATCACCAAAGGGCAGGAGCGCTGCCTCTACGTCTTCCCGATGCCCGAGTTCCAGCGGATCGCCGACCAGTTGCGCGCGCAGCCGATGACGAGCAAGGCGGCCCGGGCCTACAGCCGGGTCTTCTTCGCCAGCGCGCACGACGAGGTGCCGGACAAGCAGGGACGGGTCACCATCCCCGGGCACCTCCGGTCGTACGCCGCGCTCGACCGCGACCTGGTCGTGATCGGCGCGAGCACCCGGGTGGAGATCTGGGACAGGGCGGCCTGGGAGGCCTACCTCGCGGAGAGCGAAGACGACTTCGCCGACATCGAGGAGGGGGTGCTGCCCGGCGGTCTGTAGGGCGTGACGGCGCCCGACGTACTGCGAGATCTCCACCCGCTTTCGAGTTCCTGGCACCCCTTCCCCGGTGCCAGGCGCACGATCCGATACGGAGGGCCGCGGCCTCCGGCGGGCGGGAGCGGATGGGGATCTGGCGGTATGGCGAGGCGCCGTGACGACGACGGACGCAGGGACGGAAGCGGGTTTCAACCAGTGGGGGTCGAGATGGGGGAGCTACGCGGCACGCACGTGCCGGTGCTGCTCGAGCGGTGTCTCGAGTTGCTGGCCCCCGCGCTGGGTCGGCCCGGCCGCACCGTGCACGTCGACGCCACGCTCGGCCTGGCCGGGCACGCCGAGGCGGTGCTCGAGGCGCACCCGGACACGGTGCTGATCGGCCTGGACCGGGACACCGAGGCCCTCGCCCACGCGCGGGTCCGGCTGGCCCGGTTCGCCGACCGGATCCACCTGGAGCACGCCGTCTACGACGAGTTGCCCGACGTGCTCGACCGGCTGGGCTACCCGGCGATCGACGGGATCCTGTTCGACCTCGGCGTCTCGTCCCTGCAACTGGACGCACCCGACCGCGGGTTCGCGTACGCGCAGGACGCGCCGCTGGACATGCGGATGGACCAGACCCGGGGGGTGACCGCCGAGGAGGTGGTCAACACCTACTCCCACCCGGACCTGGCCCGGGTGCTGCGGGTGTACGGCGAGGAGAAGTTCGCCGGGCGGATCGCCTCGGCGATCATCCGGGAGCGCGAGCGGGCGCCGATCACCTCGTCGGCGCGGCTGGCCGAGCTGGTCCGGGAGAGCATTCCGGCACCAGCCCGACGAACCGGGGGACACCCGGCAAAGAGAACGTTTCAGGCTTTACGGATCGAGGTAAACAGGGAACTGGCAGCGCTGGAGACGGCGCTGCCGGCCGCTCTGGACAAGCTCACCGTGGGCGGCCGCATGGTGGTCCTGTCCTACCACTCGCTGGAGGACCGGCTCACCAAGCAGGCGCTCGCCGACCGGGTCCGCAGCAAGGGCCCGGTCGACCTCCCGGTCGAACTGCCCGGGTCGGGTCCGACGTTCCGGCTGCTGAGCCGGGGCGCGGAGCTGCCCGGGGAGGCCGAGGTCGCGGCGAACCCGCGTGCCGCCTCGGTGCGGCTGCGGGCCGCGGAACGGCTCGACCCGGAGGCGGCCCGGCAGGGGCGTACCGACCGCGAACGGTACCGCCGCCGGGTGAAGGCGATGCACCAACCGGGGACGGGGTCACCGGGGTCCGGAACGGACCCCCGGTCGGCGCCGGGGGACGGGAACGGGACGGACGAAGAGGGGGAGGGGACATGAACGTCAACCAGCGCGACGGCCGGGACACCGGCATCGGGCAGCGCGCACCGCGGTCGGGGGGCCGGACCGCGGCGCAGCGTGCCCCGCGCACCACGTCGACGGTGGCGGCCGACCGGCCCGACCGCCGGGGGGAGACTCGCGCCCGGGGGGCGCGCGAGTTCCCCACCCAGGGCAGCGCCGCGCTGCGGCCGGCCGAGCGCCCGAAGGCCACCGGCACGACCTCGCCGCGGCTGCGGGTCGCCCCGCCGCCGCCGGTCCGCGTGCCGCGGGCGCCGTTCGTCGGGCTGATCCTGGTGCTCGTGGTCGGCGGGGTGCTCGGCATCCTGGCGGTCAACACCAAGATCAACGAGAACGCCTTCAAGCTGGAGAAGCTCCAGCAGCAGCAGGCCAAGCTCGACGTCGACCAGCAGCAGCTGGAGAAGGAGATCGCCGACCAGAAGGCGCCCGGCAACCTGACCGCCAACGCCCGCAAGCTGGGCCTTGTCGACTCCGACGAGCTGGCCTACATCCGGCTGCCGGACGGGAAGGTGATCGGCGTCCCGCACCCAGTGGAGGGCGCGCCGGCGATCACCAGCCAGCAGGGCAACGGAGGCTGAGCAGTGCCGCCGAGATCGGATGAACCGCGCCGGGACGCCACGGGCTCCCGGCGCGGCTCGTCGCGGGGCGCGGAGCACCGGGAGCCGGGCGTCAACGGCATCTCCGACGCCCGGGCGTACACCCCGCGCGGCCGGACCATCCGGGAGGGTGGCGGCGCGGCCCGCACCGGTGGTGGCGCCGAGCAACGGCGTACCCCGCGCAGCAGCCGCTCCGGCGACCCGTTCCGCCCGGCGTTGCAGGTGCTCGACGGCGGCCGGACCGGGGCGACCCGCGCCGGCCGCCGGGAGACCGCGGCCGGTGGCCGGGCCGGTGTGGTGCGGACCGTCTCCGGTCGGCCGGTGCACGAGCCGTTCGACGACGACGACGACCTGCCGGCGCCGCGGCGCCGGTCCGGGCCTCGGCGTCCCGCGCGGCCGGCCGCCGCCCGGCGGCCGGTCCGCAAGCCGCGCCGCCCGCCCAAGCTCGCCGACCCGCGTCGCCGGCTGCGGCTCGGCACCCTGCTCGTGCTCGCGCTCTTCACCACCATCGGCATCCGGCTGGTCTACCTCCAGACCGTCAGCACCCCGGCGTACGCCGACGGCGGGCTCGCCAGCCGGCTCGCCGTGGTCGAGCTGCCCGCCCCGCGCGGGGCGATCTACGACCGCACGGGCGCCCCACTGGCCCACAGCGTCGAGGCGCGGTACGTCTTCGCCGACCCCACGCAGGTCAAGGACCGGGCCGCCACCGCCCGGCTGCTGTCCCCGCTGCTGGGCGTGCCCGCCTCGGAGCTGGCCGGGAAGATGAAGCCCCGCAAGCTGCCCGGTGGCGGCTGGTCGCAGTTCGAGTACCTGGCACGCGGCGTCGACATCGACCGGGCCAAGCAGATCATGGCGTTGGAGCTGGCCGGCATCGGCGTGCACCGCGACGAGCGGCGCGAGGTGCCCGGCGGTGACCTGGCCGCCAACCTGCTCGGCTTCGTCAGCCAGGACATGAACGGCCTCGAAGGGCTGGAGGCGAAGTACGACGACGTCCTCGAGGGCAAGCCCGGCAGGAAGCGGTACGAGGTGGGGCAGGGCGACCTGGCCGCGCCGATCCCGGGCGGCTACAGCCAGACCACCCCGGCCCAGCCGGGCAGCTCGCTGGAGCTCACGATCGATCGCGACGTCCAGTTCCGGACGCAGCGGATCCTGTCCGAGGGGATGGCGCAGACCCGCAACAGCGTCGGCGCCGCGGTGGTCATGGAGGTCGGCACCGGCGACGTGCTGGCCCAGGCGAGCTTCCCCACCTACAACGCCGCCGATCCGACCAAGGTCAATTCCCCGGCCGACCGCGAGGACGCGGCCACCAGCTTCATCGTCGACCCGGGCTCGATCCACAAGGCGATCACCTACGGCGCGGCCCTCCAGGAGGGCGTGATCACCCCGGACACCACCTTTCCGGTGGCCAACAGCATCAACAGGGGCGGCGTGCCCTTCACGGACACCCACCCGGCCAACGGGCGGACCATGAGCATCCCGGGCATGCTCGCCTTCTCCTCCAACGTCGCGACCATCGAGATCGCCGACCGGCTGGGCAAGGACCGCCTGATCGACTACCAGAAGCGGTTCGGGCTGGGGCAGCCCACCGGCGAGGGCATGCCCGGGGAGGCCTCCGGCCGGTTGCTCCCCGCCGGCGAGTGGAGCGGCTCGTCGTACGGGTCGGTGCCGATCGGGCACAGCGTGGACGCCACCCCGTTGCAGATGGCCGCCGCGTACGCCGCCATCGCCAACGGCGGCACCTACGTCCAGCCGCACCTGATCAAGAACGTGATCGGCCCGGACGGTAAGAAGAAGCCCGGCGCCGCCCCGGTCACCCGCTCGGTGCTCAGCCCGGCCAACGCGGCCGCGCTGCGCCGGATGCTGGAGGCGGTCACCACGGTCGACGGCCCGGACGGGCGGGCCACCGGCCTGGCCGCCGCGGTGCCCGGCTACCGGGTGGCCGGCAAGACCGGCACCGGCCTGCGCTACGAGGGCGGCAAGCGCCAGCCCGGCGAGGTGGCCTCGTTCATCGGGATGGCCCCGGCGGAGAATCCCCGGTACGTGGTGGCGGTCTTCGTCTGGAGCCCGGGCGGTGAGGGCGGCCAGGTGGCCGCGCCGGCCTTCCGGGAGATGATGTCCTTCACTCTCCGGCACTACCGGGTGCCGCCCTCGGCGACCAACAAGTCCCCGAAGTTCGAGGTCTTTCCGCACTGAGCCGGGAGGGCGGGACATCATCGGTGAGTGGCGACGAACCACCGGGGCGGCTGTGCGGTCGGAACCGGACGACCGGGTAGGGTCTGACGCCGTGCCCGGCAATCCACGTCCCGCGACCGTGAATCCCGTCCGGCTCGGCGACCTCGCCGCACGGCTGGCCGTCGCGCCGCCGGAGGGGGCCGCCGAGGTGGCCGTCACCGGGGTGACCCACGCCAGCCAGGAGGTCCGCCCCGGCGACCTGTACGCGGCCCTGCCCGGCGCCCGCCGGCACGGCGCGGAGTTCGCCGCCGGTGCGGCCGCGGCGGGGGCGGTGGCCCTGCTGACCGACCCGGCCGGTGTCGCGCTGGCCGCCGGCGCGGGCCTGCCCGTGCTGGTCGTCGACGACCCCCGGGCGGTGCTCGGCGAGATCGCCGCCACCGTCTACGGCGACCCGACCGCCGGGCTCACGATGATCGGCGTCACCGGCACCGCCGGCAAGACCTCGACGAGCTACCTCATCGAGTCCGGGCTGCGCGCCGCCGGGCACACCACCGGCCTGATCGGCACGGTGGAGACCCGGCTCGGCGACCTGGTGATCGACAGCGTCCGGACCACCCCCGAGGCGACCGACCTGCACGCCATGCTTGCGGTGGCCCGCGAACGCGGGGTGGACACCGTGGTCATGGAGGTCTCCAGCCACGCCCTGGCCATGGGCCGGGTCGGCGGGGTCCGGTTCGACGTCGGCGGCTACACCAACTTCGGCTCCGACCACCTGGACTTCCACGCCGACGAGGCGGACTACTTCGCCGCCAAGGCGAAGCTCTTCGACGGGCGCTGCCGCGTCGAGGTGCTCAACCACGACGACCCGGCGCTGCGGCCGCTGCTCAAGCCGGCGACCGTGACCTACTCGGCGGCCGGCGACCCGACCGCCACCTGGTGGGCCGACGGGATCGGCGGCGAGGGCTACGCGCAGCGCTTCACCGTGCACGGCCCCGACGGGCTCGCCCTGCCCACCGGGGTGGCCCTGCCCGGCCGGCACAACGTGGCCAACGCGCTGCTGGCCGTCGCCATCCTGGTGGCCGCCGGGGTCGACCCGGCGACCGCGACCCGCGGCGTGGCCGCCTGCGGCGGGGTCCCCGGCCGGCTGGAACTGGTCAGCGGGGACGCCCCGGTACGCGGGGTCGTCGACTACGCGCACAAGGCGAACGCCATCGAGGCGGTCCTCGTGGCGCTGCGCGACCTGACCGACGGCCGGCTGATCTGCGTGCTCGGCGCCGGCGGCGACCGGGACCGGGGCAAGCGGCCGGTGATGGGGGCCACCGCCGCGCGGGGCGCCGACGTGGTGCTGGTGACCGACGACAACCCGCGCACGGAGGACCCGGTCGCGATCCGGGCCGAGGTGCTGGCCGGCGCGTACGCGGCGGGCACCGGCGCGCGGATCATCGAGGCGCCCGGCCGGCGGGCCGCGATCGAGGAGGCGGTCCGGGTGGCCGAACCGGGGGACATCGTGGCGCTGCTGGGCAAGGGGCAGGAGCGCGGCCAGGAGATCAACGGCGAGGTGCTGCCGTTCGACGACCGGGTGGAGCTGGCGGAGGCGTTGCGCGCCCGCTTCGGCGACCTGGTGGGGCAGCCGTGATCCCGCTGACCCTGGCCGAGGTGGCCGCCGCGGTCGACGGCCGCCTCGTCGCCGCCGACCCGGACGCCCGGGTGACCGGCTCGGTGGAGTTCGACTCCCGCAAGGTCACCCCCGGCGGCCTCTTCGTCGCCTTCCCGGGCGAGAAGGTGGACGGGCACGACTACGCGGCCGGCGCGGTCTCCTCCGGCGCGGTGGCCGTGCTCGGCACCCGCGAGGTCCCCGGCGTGCCGATGGTGCTGGTCGGCGACGCGCTCGACGCGATGGGACGGCTGGCCCGCGCGGTGGTCGACCGGCTGCCCGGCCTGACCGTCATCGGGCTGACCGGTTCGTCCGGCAAGACCACCACCAAGGACCTGATCGCCCAGCTCGCCGTCCGGCTCGGCCCGACCGTGGCGCCGCCCGGCTCGTTCAACAACGAGCTGGGGCACCCGTACACGGCGTTGCAGGCCGGCCCGGAAACCCGCTACCTGGTGATGGAGAAGGGCGCCCGGGGGGTGGGGCACGTCCGTTACCTGTGCGAGGTGGTGCCGCCGCGGATCTCCGTGGTGCTCAACGTCGGGGTGGCGCACATCGGCGAGTTCGGCTCGGTGGAGACGATCGCGCTCGCCAAGGGGGAGCTGGTCGAGGCGCTGCCCGCCGACGGGCTGGCCGTGCTCAACGCCGACGACCCGCGGGTCGACGCCATGGCGTCGCGCACGCGGGCCCGGGTGGTCCGCTACGGCGAGTCCGAGCGGGCCGACGTGCGCGCGGTGGACGTGACGGTGGACGGGCGGGGCCGTGCCTCGTACACCCTCGTGACGCCGGAGGGGAGCGCGCCGGTGCGGCTCGGGCTGACCGGCCGGCACCAGGTGTCCAACTCGCTGGCCGCCGCGGCGGTCGCCCGCGAGCTGGGCCTGCCCCTGGCCGACCTGGCGGTGGCCCTCGGCGAGCTGGGCCTGGTCTCCACCCGCCGGATGGACGTGCTGGAACGCCCCGACGGGGTGATCCTCATCGACGACTCGTACAACGCCAACCCGGCCTCCACCGGCGTGGCGCTGCGGGCGCTGGCCAGCATGCGGGGTACGGGGCGTACCGTCGCGGTGCTCGGCTACATGGCCGAGTTGGGCGACTTCGAACGGGAGGGGCACCAGCAGGTCGGCCGGCTCGCGGCCGAACTGGGTGTCGACCGGCTCCTCGTGGTGGGCGAGCCGGCGGCGCCGATCCACGAAGGCGCGACAGCGGTAAGCAACTGGGGAGGAGAGTCGGTGCTGCTCACCGATCAGGCGGCGGCCGTCGAGGTGCTGCGGAGCGAGCTACGTCCGGGTGACGTGGTGCTGGTGAAGGGCTCCCGGTACCGCACCTGGGAGGTGGCGGACGCGCTGCGCGCGGACGCCGAGAAGGGGTCTGCTGCATGAGGGCGGTGATCGTCGCCATCGGGGTCGCCTTCCTCATCTCGCTCTTCTGCACCCCGATCGCGATCAAGGTGTTCACCCGGCTCAAGGCCGGCCAGCCGATCCGGGCCGAGGGCCCGGCCATGCACCAGGGCAAGAAGGGCACGCCGACCATGGGCGGCGTGGTCTTCATCCTGGCCACGGTGATCGCGTACGTCGCCGGCCACCTGGCGCTGACCACCCTGCCGGACGCGCAGATCGCCCAGGTCGAGCCGACCATCACGGCGCTGGTGCTGCTGGGGCTCATGGTGTTCTCCGGTGCGGTCGGTTTCATCGACGACTTCCTGAAGGTCCGCAAGCGGCACAGCGGCGGCCTCAACAAGCGCGGCAAGCTCGCCGGCCAGATCCTGGTCGGCGCGATCTTCGGCGTGGTGGCGCTCTACTTCCCGAGCAGCATGACCGACGTCCGCGGCAACGCCACCAACACCGAGACCGTCGGCAGCACCATGCTGAGCTTCATCCGGGACATCCCGGCCCTGGAGATCGGCAAGATCGGCGCGATCATCGTGATCATCCTGGTGGTGATGGCGGCGACCAACGGGGTGAACCTCACCGACGGCCTCGACGGCCTGGCCACCGGCGCCTCGGTGATGGTCCTCGCCGCGTACGCGCTGATCGCCTTCTGGCAGTACCGGCACTGGTGCGCCGACCCGAACTACACCGAGGCGTACTGCTACTCGGTCCGGGACCCGCTGGAGATCGCGTTGATCGCGGGCGCGGCGGCCGGGGCCTGCGTCGGCTTCCTCTGGTGGAACACCTCGCCGGCCCGGATCTTCATGGGCGACACCGGCGCGCTCGGCCTGGGCGGGCTGATCGCCGGCATGGCGATGTCGACCCGGACCATCCTGCTGCTGCCGATCATCGGCGGCCTCTTCGTGATCATCACGATGTCCGTGGTGATCCAGATCATCTCGTTCCGCACCACCGGCAAGCGGGTGTTCCGCATGTCGCCGCTCCAGCACCACTTCGAGCTGGCCGGCTGGAGCGAGGTCAACATCGTGGTCCGCTTCTGGATCATCGCCGGCATCGGTGTGGCCATCGCGCTGGGCCTGTTCTACAGCGAGTTCCTCGCCGCGGTGAGCTGACCGGCTGCCGCTGCGTCACGGCGGGATCCCTGGGTGTTACCAGGGATCCCGCCGTTTCGCGTTCCGACACGCCGACCGGGCGGTTGCGCCACGGACGGGCGGGTCGAGCCGCCATGATGGGCGGGTGGGGGAGGCGAGAGACACCGAGGGCGCGACCGACACGCAGGCCCGACGGCCGCCCGCGGCGACCCGCCCGGCCGACCCGCCCGGGCCGCTGCTCGGGCTGGACGCGGCCGGCGGGCTGGCCGCGCTGCGTGGCCTGCTGGCCCGGCCGCTGGCCTCCTACTACCTGCTGCTCTCCAGCGCCGGCCTGCTGCTGCTGATCGGCCTCACCATGGTCTTCTCGGCCACCAGCGTGAAGGACTACGCCGAGGAGGGGAACGCCACGGCGTCCCTGGTCAAGCAGACGATCTTCGCGGTGATCGGGATCGTCGCCTTCTGGGCCTGCCAACGGCTGCCCGGCCGGACGTTCCGGGCGGTGTCGCGGCCCTTCCTCGGGGTGGCCGTGGTGCTCCTGCTGGTCCTCAACCTGCTGGTCGCGCTGGAGGCGCTGTTCCGCGTCAAGTCGCTCGGCCCGCTCAAGGCCCAGCTGCTCTGGCTCTACGTCGGCCCGATCTCGGTGCAGCCGGTCGAGGTGGCGAAGTTCGCGCTGGTGCTCTGGGGCGCGCACGTGCTGGCCCGCAAGGGCGCCGCGCTCGGCTGGTGGAAGGAGCTGGCCACCCCGCTGTTCCCGGTGGTCGGCCTGCTCTTCGTGCTGGTCGGCTACAACGACCTGGGCAGCATGCTCTGCCTGCTCGCCCTGGTGGTCGGGATGCTCTGGGCGGCCGGGGTGCGGCTGCGGGTGTTCGCCGCCCTCTCCGCGGTCGGCCTGGCCGGCGTGGGCCTGCTGGTCGCCGCCGCGTCGCTCGGCGCCGGCTCCGGATCCCGGGACGCCGACAACTACCGGCTCGGGCGGCTCACCTCGTTCCTCGACCCACCCGACCCGAAGACCTGCTTCGACGAGCAGCTGCCGAACTGCTACCAGCTCGTCCAGGCCCGCTTCGCGCTGGAGAACGGCGGCTGGTTCGGCGTCGGGCTCGGCAAGAGCAGCGCCAAGTTCGGCTGGCTGCCCGAGGCGCACAACGACTTCATCTTCGCGGTGATCGCCGAGGAGCTGGGCGTGGTCGGCTGCACGGTGGTGCTGGTGCTCTTCGCCGTGCTGGCCTATTCCGGGCTGCGGATCGCCCGCCGGGTGGAGGACCCGTTCCGCCGGCTCGCCGCCGCCGGGGTCACCGCCTGGCTGGTCGGCCAGGCCGTCATCAACATCGGCGGGGTCACCGGGCTGCTGCCGCTCACCGGCGTACCCCTGCCCTTCATCTCCGACGGCGGCAGCGCCCTCGTGGTGACCCTGGCCGCCGTCGGGATGCTCGCCTCCTTCGCCCGCGCCGAGCCGGACGCGGCCCGGGCCCTGCATGCCCGTCCGCCGGCCCGGTGGGTCCGACTAGTGTGGGCCCCGTTGCCGCCGCTTCCCGGCCGGCGCCGCCGACCGGCGCCGCCACCGGCGGACCGAGGGTCCGTGCCCCGGTCCCGCCCGCGGCGGCAGGACGACCAGGCCGCGGCCCGCGGCGCCCGGTCCGACCGGGCGCGCGCCGGCACGGCGAGCGAGAGGAGACGCTGATGGGTCCGCTGCGTTCGGTGGTGCTCTGCGGAGGCGGCACGGGTGGGCACATCTATCCGTTGCTCGCCTTCGCCGACTGCCTGCGCCGACACGACCCGAGCGTCCGGATCACCTGCCTCGGCACACCCAAGGGGCTGGAGAACGAGCTGATCCCGCCGGCCGGCTACGACCTGCGCCAGATCCCGGCCTACCAGCTGCCCCGCTCGGTCAACATGAGCCTGGTCCGCACCCCGGACCGGATGTGGAAGGCGTCCCGCGCGGCGGGCAAGGTGCTCGACGAGGTGCGGGCCGACGTCGTGATCGGCTTCGGCGGGTACGTCTCGGTCCCCGGCTACCTGGCCGCGTGGCGGCGCGAGCTGCCCATCGTCATCCACGAGGTGAACGTGCCGCCGGGCGTGGCCAACCGGCTCGGCATGAAGTTCACCAAGAACGTCGCGGTCGGCTTCCCGCACCAGCCGGCACAGGCCGAGTCGCTGCGCGACGCCCGGGTGGTCGGGGTGCCGCTGCGCCGGGGCATCGCCGGGCTGGACCGGGCCGCCGTGCGCAACGCCGCCCGCGCCCACTTCGGGCTGCGTCCCGACCTGCCGGTGCTCTTCGTGGCCGGCGGCTCGCAGGGCGCCCGCTCGATCAACCTGGCGGTCTCCGGTGCGGCCAAGGAGCTGGCCCGAAACGGCGTGCAGGTGCTGCACGTGATCGGCGCCCGCAACGAGCCGGTCTCGGTCCCCACCGACCTGCCGGTGCCCTATGTGACCCTGCCCTACCTGTCCGAGATGGAGCTGGGCTACGCGGCCGCCGACCTGATGCTGGGCCGCGGCGGCGCCATGACCTGCGCCGAGGTGGCCGCCATCGGCCTGCCCACCATCTACGTGCCCTACCCGCACAGCAACCAGGAGCAGAAGCGCAACGCGCTGCCCGTGGTGGAGGCGGGCGGCGGGCTGCTCGTCGACGACGCCGAGGTGACCCCGGCCTGGGTGGAGCGCACCGTGATCCCGCTGGTCCGGGACCCGCAGCGGCTCGCCGCGATGGGCGCGGCCGCGGCCGCGTACGGTCGGCGCGACGGCGACGTGGCCCTGCTGAACTTCGTCTACGAGGCGGTGAGCCGGTGAGCGCGAGGAGTGAGCCGGCGAGCCCCGCAGTCGCGAACAACGGTGGCGCAGTGATGGCCGCCGCGACCGGAAGGTACGTCTCATGAACACCGCGCAGTTCACCCCCGCCGGCACGATGACCGCGGAGGACCTGGGCCGGATCCACCTGATCGGCGTGGGCGGCGTCGGCATGAGCGGCCTGGCCCGGCTCTTCCTCACCCGGGGCCTGCCGGTCTCCGGCAGCGAGCTGCGGGAGTGGCCCTCCCTGGCCGGGCTGCGGGCGCTGGGCGGCACCATCCACATGAGCCACGAGGCGACCAACCTCGACGGCGTGGACACGGTCGTCTACTCCTCGGCCATCCCGCAGGACCACCTGGAGATGGTGGAGGCGCGCCGGCGCGGGCTGCGGGTGCTGCACCGCTCCGAGGCCCTCGCCGCCGCCATGACCGGCCGCGCGACCGTGGCGGTCGCCGGCACCCACGGCAAGACCACCACGACCTCGATGGTCACCATGGTGCTCCAGCAGGCCGGCGCCGACCCGTCCTTCGTGATCGGCGGCGAGATCTCCGAGGTCGGCTCGGGCGCGCACCACGGCACGGGCGAATACTTCGTGGTCGAGGCGGACGAGAGCGACCGCTCGTTCCTCATCTACCGCCCGTACGTGTCGATCATCACGAACATCGAGGCCGACCACCTCAACACCTATGGCGACCTGGCCAACCTGGAGGCGACCTTCGCCGAGTTCGCCCGGCTCACCGACCCGGAGGGCTTCATCGTCACCTGCGCCGACGACCCGGGCGGGCGGCGGCTGGCCGAGACGCTGCGGGCCGAGGGGCGCCGGGTCTGGACGTACGGCGAGTCCGCCGACGCCGACCTGAGGCTGAGCGGGATGGCCTCCTCCGCGCAGGGGGTGCGCTACCTGGCCGAGATCGAGGGCCGGTCGCTGGGCGAGATCCGGCTCCCGGTGCCGGGGCGGCACATGGGGCTCAACAGCGCCTCGGCGGTGCTCGCCGCGTACCTGCTGGAGCTGCCGATCACGGCGGCGGAGGCCGCGCTCGGCGCGTTCCCCGGCGTGCGGCGGCGCTTCGAGCGCAAGGGCGTCGCGGACGGCGTGCTGGTCTACGACGAGTACGCCTACCACCCGACCTCGATGACGCTGGCGCTGCAGACGCTCCGCGAGGTGGCCGGCGAGGGCCGGCTGATCGTGGTGTTCCAGCCCTACCGGCTCTACCGCACGCGCGACCTCCAGGCGGAGATCGCCGCCGCCCTCGGCATCGCCGACGAGCTGGTGCTGCTGGAGGTCTTCGGGCCGGGTGAGCTGCGGCAGCCCGGCGAGGGCTCGGCCGCGCTGCTGCAGGTGGTGCCGCTGCCTCCGGACCGGAAGGTCTTCGTCGAGGCGTGGGACGACGTGCCGGCCGAGGTGGCCCGCCGGGCGCGGCCGGGTGACGTGGTGGTCACCATGGGCGCGCCGCCGATCTCGCTGATGGGCGACCAGCTGCTCGACGCCCTGCTGGCCCGCACCGGTGGCGCCGCGGCGATCGGCAGCGGCGTCGACCCGGACGGCGCGGCGGCCACGGCCGGATGAGCCCCGGCCCGGCCCGCGGCCGCACCCCCGGCCAGGACGGCGGGGCCGGTCGGCGCAGCCCGGCCCGGCGGTGGCAGCTGGTCCGGGCGGGCGCGGACGCCGTACCCCCGTCCACCCGGCGTTTCATGGCCCGGGCCCGGCAGCGGCGGATGCGCGCCGCGCTGCCCTGGGCGGTCACGGTCGCCGTGCTGGCGGTCGCCGGGCTGGTCGCCTGGACCGTGCTGGGCACCGGCCTGTTCGGTGTCCGGGAGGTGCGGGTGGTCGGCGCGACGCTGGTGACCCCGGTCGAGGTGCGCGACGCGGCGGCCGTGCCGGACGACGCTCCGCTGGCCCGGGTGGACCTGGCCGCGACCGCCCGCCGGGTCGGCACGCTCGCCGCGGTGGAGCGGGCCACGGTGGAGCGGGACTGGCCGGGCGCCCTGGTGATCCGGGTGGTCGAGCGGACCCCGGTGGCCGCCGTGCCGCAGGGCGAGCGCTGGGCGGTCGTGGACCGGGCCGGTGTGGTCTTCCAGAGCCTGGACCAGGCCCCCGCCGGGCTGCCGGTCGTCCGGGTCGGCAGCCCGGCCCCCGACGATCCCGGCACCCGCGCCGGGCTGGACGTGCTCGCGGCGCTCAGCCCGAAGCTGCGCGCGGAGCTGGTCGCGGTGGACGTGGCCGGGCTGGCCCGGATCACCCTGCTGCTGCGCGACGACCGGAAGGTGGTCTGGGGCGACGCGACCCGCAGCCCGGACAAGTCCAAGGTGGCCACCGCCCTGCTCGGTCGGAAGGCCGACACGATCGACGTCAGCGCGCCGGACGTGGTCACCTTCCAGTGATCCGCCGGTCAGCCGGGGTGAGCCGGCCCGCTCCATGGGCGACACGCCGGAAAGGTCCTTGGCTCAGCGCGCGGCGGCGCATACGTTGCCCCGAAGAGATCAGTGGTTGACATCGCTCTAAGCCTCTAGTAGAGGGTGAGGGTTTCAGCCGTCGGAACAGCTGGGAAATGCTCCGCCGCTGGTCTGGCCAAGCCGTGTGGGGTCGGCCCATGCCAATCTCGAAGGGAAAGGACCGGAGATGACACCTCCGCACAACTACCTGGCGGTCATCAAGGTCGTCGGCATCGGGGGTGGCGGCGTGAACGCCGTCAACCGGATGATCGAGGTTGGGCTCAAGGGCGTCGAGTTCATCGCGATCAACACCGACGCGCAGGCGCTGCTCATGAGTGACGCCGACGTCAAGCTCGACGTCGGCCGGGAGCTGACCCGCGGGCTGGGGGCCGGCGCCAATCCGGACGTCGGCAAGAACGCCGCCGAGGACCACCGCGACGAGATCGAGGAGGTGCTCAAGGGCGCCGACATGGTCTTCGTGACCTGCGGCGAGGGCGGCGGCACCGGCACCGGCGGCGCGCCGGTCGTGGCCAACATCGCCCGCAAGCTCGGCGCGCTCACCATCGGCGTGGTCACCCGGCCGTTCTCCTTCGAGGGCAAGCGCCGCCAGGTGCAGGCCGAGTCGGGCATCGAGGAGCTGCGCAACCAGTGCGACACGCTCATCGTGATCCCGAACGACCGGCTGCTCGCGCTCGGTGACCGCAACATCTCCATGATGGACGCCTTCCGCACCGCGGACCAGGTGCTCCTCTCCGGTGTCCAGGGCATCACCGACCTGATCACCACGCCGGGTCTGATCAACCTGGACTTCGCCGACGTGAAGAGCGTGATGAGCGGCGCGGGCAGCGCGCTCATGGGCATCGGCAGCGCCCGCGGCGAGAACCGCGCCGTGGAGGCGGCCGAGGCGGCCATCTCCAGCCCGCTGCTGGAGCAGAGCATGGACGGCGCGCGGGGCGTGCTGCTCTCCATCGCCGGCGGTTCCGACCTGGGCCTCTTCGAGATCAACGACGCCGCCCAGCTGGTCACCGACGCGGCCCACCCGGACGCCAACATCATCTTCGGCGCGGTCATCGACGACGCGCTGGGCGACGAGGTGCGGGTGACCGTGATCGCGGCGGGCTTCGACGGCGGCGCGCCGGCCTACAAGGCGGTCGAGCCGTCCCGCAAGACCAACCAGAACCCGCCGACCCAGGCGAACGCGCCGGTGAGCCCGCCGGCCACCATGCCGGCCCCGCAGCAGTCGCCGCGCCGGGTGCTCTTCGACGACGTCGACGTGCCGGACTTCCTCAAGAACGGGTCCTGAGCCGCACCGATGACCGACTCACGGACCACGGTGCGACCTGACCGTCGCGCCGAGCTCGCGGCCGGCCTCGCCCGGGTCCGGGGCCGCATCGCCGACGCCTGCGCGGCGGCCGGGCGGGACCGGGGCGAGGTCACCCTGGTCGCGGTGACCAAGACGTACCCGGCCGCCGACGTGGTCGCGCTGGCCGGGCTCGGGGTGACCGACGTGGGGGAGAACCGCGACCAGGAGGCCGCCCCGAAGGCCGCCGAGGCGGCCGCCGCCGGGGCGGCGCCACGCTGGCACTTCATCGGCCAGCTCCAGCGCAACAAGGCCCGCTCGGTGGTCCGCTACGCCGACGTGGTCCAGTCGGTCGACAGCGTGCGGCTGGCCGCCGCCCTGGACGGCGCCGCGGCCGCCGCCCGGGACCGGCCGCTGGACGTGCTCGTGCAGGTGAGCGTCGACGGCGACCCCGCCCGCGGCGGGGCGCTGCCGGACGCGGCCGACCCGGACCGGGGGCTCGGTCCGGTGGCCGCCGCGGTGGCCGGGGCCGGCGGGTTGCGGCTCGCCGGCCTGATGGCGGTCGCCCCGTTGGGCTGGGAGCCGGACCGGGCGTTCGCCCGGCTCGCCGAGGTGGCGGCGCGATTCCGCGCCGACCATCCCGGTGCGACGGTGCTCTCGGCGGGCATGAGCGGTGATCTGGAAATTGCGATCGGATATGGCGCGACACATGTCCGCGTCGGCAGCGCGTTGCTCGGAATGCGCCCCACGCTGCGGTAGCCTGACCGCGAAAGAAGCAAATTACAGCAGTGTTGTTAGGAACGGCGTTCCCGTAGCCGGGGGCCGTGGGGGGCGGACCGCGAATCGCTCGCCAGGGGATTGCCGATCCGGTCCGGTGGGCATCGTTGTCCACTCGTGATCAAGCGACACGGCACGGGGGCGCGTGCCGCACGGCGGACGGAAGGGCGCGGGGATGGGTGCACTGCGCAAGGCGGGGGTCTGGCTCGGTCTCGTCGAGGAGGACGAGGAGCGGGCGTACGAGGACGGTGGCTACGACAAGGGTGGCTACCGCGAGTCGCGCTACCGGTCGAGCCGCTACTCGGAGGAGTTCGCCGACGACGAGGACGACGAGTCCGAGGAGCCGCCGGCGAGCCGGGGCCGGGTCGGCGACCGGGGCCGGTTGACCGAGCGCGCGTCGAGCCGCGCCGTCGAGAATGATCGTGCCGAGGTGGAGCGGCCGGAGCGGACCGAGCGGTCCAGCGTCCGGTCGATCACCCGCTCCGGCGCGGGCGAGACCTCCGGCGCGCTGACCTACCACACCCGCGACAACCTCGCCCTGGCGCCGCAGGCCCAGCCGCGCGAGCGGGCCGTGGTGGAGGACGAGCAGCGCTACCAGATCACGACCCTGCACCCGACCACCTACCGGGAGGCGCGCACCATCGGTGAGCACTTCCGCGACGGCGTGCCGGTGATCATCAACCTCACCGAGATGGACGAGGCGGATGCCCGCCGGCTGGTCGACTTCGCTGCCGGGCTGGCGTTCGGCCTGCGCGGTACGATCGAGCGCGTGACCAACCGGGTGTTCCTGCTCTCACCGGCCAACGTCCAGGTCACCGCGGAGGACAAGGCCAAGATCGCTGAGGGCGGCTTTTTCAGCCTGAGCTAGCCCGCACGACCGAGGGACGTCGCCTGCCGTGTTGTCGATCCTGTTCCAGGTGCTCTATCTGCTCCTGTATTTCTTCCTGCTTGTGCTGTTGGCCCGATTTGTCCTCGGCGCCGTTCTGGCCTATGGTCGCCGCTGGCAACCGGGTCGTGGAGCATCCGCGGGACTCGAAGTCGTGTGGAGCGTCACTGATCCGCCCCTGCGCGCGTTGAGGCGTGTGATCCCACCACTGCGAATTGGTACCGTGAGCATCGACCTGGCCTCCCTTGTGCTCCTGGTTATCCTGTTCGTGCTGATGGAGTTCGTGTTTAGGCGCCTGATCCTGGCCTTTGCCTGACCAGAGCGCTTTCGCGGCCGCAACTGACCCGAGGAGTTTCGATGCCGCTGACCCCGGCCGACGTCCACAACGTCGCCTTCAAAAAGCCGCCGATCGGCAAGCGGGGCTATGACGAGGAGGAGGTCGACGCCTTCCTGGACGAGGTTGAGCGCGAGCTCGCCCGTCTGATCGAGGAGAACAACGAGCTGCGCGCCCAGGTGGAGCGCGGCGGTCGGGGTGGCGCTCCCGCCGGTCCCGGCGGCGACGCCCGCCTCGCGGCCGAGCTCAACGACGTCAAGGCCCAGCTCGACCGGGTGCAGCGCGACAAGGCGGCCGCCGAGCAGGCGGCCCGGGCGATGCAGTCCGAGCTGGAGCAGGTCCGCGCCCAGGGTGGCCCGGCGGCCTCCGCCGCCGACGGCGAGCAGCAGGCGCTGCGGGTGCTCATGATGGCCCAGCGCACCGCCGACGACCACGTGTCCGACGCCCGGCGCGAGGCCGACCAGCTGCTCTCCGAGGCCCGTTCCAAGGCCGAGGAGGTCACCCGCGAGGCCCGCGCCAAGGCCGACGCCCTGGAGCGGGACGCCCGCCAGCGGCACCAGGAGGCCATGGGCGGCCTGGACGCCAAGCGCACCGCGCTGCAGAAGCACATCGAGGAGCTCAAGCAGTTCGAGCGCGAGTACCGCACCCGCCTCAAGGCGTACCTGGAGAGCCAGCTGCGCGACCTCGACGGTCGCGGCCAGGGCCTCGAGGTCGAGATGAACCGCTCCGAGGGCGCTCGCGCCGCCGGCGGCGGCAGCAACGGCCTCGCCACCGCCGGCCTCGCCGGCTCCTACGGCGGCGGTCGCACGGGCTCGCTCGAGTCCGGCCGCTGATCCCGGCGTCGGTGGCCGTCCCCGCGGCGGCCACCGGCAACGCAGCAGACCGACACGACGCGGCCGGGGGTGAGCCGTGATAGCCGCCAGCATCCTGCTCATCCTCGTCGCGGTCGTGCTCCTGGTGGCCGGGCTGGCCGGTGGGTCCAGCCCGCTGCTGATCACCTCGATCGCGGCCAGCCTGCTGGCCGCCGTCGCTCTCGTCGCGTTCGCCCGCCAGGCGGCCGCGGCCCGGGCCACGGCGGGCCGGGAGACCGGGCCGCGCCGCAGGACCGCACCGTCGCGCCCGTCCCAGGACGAGCCGGAGGTCCCGGTCCCGCACAGCACGTCGCCGGTCGGCACCGGTGGACCCGGGAGGCGGCAACCGCCCAGGCCACCGGTGGCCGACCCGGTCGACCCGCCGGCCGCCGCGTACGGCCCGCCGGCCGATCCGGTCGACCCGCCGGCCGCCGCGTACGGCGCGCCGGCCGGTCCGTTCGAGCCCGGGCCGTTCGAGCCCGGCCCGTTCGACCCGCCGGCCGAGCCCTACTCGCCGCCCGCCCCGCGCGGCCCGTCCCGCGCCGAGACGGCCTCTGACGCGCCGACGCCCACGTCGCCGGCGCCGGACGGCCCGTTCGAGGGCGATCCGCCGGCCGAGTTCCTCACCGCCGGGGAGGTCGCCCAACTGGTCCGGCTCGACGGCGAGGTCCGGGTGGTCGACGGCCACCCCCGCTTCCACCTGCCCGGCTGCCACCAGCTGGTGGGCCGGGCCGACGAGCCGCTGCCGGTCGCCGAGGCGGTCGGGCTGGGCTTCACCCCGTGCGGCCGGTGCGCGCCGGCCACCACGCTGCTCGCCGAATCCCGGCCGCACTGATCATGGTGGCCATGGACGACACGCTCACGGTCGCCGTACGCGTGAAGCCCGGCGCCTCGCGGGCCCGGGTCGGCGGCCGGTTCGACGGGCCGCACGGTCCCGCCCTGGTCGTCGCGGTGAACGCGCCCCCGGTGGACGGCCGGGCCACCGAGGCGGCCCGCCGCGCCCTGGCCGACGCGCTCGGCGTCCGGCCGGCGGCGGTCTCCCTGCGGGCCGGCGCGGCCAGCCGGGACAAGCTCTTCCTGGTCGAACACCCGGCCCCCGGGCTGCCCGACCTGCTTCGGCGGCTGCGCGACGGATCGGCCGGGTGACGCGCCCGCGGACCGGCCGCGAATGACGCCGGGGCTCGACGTCGCGCTGCTGGTCGGCGCCGCCGTCCTGCTGGTCGCGGTGGGCGCGGTGCGGTTCTCCACCCGGCTCGGCGTGCCCAGCCTCCTGGCCTACCTGGCGCTCGGGGTGGCCATCGGCGAGGCCGGCCTGGGCATCCGGTTCGACGACGTCGAGCTGACCCGGGTGCTCGGCTTCTGCGCGCTCATCGTGATCATCGCGGAGGGCGGGCTGAGCGCCCGGTGGAGCACCCTGCGGCCGGTGCTCGGTCTGGCCGCCGCGCTCTCCACGGTCGGCGTGCTGGTCAGCATTCTGGTCGTGGGCGTCGTGGTGCACCTGCTGCTCGGCCTGGACTGGCGGCTGGCGCTGCTCTACGGCGCGGTGCTCTCCTCCACCGACGCGGCGGCCGTCTTCGCCACCCTGCGCCGGCTGCGCCTGCCGCCCCGCCTGGTGGCGACCCTGGAGGCCGAGTCCGGGATCAACGACGCGCCGGTCGTCATCCTGGTGCTGCTGCTGTCCCGGGCCGGGGTCGAGGCCGCCCATCCGTGGTGGTACGAGGTGCTCCTGGTCGGCTACGAGCTGGGCGTCGGCGCGGCGGTCGGCGTGGCCGCCGGGATCACCGGCCGGTACGCGCTGCGCCGGGCCGCCCTGCCGTCCAGCGGCCTCTACCCGATCGCGGTGGTCGGCTTCACCGTGCTGGCGTACGCGGCCGGCTCGGTGCTGCACGCCTCGGGCTTCCTGGCCGTCTACGTGGCCGGCGTGCTGCTCGGCAACGCGCGGCTGCCGCACCGGCAGGCCATCCTGGGCTTCGCCGACGGCCTGGCCTGGCTGGCCCAGATCGGCCTGTTCGTGCTGCTCGGCCTGCTGGTCTCGCCGGGCCGGCTGGACGCGGCGGTGCTGCCGGCGGTGGTCACCGGGCTGGCCCTGCTGCTGCTGGCCCGGCCGCTGTCGGTGGCGGTGTCCGCGCTGCCGTTCCGGTTCGGGCTGCGCGAGCAGCTCTTCCTCTCCTGGGCCGGGCTGCGCGGCGCGGTGCCGATCGTGCTGGCCACCATCCCGCTCTCGCTGCGGGTGCCGGGCGCCGACCGGCTCTTCGACGCGGTCTTCGTGCTGGTGGTGATCTTCACGCTGCTCCAGGCCGGGACCCTGGCGCCGGCCGCCCGCCGGCTCGGGGTCACCGCGCCGGCCGAGGCCGCGGAGATCCTGCTGGAGACGGCCCCGCTGGAGCGGATGCGGGCCGACCTGCTCCAGCTGGAGGTGCCGCCCGGCTCCCGGCTGGGCGGGGTGCACGTGGACGAGCTGCGGCTGCCGGTGGGCGCCTCGGTGACGCTGGTGCTGCGCGACGGGGTGGGCTTCGTGCCCGGCCCGGACACCCGGTTGAAGGTCGGCGACAGCCTGCTCATCGTGGCCACCGCCGAGGTGCGGGACGAGGCGGAGCGGCGGCTGCGGGCGGTGAGCCGGCGAGGCCGGTTGGCCCGGTGGTTTGGCGAGTACGGCGAGGACCGGACCGGCTGATCTGCTAGCGTTCCCTTTGTCCCGATTGGTGGCTGTTCGGGGCTGAAACGCGGTGCGACGGTGCGGCACGTTGTCGGACGCCTGTACGTTCCGTATTCTTGCCACCCTCCGGAGTGCACGGCCCTGTCGCCGTGCGCCCGTTCCGTACATGGGGGACGCCCGCTGCCGGCGACCCCCGCCCAGGCACGCTGACCGCCGCGGCACGCGGCTGAGGGAGCTGACGATGGCGAAGCCAGCCGACACCAGGACCGCCGGCCGCAAGCCGGTGGCGAAGGCCACCCGCAGCGCCGCGGAGACCGAGAAGATCCGGGCCGCCCTGGCGGCACGGCGGGACGAGCTCAACGCCGAGTACGATCAGACGCTGAGCGAGATCACCGAGCTGCAGCGCGACCGGCTGACCGACTCGGCCGGGGACGACCAGGCCGACACCGGCACCAAGACGTTCGAGCGCGAGCAGGAGATCTCACTCGCCAACAGCATCAAGGAGCGGATCACGCAGGTCGAGCGCGCGCTGGAGCGTCTCGACGAGGGTGGCTACGGCTGGTGTGAGCGGTGCGGCACCCCGATCCCGGTGGAGCGGCTCGCCGCCTTCCCGTCGGCCACCCTCTGCGTGAGCTGCAAGCAGCTGGAGGAACGGCGCTGACGTCCGTTCCCCGGCGGCCGAACGGCAGACGGTGACCGCCACCGTCGCGAGCGTCGATGGGGAGCAGATGACCGCAGCACCGCCCGCCGGGTCCGGCACCGCCGAGTCGGGCACCGGCACGCCCCGCCGCAAGGCGGCCGGCCTGCTGCTCGGGGTGGCCCTGACCTCCCTCGTCGCCGACCTGGTCACCAAGCAGCTCGCGCTCTCGGAGCTCACCGGGCGCGGCCCGGTGTCGCTGCTCGGCGGGGCGGTCTACCTGAGCCTGACCCGCAACAGCGGCGCCGCGTGGAGCATCGGCTCCGACCACACCTGGGTCTTCCCGCTGATCACCATCGGCGTGATCGCCTGGATCGCCTGGATGGCCCTGCGGCTGCGGTCGCTGCCCTGGGCCGTGTCGCTCGGGCTGGTGCTGGGCGGGGCGCTGGGCAACCTCACCGACCGGGTCTTCCGGGCCCCCGGGCACTTCGTCGGCCACGTGGTCGACATGGTCAGCCTCTTCGACCCGTACGGGCAGGTCTGGCCCGTGTTCAACCTGGCCGACAGCTCGCTGGTCTGCGGCGTGCTGCTGGCGGTGTTCCTGGAGCTGACCGGCCGGCAGCGGGACGGCTCCCGGGCCACCGCCGGTCGTTCCGGCGACGAGGCCCCCGCCGCACAGCGGGAGCGCGCGTGACCTCCGCCTTCGCCGCCGGCGGCGACCACCGCTCCCTGCCCGTCCCGGACGGGCTCGACGGCATGCGCCTGGACCAGGCCGTCTCCCGGCTCTTCGGGCTGTCCCGGACGGCCGCTGCCACGCTGGTCGACGCCGGTGACGCGCTGGTCGACGGCGCGGCCCGGCCCAACTCGCACAAGGTCAAGGCGGGCTCCTGGCTGGAGGTCACGCTGCCCGCGCCGGCCGCCCCGCCGACCGTGGTGCCGCAGGCGGTGCCCGGCCTCACCGTCGTCTACGCCGACGACGACATCGTGGTGGTGGACAAGCCGGTCGGGGTGGCCGCCCATCCCAGCCCGGGCTGGACCGGCCCGACCGTGATCGGCGGGCTGGCCGGGATCGGCCACCGGATCTCCACCAGCGGCGCCGCCGAGCGGCAGGGCGTGGTGCACCGGCTCGACGTGGGCACCACCGGCGTCATGGTGGTGGCCAAGAGCGAGCAGGCGTACACCGTGTTGAAGCGGGCGTTCAAGGTCCGCGAGGTGGAGAAGCGCTACCACGCCGTGGTGCAGGGCCACCCGGACCCGCTGCGCGGCACCATCGACGCGCCGATCGACCGGCACCCGCACCACGACTACCGCTGGGCGGTGGTCTCCGGCGGCAAGCCGAGCATCACCCACTACGACACCCTCGAGGCGTTCCCCGCGGCCAGCCTGCTCGACGTGCGGCTGGAGACCGGGCGTACGCACCAGATCCGGGTGCACTTCTCCACGCTGCGGCACCCCTGCGTGGGCGACCTCACCTACGGCGCCGACCCGACCCTGTCGGCCCGGCTCGAGCTGAGCCGGCAGTGGCTGCACGCCCGCTCGCTGAGCTTCGCGCACCCGCGCACCGGCGACGAGGTCACCTTCGTGAGCGACTACCCGGACGACCTGGCCCGGGCGCTGGAGATCCTGCGCGACTGACCGATGAGCACCGACACCGAGCCGCCGCGGCGGTCGCGCTCCGCCGCGCTCACCTGGCTGGCCCTGGCCTGCGCGCTGGTGGTGCTGGTGGTCGCCGTCGCGCAGCGGCGGGACGAGCCCGTGGGGGACCGCACGGTGGGTGAGGTGACCCGGGTCGGGGTGGCCGACGGGGACTCCGTGCCGGCCTACCTGCGCGCCGCCGCCGACGAACTCGCCCGGCTCGACGCCCCGGCGCCCGGCGGCTACGCCCTGGTGTCGTTCGCCGCGTACCTGACGCCGGCGCAGGTGGCCACCGCGCTGGGCGGCGCCCCGGTCTCCGCCGTGCTGGCCCGGGTGCCCGTGCCCGGGCGGCAGACCGAGATCGTGCGGATCGCCGCGTTGCGCGTCCCGGACGACGTGGTCGCCGGGATGGCCGAGGTGGCCGTGCGCAAGGACCGGGAGGCCGCCGACTACCGGGCCCGCGCCGCCGCCCCGGCGGCCACCGCCGATCCCGAGCTGCGCCGGGTGTACGACACCGGGGCCGTCGTGGCGGCGCGGGAGGCGGCCGGCTACCGGGCGGCCTGCGCCTGCGTCTACGCCGCCGTGGTGCGGGACGCCCCGGCCGCCCTGCGGGCGCTGGCCGCCCGGTCCGGGGTCCGCGCGGTCGACCCGGCCCCGGAGGTGACCCGGTTGGACCGCACGGTGTTCACCGCGCCGCTGCCGGAGCAGCGGGACGTGGTCCGGCCGCCGGCCGACACCGGGCTGGCACCGGGCGCCGCTATGGCCGATTCGTCGGAATCCGCACCGACGGTGACCGGATCCTCACCGGCCGCCGGCCGGCCCGCCGCCGGGCCGGGACCGCCGAATCCCGCTCCCACCTCCTGAGACGTGCAGGTGGGCGGGCCCGTGGCCGGTGGGGCGGTGAGGAGAGCCACCGGGGGATGTGCGCACCGGGGTGTGGTCCGAATAGGGTTTCGTTCGTAGCCTGTCAGGCGGAGATCGATGGGCTGGGGGAGGGGCGAGGCCTTGGATGGCAGCGAAACCGGTTGGGGTCGGCAGGCTGAGCCGGCACCACGGTGGCGGGCGCTGCTCGACCGGGCCCGGCTCGGCGGTCGCGGCGCGGAGCACCCCGACGCCGACCACCGCCCCGACGAACCCCCGCCGCCGACCCAGGACCCGCTGCCCCGGCGGGCCGCCGGCACCGGCTGGACGGGCCGGGCGCAGGCCGTCGCCCGCCCCGCCGACGCGTCGTTCGACGCCGAGCCGGCCTACCGCGTCGAGGCGACCTACCGGGTGGAGCCGGCCTACCGGGTCGACCCGCGCCACGGCGGCGAGCCGGCCTACCGGGCGGAGCCCGCGTACCGCGCCGAGCCGGAGCCGCGCGCGGAGCCGTCCTGGCGGGCCGAGCCGGTCCACCCGCCGGAGCCGGGCTATCCCGAACCGCAGGCGCGCGGCCGGGGCACCGCCTCGGTCGAGTCCCGGTATGCCCTGCTCGACACCGGCTACCAGCCCGACCCGGCCCCGGTGGAGTCCCGCTACGCGCTGCTCGACCGGGGTCGCTACCGGCCGGAGACCCACCCCGCCCCCGAGCCACCCGCACCCGCACCCGCCCCCGCCTATCCGGCCCGGCCCGAGGGTTACCCGGCCCGGATCGAGCCGGCACGGGTGGAGTGGCGCGCGCAGGGGCCGGACAGCGAGCTGGAGCGGGCGACCGGGGTCCTCCGCCGCGAGCTGGGCGGGCCCCGGGTGCTCGCCTTCGCCAATCCCAAGGGCGGGGTGCACAAGACCACGGCCACCGTGCTCGCCGCGGCCACCGTGGGCAGCGTCCGCGGGCGCGGGGTGCTGGCCTGGGACGACAACGAGCTGCGGGGCACCCTCGGGCTGCGCGCCGGCAGCGCCCGGCACGCCCGCACCATCCGGCACCTGGTCCACGACCTCGCGCAGATCGAGATCCTGGAGGGCGCCACCCTCCTGGAGCACCTCGACGACTACCTGCGGCACGCCTCCGACGGCTCCTACGACGTGCTGGCCGGCGAGGAGAGCCCGCGCTTCGCCCAGCGGCTGGACCAGTTCACCGTCAAGCGCGTGCTGGAGCTGCTGCGCCGCACCCACGACGTGGTCTGCGTGGACACCGGCAACAACGTGGAGAGCCCCAACTGGCGCACGGTCATGCAGGCCGCCGACCAGCTCGTGGTGACCACCGTGCCCCGGGAGGACGCCGCGTTCAGCGCGGACTGGATGCTCGACCTGCTGCACGAGGAGGGCATGGGCGAGCTGGCCGACAACGCGGTCACCCTGATCTCCTGCCCCACCCCCGGTCGCACCTCGCTCCAGGACGACCTGGAACGGCACTTCGCCACCCGGACCCGGGCGGTGGCCGTGGTGCCCTACGACCCGGCGCTGGAGACCGGCTCCTCGATCGAATACCACCAGCTCCAGGCGGAGACGCGGCAGGGCTGGCTCAAGGCCGCCTCGGTGATGCTGGAGCCGTTCGCCCGCTGACCGCCACCGCCGCCCCGCGCCGCCCCGCCGCCTGAGAGGATCACCGGGTGAGTCCGGACACCCCTGATTCCGAGCGGGCCGCCGGCGGTCCCGGCGCGCCCGGCGACGCCGCCCGCCCGCCCGCCGGTGCGGGCAGCTCCCCGCGCCCCGACCGGCCCACCGACTTCGTCCCGCCCGACGGGTCCCCGGGCGCGGCACAGACGCCCGGCCG
The DNA here is from genome assembly GCF_040631005.1 of Micromonospora sp. NPDC005707. Classification (NCBI taxonomy): domain Bacteria; kingdom Bacillati; phylum Actinomycetota; class Actinomycetes; order Micromonosporales; family Micromonosporaceae; genus Micromonospora; species Micromonospora sp. NPDC005707. Next base: position 504,763 of record NZ_JBEXYR010000003.1, read on the forward strand.
GTCCCCGGACGAAGGAGCCGCGCCCGACCGGCCCCCGGGCCAGGGCGAGGTGCCCGCGTGGCCCGGCGGCCTGCCGGTGCCCGCCGGCACCCCGGTCACCGCGCCCGGCGCGGACCCGCTCGCCGGCTACCCGGGCGTCGTCGGGGCCATTCCCGGCGCGCCGGCCGCCACCCGGCGGGCCGGTGGCCGGGCCGCCGCGGTCGCCCTCGGCGCGGCGGTGCTGCTGACCGTGCTCGGCGCGCCCCTGGGCCTGCTCTGGGCGCTGGTGGCCCCCGGCACGCCGGTGCGGATGACCGCCGACGGCGCCGTCTACGCCACCCCGCAGCCGGAGCAGCCCATCGCCGCGGACGGCTGGTTCAGCCTGCTCGGGCTCGGCTTCGGCGTGCTCGCCGCGATCAGCCTGTGGGTGGTGCTGCGCCGCCGGCGTGGCCCCGCCGGCCTGGTCGCCGGGGTGCTCGGCGGGCTCGGCGCCGCGGTCGTGGCCTGGCAGGTCGGCCGCCGGATCGGGCTCGGCACCTACCAGCGGCTGCTGGACACCGCGCCACCCGGGACCGACTTCACCAAGCCCGCCGACCTGCGTGCCGGCGGGATCGACTGGTACGGGCCGCTCCCCGTCCCGCACGGCAACCTGCTGCTGGCGGCGTTCGGCGCGGCCGTGACGTACACCCTGCTGGCCGGCTGGTCGCGGTGGCCCTCGCTGCGGCCGGAGCCGGCGTGGGACGGCGGGTGGGCGCCCGGCGGGCCGGGGATCAGTTCGGAACCGGGGGACCAGCCAGCTCGCTGAGCGGCACCGGGACGGCCCGGACCTGGCGCAGCAGGGTGGTCTCCCGGTTGAGCAGCCGCAGCTCGGCCCGGAGCCGCCCGGCGGTGTCGTCGATGGCGAGCAGCCGCTGCCGGTCGTCGACGGTCAGCGCCGCGGTCGCGGCGACCAGGTGCGACAGGACCGTCGGATCCTCCGGCAGCTGCTCGGAGATCTCCTGCGGGTCCGGCCGGACCAGGCCCAGATATTGCCGGAAGACCGAGATGACGCGGGCGGCCAGCAGGTCGGCGACCTCGTCCGCGCCGGACGGCTCGGGCAGCCACTCCACCTCGGCGGTCAGGTAGGGCGCGGCCGCGTCGTCGACCTCGGCGACGCGGAACCGCCGCCGCCCCACGGTGACGATGTCGAACCCGCCGTCGGCCAGCTCGGTGACCTGCCGCAGCTCGGCGGTGCAGCCCACCTCGTGCAGGGTGACCTCGCCGCCCGGTGCCGACCGGCCCGGCGGCCCGGCCGCCGCGACCTCCCAGCCGCTCTGGATCGCCACCACCCCGAACTCGCGGGCCGCGCCCTCGGGCAGCCCGACGAGGTGGCGCACCAGCGCCCGGTAACGCTCCTCGAAGATGTGCAGCGGGAGGACCAGCCCCGGGAACAGGACCGTCCCGAGCGGAAAAACCGGCAGCCGTGCGGTCACGTGATCGAGGGTATCCCGATCGCGTCCCGGCGGCGTGTCCCGGCTCACCGTCCCGGCGTACGGGCGGCTCCGGTCGGCGCGCGGGCCGGCGGCCTAGACTCGCAAGGGTGTTGAACCGGATCGACCTGCGCGGCGGGTCCCGTGACCCGCGCCGCCTGCTGCCCCGTGCCCAACTCGACGTCTCCGTGGCCGTCGAGCGCATCCGCCCCCTCGTGGAGGCGGTCCGGGAGCATGGATACCCGGCGATCCGCGAGGCGAGCGAGCGGTTCGACGGCATCTCCCCGGAGCGCCTGCGGGTGCCGGTCGACGTGATCCGCGCGGCCGAGGACAGCCTCGACCCGCAGGTCCGGGCCGCGCTGCTGGAGTCGATCACCCGGGCCCGCAAGGTCCACGCCGACCAGCGCCGCACCGACCACACCACGCAGGTGGTGCCGGGCGGCACGGTGACCGAGCGCTGGGTGCCGGTCGACCGGGTGGGGCTCTACGTCCCCGGCGGCCTGGCCATGTACCCGTCGACCGTGGTCATGAACGTGGTCCCCGCCCAGGCGGCCGGGGTCCGCTCGCTGGTGGTGGTCAGCCCGCCGCAGAAGGAGAACGGCGGCCTGCCCGACCAGCGGGTCCTCGCCGCGTGCGCGCTGCTCGGCGTCGACGAGGTCTACGCCGTCGGCGGCGCCCAGGCCGTGGCCATGCTGGCGTACGGCGCGACCGTCGACCCCGAGGGGGCCGAGCGCTGCGACCCGGTCGACATGATCACCGGCCCCGGCAACATCTGGGTCACCGCCGCCAAGCGGCTGCTGCGCGGCGTGGTCGGCATCGACGCCGAGGCCGGGCCCACCGAGATCGCCATCCTGGCCGACGACACCGCCGACCCGGCGCACGTCGCCGCCGACCTGATCAGCCAGGCCGAGCACGACCCGCTCGCGGCCAGCGTGCTGGTCACCCCGTCGACGGCCCTCGCCGACGCGGTCGACGCCGAGCTGGCCCGGCAGGTGCCGGCCGCCAAGCACGCCGAGCGGATCGGCACCGCGCTGCGCGGCGAGCAGAGCGGCGTGGTCCTCGTCGACGACCTGGAGGCCGGGCTGCGGGTGGTCGACGCGTACGCGGCCGAGCACCTGGAGATCCAGACCGCGGACGCCCGCGAGTGGGCGCTGCGGGTGCGCAACGCCGGCGCGATCTTCGTCGGCGCCTGGTCGCCGGTGTCGCTCGGCGACTACTGCGCCGGCTCCAACCACGTGCTGCCCACCGGCGGCTGCGCCCGGCACTCCTCCGGCCTGTCGGTGCAGTCCTTCCTGCGCGGCGTCCACCTCGTGGAATACACGAGGGAGGCGCTGCGCGAGGTGGCCCCGCACGTGGTCACCCTGGCCGGCGTCGAGGACCTGCCGGCACACGGCCAGGCGGTCAGCGCACGCTTCCCGGGGGAGACCCCGTGACGACCCTGGACGACCTGCCGATCCGCGACGACCTGCGGGGTTTGAAGCCCTACGGGGCGCCGCAGCTCGACGTGCCGGTGCGGTTGAACACCAACGAGAACTCCTACCCGGTGCCCGAGCCGGTGGCGGAGGCGATCGGCAAGGCCCTCGCGGCCGAGCTGCGCGACCTGAACCGCTACCCGGACCGGGACGCCGTGGCGCTGCGCGCGGACCTCGCGGACTACCTCGGGCACGGGCTCACCGTCGACCACCTGTGGGCCGCCAACGGCTCCAACGAGATCCAGCAGCAGCTGCTCCAGGCGTTCGGCGGCCCCGGGCGCACCGCGCTCGGCTTCACCCCGGCGTACTCGATGCACCCGCTGCTGGCGCTCGGCACCGGCACCGGCTGGATCCCCGCCGCCCGCGACGCGGACTTCGGGCTGACCGTGGCCGACGCCGTTGCCCAGGTCCGGGCCCACCGGCCCGACGTGGTCTTCCTCTGCTCGCCGAACAACCCGACCGGCACGGCGCTCGATCCGGCCGTGGTCGCCGCCGTGCTCGCCGAGGCGCCCGGCATGGTGGTCGTGGACGAGGCGTACGCCGAGTTCGCCCGGCCCGGCACGGTCAGCGCGCTGGCCGTGCTGCCCGGGCACCCCCGGCTCGTGGTCACCCGCACGATGAGCAAGGCGTTCGGCTTCGCCGGCGGCCGGCTCGGCTACCTGGCCGCCGACCCGGCCGTGGTGCAGGCGGTGCAGCTGGTCCGCCTGCCGTACCACCTCTCCGCGCTCACCCAGGCCGCCGCCCGCGCGGCGCTGGCCCACCGCGACGCCCTGCTCGGCACGGTCACCGCGATCATGGAGCAGCGCGACCGGATCGTCGCCGAACTGCGCGCCCGCGGGCACCGGGTGGCCGACAGCGACGCCAACTTCGTGCTCTTCGAGGTCGGCGGCGACCGACAACTCCGGCTCGGCGCGTCTGACGCCGCGCCCCGACCCGGAGCCGTCGACCAGGCCGCCGCGTGGCGCACCCTGCTCGACGCCGGCGTGCTGGTCCGCGACGTCGGCCTGCCCGGCTGGCTGCGGGTCACCGCCGGCACCCCCGCCGAGACCGACGCCTTCCTGTCTGCAATGGAGAAGCTGTCATGAGCCGGACCGCCCGGGTGGAGCGGATCACCAAGGAGACCAAGGTTCTCGTCGAGATCGACCTCGACGGCACCGGCAAGGCCGACATCGAGACCGGCGTCGGTTTCTACGACCACATGCTGCACCAGATCGCCCGGCACGGCGGCTTCGACCTGACCGTGCACACCGTCGGCGACCTGGAGATCGACGCCCACCACACCATGGAGGACACCGCGCTCGCCCTGGGCGCCGCGTTCGACCAGGCGCTGGGGGACAAGGCCGGCATCCGGCGGTACGGCTCGGCCACCGTCCCCATGGACGAGGTGCTGGTCCGGGCCGCCGTCGACCTCTCCGGTCGGCCGTACGTGGTGCACGACGAGCCGGTGCTCGCGCCGTACATCGGGCCGGTCTACCCGACCAGCATGACCCGGCACATCTGGGAGTCGTTCGGCCAGGCCGCCCGGGTCACCCTGCACGTGGACGTGCTGCGCGCGGCCCGTCCGGGTGGAAACCCGGACGCCCACCACGTGGTCGAGGCCCAGTTCAAGGCGGTCTCCCGCGCGCTGCGCGAGGCCACCTCGATCGACCCGCGCGCCGCGGGCGCGATCCCCAGCACGAAGGGCGCCCTCTGATGAGCGCGAGGAACGCAGCGCAGCGGAGTACCGCAGTCGCGAATGGAAGGTGGCTCTGATGCGGGTGCTGCCGACGTTGCTGCTGATCCTGGCCGGGGTGCTGGTGGGCGGCACCTGGTCGCTCTACAAGCAGGGCGCCGCCCGCCCCGCCGTGGTGATCACCGGCCTGCTGGCCGTGCTGGCCACCGCCGGCGGGCTGCTGTGGCTGCTGCCGGGGGAGAGCTGATGGGCAGGCGGGTCGTGGTGCTCGACTACGGGTCGGGCAACCTGCGGTCGGCCGAGCGCGCCCTGGCGCGGGCCGGGGCGGACGTCACCGTGACCGCCGACCTGGCCGCCGCCGCCGAGGCCGAGGGCCTCGTGGTCCCGGGCGTCGGCGCGTTCGCCGCGTGCATGGCCGGCATCGAGGAACTGGGCGCCGGGCCGGTCATCGCCGAGCGGGTCGCCGCCGGCCGCCCGGTGCTCGGCATCTGCGTGGGGATGCAGGTGCTCTTCGAGCACGGCGACGAGCACGGCGTGGTCACCAAGGGGCTCGGGCTGCTGCCCGGCGGGGTGACCCGGCTGCCCGCGCCGCGGCTGCCGCACATGGGCTGGAACACCGTGCAGGCCCCGGCCGGTTCGGTGCTCTTCGCCGGCCTGCCGGCCGACGCCCGGTTCTACTTCGTCCACTCCTACGGGGTGACCGCGCCGGCCGCGCTGGCCGCCGCCGGGGCCACCGTCACCACCGCCCACCACGGCACGGACTTCGTCGCCGGGGTCGAGCGGGGGGCCCTGTCGGCGGCCCAGTTCCACCCCGAGAAGTCGGCCGACACGGGGGCTGCTCTGCTGCGCAACTGGCTCGGCACACTTGAGTAAGGAGCGGGCCAAGCGGCGGGAGGCGCGCCAGGCCGAGCTGGAGCGGGAACGCGCCGCGCGCGTCCGCAGGGTGGCGCGCCGGGAGCGGCGGCGTGCCGTCGTACGCCGGTTGACGCCCGCGGTGCGGCGGGGCCGCACCGGCCGGCTGCGCCGGCACAGTCGTGGCGAGCGGGCGGCGATCGTGCTGCTCACCGGCGCGGCCGTGGCCGGCATCTGGAGTTTCGTCGACGACCTGGCGCTGCGGCTGGCGTTGGTCGTGTTGTTGCTGCTGGTCCTGCCCGCGGTCGTGGTGATCGCGCTGGACCGACGTTGAAGATGCGAGGAGAAATTCGTTGAGCCTCACCCTGTTGCCCGCCGTGGACGTCGCCGACGGGCAGGCCGTCCGGCTCGTCCAGGGCGCCGCCGGCAGCGAGACCACGTACGGCGACCCGCTGGAGGCCGCCCTCGCCTGGCAGGCCGACGGGGCGGAGTGGATCCACCTGGTCGACCTGGACGCGGCGTTCGGGCGGGGCACCAACGCCCACCTGCTCGCCGAGGTGGTCCGCCGGCTCGACGTGAAGGTCGAACTCTCCGGCGGCATCCGGGACGACGAGTCGTTGCAGGCCGCCCTGGGCACCGGCGCGGCGCGGGTGAACATCGGCACCGCGGCGCTGGAGGACCCGGAGTGGTGCGACCGGGTCTGCGGCGAGTACGGCGATCGGGTGGCCATCGGGCTGGACGTGCGCGGCCGTACCCTCTCCGCGCGCGGCTGGACCCGCGACGGCGGTGACCTCTACGAGGTGCTGGCCCGGCTGGACAAGGCCGGTGCGGCCCGTTACGTGGTCACCGACATCACGAAGGACGGCACGATGCGCGGGCCCAACCTGGAGCTGCTGCGCGAGGTCTGCGCCCGGACGGACGCCCCGGTGGTCGCCTCCGGCGGCGTGTCCACCCTGGACGACCTGCGCGCGCTGGCGACCCTGGAGCCGGTGGGGGTGGAGGGCGTGATCACCGGCAAGGCGCTCTACGCCGGCGCGTTCACCGTCGCCGAGGCGCTCGCCACCCTGCGGCCCGGGGCGTGACCGCCGTCGCGGGCGAGGGTTCCCGCGCGGAGTCGGAGCCGGGCGACTCCGCCGTCACCCGGCTCGGGTCGGGCGGCCCCTGGGAGGCGCTCTACGGCTACAGCCGGGTGGTCCGGGCCGGGCAGTCGGCGATCACGGCGGGCTGCACCTCCACGGTGGACGGCCGGGTGGCCCACGTCGGGGACGCCGCGGCGCAGACCGCCCAGGCGATCCGGATCGGCCTGGACGCGCTCGCCGAGGTCGGCGCCGGGCCGGCCGACGTGGTGCGCACCCGGATGTACGTGACCGACCGGATGTACGCCGACGAGGTGGGCCGGGCGCACAACGCGGTGTTCGGCGCGGTCCGTCCGGTGGCCACCATGGTGGTGGTGGCCGGGCTCATCGACCCGGATCACCTGGTCGAGGTCGAGTTGGAGGCCTGGCTCGGCGACCGCTGACGCCGTCCCCGGTGTGGGGGCGGTCACCTCGCACCCCGATCGGTTGTGCACAACTCAATTGGACGCTACGTTTTCCGGGTGACCGATGATCTGGTGCTGCGCCGGCAGGTGTGCTTCGCGCTCTACGCGGCGTCGCGCGCCCTCACCGACGTCTACCGGCCCATCCTCGACGAGCACGGCCTGACCTACCCGCAGTACCTCGTGCTGCTGGTGCTCTGGGAGCGCGGCGACGACGCCCCCACCGTCTCCGAACTCGGCGCGCGCCTCCGGCTCGACTCCGGCACGCTCTCCCCGCTGCTCAAGCGGCTGGAGGCGGCCGGCCTGGTGGTGCGCACCCGCTCGGCGACCGACGAGCGCCGGGTCGAGGTGGGCCTCACGGCCCAGGGCCGGGCCCTGCGGGAGCGGATGAACGAGGTGCCGCGGCAGGTGGCCTGCGCCACCGGCCTCACCGAGGCCGAGCTGGTCGCCCTGCGCGACACCCTCACCCGGGTCACCGAGACGATCCACCGACAGAAGGAGCAGTGACCACCATGCAGGTGCTCTACACCGCGTCCGCACAGGCCACCGGCGACGGCCGGGACGGCCACGTCCGCACCTCCGACGGCGGCCTCGACCTGGACCTGGCCGTGCCGAAGGAGATGGGCGGCGCCGGCGGCGCGACCAACCCGGAGCAGCTCTTCGCGGCCGGCTACGCGGCCTGCTTCCACTCGGCCCTGCGCCTGGTCGCCCGCAAGGCCCGGGCCGACGTCTCGAACTCGGTCGTCGAGGCCGAGGTCGGCATCGGCCCGAACGGCAACGGCGGCTTCGGCCTCGCGGTCACCCTGGTGGTCGACCTGCCCGGCGTCGAGCGATCCGCCGCGCAGCAGCTCGTCGAGACCGCCCACCAGGTCTGCCCCTACTCCAACGCGACCCGGGGCAACATCGACGTCACCCTGACCGTCCGGGACGCCGCATGACGGCCAACCGGGAGATCCACCTGGCGTCCCGGCCGCAGGGCTGGCCGACCGCCGACAACTTCCGGCTGGTCACCACCGACATCCCCACCCCGGGGCCGGGCCAGCTCGTGGTCCGCAACCAGTTCATGTCGGTCGACCCGTACATGCGCGGGCGGATGAACGACGTCAAGTCGTACGTGCCGCCGTTCCGGCTCGACGCCCCGCTCGACGGCGGCGCGGTCGGCGAGGTGGTGGCCAGCGAGGCCGAGGGCTTCGCGCCCGGCGACGTCGTCCTCCACGGCCTGGGCTGGCGGGAGTACGCGCTGGTCGACGCCAAGGGCGCGCGGAAGGTCGACCCGGGCCTGGCCCCGGTCACCGCCTACCTGGGCGTGCTCGGCATGACCGGGCTGACCGCGTACGCGGGTCTGCTCGACGTGGCGGCCATGAAGCCCGGCGAAACGGTGTTCGTCTCCGGGGCGGCGGGCGCGGTCGGCAGCATGGTGGGGCAGATCGCCAAGCTGCGCGGCGCGGGCCGGGTGGTCGGCAGCGCCGGCTCGCCGGCCAAGGTCGAGCGGCTCCGGGCGCTCGGCTTCGACGCCGCGTTCGACTACCACGACGGGCCGGTCCGCGACCAGCTCCGGGCCGCCGCGCCGGACGGCGTCGACGTCTACTTCGACAACGTCGGCGGGGAGCACCTGGAGGCCGCCATCGGGGCCATGAACCTGCACGGGCGGGCCGCCATCTGCGGCATGATCGCGCAGTACAACGCCACCGAGCCGCCCGCCGCCCCGCGCAACCTGGCGCTGCTCATCGGCAAGCGGCTCACCCTGCGCGGCTTCCTGGTCGGCGACCACGGGCACCTGCGCGAGCAGTTCGTCCAGGAGATGGCCGGCTGGCTGCGGGACGGCCGCATCTCCTACGACGAGACGGTGGTCGACGGCATCGAGCGGGCCCCGGAGGCCTTCCTCGGCCTGCTGCGCGGTGAGAACCTCGGCAAGATGCTCGTCCGGGTGTGACCCAGCACTCGTTCGCGGCGGCCGGCCCGGTCGGGCCGGCCGCCGCGCCGTGCCGGTTGGATAGGCTCGCGGCATGACGGTGGCGGTACGGGTGATCCCGTGTCTGGACGTGGACGCCGGGCGGGTGGTCAAGGGGGTCAACTTCCTCGACCTGCGCGACGCCGGCGACCCGGTCGAGCTGGCGGCCGCGTACGACCGGGCCGGCGCCGACGAGTTGACCTTCCTCGACGTCACCGCCTCCAGCAGCGACCGCGGCACCATGCTCGACGTGGTGCGGCGCACCGCCGAGTCGGTCTTCATCCCGCTCACGGTCGGCGGGGGCGTGCGCCGGGTCGCCGACGTCGACACCCTGCTTCGCGCCGGCGCGGACAAGGTCGGGGTGAACACCGCGGCCATCGCCCGCCCCGAGTTGATCGCCGAGATCGCCGACCGGTTCGGCCGCCAGGTGCTGGTGCTCTCCCTCGACGTACGCCGGGCGCCGGCCGGCACCACGCCCAGCGGCTTCGAGGTGACCACCCACGGCGGGCGCCGGGGCGCCGGCCTCGACGCGGTCGAGTGGGCGGCGCGCGGCGCCGAACTGGGTGCGGGCGAGATCCTGCTCAACTCGATGGACGCCGACGGCACCAAGGCCGGTTTCGACCTGCCGCTGATCGAGGCGGTCCGCGCGGTCGTCGACGTGCCGGTGATCGCCAGCGGCGGGGCCGGCCGGGTGGCCCACTTCCCGCCGGCCATCGGCGCGGGCGCCGACGCGGTGCTCGCGGCCAGCGTCTTCCACTTCGGCGAGCTGACCGTCGCCGAGGTCAAGGACGCCCTGCGCGGCGCCGGCCACCCGGTCCGCTGACCCCGCCCGTCCCCGGGCGCCGGCAGCGGCGGTCAGGGACGGCCGGAGTGCCCCTCGGGGGAGCGGCGCGGCATGGGGATCGAGCGGACCACGTACTCCTGCACCGCGGCGGCGTGGTCGTCCTCGTCGAGGTGCCAGTCGGACTCGTCCGGGGCGGGACCGCGGCTCAGCACGCCCTGCACGGTGTCCACGGTGGTGCCCAGGCCGGCGCTGGGCCGGGTGCGCCAGAGCCGCTCGCCGTCCGGGGTCACCCGGAACCACCCGTCGCTGACGCTGACCAGGCCGGCGCTCACCAACCGGCGGACGGCGCCCTCCACCTCGTGCCGCTCGGGAATGGCCTGGTTGAGGTGGTCGGCGGTGGAGAGGACGTCGGCGAGGCGCACGCCCTCCGGGCGCCGGGTGGCGGCTGCCCGGCGGTGCCGACCGGCGCCGCTCGCGATGACCAGTGAGACGAAGATCCAGGCGTCGCTCCAACGCCAACCGTTCTCCCCCATGGACGAATGATGCCCGGCCGCGACGGCGGAGAAAACACCCGGTTTCGCTGTCGGACGTCGTCGCAGCTCAGGGGCGTCCGGGGCGTCCCAGGAGATGGCGGTCGGCGCGGCGGAGGTGACGCTGCGTGATCGACGGCCGGGTCAGGCGGCCTCGCCGGCCGGCCGCGGCGCGCAGGGCACCGCCGGCTCGCCGGTGGGCTCGTCGGCCGGCCGGGCCGGCACCGCGAAGATCGGGATGAACAGCTGGGCGAGCGGCCCGATGGCCAGCGCGTACGCCACGGTGCCGAGGCCCACGGTGCCGCCGAGCAGCCAGCCGAGGCTCAGCACGGTCACCTCGATGACGGTCCGGACCAGCCGGACGGAGTAGCGGGGCCGGCGGGCGGTGAAGCCGGTCATGAGGCCGTCGCGCGGCCCGGGGCCCAGCCCGGCGCCCAGGTAGAGGCCGGTGGCGGCGCCGTTGGCGACGATGCCGACGACCAGCAGGGTGGTGCGGAGCGGCAGGCCCTCGCCGGGCGGCAGCACGGCCAGGGTGGCGTCGACGACCAGCCCGATCACCACGACGTTGCTGACCGTGCCGAGGCCGGGGCGCTGCCGCAACGGGATCCAGAGCAGCAGCACCAGCGCGCCGACCGCGATGGTGACCGTGCCGAAGGAGAGGTGGGTCTGCCGGGCGAGCCCCTGGTGGAACACGTCCCACGGGTCGAGCCCGAGGCCGGACCGGATCATCAGCGCCATGCTGATCCCGTAGAGGGCGAGCCCGGCGTAGAGCTGGACGAGCCGCCGGGCCGGCCGGTACCGGAGATTGCCAATTCGTGCCATGGATGCCACTCTAGGGGCCAATCCGGTCCGCGACAGAGCCAATTCAGGAGGGGTGGCCATGACGAGTCAGGTGCGCGGCGTCCAATTGGCGCGACTCCTCGGGCAGTGGCATGCCCTGCCCGGCCGCCGGCGCAGCCCGGACTACGCCGCGCTCGCCGCCGCGGTCCGCGGGCTGCTCGCCGACGGCCGGCTCCCCCTGGGGGTACGCCTGCCGGCCGAGCGGGACCTGGCCGAGGCGCTGCGGATCAGCCGGACCACGGTGACCGCCGCCTACCGGGAGCTGCGGGAGACCGGCCACCTGGCCAGCCGGCGGGGCGCCGGGAGCTGGACCATGCTGCCGGGCACCCACCGGGTGGCCAGCACCGGGCTCTGGACCCCGCTGGACGACCGGGACATGATCGACCTGGGGGTGGCCGCCCTCTCCGCCCCGGCGCAGCTCGTGCCGGCGGCCCGGGCCGCCGCCGAGGACCTGCCGCGCTACCTCGGCGGGGCCGGCTACCACCCGACCGGCATCATCGAGCTGCGCGAGGCGGTGGCCCGCGCGTACACCGAGCGGGGGCTGCCCACCAGCCCCGAGCAGATCATGGTGACCAGCGGCACCCAGCACGCGCTGGACCTGGTGCTGCGGCTGGCCCTGTCGCCCGGTGGCGGGGTGCTGGTGGAGTCGCCCACCTATCCGAACGCCCTCGCCGCGCTGTCGGCCCGGCGGGCCCGGATCACCACCCACGGGCTCGCCGCCGACGGGGACGGCTGGGACGCCGACCTGCTGCTGGGCAGCATCCGGCAGACCCGGCCGAAGCTGGCGTACGTGATCCCCGAGTTCCACAACCCGACCGGCCACCTCATGGCGACCGACCTGCGGGAGCGGCTGGTCGGCGCGGCGCACGCCGCCGGGACCGACCTGGTCGTGGACGAGTCCTTCGTGGACCTGCCGCTGGACGGCACCCCGCTGCCGCCGCCGGTGGCGACCTTCGACCGGCACTCCCGGGTGATCAGCATCGGCGGGATGAGCAAGCCGTACTGGGGTGGGCTGCGGATCGGCTGGGTCCGGGCGTCCGCGCCGCAGGTGCAGCGGCTGGCCGCCGCCCGGGTCGGCGTGGACATGGCCAGCCCCGTGCTCGACCAGCTCGTGGCCGTGCACCTGCTGGCCCAGGGGCCGGGCATCGTGGCCGACCGGCGGGTCCAGCTCGCCGCCCAGCGCGACGCCCTGGTCAAGGCGATGGCCGACCGGCTGCCCGACTGGCGGGTCACCGTGCCGCGCGGCGGCGTGACGCTCTGGGTGGAGCTGGACGGCCCGATCTCCAGCGCGCTGGCCCGGGCCGCCGAGGAGGTCGGCGTACGCCTGGCGCCCGGACCGCGGTTCGGCCTGGACGGCACCCTGGAGCGGTTCCTGCGGCTGCCCTTCACCCTGCCCGCCGCGGACCTGGAGGAGGCCGTCAGCCGGCTCGCCGCGGTCCGCTACGACCTCGACCGGGCCGGCCGCCCGCAGTGGCGGGAGCCCTCCGTCATCGCCTGACCCCGGCCGCGCCGCAGGGGTGCCCCCGTTCCGGTAAGGATCTCCTGATCGGCACCGGCACGGGACGGGGATTGCGGAGACTGCCCGGGTGGGGAACGGCGGTGGTACCCGGTGGTCGCGCGTCGTGTGGCCCGGCGCGCCCGGCTCCCGGACCACCCGGCTGGAACTCTTCTACGACCTGGTCTTCGTCTTCGCGTTCCTCAACGTCACGACCCTGACCGCCAGCCACGCCACCCCGGTCAACCTCTACCGCTGCCTGCTGGTGCTGGCGCTGCTCTGGTGGTCGTGGACGGGCTTCGCCCGGGTGGGCAACGCGGCGCGCGCCGACCAGGGTGTGCTGCCGGTGGTCGGCTTCATCACGGTGGGCGCCACGTTCCTGCTGGTGCTGACCGTGCCCACGGCGTTCGTCGACCGCCCCGGCGGCCTGCACGGCCCGCTGGTCTTCGCGGGCTGCTACTTCGTGATCCGGATGTCCCAGCTCGCGGTCTTCGCCTGGCTGGAGCGGTCGGATCCGCCCCGCCGCCGCACGCTGCTGCCCCGCGTCGCGGTGCCGACCACGGCCACCGTGCTGCTGGTGCTCGCCGGCACCGTGCCCGCGCGGCTCGCGGACCGGCCGTACGCCGTGATGCTGCAACTGGTGCTCTGGACCGTGGCGCTGCTGGTCGAGTACGTCGGCGGGGTGACCCTGGCCCGGCTCTGGTGGGTGGTGGTCTCCGCCGGGCACTGGGCGGAGCGGCACGCGCTCATGGTGCTCATCGCACTCGGCGAGTCGATCATCGCGCTGGGGCTCGGCCCGAAGACCGGACTGCCGCTCACCGGCCCGGTGGCGGTCGCCGCGCTGCTCGGCATCCTGGTGGTGGCGATGCTCTGGTGGGCGTACTTCGACACCCTGGCGTACGCGCTGGAGCAGGCGCTGCACCACGCCCGCGACCCGGACGTGCGGCGGCGGCTCAGCCGGAACATCTACACGTTCCTGCACCTGCCGCTGATCGCCGGGACCATCCTCTTCGCCCTCGGCCTCAAGGACCTGCTGGCCGACGCGGCCAGCCCGGAGACCCCCAGCTGGGGCCCGCCGCTGGGCGGCTTCTGGGTCACGGTTCTGTTCGGCGGGGTGGGCCTCTACCTGCTGAGCCTCGTCGGCTGCGCGCTGCTGGTGCTGCGGGAGGTGCACTGGCCGCTGGTGATCACGGTCGTGGTGCTCGCCGCCGTCGCCCCCGTCGTCGCCCCGATCCCGGAGCTGGCCTCGTTCATCGTGCTGGCGGTGGTCGTCTCCGTCGGGGTGGTCGTGGAGACCTTCCGGGAGGACGGCCGGCGGCGCCGGATACGGCAGCTCGCACTGGAGGAGCAGCTCGCCTCGGAGGCGGAGCAGAGCCACTGGCGTCAGCAGCACCTCTGAGGGGCGGCGGGAACCGCGGCGGCGGCCGTGCCCCGGGACGGAGGGGCACGGCCGCCGGACGCGGTGGGCTCGCTACAGCTCGGCGAGGCTGCCCGCGTACATCTTGTCGATCTCGTCGGCGAAGTTGGTCTCCACGCTCCGGCGCTTGATCTTCAGCGACGGGGTGACCTCGCCGTCCTCGATGGTGAGGTCACGGGGGAGGATGGTCACCTTCTTGATCGTCTCCCAGCGGTTCAGCTTGCCGTTCAGCTCGGCCACGTAGCCCTCGACCATGGCCTGCGCCTCGGGCGAGGTGACGATCGCGGTGTAGTCGCGGCCCTCCAGCGGCGTGCCGGCCGCCCAGCCCTGGATCGCGTCCGGGTCGAGCGTGACGAGCATCGTGCAGTAGTTGCGCGCCTGCCCGATCACGACCGCCTGCGAGGTGTACGGGCAGACGGCCTTGAACATGCCCTCGATGTGCGACGGCGCGACGTACTTGCCGCCGGAGGTCTTGACCAGGTCCTTCTTCCGGTCGGTGATGCGCAGGTAGCCGTCGTCGTCGAGGGTGCCGATGTCGCCGGTGCGGAAGAAGCCGTCCTCGGTGAACGCGGCAGCGGTCTCCTCGGGGAGGTTGTGGTAGCCGCGCATGACCGGCTTGCCCCGCACCAGGATCTCGCCGTCGGTGTCGATCCGGCACTCCAGGTCGCCCATGGCCCGGCCCACGCTGCCGATCTGCAACCCGTCCGGCGGGTTCACGAACGCGCCGGCGCTGGTCTCGGTGAGCCCGTAGCCCTCGGAGATGGGCAGGTTGGCCGCGGCGAAGAAGGTGGCGATCTCCTTGCTGAGCGGCGCCGCGCCGGAGACCAGCACCCGCATCCGGCCGCCGAGCCGGGCCTGGAGCTTGCTGAACACCAGCTTCTCGGCCAGCGAGTACTTCAGCTTCAGCCCGGCCGGAACCGGCTTGCCGGCCTGCTCCAGCGCGACCTTCTCCTTGCCCACCGCGACGCCCCAGGCGAAGATCTTCGCCTTCGCGCCGCCGGCGCTCTGGGCCGTGGTGACCGCCTTGTTGTAGACCTTCTCGAAGACCCGGGGTGCGCCGCACATGAGCGTCGGCCGGATCACCCCGAGCAGCTCGACCAGCTTGTCCACCCGGCCGTCGACGTAGGTGGGCAGGCCGACGTGGGTGGCGCCGCAGAGCAGCGTCTTGCCGAACGAGTGCGACAGCGGCAGCCACAGGTACTGCAGGTCGTCGGCGTGCAGCAGGCCCAGCTCGGCCTGCGCCACGCCCTCCCAGCACCAGCCGCCGTGCAGCAGTTCCACGCCCTTGGGCCGGCCCGTGGTGCCCGAGGTGTAGATCAGGGTGGCCAGGTGGTCGGGACCGATCCCGGCGACCAGCATGTCGATCAGATCGGGCTCGTTGGCCAGCGCCCGGGCCCCGCGCTCCTCCAGTTCGGCCAGGGTGAGCTGCGGGACGCCGGCGGCCGGGTCGGGCGCGCCGTCGAAGAGCACCACGTGGGTCAGCGCCGGCACCGCCGTGCCGGCGATCTTCGCCGCCTGGGCCGGATTTTCGGCGAAGAGCACCTTCGACCCGGAGTCGCCGACGATGTACGTGGCGTCCTCCGGCTCGGTGGTCGGGTAGACGGTGGTGGTGGCCCCGCCGGCGCACATGATCCCGAAGTCGGCGAGCACCCACTCCAGCCGGGTGTTGGCGAGGATCGCCACCGGATCCTCCAGGCCGACGCCGAGCCCGTGCAACCCGGCGGCGATCGCCTTGGCGCGCTGCCCGACCTGCTCCCACGTCAGCCAGACCGGCCCGGAGTCGTCCGGCGCGGGGTGGGCGAAGGCGTGGCGGTCGGGGGAGTCCGCCACGCGCTTGAGGAACATGTCGGGTACGGAACGGTACGGTACATCGAGAGCCATCGCTGTAGCCGCCTTCAGAGGGTGGAGGGACGTGACGGGGGTCACGCCATTCTGCGGTTACCGAAGAGTATTGCCTGGACCGGGGCAGCGGCTAGCCCTTCTGGCCTGCGGCGACCACGGTCCCGGGAGGTGGAACCCGGCTCAGGCGTACCGGGTGGCGGCGCGGGACCAGTCGTAGGTGGCCCGGATCCAGTTCCGCCGGGTGGTGAGGAAGGCCCGCACCCCCTCGTCGCCCGTCGCGGCCAGCGCCGCGTCCCGCTCCGCGTACGACGCCAGGCCCTCGTTGAACCGGGTGGCCGCGGCGCGCAGCGCCGCCTCCTCGCCCCGCCCGGCCTCGCCGGCGATCGTGGTGACGAGGTTGTGCGCGTCCGGGCCCGTCGCCCGCTCCTTGTCGTAGGAGAAGAGGTCGTTGCACCAGCAGACCAGGTCGGCGGCGAGCGCGTCGAGGGCGGCCAGCGCCGGGTCCGCCCGCCGCTCCGGGCCGGGCAGGTCCGGGTGGGCCAGGTCGGTCAGCGTGAAGCTCGGCCGGGCGCCCCCGGTGTGCCGGCGCATCTGCACGTACTCGGCCACCCCGGGCACCCGGCGGTGCTCCCGGTTGGCCGCCTCCCAGAGCAGGGCCAGCAGGTACTCGCGCAGCTGGCTGACCAGGCGCAGCAGCAGTGCCGGCCGCCGCCGGTCCCGGACCCGCCGGCACAGGTCGTCCAGCGCCACGGCCAGCGGGCCGGCCCCGGCCGGGGCCGGCGCAGCCGGGTCGCCGTGCCGGTCGAGCACCTCCAGCAGGGCCGCCACGGTCGGCGCGAGCCGGGTGGGGCTGGCTCCGAGGCCGTCCTCGTCGCAGGCGTCGTCCATCACGAACAGCCAGCTGATCAGGTCGGCGAGCAGCCGCAGGTCGCCGACCGGCGCGTCCGGGCAGGCCCGCCCGGCCAGCTCCACGGGGTGGGCGCCGGCCAGCCGGCGCAACCCGGCCGGGGTGTCGATCAGGCCCAGGTCGACGACCCACCCGGCGCTCTCCCCGGCGACCAGCTCGACGGCGGCGTGCCGGCGCGCCGGGAAGGGGGGCTCGTGCAGTGCCGAGAGCGCGAAACCTCGCATCCGACTCCCCTTGTCCCGCCACCCCGGGGTTGGGCGGCGGGTCAGGAGCGTACGGCAGCGCGGATCGGCGCCCGTCGCTGGGCCGAAGCCGGTCCCACGGTGCCCGGTGACCGGCCCGGCACGTTCCGTCAGAAGCCCAGGCTGGCCGCGCGCAACCGCTCCGCCGGTGCGGTCGGGCCGTCCACCTGGACCCGGGCCACCCGCTGCCGGCCGGACATGAACAGCACCAGCTCGCCCGGTGCACCCACCACCCGCAGCCGCTCGCCGCCGCGGCCGACGGCGCGCTCGCCGTAGCCGGGCGCCTGGATCAGCAGGTCCGCCGGGAAGCGCCGCAACGCCACCCGGGCCAGCATGGCGGCCCGCTTCCAGAGCGCGGCGTGCTGCCGGGCCGGCAGCTCGCGGGGGAGCCAGCCCGGCCGGGCCCGGCGCACGTCCTCGTGATGGATGAAGAACTCCAGGCTGTTGACCAGCTCGTCGGTGAGGGGGTTGCTCACCGGGCTCCACCGCGGCGGGCGGCGGACCCGCTCCACCAGCTCCGCGTAGGGGCCGGCGGCCACCCGCCGGCGCACCGCCTCGCCGTAGCCCCGCAGCGGCGGCAGCAGGATGCCGCCCGCCGCGTCCGGCCGGCGCTCCCGGACCAGCAGGTGCGCCGCCAGGTCGCGGGTGGTCCACCCCTCGTTGACCGTCGGCGCGTCCGGTCCCAGCTCCAGCATCAGGTCGGCGAGCGCCTCGCGCTCCGTTCGGGCGTACCGCGGCATGGCCCGATCGTAGGCCCGGCGGGCCGGTCCGCGCGTCCGGCGCGGCGCGGCGCCGGCGTCCCCCGGCCGGGAGCCGGGCCGGCGGCGCGGGCATCCGCCCTGCTGGGCGGGGTCGGCGGGGAAGGAGTGACGGCGGACATATCGGGGCCGGGTCGGCGGAGCCGGCGTCGAGCGGTAAGGATGAGGGAGAAAACTGTGGCTTACGGCGGGGGAGAGCGTGGCGAGCAGGACAAGTCGGGACGTCCTCGGCAGAGGGCTACGGGTACTCGGCCGGGCCATCCGGGAACAGCCGCGCATCTTCGCGGTCGCGGTGGCCGGCAGCGTGCTCTTCGGCCTCATGGTGATCGCCAGCGCGTACGTGGTCGGCGCGGTGGTCGGCAAGGTGGTCGTCCCGGCGGTCGCCCGTGGCTCGGTCACCGGCGGCGCCCTGGCGCTCGCCGCTGCCGCGCTGTTCGGCATCAGCGTGCTGCGGGTGGTCGGGATCTTCGGCCGCCGGCTCGGCGCCGGCTACATGCAGTACCGCCTCCAGGCCGCCTACCGCCGCCGGGTCACCCGCCGCTACCTCGACCTGCCGCTGGCCTGGCACCACCGCAACGCCACCGGCACCCTGCTCTCCAACGCCAACTCCGACGTCGAGGCCGCCTGGTATCCCATCGCGCCGCTGCCCTTCGCCGTCGGCACCCTGGTGATGCTCGTCGGCGCGGTGGTCTCGCTCTTCCTCACCGACTGGGCCCTCGCGCTGGTCGGTCTCGCGGTCTTCCCGGCGCTGTTCGCGCTCAACGTGGTCTACTCCCGCCGGATGGCGCCCCGCCAGGCCCGCGCGCAGCGGCTGCGCGCCGAGGTCAGCGGCATCGCGCACGAGAGCTTCGACGGCGCCCTGGTGGTGAAGACGATGGGCCGGGAGGCCCAGGAGACCGCCCGGTTCGCCGACCGCGCCGGCGACCTGCGCGACGCGCTGATCTCCGTCGGCAAGCTGCGCGGCGTCTTCGACCCGATGCTGGAGACCCTGCCCAGCCTCGGCACGCTCGCCGTGCTGGTGGTCGGCGCCGTCCGGCTCCGCCAGGGCGCGATCACCGTCACCGAGCTGGTCAGCGTGGCCTTCCTCTTCACGGTGCTGGCCTTCCCGGTCCGGGCCATCGGCTGGGTGCTCGCCGAGCTGCCGCGCAGCGTCGCCGGCTGGGACCGGGTGCGCCGGGTCCTCGACGCCACCGGTGAGATGCCGTACGGCGACGTGACGCTCGACCCCGCCACGCCGGCCCCGGCCACCCTCGCGTTCCACGACGTGCACTTCGGGTACGAGCCCGCCGAGGCGCACCTGCCCGGCACCGAGGTGCTCGGCGAGGTCACCTTCACCGTGCCGGCCGGGAAGACGGTCGCCCTGGTGGGGCCGACCGGCGCCGGCAAGTCCACCATCACCTCGCTGGCCGTGCGGCTGGTCGACCCGCGCACCGGCACGGTCACCCTCGACGGCGTCGACGTGCGGGAGCTGACCGCCGCCTCGCTGGCCTCGACGGTGGCCCTGGTCGCCCAGGTGCCGTTCGTCTTCGACGACACCGTGCGGGCCAACATCGCCCTGGACCGCGCCGGCATCGGCGACGACGAGGTCTGGGCGGCGCTGCGGCTGGCCGAGGCGGACGGCTTCGTGGCCGCGCTGCCCGACGGGCTGGACACCATGGTCGGCGAGCGGGGCACCTCGCTCTCCGGCGGGCAGCGGCAGCGGCTCACGCTGGCCCGCGCGATCGCCGGCCGGCCCCGGCTGCTGGTGCTCGACGACGCCACCAGCGCCGTCGACCCGCGGGTGGAGGCCGCCATCCTGGCCGGGCTGCGCGCCCCGGAGGGAGGCGGCGCGCCCGCCTCGATCCTGGTGGTCGCCTACCGGCGGGCCACCATCGCGCTCGCCGACGAGGTGATCTACGTCGAGCACGGCCGGGTGGTGGCCCGGGGCACGCACACCCACCTGCTCGCCACCGTCCCCGGCTACGCCGACCTGGTCACCGCCTACGAGCAGGCCGAACACGAACGCGAGCAGACCCGCACGTACGACGAGGTCACGCCGCTGACCTCCGGCCTGGAAGTCGAGGTTGACCGGTGAGCGCGAGGAGTGAGCCGGGTCTGCGAGCCCCGCAGTCGCGAACGGAGACCGGCGCGGCGAGCGCGACCGCCGAGGCCGGTCGGCCGGCGGAGGAGACCGAGTCGACCTGGCGGACGCTGCGGCGGGGGCTGGCGCTCTCCCCGGAGCTGAAGACCGGGCTGGCCGGCACTGTGGCGCTGGCCCTGATCTACATGATCGGCCGGGTCGCCGTGCCGGTGGCCGTGCAGCGCGGCATCGACCACGGCATCGTGGGCGGCCTGGACCTGGACGTGGTCACGGTGACCGTGCTGGTCACCGCCGCCGTGCTGGTGGTCACCACCACCTGCGGCTACCTGATGATGCGCCGGCTGTTCACGGTCAGCGAGACCGCGCTGGCCGGGGTGCGCACCCGGGCGTTCCGGCACGTGCACGACCTGTCCATGCTGCACCAGCAGTCCGAGCGGCGGGGTTCGCTGGTCTCCCGGGTCACCAGCGACGTCGACCAGATCACCCAGTTCCTCCAGTGGGGCGGCGTGATCCTCATCGTCAACCTGGGCCAGCTCGTGGTGACCACGGCCGTGATGCTGGCCTATTCCTGGCAGCTGACCCTGGTGGTGCTCGTCGCGTTCGCGCCGGCGGTGCTGGTGATCCGGCAGCTCCAGCGCCGGCTCGCCGGTGCCTACGGGCTGGTCCGGCAGCGCATGGGCACCCTGCTCGGCACCATCGGGGAGAGCGTGGTGGGCGCCCCGGTGATCCGGGCGTACGGCATCTCCGGGCGCACCGCCCGGCGGCTGGACGCGGCGATCGAGGGGCAGCGGCAGGCCCAGCAGCGGGCCATCCGGATCAGCATCGTGGGCAGCTCCGTCGGTGAGCTGGCCGCCGGCCTGGCCCTGGCGGGCGTGGTGGTGGTCGGCGTCAACCTCGGCGTCGACCGCACCCTGTCCATCGGCCAGCTCACCGCGTTCCTGTTCCTGGTGACGCTCTTCATCCAGCCGGTGCAGATCGCCACCGAGGTGCTCAACGAGGCGCAGAACGCGATCGCCGGCTGGCGCCGGGTGCTCGACGTGCTGGACGTCGCGCCGGACGTGGCCGACCCGGGGGAGCAGGGCCGGGAGCTGCCGGACGGCCCGCTGGACATCCGCTTCGCCGGGGTGACCTTCGCCTACCCGGGCGGGCCGCCCGTGCTGCACGACGTGACGCTGGAGATCCCGGCGAAGAGCCGGGTGGCCGTGGTCGGCGAGACCGGCAGCGGCAAGACCACCTTCGCCAAGCTGCTCACCCGGCTCATGGACCCCACCGAGGGCGAGGTGCTGCTCTCCGGCGTCTCGCTGCGCGAGGTGCGCTTCGAGTCGCTGCGCTCGCGGGTGGTGATGGTGCCGCAGGACGGCTTCCTCTTCGACGCCACCGTCGGGGAGAACGTCCGCTTCGCCCGCCCGGAGCTGACCGACGGCCAGCTCACCGCCGCCTTCTCCGAGCTGGGCCTGGCCGACTGGCTGGACGGGCTGCCGGCCGGCCTGGACACCCCGGTGGGCGAGCGCGGCGAGGCGCTGAGCGTCGGCGAGCGGCAGCTCGTCGCGCTGGCCCGGGCGTACGTGGCCGACCCCGACCTGCTGGTGCTGGACGAGGCGACCAGCGCCGTCGACCCGGCCACCGAGGTACGCCTTCAGCGCACCCTGGACGCGGTCACCCGGGGCCGGACGACGCTGGCCATCGCGCACCGCCTGTCCACCGCCCAGGCCGCCGACGAGGTGATCGTGGTGGACCGGGGGCGGATCGTGCAGCGCGGCCCGCACGACGAGCTGCTGCGGGACCCGGAGTCGGTCTACGCCCTGCTCTACGCCTCCTGGCTGGAGCAGACCCGCTGAGCGGGTCCGGGCGGCCAGCCGGTCAGCGGGAGTAGAACTCCACCACCAGCTGCTCGTCGCAGATCACCGGCACCTCGCGCCGGGCCGGCTCGCGCAGCAGGGTGGCCCGCAGCCCGGTCAGCTCCACGGACAGGTAGGGGCGGGGGCTCTCGTCGGCGTTCGCGCCGGTGGCGGCGAGCTGGAACGGCGGCAGGGCGCGGCTGCGTTCGCGGACCTCCACCACCTGGCCGGGGCGGAGCCGGTACGAGGGCCGGTCCACCTTGCGGCCGTCGACGGTGAAGTGGCCGTGCGCGACGAGCTGGCGTGCCTGGTAGATGCTGCGGGCCAGCCCGGACCGGAGCACGACCGCGTCGAGCCGCCGTTCCAGGAGCGCGACGAGGGTGTCGCCGGTCTTCCCGGCGCCCCGGGCCGCCTCGTCGAACGCGCGGCGGAGCTGGCCCTCGCTGACGTTGTACTGGTGGCGCAGCCGCTGCTTCTCCAGCAGCCGCACCTGGTAGTCGGAGGTGCCGCGCCGCGATCGGCCGTGCACGCCCGGCGGGTAGGGGCGCCGCTCGAAGTACCGCACGCACTTGCGGGTCAGCGGGATGCCGAGGGAGCGGGAGAGCCGGGCCTTGGGCCGGGGGTGGTTCACGTCGACGTCTCCGATCGGATGGTCTAGCCTGCTACTTAGGTAAGCCTAACCTATGAAAGGGAGGTCGGGATCATGCGGCCCAGCCCGGCGGAGATCGTGCGTACCCTGGTCGCGGGCCGGCTGCCCGCCCTCGTCCACCTGGCCCGGCGCCCCGGCCCGCACCAGGCCCGGCACGTCACCGACCCGGACGGGCGGGTCCTGCTGCTGGTGCCGGTGGTCAGCGACCTGGCCGCGGCACTGGTCCCGCCGGACGGCGACACCGAGGTGGCCACCGTGCTGGACGTGCTCGACCTCCCGCCGGCCGCCGGGGCGCCGTCGCTCGGCCGGGCCTGGGTCTCCGGCTGGGCGGCCCGGCTCGACGGCGACGAGGCCCGCCGCGCCGCGGTGGACTTCGCCACCGTGCAGCCGACCGGCGACCTGCTCGACGTGGGCACCCGCTTCCACCTGCACCGCTTCGAGGTGGTCGAGGCCCGCTGGGAACGCGCCGGCGCCACCCGCCGCATCGACCCCGACGCGTACGCCGAGGCCGAGCCCGATCCGCTGCACCCGGTCGAGGCGGAACTGCTGGCCGACCTCACCGATCATCACGGCGACCAGGTGGGCGCCTACCTGCGCCGGCGGCTGGGCCTCACCGGGTCCGAGGCCGGTGGCCCGCCCCGGGTGGTCCGCATCGACCGGTACGGGCTGCTGGTCTCCCACGGCCGCCCCGGCGCCCGGCGCCGCACCCGGCTCGCCTTCGCCCAGCCGGTCGCCGACCCGGCCGAGCTGGCCCGGCTCCTGCACCCGATGCTCTGCCCGCGCGCCGCCGGGCGCGCCTGAGTCAGGCCAGGTCGCCGGTGAGGTAGCGCTGGACGGTCGGGCCGATGGTGGCCACCAGGGTCTCCGGATCGGCGGAGGCGACGGGTTCCAGGCGGATCACGTACCGCATCATGGCCAGGCCGGCGACCTGCGTCGCCACCAGCGCGCCCCGCAGCGGCAGCTGTGCCGGGTCGACGTCGAGCTGATCGAGGACCCGCCGCAGCACCTGGGTGGCCAGGAACTCGCGCAGCAGCCGGGCGGTCCACTCGCTGCTGACCGCCGAGCGGAGCAGGGCCACGGCGGCCCCGCCGACGGGCGAGTCCCAGACGGTCAGGAACGTGCGGACCAGGCGTTCGCCCACCCTGTCCGGGTCGCCGGCCAGCACGGCCGGCACGAGCTGCGCCGGGTCGACCGGGATCGCCACGGTGGCCCGGAACAGCTCCTCCTTGGTGCCGAAGTAGTGGTGCACCAGCGCCGGGTCCACCCCCGCGGCGGCGGCGATCGACCGGATCGAGGTGGCGTCGAAGCCGCGCTCGGCGAACGCCGCCCGCGCCGCCGCGAGGATGGCCTCCCGGGTGTCCGGGTTGCCCGGCCGCCGGCCGGTGCGCCGGGCCATCACCCGCTGCGCCGCCGCAGCGTCGCGGCGGCCAGCACCAGCGCCGCCACCGCCGCCCCGGCGACGATCGCCACGTCCCGCCACATCGTCCCGGTCGGGTCGGCGTGCGCGCCGACCTCCTGGAGCGCCTCGACGGCGTACGACAGGGGCAGTACGTCGCTGATCGCCTGGAGCCAGCCGGCCATCTCGCCGCGGGGCACGAAGAGCCCGCAGAGCAGCAGCTGGGGGGCAACGACCACCGGCATGAACTGCACGGCCTGGAACTCGGTGCGGGCGAAGGCGCTGCAGAACAGGCCGAGCGCGACCGCGAGCACGGCGTTGACGGCAGCGATCATGATCACGAGCCCGATGCTGCCGGCGGTGGTCAGGTCGAACACCCAGTACGCCACGGCCGAGGCGATGGTGGCCTGGACCACGCCGGCCAGGCCGAACGCGATGCCGTACCCGAAGAGCAGGTCGAGCTTGGCCAGCGGGGTGGTGAGCAGCCGTTCCAGCGTGCCGGTGGTGCGCTCCCGCAGCATGGCGATGCTGGTCACCAGGAACATGATGATGAACGGGAAGAAGCCCAGCATGATCAGCGCCACCCGGTCGAAGACCGTGGGCTGCCCCGGCAGGGTGGGCTGGTCGACGTACATGAAGTAGACCAGCGCGAGCAGCACCGTGGGTACGACGACGAGCAGCGCCACGGTCCGCCTGTCGTGCCGGAGCTGGCGCAGGATCCGCCCGGTGGTGGCGACCAGGATGTGCGGGTTCATGAGTCGGCCTCCTGCTCGCTCGCCTTGATCAACCGGAGGAACGCCTCTTCCAGGTCGTCCACCCCGGTGGCGGCGCGGACCGCGTCCGGGGTGTCGTCGGCGACCAGGCGGCCGTCCCGGATGAGCAGCAGGCGGTCGCACCGGCCCGCCTCGTCCATCACGTGGCTGGACACCAGCAGTGTGGTGCCGGCGGCCGCCATGGCGTGGAACCGCGCCCACAGGTCGGCCCGGAGCACCGGGTCCTGGCCCACGGTGGGCTCGTCGAGGATGACCAGTTCGGGGTCGCCGACCAGGGCGCAGGCCAGCGAGGCGCGACTGCGCTGGCCGCCGGAGAGGTTGCCGACCAGTTGGGTGGCCGCGCCGGCCAGCCCGACGTCGGCGACCGTCTGGTCGGCGTGGGCGTGGTCCCGCCCGTGGAGGGCCGCGAAGTAGCGGGCGTTCTCCCGGACGGTCAGGTCGGCGTAGACGCTGGGCGCCTGGGTCAGGTAGCCGACGCGGCGGCGCAGCTCGGCCGCCCCGGCGGGCCGGCCCAGCACGGTGACCGTGCCCGAGCCGACCGTCTGCACCCCGACGACCGCGCGCATCAGGGTGGTCTTGCCACTGCCGCTCGGCCCGAGCAGCCCGGTGACCGCGCCGCGGGGCACCGCGCAGGAGATGCCCTGGAGCACCTGCCGCCCGCCCCGCTCGACCACCAGGTCACGGACCGACACCGCGTCGTCCACGCCCGCCTCCCAAAAACTCATCAACCGTTGAACTCAACGCTAGATGAGTTGTCCGGTTCGGCGCAAGGTTGACTTCGAGTGCGCTCGAACTGGAAGCCTGGGTGCGTGGACATCAGCACGCGGGAAATGAGCCTCACCGTCGGTGAGGCGGCGGAACGGGTCGGCCTGACCACCTACACGCTGCGCTGGTACGAGCAGGAGGGCCTGGTCGCCCCGGTCGGCCGGGACTCCGCCGGCCGCCGGCGCTACACCGAGTCCGACGTCAACTGGCTGTTCCTGCTCACCCGGCTGCGGCGCACCGGGATGCCCGTCCGGGACATGCGGCGCTACGCCGAACTGGCCCGGCAGGGTGATCGCACCCTCGGCGCCCGGCGGGCGCTGTTCGAGGCGCACCGGGGCCGGGTGCTGGCCCGGATGGCCGAGCTGGAGGAGGACCTCAAGGTCCTCGACCACAAGATCGACGCGTACCGCCGGGCGGAGGAGGAACTGGCATGATCAAGCGACGGATGGGCGCCACCGGCCCGGAGGTCTCGGCCATCGGGCTGGGCTGCATGGGCATGAGCTTCGCCTACGGCGGCGCCGACGACGCCGAGTCGACCCGGACCCTGCACCGGGCCCTCGACCTCGGGGTCAACCACCTCGACACCGCCGACATGTACGGCTTCGGGGCGAACGAGCGGCTGCTCGGCCCGGTGGTCCGGGCCCGGCGGGACGAGGTGTTCCTGGCCACCAAGTTCGGCAACCGCAGCAGCGGCGACAGCTTCGGCGGTACCGGCAGCCCGGGCGCCTACGTGGACAGCAGCGCCGCCTGGGCCAGGCAGGCCTGCGACGCCTCGCTGGCCCGGCTCGGCATCGACACCATCGATCTCTACTACCTGCACCGGCGCAACCCGGACACCCCGATCGAGGAGACCGTCGGCGCGCTGGCCGAGCTGGTCCAGGCCGGCAAGGTGCGGCTGATCGGCCTCTCCGAGGTCAGCCCGGCGACCCTGCGGGCGGCGCACGCGGTCCACCCGATCTCGGCCGTCCAGATGGAGTACTCGCTGTTCACCCGGGACGTCGAGGGGGAGATGCTGGCCACCTGCCGGGAGCTGGGCGTGTCCCTGGTGGCCTACTCGCCGGTCGGGCGGGGGCTGCTCACCGGCGCCATCACCAGCCGCGAACAGCTCGCCGAGGACGACTGGCGGCGCAGCGTGCCCCGGTTCGCCGACGGCAACCTCGACGCCAACCTGAAGCTCGCCGAGGCGGTCCGCGCGGTGGCCGGCGAACTGGGCTGCACCCCCGCCCAGGCGGCGCTGGCCTGGCTGCTCGCCCAGGGCGGGGACGTCCTGCCGATCCCCGGCACCAAGCGGGTCCGCTACCTGGAGGAGAACGCCGCCGCGGCGGACGTGCGGCTCACGCCGGAGCAGCGGGACCGGCTGGGCGGGGCGGTGCCCGCCGGCGCCGTCGCCGGGGAAAGGTACACGCCGGCAGGAATGCGAACGGTCGGGCACTAGCCCCCCAGCAGCGGACACCGGGTCCGGCATCGGTCATTGCGCCAAGATCGGACGTCCGGCACCATGACGCCGTGGTTCCCGCTCCGTTGCCCGAGACCGGCGGCCCCAGGTCGCAGCGCGCCGGACGC
The DNA here is from genome assembly GCF_040631005.1 of Micromonospora sp. NPDC005707. Lineage (NCBI taxonomy): Bacteria > Bacillati > Actinomycetota > Actinomycetes > Micromonosporales > Micromonosporaceae > Micromonospora > Micromonospora sp. NPDC005707. The sequence goes on from NZ_JBEXYR010000003.1 coordinate 531,574, forward strand.
GCCGAGCTGGAGTTCCCGGAATTCCTCGACGACTGGGCCGCCCGCCTCCGGCAGGCCGCCGACCGTCCCGTCGTCGGGATCATGCTGCGTGGCAGCCACGCGCGGCGCGCCGCCACCGAGCACAGCGACGTCGACGTCGACGTGCTGGTCGCCGGCGACGACGAGCGGACCGGCCCCGCCGCCCCGGAAACGAGGGCGGCGGGGCCGGCCGTCAACGGCACCCCCTACGCGGCCCGGCGGGCGTACCTCGCCGAGCTCGGCGGCCGGCTCGTGCACGTCTCGGTGGCCGCCCGGGACGTCCGCTCCTGGGTGAGCCGGCTGGGCCAGCCCGCCGACTGGGCGTTCGGGCTGCCGGTCGCCGCGCCGGCCCGGCTGCTCTGGGCGGCCCCGGAGTGGCGGCGCCGGATCGACCTGCCGGTGCTGTGCCAGCCCGCCGACGAGCCGCGTCTCGAGGAGCTGATCGCCACCCTGGGCAAGGTGGCCGGCGCCCGGTGGGCGGGCGACCCGGTGGGCGTCCGGCTCGCCGCCGCCGACCTGGCGCGGCTGTGCCCGTCGGTGCTGCGGCTGGCCAACCCGTCGGTCCGGGTGGTGTCCCGCCGGGCCGCCCTGGCCGCCGCGCTGGACCTGCCGGTCGCGCCCGCCGGCTACCGCGACGACATGCTGCGCTGCCTCGGGCTGCGCCCCGGCGGCACCGCCGAGGTCGCCGCCGCCGCCGGCCGGCTGGTCACCGGGATCGTCCCGCTGATCCGCCCGTACGCCGGGGAGATCGCCGCGGTCGGCGGCACGGACCTGGCCGCGGCCCTGGTCGACGGCCGGCTGGACCGCTACCTCGGCCAGCTCACCCGGGCGTTGGACCGCCCCGCGCCCGTCCCCCGGGACACGTCGGCGGTGCCGGTGCCCCGTGCGGGAGAATGGTCAACCGTGCCCGCCTCTGACGCGCCGGTGACCGGCGCACCCGCCAGCTCCGGCGCCCCCGCGGCCCCCGGCCCGGTCCGCCCCTCCCGGCTCGACCCGGCCATCGCGGCCCGGCTGCGCCGTACCCCCGACGGCCTGGTGGCCGCGGTGGTCCGCGCCCACGACTCGGGCGAGGTGCTGATGGTCGCCTGGATGGACGACGAGGCGCTGCACCGCACCCTGACCACCGGCCGGGCCACCTACTGGTCGCGCAGCCGCCAGGAGTACTGGGTCAAGGGCGCCACCTCCGGCCACCACCAGTACGTCCGCTCGGTCGCCCTGGACTGCGACGGCGACGCGCTGCTGGTCAGCGTCGAGCAGGTCGGCGCGGCCTGCCACACCGGGCACCGCACCTGCTTCTTCACGGAGCTGCCGGTCGGCTCGCCGGAGGCGACCTCATGACCGACGGCACGGTCAGCCCGGACCAGGCGGCCTTCGCAGGCCTGGCGGCCCGCTGGCGGGTCGTGCCCGTCACCCGGCGGCTGCTGGCCGACGCGGAGACCCCGGTCGGCGTCTACCGCAAGCTCGCCGGCGGCCCCGGCACGTTCCTGCTGGAATCCGCCGAGCAGGGCGTCGGCTCCGCCGGGATGGCCTGGTCGCGCTACTCCTTCATCGGGGTCCGCAGCAGCGCCACGCTGACCGAGCGGGACGGCGCGGCGGTCTGGGCCGGCGAGCCGCCCGCCGGGGTGCCGACCACCGGCGACCCGGTGGCCGCGCTCCGGGAGACCGTCGCCGCGCTGGCCGGCCCGGCCTGGGACCCGTCCAGCGGCATGCCGCCGCTCACCGGCGGCATGGTCGGCTACCTCGGGTACGACCTGGTCCGCCGCTTCGAACGGCTGCCCGAGCTGACCGAGGACGAACTCGACGTGCCCGAGCTGGGCATGATGCTCGCCACCGACCTCGTGGTGCTCGACCACTACGACGGCTCGGCGATCCTGGTCGCCAACGCGGTGCTGCCGCCGCTCGACGCACCCGACCGGGAGTCGCAGGTGGCGGCCGCGTACCACCACGCGGTGGGGCGGCTGGACGCCATGACCACCGCGCTGTCCCGACCGATTCCGCCCATGATCTCGACGGTCGCCCGGCCCGGCGTCGGCGAGGTGGTCAGCCGCACGCCGGAGGGCGGCTACCCGAAGGCGGTGGAGGCGGCCAAGGAGGCGATCCGGGCCGGCGAGTGCTTCCAGATCGTGCTCAGCCAGCGCTTCGAGCGCCCCACCCACGCCGACCCGCTCGACGTCTACCGGGTGCTGCGCACCACCAACCCCAGCCCGTACATGTACCTGCTGCGCTTCGACGGCTTCGACATCGTCGGCTCCTCGCCCGAGGCGCACCTGAAGGTGAGCACCGGCGCGGACGAGGGGCGGCGGGCGCTGCTGCACCCGATCGCCGGCACCCGGCCGCGGGGCGGCTCACCCGAGGCGGACGCCCGGCTCGCCGCCGAGCTGCTCGCCGACCCGAAGGAGCGCGCCGAGCACGTCATGCTGGTCGACCTGGGCCGCAACGACCTGGGCCGGGTCTGCCGGCCGGGCACGGTCGAGGTGCCGGAGTTCGCCACCATCGAGCGGTACAGCCACGTCATGCACATCGTCTCCACGGTCGTCGGCGAGCTGCGCGAGGACCGCACGGCCTTCGACGCGCTCGCCGCGACCTTCCCCGCGGGCACCCTCTCCGGCGCGCCCAAGGTCCGGGCCATGGAGATCATCGAGGAGCTGGAACCGGTCCGGCGCGGCGTCTACGGCGGCACCGTCGGCTACTTCGGCTTCGGCGGCGACCTGGACATGGCCATCGCCATCCGCACCGCGCTGATCCGCGCGGGCCGGGCCTACGTGCAGGCCGGTGCGGGCGTGGTGGCCGATTCCGATCCCGCCGCCGAGGACCAGGAGACCCGGAACAAGGCCGCGGCCGTGCTCGCCGCGATCGCCGCCGCCGAGACCCTGCGGCCCGCGCGATGAGCGCGTCGACGGGCGCGCCCGCCGCGCGGGGCCGGCGCGAGCTGACGTACGCCGTGCTGCTCTGCCTGGCCGGCGCGGGCCTGGCGTTCTGGGCGGTGACCCGGACCTGGTCGGTCGAGTTGACCCCGCGCGGCTCACTGCCGCCCGGCCGGCACGCCCGCACCGGGGCGGAGCTGCTGCCCTGGGTGTCGGCGCTGGCCCTGGTCGGGCTGGCCGGCGGCGGCGCGGTGCTGGCCACCCGGGGTCGGGTCCGGCGGCTGCTGGGCGGCCTGCTGGCCCTGCTCGGGCTGGGCGTGGCGGCCGGTGGCGGCTACGGGCTGACCGAGTCCGGGGTGAGCCGGCAGTGGCCGGCGCTGGTGCTGGCGGGCGGGCTGGTCCTGGTCGCCGGCGGGCTGCTCACGGCGCTGCGCGGCGGAAGCTGGCCCGCGATGGGCGCCCGCTACGAGCGGCGCGCGGGGGGTCCGGCGGAGCGCGCCGGCGAGGACCGGCCGGCGGTCGAGCGCGGCACCCGGGACGCCTGGGACGCGCTCGACCGGGGCGAGGACCCGACGGTGCGCTGACCGTCCGGTCGCCGTCCGCCGGGTCAGCTCACCGGCTGGGTGTCGCGGGCGTCCCGGCGCTCGCGGGCCGCGGCGCGGGCGGCGGCGAGTTCGGCCACCAGGCGGTCCAGTTCCCGGCGCTGCGCGGCGCGCGCCCGGTCGGCGCAGACGGCCTCCCAGGCGTTGCCCCGGGCGGTGCGCATCCGGCCGTCGCCGGCCATGGCGCGTTCCAGGGTGTGCACCACGCCGACGGCGAGCGACGCGACGCTCCGGGAGATGGTGGTGAAATCGAGGCTCTGGTTCGGCCCGTTGGCGCTCATGGTCACCCCGCACGAGATCGTTGGCGACGGTCGGCAGCCGCCTCATCGAGTCTGCCCGAGGAAGATGCTGCCGGGCTCACGTTTCGCCGCCGTGAAACGCAGGTCAACTGTGCGGCAACCGGCCCGACCTGGGCAGGGCCGTTCGGCCTTGAGCTTGCTCACAGCATTGACGGCCGTCGCTCCGCTGCGCACGGCGGGCCGCCATGGTGAGATAGGTCATGGGCGGCGATCGATGTCTCGGCCGGAGGCGCGGGACGCGCCCGGGTGACGCCGGTCGATGGGCGCGGTGGCGCTGCGTGACACCGTGTTCACCGGAAGTCGGTCATCATGCCACAGCCCATTTCGTGAGGAGCGCCATACCCCCGGGCACTTGCTTCCAGGTGGCGCCCCCTAGCATCGGCCCATGACACCCGGAGAGGGGAGTCCGTTGGTGACTGCTGAGCATGCGCACGCGGAGGGGGACGAGGCCGGATCGGCGGCGTCCGCAAGCGTGCTCGACGAGATCCTGGCCGGCGTGCGTGAGGACGTGGCCCGGCGACAGGAGCAGGTTCCGCTGGAGCGGATCCGCGAACTGGCCGCCGCCGCGCCGCCGCCGCTGGACGCGTACGCGGCGCTGCGCCGGCCCGGCGTGGCCGTGATCGCCGAGGTGAAGCGCTCGTCGCCGTCCAAGGGGCGGCTGGCCGAGATCGCCGACCCGGCCGACCTGGCCGGCGACTACGCCGCGGGTGGCGCCCGGGCGATCAGCGTGCTCACCGAGGGCCGCTGGTTCGGCGGGTCGCTGGACGACCTGGCCGCGGTCCGTGCCGCGGTCAACGTGCCGGTGCTGCGCAAGGACTTCGTGGTCTCCAGCTACCAGGTGCACGAGGCCCGCGCGCACGGCGCCGACCTGGTGCTGCTGATCGTCGCCGCACTGGAGCAGAACGTCCTGGTCGGGCTGCTGGAGCGGATCGAGTCGCTGGGCATGTGCGCGCTCGTCGAGGTGCACAACGAGGAGGAGGCCGACCGCGCCATGGAGGCCGGCGCGCAGGTGATCGGCGTCAACGCCCGTGACCTGCGTACCCTTGAGGTCGACCGCTCGGTGTTCGAGCGGATCGCGCCCGGCCTGCCGAGCAGCGTCGTCAAGATCGCCGAGTCCGGCGTGCGCGGCCCGCACGACCTCATCCGGTACGCCTCGGCGGGCGCCGACGCGGTCCTGGTCGGCGAGGGCCTGGTCACCCAGAAGAGCCCTCGCGAGGCGGTCGCCGAGCTGGTCAACGCCGGCAACCACCCGGCCACGCCCCGCCCGGTGCGCTGACCCCGCGCCGGGCCCAGAGACGCAGCGAGAGGACTCCCGCGATGAGCACTGACGCCGCGGCCCCGGCCGGCCAGCTCCCCGACGCCGCCGGCCACTTCGGCCGGTTCGGTGGCCGCTTCGTCCCCGAGGCCCTGGTCGCCGCCCTCGACGAGCTGGACGCGGCGTACCGGAAGGCGATGACCGACGAGAGCTTCCTCGCCGAGTTCGACGCCCTGCTGCGCGACTACGCCGGCACCCCCTCGCTGCTGTACGAGGCCCGGCGGCTCTCCGCGCAGATCGGCGCCCGGGTCCTGCTCAAGCGGGAGGACCTCAACCACACCGGCGCGCACAAGGTCCGCAACGTGCTCGGCCAGGCGCTGCTCACGAAGCGGATGGGCAAGCAGCGGGTGATCGCGGAGACCGGCGCCGGCCAGCACGGCGTGGCCACCGCCACCGCCGCCGCCCTGTTCGACCTCGAGTGCGTGGTCTACATGGGCGAGGTGGACACCGAGCGGCAGGCGCTCAACGTGGCCCGGATGCGGATGCTCGGCGCCACCGTCGTCCCGGTCACCACCGGCTCGCGCACGCTCAAGGACGCGATGAACGAGGCGATGCGGGACTGGGTCGCCAACGTCGACAGCACGCACTACCTGATCGGCACCGCCGCGGGCCCGCACCCGTTCCCCGAGATGGTCCGCGACTTCGTCCGCGGCATCGGCGTCGAGGCCCGCCAGCAGTGCCTCGACCTCACCGGCGCGCTGCCGGACGCCGTCGCGGCCTGCGTGGGCGGCGGCTCCAACGCGCTCGGCATCTTCCACGCCTTCGTGCCCGACACCGGCGTGCGCCTCTACGGCTTCGAGGCCGGCGGCGAGGGCGTGGCGACCGGCCGGCACGCGGCCAGCATCACCGGCGGCTCGGCGGGCGTGCTGCACGGCACCCGGACGTACGTGCTGCAGAACTCCGACGGCCAGACGATCGAGTCGCACTCGATCTCGGCCGGCCTGGACTACCCGGGCGTCGGGCCGGAGCACGCCTGGCTGCACGACAGCGGCCGGGCCACCTACCTGCCCGTCGACGACGACGAGGCGATGGCCGCCTTCGAGCTGCTCTGCCGCACCGAGGGCATCATCCCGGCGATCGAGAGCTCGCACGCGCTCGCCGGCGCCCGGAAGATCGCCCCGCAGCTCGCCGCCGAGCTGGGCCGGGAGCCGGTCATCGTGGTCAACCTCTCCGGCCGGGGCGACAAGGACGTGCACACCGCCGGCGCATACTTCGGCATCCTCGACAAGGAGTGAGAGCGTGAGCCGGATCGGGGTCGCCTTCGACAAGGCGCGGGCCGACGGGCGGGCGGTGCTGGTGGGCTGCATGCCGGCCGGCTTCCCGACCGTCGAGGGCAGCATCGCCGCGATGACCGCCATGGTCGAGGCCGGCGTCGACGTCATCGAGGTGGAGATCCCCTACTCCGACCCGGTGATGGACGGCCCGGTCATCCAGAAGGCCAGCGACATCGCCCTGGCCGGCGGCGTACGCACCGCCGACACGCTGCGCATCGTCGACGCGGTGGCCGCGACCGGCGCGCCGGTGGTCACGATGACCTACTGGAACCCGATCGAGCAGTACGGCGTCGACGCGTTCGCCCGCGACCTGGCCGCGGCCGGGGGCACCGGCCTGATCACGCCGGACCTGATCCCCGAGGAGGCCGGCGAGTGGCTGGCCGCCTCCGAGGCCCACGGCGTGGACCGGACGTTCCTGGTCTCCCCGTCCTCCACCGACGCCCGGCTGAGGATGACCGCCGAGCACTGCCGCGGCTTCGTCTACGCCACCGCCATCATGGGCGTCACCGGGGCCCGGTCGCAGACCTCCGAGGCGGCCCCGGTCCTGGTCTCCCGGCTGCGTGAGGTCACCGACCTGCCGGTCGGCGTCGGGCTGGGCGTGGGCACCGGCGCCCAGGCCGCCACGGTGGCCGGGTACGCCGACGCGGTGATCGTGGGCAGCGCGCTGGTCCGCTGCGTGCTCGACGCCCCCGACCAGGCGGCCGGCCTGGCCGCCCTGCGCACCCTGAGCGCCGAACTCGCCGAGGGCGTCCGCAACCCGGCCCGCTGACGGCCGTCCGTCCGGGCTCCGAGCCACCGCCTCGGGCCGGTCAGCGCCGGGTGGTGCCCAACTCGCCCCCGGACCGCTGCTCGGGTGGGGCCGCCGCCTCATTGGCCGGACCGGCGTCGCCCGGCGTCGTCTCCCGCAGGACGCCGGAGCGGCCGGCCAGGGCGTCGGCGACGGCCGCGCGGGTGGTCGGGGTGAGCGCCCCGGGCAGCGCGTCCGGCGGGTGCCAGTCCAGGTGGCAGCCGCCCGCCGGGGCGCCGGCCGGCGTGGCGGCGAGCGTCCGGGCCCGGAACACGTGCACCAGCACGTCGGGCAGGGCGCCGCAGTGGCCCGCGGCAGGCGGGGGAGCGGCGGGGTCGCCGAGCCGGTAGAGGCCGACCAGGTCGACCAGCTCGACCTCCCAGCCGGTCTCGGCGCGGATCTCCCGGCGCGCGGCGGCGGGCGGGCTCTCGTCGCGGCGCAGCCGCCCGCCGGGCAGCGCCCACCGCCGGCCGCCCCCGGACTGCCGGCAGAGCAGCACCCGGCCGGAGGGGTCGGTGACGACCGCGGCGACCGCCCAGGTGAGCGCGCTCATGGACAAAGAGCCTACGGCCGCGCAAACCAGAAGTCATTCGACCCGCGAACCCGGCCGGACCGGGGTGCCGCGAGTACGGTCCGCACCGGTACCGTGTGCACCCGTGACCCTCGCCCCGATGACCCCACTGGCGGCCCTGCCCAGCCCCGGCACCGCCGTCTGGCAGCTCGGACCGGTTCCGATCCGGGCGTACGCGCTCTGCATCATCGTCGGCATCGTGGTGGCCTGCGTGGTCACCGAGTACCGGCTGCGTCGCCGCGGCGTCGCCCCGGGCGCCGTGCTCGACATCGCCGTCTGGGCGGTGCCCGCGGGCATCATCGGCGCCCGGATCTACCACGTGATCACCTCGCCCGAGAAATACTTCGGCGCCGACGGCCAGCCGCTCAAGGCGTTCGCCATCTGGGAGGGCGGCCTCGGCATCTGGGGCGCGGTCGCCGGTGGCGCGGTCGGCGCCTGGTTCGCCGCCCGGCAGCTGGGCATCCCGTTCGCCGTGGTGGCCGACGCGCTGGCGCCGGGGCTGCCGCTGGCCCAGGCGATCGGCCGCTTCGGCAACTGGTTCAACAACGAGCTCTACGGCGGGCGCACCAGCCTGCCGTGGGGTCTCGAGGTCCACGTGATGGACCCGGACAACCCGGGGCACGCGCTGCGCGACGACGCCGGCAACCCGGTCCTTCAGCCGGGGCTCTACCACCCGACCTTCCTCTACGAGGCGCTCTGGAACATCGGCGTCGCCGCGCTGGTCGTGATCCTCGACCGGAAGCTGCGGCTGGGCCGGGGCCGGGCCTTCGCCCTCTACGTGATGGGCTACACGGCGGGCCGGTTCTGGATCGAGCTGATGCGCACCGACGAGGCCAACCACATCCTCGGCCTGCGGCTCAACGTGTGGACCGCGGCGCTGGTCTTCCTCGGCGCGCTGGTGTATTTCGTGCGGGTGCGCGGGCCGCGCCAGTACCTGATCCCGGTCGCCGGGCCGGCCGCCCCGGTCCCGCCCGCGGGCGGCGACATCTCCCAGGTCGACCTCTCCGCGCGGGAGGCCGGGGCGCGGCCGGTCGCGCCGGAGGGCTACCGGGTGGTGACCGAGGAGCAGTTCCGCACGTACCGGGAGACCGGCGAGGTCCCCGCCGAGGAGCCGGCGGCCACCGACGAGGCCGACCGCGACGGGGTCGCGGGCGACGCGGAGCGCGAGCCGGCGGGCGCGCGGCCCGACCCGGACGAGGAGCGGGCCGACGAGGACCGGGCGGGCGCCGGCGGCGCCCGCCCCGCCGACCGGGACAGCTGAGCGGGGGAGTCATGCGGAGCGCGGTGGTGGTCGGCGCCGGCCTCGGCGGGCTGGCGACGGCCGGAGCGCTGGCCCGGTCCGGCTGGCGGGTCACCCTTCTCGAACGGGCCGACCGGGTCCGTCCGGAGACGACCGCCGTGGTGCTCTGGCCCAACGGGGTACGCGCGCTGCGCGCCCTCGGCCTCGGCGCCGGGCTGGACGCGATCGCCACCCCGCTGCCCGACGGCGGCGTGCGCCGCCCCGACGGGCACTGGCTGGTGCAGCCCCGCCCCACACCGGCCGAGCGGATGCCGGTGGTGGTGCACCGGGAGGACCTGCACGACGCGCTGATCGCCGGCCTCGGCGACCAGGTGGAGCTGCGCACCGGGGTGAGCGTGCGGACGGTGCGGGCGGCGCCCGGCGAGCGTCCCGCGGTCGGCGACGGCCGGCACACCGTCGAGGCGGACCTGGTGGTCGCGGCCGACGGCACCGACAGCGAGATCCGCCGGCAGCTCGCACCGGAGACGGCAGTCGTGAGCTCCGGCTGCGCCGCGTGGCGGGCCGTCATCCCCTGGTACCGGGCCCCGCAACTTCCCGACGACCAGCCGGTGCACGGCGAGACGCTGGGCGCGGGCTACCGCTTCGTGGCCGCCTCGCTCGGCGACCGGGGCACCGCGGGCGCGTCCCGCCGGGGCGGCATCTACTGGGTGGCCACCGCCGCCGGGGCGCCCCGCCCCGAGCCGCCGGAGACCCAGCTCGCCCTGCTCAAGCGCTGGTACGCGGGCTGGCCAGCGCCGATCGCCACGCTGCTCGACGCGACCGACCCGGCGGACCTGGTGCAGCAGGAGATCCGGGAGCTGCGCCCGCTGCCCCGGGCGTACGGGTTCCCGGCCGGGCCGGGCGGCGTGGTGCTGCTCGGCGACGCGGCGCACGCCATGCCGCCGCACCTCGGGCAGGGCGCCTGCCTCGCCTTCGAGGACGCGGCCACCCTGTCGGCGCTGCTGCGCGAGTCCCGGCTCCCCGACGCGGTGGCCGGCTACGACCGGCTGCGGCGACCCCGCGCGGCCACCATGGTGCGGCAGACCCGCCGGATGTCGGCGGTGCTGCAGACCCGGGGCCGGCTGGCGCTGCGCGCCCGCGACGCCGCACTGGGCACGATCAGCCCGCGGCTGCGCAACACGGCGGCGACCGCCGCCGCCTCCTGGCACCCGCCGGCCTGACCAGGGTCAGCCGATCACGGCGGTCGGCTCGGCGATGCAGGCCGTGCCGACGCGGCGGAAGCCGACCCGCAGGTAGACCCGGGCGATCTCCTCGCTGCCGGCGGAGAGGAACACCAGGTCGGTGCCGGCGGCGCGCAGCCGGTGGGCCAGGGTGGCGGTCACGGCCGCGCCCAGGCCGCGCCGGCGGGCCGCCGGCAGGGTGGCCACGCCGGCGATCTCCGCCACGTCGCCGACCCGCATGGCCATCCCGCTGGCCAGCGGCCCGTCGTCCGGGGTTGCGGCGAGCACCGAGATGCGCCGGCCGTCGACGATGCGGACCGCCTCCTCGTCGAGGGCGGCCACGTCCAGCCGGGAGACCGCGGCGTCCCGCTCGGCCGGGCCGGCCTCGCCGCGCGCGGTGCCGCCGTGCGAGAAGCCCACCGCGGCGACGGCCCGGCGCAGCGCCACGTCCGCCGCGAAGCCCGGCTCGGCCGGGTCGAGCACCCGCACCGGTACGTCGCTGAGCGTCGCCGGGTCGGGCAGGCGGTCGGGATCCAGCACCATGAGCGGCGCCTCCAGCACGCTGAGCCCGGCCGAGCGGGCCACCGCCAGCAGGTCCGGCGTGACCTCGTGCACCCACTCGAACGCCTCCGGCAGGCCCAGTTCCCGCTGCCGGGCCCGGACGGCGGTCACGTCGGCGAGCGCGGGCGGCGCGGTGGCGTCCGGCCGGGGGCGGGCGTAGAACGGCCAACCGGCGCCGTCCCGGACGAACAGCACGAGGGCGCCGTGTTCCTCCGTCCGGGCCCCGTCCCGGGGCACGGCGTCGTAGAAACGCTCCAACCGGTCGAGCACGTCAGTGCGTACGACATCCACCGCGCGAGACTACATGTCCCAGATGCTGGAAGTGTGATCAATCTGAACTGGCCTTGCGCCGGACGCCCTAACGTAGACTCAATAAAACCCCCGAGGGCCGACGTCGTCCCCACCATGTTCCAACCTGAGTGACGACAGGAGGCCCGGTGGCCTTTCCGTACCCTCTCAGCCCCCAGCCGGCCCCGCGGACCACGGGGCTCTACGACCCCGCGCACGAGCACGACGCCTGCGGTGTGGCCTTCGTGGCCGACCTGCACGGCCGCCGCTCGCACGGGGTCGTCGCGAACGGTCTCGGGGCGCTCTGCCGGCTGGACCACCGGGGCGCCCGGGGCGCGGAGCACAACACCGGTGACGGCGCGGGCATCATGATCCAGGTGCCGGACGCGTTCCTGCGTGCGGTCGTCGACTTCCCGTTGCCGCCCGCCGGCCAGTACGCCACCGGCCTGGTCTTCCTGCCCGACGACGACGCGGCCGAGGCCCGGGCCCGCCAGGTGGTGGAGAAGTACGCGCTGGTCGAGGGCGCCGACATCCTGGGCTGGCGGGACGTGCCCACCGACCCGTCCGGCCTCGGCGAGACCGCCCTCGCGGCGATGCCCCGGGTCCGGCAGCTCTTCCTGGCCGCGCACCGGCTCACCGACGCGCCCGCCGGCCCGGCCGGCTCCCCGCTGACCGGCCTCGACCTGGACCGGGTGGCGTTCTGCCTTCGCAAGCAGGTCGAGCGGGAGACCGCCGAGCGGGGCGTGCCGGCCTACTTCCCGTCGCTGTCCGGGCGGACCATGGTGTGGAAGGGGATGCTCACCCCGGACCAGCTCCCGGCGTTCTACCCGGAGCTGACCGACGAGCGGGTCATCAGCGCGATCGCGCTGGTGCACTCGCGGTTCTCCACCAACACGTTCCCGTCCTGGCCGCTGGCCCACCCGTACCGGTTCATCGCGCACAACGGCGAGATCAACACGATCCGTGGCAACCGGAACTGGATGCAGGCGCGCGAGGCGCTGCTGCGCAGCCCGGACCTGCCCGGCAACATCCGCCGGATCTTCCCGGTCTGCACCCCGGCGGCCTCCGACTCGGCCAACTTCGACGAGGTCCTCGAACTGCTGCACCTGGCCGGGCGCAGCCTGCCGCACGCGGTGCTCATGATGATCCCCGAGGCCTGGGAGAACGACCCGGAGATGCGCGCCGACAAGCGCGCCTTCTACCGGTTCCACGCCAGCCTCATGGAGCCGTGGGACGGCCCGGCCTCGGTGGCCTTCACCGACGGCGAGATCGTCGGCGCGGTGCTGGACCGCAACGGGCTGCGCCCGGGCCGCTGGTGGCGGACCGCCGACGGCCTGGTGGTGCTGGGCAGCGAGGCGGGCGTGCTCGACCTCGACCCGGCCACCGTGGTCGCCAAGGGCCGGCTCCAGCCCGGCCGGATGTTCCTGGTCGACACGGTCAACGGCCGGATCGTGCAGGACGACGAGATCAAGACCGAGCTGGCCGCCGCCCGCCCGTACGGGGAGTGGCTGCACGCCGGCATCATCGAGCTGGACGAGCTGCCCCCGCGCGAGCACATCGTCTACACCCACGACTCGGTACGCCGCCGGCAGCAGACCTTCGGCTACACCGAGGAGGAGCTCAAGATCCTGCTCGCCCCGATGGCCCGCAACGGCGCGGAGCCGATCGGCTCGATGGGCACGGACACCCCGATCGCGCCGCTGTCCACCCGGCCGCGGCTGCTCTACGACTACTTCCACCAGCTCTTCGCCCAGGTCACCAACCCGCCGCTGGACGCCATCCGGGAGGAGCTGGTGACCAGCCTGGCGTCCACCATCGGCCCGGAGGGCAACCTGCTCGACCCGGGCCCGGCGAGCTGCCGGCAGATCGTGCTGCCGTACCCGGTGATCGACAACGACGAGCTGGCCAAGATCCTCTCCATCGACGAGGACGGCGACCTGCCCGGCTTCAAGGCGGTCCGGGTCTCCGGGCTGTACCGGATCCGCGACGGCGGCGCCGGCATCAAGGCCCGGCTCACCGAGATCTGCCGGCACGTCTCCGAGGCCATCGAGGACGGCGTACGCATCCTGGTGCTCTCCGACCGGGACTCCAACGCCGACCTGGCCCCGATCCCGTCGCTGCTGCTCACCGCCGCGGTGCACCAGCACCTCGTGCGGGAGCAGACCCGTACCCAGGTGGCGCTGATCGTCGAGTCGGGCGACTGCCGGGAGGTGCACCACGCGGCCGTGCTGATCGGCTACGGCGCGGCGGCGGTCAACCCGTACCTGGCCTTCGAGTCGGTCGAGGACATGATCTCCACGGGCGCGCTGGTCGGCACGGAACCGGGCACGGCCATCCGCAACTACGTCAAGGCGCTCGGCAAGGGCGTCCTGAAGATCATGTCGAAGATGGGCATCTCGACGGTCTCGTCGTACTGCGGGGCGCAGGTCTTCGAGGCGGTCGGCCTGGACACCCGGCTGGTCCAGCGCTACTTCCGGGGCACCCCGAGCACGATCAGCGGCATCGGGCTCGCCGAGATCCACGCCGAGGTCGCCGCCCGGCACGCGCTGGCCTGGCCGCCCGCGGGCGCCCGGGCGAGCGACCGGCTGGACGTCGGCGGCGAGTACCAGTGGCGCCGCGAGGGTGAGCTGCACCTGTTCAACCCGGAGACCGTCTTCCTGCTCCAGCACGCCACCCGCAGCCGCCAGTACGACGTCTTCCGGCAGTACACCGCCAAGGTGGACGAGCTGGCGGCCCAGGCGGGCTCACTGCGCGGGCTGTTCACCCTGCGTACGGGGGCGCGCCCGCCGGTGCCGCTGGAGGAGGTGGAGCCGGCCGGCGAGATCGTCAAGCGGTTCGCCACCGGCGCCATGTCGTACGGGTCGATCTCGGCGGAGGCGCACGAGACCCTGGCCATCGCCATGAACCGTCTCGGCGGCAAGTCGAACACCGGCGAGGGCGGCGAGGATGTCGAGCGGCTGCACGACCCGCGGCGCCGCTCGGCGGTCAAGCAGATCGCCAGCGGCCGGTTCGGCGTCACCAGCGAATACCTCGTCAACGCCGACGACCTCCAGATCAAGATGGCCCAGGGCGCGAAGCCCGGCGAGGGCGGCCAATTGCCCGGCAACAAGGTCTGGCCGTGGATCGCGCGCACCCGGCACGCCACCCCGGGCGTCGGCCTGATCTCGCCGCCGCCGCACCACGACATCTACTCCATCGAGGACCTGGCCCAGCTCGTCCACGACCTGAAGTGCGTCAACCCGGCCGCCCGGGTGCACGTGAAGCTGGTCAGCGAGGTCGGGGTGGGCACCGTGGCGGCCGGCGTGGCCAAGCTCAAGGCCGACGTCATCCTGATCTCCGGGCACGACGGCGGCACCGGCGCCTCCCCGCTCAACTCGCTCAAGCACGCCGGCACCCCCTGGGAGCTGGGCCTGGCCGAGGCGCAGCAGACGCTGCTGCTCAACAAGCTCCGCGACCGGGTCACCGTGCAGGTCGACGGCCAGCTCAAGACCGGCCGGGACGTGCTGGTCGCGGCGCTGCTGGGCGCCGAGGAGTTCGGCTTCGCCACCGCCCCGCTGATCGTCGAGGGCTGCGTGATGATGCGGGTCTGCCACCTGGACACCTGCCCGGTCGGCATCGCCACCCAGAACCCGGTGCTGCGCGAGCGCTTCACCGGCCGGCCCGAGTTCGTGGAGAACTTCTTCCTCTTCCTCGCCGAGGAGGTCCGCGGCTACCTGGCCGAGCTGGGCTTCCGCAGCGTCGCCGAGGCGATCGGGCACACCGAGCTGCTCGACGTCACCGGCGCGATCGACCACTGGAAGGGCCACGGGCTCGACCTCAGCCGGGTGCTGCACCTGCCCGAGCTGCCCGAGGGCGCGGCCCGGCGCGGGATCCGGGCCCAGGACCACGGCCTGGAGCTGGCGCTGGACAACCAGCTCATCGCCCTGGCCGAGCCGGCGCTGCGCGACGGCACCCCGGTCCGGGTCGAGGTGGCCGTGCGCAACGAGCACCGCAGCGTGGGCGCGATGCTCGGCGGCGAGGTGACGCGCCGCTTCGGTGGCGCCGGGCTGCCCGACGACACCGTCGAGTTCCTGCTGCGCGGCACCGCCGGCCAGTCGTTCGGCGCGTTCCTGCCGCGCGGGGTCACCCTGCGGCTGCACGGCGACGCCAACGACTACGTCGGCAAGGGCCTCTCCGGCGGGCGGCTCGTCGTCCGCCCGGACGCCGCCGCGCCGTTCGCCGGCGCGGACGCCGACCCCGGCGGGCGCGCCGAGGACCAGATCATCGCCGGCAACACGATCCTCTACGGCGCCACCGGCGGCGAAGTCTTCCTGCGCGGCCGGGTCGGCGAGCGGTTCGCGGTGCGCAACTCCGGCGCGGTGGCCGTCGTCGAGGGCGTCGGCGACCACGGCTGCGAGTACATGACCGGCGGCACGGTGGTGGTGCTCGGGCCGACCGGGCGCAACTTCGCCGCCGGCATGTCCGGCGGCACGGCCTTCGTGCACCGGCTCGACCGGCGCCTGGTCAACGCCGAGCTGGTCGACCTGTCGCCGCTGGGCGAGGACGAGCGGGAGCGGCTGCACGATCTGGTCCAGCGGCACTTCGCCGAGACCGACTCGGCGGTCGCCGAGGAGCTGCTGAAGCGCTGGCCGGAGGCGGTGGAGGAGTTCACCGCCGTGGTGCCCCGGGACTACCGCCGGGTGCTGGAGATCATGCGGGCCGCCGAAGCCGCCGGCCACGACGTCGACGACGCGGTGATGAGCGCACTGGCGGCGACAGCCGCCGCAGGGGCGCCGCCGGCGGCCTCCGCCGCGTCCCTGCCGCCCGCGCCCCGGGCGGTCGCCCAGGAGGTGGCTCGTGCCTGACCCAAACGGTTTCCTGCGCTACGACCGGCGGCTGCCCGCCCGCCGCCCGGTCCCGGTGCGGATCATGGACTGGCGCGAGGTCTACCCGCCGGCCGGCGAGGAGTTGATCCGCGAGCAGGCCACCCGGTGCATGGACTGCGGCATCCCGTTCTGCCACGACGGCTGCCCGCTCGGCAACCGCATCCCCGACTGGAACGACCTGGTCCGCACCGGTGGCTGGGACGCCGCGGTGGAGTCGCTGCACGCCACCAACAACTTCCCCGAGTTCACCGGCCGGCTCTGCCCGGCGCCCTGCGAGGCGGCCTGCGTGCTCGGCCTGGGCGGCCAGCAGCCGGTCACCATCAAGCAGGTCGAGGTGGAGATCGCCGACGCCGCGGTGGCCCGCGGCGGGCTGCGCCCGCAGCCCGTGCCGGCCCCGACCGGGAAGTCGGTCGCCGTGGTCGGATCCGGTCCCGCCGGGCTCGCCGCCGCGCAGCAGCTCGCCCGCGCCGGTCACGCCGTCACCGTGTACGAGCGGGACGACGCGCTCGGCGGCCTGCTCCGCTACGGCATCCCCGACTTCAAGCTGGAGAAGCGGCACGTCGACCGGCGGCTGGCCCAGCTCGCCGCCGAGGGGGTGCGCTTCCGCACCGGGGTGGACGTCGGCGTCGACGTCACCGCCGAGCAGTTACGCGCCGAGCACGACGCCGTGCTGCTCGCCTGCGGGGCGCTCCAGGGCCGGGACACCCCGGAGACGCCGGGGCGGGCGCTGCGCGGCGTACACCAGGCCATGACGCACCTGGTGGCCGCGAACCGGGTGGTGGCCGCGGCGGGTGACGGACGGCCCGCCCTGGCCACGCTCCCGGACGGTACGCCGATCGACGCGGCCGGCAGGCACGTGGTGATCATCGGTGGTGGCGACACGGCGGCCGACTGCCTGGGCGTGGCCCACCGGCAGGGCGCGGCCGGCGTGCACCAGCTCGACCTCTACCCGGAGCCGCCGGCCGACCGGGACGCCGCGCGCGACCCGTGGCCCACCTGGCCGTGGGTGCTGCGCAGCTACCCGGCGCACGAGGAGGGCGGCGAGCGGGTCTTCGCCGTGGCGGTGCAGGAGTTCGTCGACGACGGCACCGGCCAGGTCCGCGCGGTCCGGGTCGCCGAGGTGACCGTCGAGAAGGTGGACGGCCGGCGGATCGTCACGGCGCTGCCCGGCTCGGAGCGGGAGATCCCGGCCGACCTGGTGCTGCTCGCCATCGGTTTCGAGGGCACCGAGGAGCAGCCGCTGCTCGGCCAGCTCGGGGTGGCCCGCAACGGCCGGGGCGCGGTCGACGCCCGCCCCGACTGGCAGACCGACGCCGACGGCGTGTTCGTCGCCGGGGACATGCACCGGGGCGCCTCGCTGATCGTCTGGGCCATCGCCGAGGGCCGGGCCGCCGCCGCGGCCATCCACGCCTACCTGGGCGGGCCCGGCACGCTGCCCGCGCCGGTCGACCCGGCCCGGCAGCCGCTCGCCGCCCGCTGACCCGGCGCGTCACCGGCACCCCGGTCCCGGCCGGACCGGGGTGTCGTGGCGTCCGGCTCCGGTTCGTGCCCGGCCGCCCGATCTCCCTGGTGAACCGTCTCACCAACTGTCGTCGGGAGGTTTGAGCGCGGCCAGACTTGTTCGCTGGCCGGACCCGCGGGGGTCCGGCTTCGTCGTGTCACCGTCTGGACGGGGAAATACTCATGGCCCTCGGCGCCACGTTCGCCGCGCTGCGCCACCGCAACTACCGGATCTGGGCTGCCGCCGGATTCGTGTCGGTCATCGGGACCTGGATGCAGGTCCTCGGCGTCAACTGGTACGTGCTGGCGAAGACCGGGTCGGCCACCTCGATGGGGTTCACCGTCCTGCTCCAGGCGCTGCCCACCCTGGTGCTGAGCGTCTGGGGCGGCGCGCTGGCCGACCGGCTGCCCGCCAAGCCGCTGCTGATCGGCGCCCAGGGCGCGCACGCGCTGCTCGCCGCCGGGCTGGCCGTGGTGGCCGTCACCGGCGTCGGCGGCCTCCCGGCGATCTTCGCGATCTCGCTGGCCACCGGCGCGGTGTCGGCCATCGAGGGGCCGGTGATGGGCCGCTGGGCCTCCACCCTCGTGGACCGGGAGAGCCTCGGCAACGCCCTGGCGCTCGGCTCGCTCACCAACTCCGCCGGCCGGATCCTCGGCATGAGCCTCGGCGCCGTCGTGGTCGCCGCCGTCGGCCCGGCGCTGCTCTTCGCCGCGAACTCGGTCAGCTTCGTCGCGGTCGTCGTGGCGCTGTTCGCCGTACGCGAGGGGGAGCGGCACGCCGGTCAGCCGGCGGCGGCCGACGCGGCCCCCGCCGACGGTGGCATCCGGGCGGGGTTCCGCTACCTGCTCCGCCAGCCGGTGGTGCTGGTGGCCCTGGCGCTGTCCTTCGTGCTCGGCAGCCTGGGCCGCAACTACCAGGTCACCATGGCCGCGATGAGCGACGGGCCGCTGCACGGCGGCGCGTCCGGCTATGGCCTGCTGTCCACCGTCTTCGCCGTCGGCACGGTGCTCGGCGCCCTGTTCGCGGCGCGCCGCGCCGAGCTCGGCTACGCGGTGCTGGTCGGGGCCGGCCTGCTCGCCAGCGGGCTGCAGATCGTCGCCGGGCTGGCCCCGGGCACGCTGAGCTTCGCCGCCGTGATCCTGCCGGTGGCCGCCGCCGCGGTGGTCATCGACACCACGGTCGGCGCCCGGGCCCAGCTCGACACCGACTACGCCATGCGCGGCCGGGTGCTGGCCGCCCTGGCCGTCACCGGCTCGGTCTCCGCCGCCGTGGGCGCGCCGCTGCTCGGCTGGCTCAGCGAGCACGCCGGCCCCCGGCAGACCCTGGTGCTGGCCGGCATGATCACCGCCGTCGCCACCGCGGCGGCCGGGGTGGCCCTGGACCGGCTCCGCGAGCGCCGGCTGGCGCACCGGCTCACCCGGGTGCTGGCCGCGCCCGCCGCCCGCCCGGCCCGCCGGGTCGCCGCCACCGCCGCCCGCGTGGTCCGCCCGGCCGGCGCGGGGCTCGCCGCCGCCACCGCCGCTACCGCCCGGGTCGTCCGCCCGGCCGGTGCGGGGCTCGCCGCCCTCCCCGCCGTGGCGGCGCCGCGGCCGACGGTGCTGGCCGGGGCCTCCCCGGTCGCGCTTCCCGGCGCCACGGCCGGCGCGCGTCCGGGCGCCGGCCCGCTCCGGTCGAGCCGGGCCGCCCGCGCGGCCCAGGACTGCGCGGCCTGCGCGCCCCACCGGGGCCGGCGCCGCTCCCGCTGGATCGCCCTGCGGTCGCCGTACGCGCACCGCGACGGCTGCCCCGCCGCCTGACCCGGCGTCGCCCGGCCCGGTGAGCGAGGTCATGCCGCCACCGGGCCGCGCGGGACCCGGCGGCGCGAAGATCGTCACTACGCTGCCGGTATGGACGTCGAGGTACGCCTGCGGCGAATCCGCCGGTGGCTCTGGGTCGTGGTGGTGGGTCTGTTCCTCAGCGGGGTGACCGCGTTCCCGCTGGAGCTGGAGGTGCGCTGGCTGCTCCGGGCGCTGGACCCGCTCGCCGGCCAGTTCCCGGCGCTGGTGGGCTGGATCGAGCGGGTCCACACCGGCCTGGTCGAGACCGGCGAGCGCTACCCGTTCATGCTCTACGGCACCGACTGGCTCGCCTTCGCGCACCTGGTGCTCGCGGTGGCGTTCTGGGGACCGCTGCGCGACCCGGTGCGCAACGTCTGGGTGGTGCAGCTCGGCATGATCGCCTGCGCCGGGATCGTGCCGCTCGCGCTGATCTGTGGGCCGGTGCGGGACATCCCCTGGTTCTGGACGCTTGTCGACCTCTCCTTCGCGGTCGGCGCGTTCCCGCCGCTCTGGTTCACCTACCGGCACATCCGGGCGATCGAGGCGGCGGCACCGGCCAGGGCCACGCCCGTGCCGGCCTGACCGGCGGGGGCCGCTCCCGGGAACGGAGCGGGCCCCCGCCGGCGTCGCTCAGTGCTTCAGCAGCCGGTGGGCCTCCCGGATCTTTGCCCACGACTTCGGCTGCGCCGGTGCGGCGAGCGCGCCGCGTGCGGCGGCGGCCGGCGCGGGGCGCCCGGCGGTGAACAGCCAGGTGGTGAAGACGGCGTCGAGGTCCCGGCCGGAGATCCGCTCGGCGAGCGCCTGGAACTGGGCGATCGTGCCGTTGCCGTAGCGGTGGGCGGCGGTCCAGGCCGGCAGGATGCGGAAGAACGCCTGGTCGCCGACGGCCAGGCGGAGCTGGTGCAGGGCCATGGCGCCGCGGTCGTAGACGGCGTCGGCGAAGATGTCGCCGGCTCCCGGGTCACCGGGAAGGACCTGCCAGAACTCCGAGTCGGCCGGGTAGCTGGCGTAGGTGAAGTCGAACAGCTCCTGGGCGGTGCCCTCGCCCTGCTCCTCCGACCAGAGCCACTCGGCGTACGAGGCGAAGCCCTCGTTCAGCCAGATGTTGCGCCAGTCCGCGACCGCGACCGAGTCGCCGAACCACTGGTGGGCGTTCTCGTGCACCACCACGGACGTGTTGGCGCCGCGCCGCCAGAAGCTGGGGCCGTAGACGGGCCGGCTCTGCGTCTCCAGGGCGAAGCCGATGCCGTCGACCGGGCCGGCCACGCCGCCCTGCGCCTCGAACGGGTACGGCCCGAACACGCCGCTCTCCCAGTCGACGATCTCGGCGGTGCGTTCGATGCTGGCCCGGGCGGCCGGCCCGCGCTCGCCCAGCGTGGTGCTGTACGCGTTGACCACCGGCTGCCCGTTCGGCGCGGTGTCGGTGACGAAGTCGTACTGCCCGATGGCCAGGAACGCCTGGTAGGTGGCGCCCGGCTTGACGCTGCGCCAGCTCCACCGGGTGCGGTTGCCGGCCTCGGGCAGCGGGTCGCGTGGCTGCACGCCGTTGCTGACCACCTCGACGCCGGTCGGCACGGAGACGGAGATGTCCCAGGTGGCCTTGTCCTTGGGGTGGTCGTTGCTGGGGAACCACCACCAGGCCGACTCGGGCTCGTTGACGGCGAGGGCCCCGTCGGCGACCCGGGTCCAGCCCGTGTAGCCCTGGACCAGCGTCTCGGACGGGATGCCGGCGTATTTCACCACGACGGTGAGCTGCTGTCCCTTGAGGATCGGCCGGGGCGCGGTGACCACCAGCTCGTGGACGCCCTCCCGGGCGAAGCCGGCCGACCAGCCGTTGACCCGGACCGACTCGACGCCCAGGAGGAAGTCGAGGTTGAACCGGGACAGGTCCTGGGTGGCGGTGGCCAGGATCGTGGTGGTGCCGCTGAGCCGGTCGGTGGCCGGTTCGTAGCGCAGCCGGATGTCGTAGTGGCCGACGTCGTAGCCGCCGTTGCCGTAGTCGGGGAAGTAGCTGTCGCCCAGCCCGGGGCTGCCCGGGGTCGGGGTGGCCGCCGCGGGCTTCGGCCGGCCCCAGCCCGGTAGGGCGGCCTGGCCGGGGGCGCCGGTCACGACGGTGCCGGCGGTGGTGACGGTCAGGGCGGCGATGGCCGCCGTGAGAGCGCGTCGCACGGGTGGGCTCCCTCCATCAGGGTGTACGCACCGCCAACCTAATCGACGGTTGTGAACGCGTCTGCCCTCGAAGGCGTGCGAGCGCTATTCAATTTATGGCAATGTTTCGATAGCATTACCGACTAGTAACAAGCACCGACTCCCCTGGCCACGCGCGCGGTCAACGGGCTCCACCACCCCTGTCCCGTGGAGGTCCTGTCATGTCCCGTCGCGTCCGCACCACCCTGGCCGCCCTGTTCGCGGCCGTCCTCGGCGCCGTGCTCGTCCCCGGTGTCGCCCGGGCGGCCACCGTCAACTACGTCGCCCTCGGCGACTCCTACTCCTCCGGCGTCGGGGCCGGCCCGTACGACCTGTCCACCTGCCTGCGCAGCCAGAAGTCGTACGCCCCGCTGTGGGCCGCCGCGCACGCGGTCACCAGCTTCAAGTTCCCGGCCTGCGGCGGCGCGGTCACCGCCGACGTCATCGGCAGCCAGGTGAACTCGCTGAGCACCGCGACCACCCTGGTCACCGTCACCATCGGCGGCAACGACGCCGGCTTCGCCGACGTCATCACCAGCTGCCGCTTCGGCAGCACGTCGAGCTGCGAGAACGCCGTCAACGACAGCCGGGCCTTCGCCACCACCACCCTGCCCGGCCGGCTCGACAACACGTACGCCGCCATCCGGAACCGGGCGCCCAACGCCCGGCTCGTGGTGCTCGGCTACCCGCGGCTGTTCGAGACGGGCTGGTGCGGCCTGCTGGCCATGAGCACCTACAAGCGGACCATCCTCAACAACGCCGCCGACCTGCTCGCCACGGTGATCGCCGACCGGGCCCGGGCGGCCGGTGCCACCTTCGTCGACGCCCGGCCGTTCTTCGCCGGCCACGGCGTCTGCGCCTCCGACCCGTGGATCAACGACGTGAGCGGGCTCATCGAGGCCTACCACCCGGACGCCGACGGCTACCGGTACGGCTACCTGGCCGCGCTGACCGCCGCCATCGGCTGACCCGACGCGGCGGCGGCAGGTCATCAACCTGCTGCGTGACCTGCAACGCGACCTGGACCTGGCGTTCGTGTTCATCG